>CAYFJZ010000009.1:0-12798 GCA_964343715.1 uncultured Candidatus Peribacteria bacterium | reverse complement strand
CAGAAGCTCGTTTCACTTGCTTCTGAAAATGTAAACTTGACGCTGCAATGCAACAGGGGTTGACAAAAGCATGTGAATGACGCAAAATAAGATAGTCGTGTTGATTTCTTTGAAATTCAAACACGCGCTCTACAAAACGGCATATTAGGTTTTGGTTCACCATCAAGGATGAAGGAGGCGCACATGCCCTATCTGAAACAACGTTTTGGCCCCGTCTATATCTTCGTCGGAGCCAGTCTGGAAGTTACACCGGACATCGGATCAGTTTGTGCTCAACCGCTGAATAACAACATCTGGGTGGTCTCAACTAAAGGGCCCGTAATCCGAGGACTCAATTTGCAATGGGCTCGAGTGGGGGATCGGTATTTCACACTCGGTAGCAGTCAGCCACCCGATCATGAATCGCTGAAGAAAGATCGGACTATAGAGGCCGGATCCACCACCGTCACTGTGTGGTCCCCTAAGCCAAAGCCCAAGAAGAAGAAATAAGGGGGGAAAACGCACCAGTTTGCCGTCTGGTGCCTTTTCCTCAATTAGAATACCATCATCGAGATGTCGGGTTTGACAAACCCAAATTGAGGATTATAAAAAGTGACAGTTGGGTCTTAGGGGATGGATTGTTTCTATAGCTAATGATGAAAGGATTAAGCCTAGAAAGAAGCACCCACGAGATCTTTTCGGTAACAGTTTGGATTTATATTCACACTCGATTTGGGAGTTGAAGTAATGTTTAGGAATGCCATCATAAAGAAGCCAGAAGGTGACGTGCCGGATTATGAGAGACACGCCAGGAACTATTATAGGGAGCTAGAATATTGGCAAGAATATGATAATTTTTGCTCTAGTGCCTTGAGACAAGAGGCAGTTCGTTTAGAGGAAAGAAGTCTACTCATTTATTGTTCGACCGCCGCTTTTGAAGGGAAGATGAAGGTAGTAAAATACTGCCGAAGAATGGGGGTAACCGATAACGAAGACGGACAAATTCTGGTTTCTGCCATAGAAGGGGAACAGTGGAAGGTTGTTGATTATCTTTTAAAGAAGGACATCTCAAGTCTCTCTGGAATCTGGCCTCTATTGGCTCTTTTAAGAAGGGAAGAAGGACTAGAAGTTTACCAGCTTTTGACAAAGTATGATCTGACATCTGCCAAAGGAGCATACGCACAAGCTTATCAGTACTACAATCCCGCGGGGGAAATGCAGCCGAGGCCCATAGTGAAGCAGCGGAAAAGGACCATCAAAAGGCTGATAGGATTGAAGGTTTCCGTTACCCCTGAAGAAGTATATCTCGCGGCGAGAGAGGGCAAGAAGAAGATCATTGATCTTGCCATTAATCAGAGATGCAATTTGGAACACAGAAGTTCTTGCCGTGAATTGTGCACGAGTCAGGGCCGAAGGGTTAGGCTTATGCCTCAAAGCATGGCTAGATTGCATGGAGATGATTGCATTTTTTCGAGAACCCCTCTATTGGTGGCCCTGGAAAAAAGGTACATAAAAATCGCCATCAGACTCATTGAGGCAGGGGCCGACGTCCACGCCGTTCGTACCGAGACTCCCGATGAAGAGGGAGCCGATAATACAGCGGTGATAAAAAAATCCGTTACTCAGTTTGTACAGGAGATTGATGACCCACAACTGAGTTCCACACTCTCAGAGAAATTATAGTAAGAGAGTGTCTTACCGAGAACAACAAGACCGCCCCCATATCCCTGAGGAAGAAAAGGGGGCGGAAATTTTTGTAAATCAGAAATTTTCTCTCAAATCTATAGACATGATACTGCCCGGGTGTTGGTCTAACCAACGCGAAGCCGCCCAAACTTCCGTTTCCCCACCTTCAAAACCATCCCGTCTTTAATCGTCACGTTTGCCTGGGGGGCAGTCATTTTTTCCCCATCAATCGAAACGCCACCGCCCTGCACCATCCTCCGGGCCTCACCATTAGAGCTGGCAAAACCAGCCACCTGCGTCATCAGGGTCAAAAGTCCGATTTCCGACTCGGTCACCAAGAATTCCGGCATTTCATCGGGGACATCCTTTTTTACAAATTTGGTTACAAAATCCTGTTCAGCCATATCCGCCGCCGCCTCATCATGAAACTGAGCAATCAAGACCTTGGCTAAATGAACCTTTGCATTTCGAGGGTTTTGGCCAATCAGTTGGTTCATTTCATCCAGATCTTCATCGGTGAGCACCTCAAAGTACTTGGCCATTAGTTCATCGGGGATCGACATAATCTTCCCAAACATCTCCTTTGGCTCTTCATCCAGACTGACGTAGTTATTCATGCTTTTCGACATTTTTTCATGACCGTCGGTCCCTTCGATCAGCGGTACGGTCAGCACGTTTTGTTCCGGCTGGCCAAAGTATTTCTGCATGGGACGTCCCTGCAGCAGGTTAAAGTACTGGTCCGTTCCCCCAATCTCGACATCGGCCTTGATAGCGACAGAATCGTACGCCACCAAAAGCGGGTACAAAAACTCGTGCACGTAGACGGGTTTTCCTTTTTTGAGTCGTTCCTGAAACATGTCACGCTCAAACATCTGCGAGGCCGAAAACTGCGCTGCCATAGCGATCAGATCTTTGATGCTTAGATCTTCGAGCCAGTCGCGATTATTTACAATTTCCACCTGATCCATATCCAAGATTTTCGACGCATGAGCAATATAGTCTTTGGCATTGGCTTCTACTTCGTCCAGGGTCAACGGAGGTCGAGCCTCGTCTTTTCCCGTCGGATCCCCAATAGTAGCGGTGAAACCGCCAAAAAGAAGCACGATCTGGTGCCCCGCGTCCTGAAACTGTTTCAGTTTTCGCAGTGGAACCGCGTGCCCCAGGTGCAAATCTGGTTTGGTGGGGTCAATTCCGAGCTTAATTCGTAGTTTTTTCCCTGACTGGAGCTTTTTCTCCAGGTCTTCACGGACGACAATATCGGCCGTTCCCCGGTTCAGTATTCGATCAATCGCATCATTCATGGTGCGAATTGTAAATAATTTTAATCACCTGTCATCCCGAATGACAACGTCTTCCTCCACCTTGTTCTATACTCTTTGTTCTTCACTCTATATAATTCCCCTGTGAAGTACCTCAAAAAACAACTCCTCAACATCAATTTTGAACCGGTAAAAAGAGAAGCTCTGTGGTGGAGCGGGTGTGGGATTTTTCTTTTTGCCCTGGGAAAACTACTGGATGGTTTTGTCTTTGGAATTCTTCAGGGTGAGTGGCGACATCCCTTGTTGGATGAGTTTATAGTCTTCCTCACCGAGCGGTTTATCTGGGTGATTTTAGTCGCTTTTGCTCTGGTGACCGCCATTCGGGTCCTCCAAAAACCCGATCACAAGAGCAAACTGGTACCGGCCGCATTTGCGGTCTTTATTACAGGAATTATCGCCTTTATTCTCAAGTCTTTTTTTCACGTTCCTCGTCCATTCGAAATCGCCGCTTTGGGCGTTGATCCTTTGGTAAAAGCGGCTTCTTTTAGTTTCCCCTCAGCCCACACAGCCGTAGCTTTTGCGCTGCTGATTCCTTTTTTTCGGATCTCAAAAGCCCTGGGGATCTGCTGGGCCCTTTTTGCCATATTAATCGGGTTTTCACGGGTGTACGAAAACGTCCATTTTCCCTCGGATATTGCGGGCGGGATTTTTTTGGGAGGGCTGATCGGCGCTTTCTTTTCTCATCCTGAAATTAGAAAAATGGTCACTGTCCTCTGGGAAGAACTCGAATTTCGCCGTCAGTGCTTCCATTTTGTTTTTGGGTTTTCCTGTGTTTTTATGCACTGGGCGGGATTTTTGCAGCTCTGGCAGATCGCTTTTTTGCTCGTCATCGGACTAGTGATCTCCCTGGTCTCCCAATACGCCAAAATTCCCTTTATATCCGAAATCCTTCAGTACGTCGATCGCCCACGCGACAAAAAATTCCCCGGAAGAGGCGCGTTTTTCTTTTTGTTAGGGGTTTTTCTCTGTCTGCTCATCTTTAGTGGGCCCGATATCAAAATTGCCTACTCAGCCATTCTTATCTTGTCGGTAGGGGACTCGCTCAATCATCTTTTTGGGGCCAAATTACAGCGGATTCGGTTCCCCTGGAATCGTCGAAAAAACATAGTCGGAGTCGGTATCGGAATCCTGAGCGGAACCTTTGCCGCCCAATTTTTTGTCCCCCTCATCCCCGCTTTTATTGCTTCTTCCGCGGCTATCCTCCTCGAAACCATGCCCCTGAAAATCGGGAAGTTTTATCTGGACGACAATGTGTTTGTACCGCTGGTTGCCGGTGGGGTGTTGTGGTTTTTGGTGTAAGGGGTAAAAATGACAGAGATTGAGCTTTTGAGAAAAAAGAGGTATAAGCCAAATACAGCAGAAGCTGTGTGTTCATAAATATCAGTAACCTTTTTTCAGAAGGAGAACAACATGGCCAAAAGTGAAAAGCCTACTACTACGATGGAGCAAGCGTTGGTAGACAGTGGAGTTGTTGAATTGTTAGAAAGCGGAGAACCAGGGGAAGTGCTGGTCACGGCTCCAGGAGGAAAACAGGTAAGATTAATTGTCCCCACCCCAGCCCAAGAGCAACAGCTGATGAGCGACATGCTCCAAAGAATGGCTCCTCCGCAAAAAAACTGATCCAAAGAGCACTTTGGCTGAATTTCAACAGGATCAATTTTATCACTGTCAATTTGCACCTTCTGGGGTTTGGTGAGCAGATGGTCAAGCCCCCTTTTTTTAAGAAATCTGCCCGCGAGCCTTCATTCGTCGAGCCACATTTTGGGGAAGGGCCTCGACGGTTTGTCCACCCTCCAAAAAATAATCATAAACAAATCGAGCAAAGTCCGTATTGATTTGAGGCAGTTGTTCTAGGGCCTCAACTAAATCAAACCAAGAAAAATCCATCGACTTCATTAATTCCATATATTCCATTACGTCTGCCTCGATATCTTGGAGTGAAGTTGTTTTGTCCGGAGCCTGGGCAGAAGCCAGTCTCAAAAGTAGGTGATAGGTGGTTTTATCAGGTGGGAGATGAGCAAAATCAGCGCCATGCCGAATATCTAGCGCCGAAGTGTAATCAGGAGCCGCTTGGAGGGCCCTATTGAGGTCATGCACAGAAGCAACAGTGTTCAGCGCTGTAGGATCCATCCAGGTTCCGACCTCTTCTTGTATTGCCTCGGCCTGAGAAAGCGCGGTTTCAATCTCGTCAATCGAGTGAGCCCGAAAAAAGTGAAGCACTCTTACAATGGCCTCGTTGTGAATAAAAACAGTGGTATCCCCCCAAAGCAGTCTATCCAGATCTTCTTTTGGAATCTTGGTAAGCCTAATAAGTTCGGCAAAGGCAATGCGGTTTCTTTTTTCAGACATAAGATAAGCCGCCGTTCTCAAGATCAGGCCTTTTTGCCAGGCCGGACAATTGCGAACCAGTGATATTTGATTTTCATCACAGGTTTCCGGTTCTACCAACGTTCGAAAAAAGCTCATCAGAGAAGTAAGTGGCGCTACCTGGAGACCAGAGTCTTCCAATCGAGATCGATTATGGAGCCAGGTAATCAAGCCCGAAAGGTCCTCAGCATCTTCCCGAGTGAGAGTTGGCTTTTGAAAATAGCTCGAAAAAGCAGTGGAGCCTAGAGACAAGATTTGGGCCAAATGAGCAGGCGAGATATCGGATTCATCGGGGAAAAAAGTAAGAAAAATCTTGTGCAAAAGACGTTCTCTCTGGGGCAGATCAAGCTTTTTGAGAGATCTTACCACCGAATCAGTATATCCAGGGCGAGCTCTACAGGTATCAACAATTTCATCTACTTCCAGCAGGGGTTCCCATCTCAAATTTATGGACTGTGAAAACCTTGTGGCCTGAGGGAGAGAAGTGTCGTTAGACGTTTTGAGCAGGTCAAGCACGCGCATTGAGACCTCAGACAACAAATCCCTAACCGCCCCTTCAAACACCCTCGGGAAAACCAAAACCTGGTTTGAGGAGGCGTCCGAGTCAACTCCTCGCACAACGTCTGATCGAACGAAGTACTGAAATTTGACCGTCTTTTCAATAAATCGCATCAGAGTGGGGAAGTGCTCCAGTTCCTCAACCCGAGCCCCAGAATAGACTGCCAAGACATCATTAAGCGTAATATTCGTTCCAATAAGAGCATTGAAACTGGATATCACCGAATTTAAATAGTCGGAAATAGGGCCTTGTTTGTGCCGGTTTAGAAAACGGGCAATTTCTAAGGGCGTAGTGCAGGTGATTTTTTCAAGATCGAGTTCCAACACAGCAACAGAAGAAGGAGCACTTCCTTCGGGAACGGATAAAAACCGATCTGGTTGAGCCATTTTTTGAGTGATTAATTAATCAATAGTTTTTAGTTAGCAAAAAGTGGTAGAAAGTCAAATAATTGGTTGACAAAAAAAGGGAAAAGTATAAAGAAGGGTTCGGGAGGAGGTTTATACTTCTATAAACGCGAAATCCATCGTGTTTTTCGATCTATACCATTTCATTTGAAGGGATATCCCGAAAGGAGAACACCCAATGTCTTCATCAAAAAACATCTTAGATCCCACTGAGCAGAGGATCATTGAGCTACTGTTGGAAATTCCTGAGCACGGAAGAAATCAGGCCTTTGATCAAGTGAAATCACGCTTGGATCAAATCCGCGAACTCACCAGCACTCTCCCCAATCCATGCAGCATGGCCTTTACTCGACAATGGCGGGATAACATGCGGCAGGTTCGCGCGGCCAGGATGGAGAAGGTCTTCGGAGTACGCGGGGCTGCTTGGCTAAGACAACTAAAAAAAGATTTGAAAACTGATGATTCGGTGGTCCATTGGTCCGAAGTAGTGACAGGCGTCTTCGAGCTTCAGGTGTTAGTGGGCCCGCAATTGTTTAACTCCCCCCAATCCGTGGCCCCGTGTACGTCCTAGAGCCGTCACGGCCCAGCACAAAAAGCCCAACGTCTTCACCGGCGTTGGGCTTTTTCCTCGATAGAGCCAATCAAGAACAAAATGTAATAGCCGAAGGCGAAACGGCGTCATGTCGCCTTCTTGTGAGGCGCCGTTTGAGGTTGTTGACCAAAAATAGTTGAAACAAAGCCCTGAATAGGGTATAATAACTGGAAGTAAATATAAAAAAACAAAAAAATGTTACTCCTTTCTACTTCTTCGCTACCGCACTACGGACTCGAAAGAGTTTTTGAATTCGCCAAAGAAGCTGGATTTGATGGGATTGAAATCTGTATCACTCCAGAAAACTACGACACCCAAAATCACGAGTACCTCAAAAGACTCGTCGATCGAGTGGGCATCGAAATCAAAGCCTTTTCTCTGGCCGACAAAGCCGAAGACGAAGCGGCTATGGAGGCTTTTCACTATACGGTGCGAGAGTTCACCGAAACCACGATCGTGCTCAATCCTCCCAAGGCACTCAATTTTAAATACAAAAACTGGCTCAACGACCTCGTGCCCCGACTGGCTCAGAAGTACAACCTGACTTTTTGCCGAAGAAACACGCCGAGCAAAAATATTTTGGGGCTCTTGCCCGAACGATCGGATTCTTCCATCTACGCGCTCAAAGAACAGGGAGATGTTTGTCTCGATCTAACCGCTTTGGCACAAAGCAACGAAGAAATTATGAAAGCGATCAGCTTTTTGGGATCTAATATGCGACATGTCTACCTTTCCAACGTTCGAAGAGGACTGCCCTATGCGCTGCCCCAAAACGGAGTATTGCCCGTAGAAAGTTTTCTCACCAAACTCGCTCAGGTGAAATACAAAGGGCACTTTTCGCTCAAAGTAGATTCTAAACAACTTATGGAAGGTGACGACGACAAGCTTCGCGCCCGACTAAAAGACTGTAAAGAGTTTTACGACAAGTACTTTTTGAACGCCGAAAGCAATAAGGGGGTCTAAATCAGTGAACAGTCAGTAACAAACAATAAACAATTAATATTGTTCCTGAGATTTTTTGCTAAATCTACAGCAGAAAGAGATTTAGATTCAGAAAAAATCGTAGGGATCTGCGATATTTCAAATAGAGGGAAGAAAAGGGAGCATTTGCCTCTTTGCTTTCTTTTCTCTATACCCTTTAGTAAGAAAAAAGCATGCAATTCATCCTCAACGTCGCCCTCGATCCCCATTTCTGCGCTATTTTTGATGAAAGCGGAAAACTCGTGGCTTCTCATACCTGGGAAATACGGCAGCGAGATGGCGAGGAAGTGTGGGAATGGGTGGAGAAAAAAATACCGCAAGAATTGAGTGACAAGATCACTTTTGTGGGAGGGATAACGGGGCCGGGAGGATTTACGAGTCTGCGGGTGGGGGCCGGGATTATTAATGCGATGGCTTCGGCTCATCAGATTTCCGTGCATCAGGTCAGGGCCGATAAATACGTAGAAGCGCTGATGGGAGAGTCAAAGGGGGGAACAATTTTTTTGCTCAACTCATTTTCCGACGGAGTCTATTACCCCCAAAACGGAGAATTAATTCGAGAAGATATTGAATCGGCCGGCAAAAGATTTCAGGGGCAATCCCTGGGTCTCGACTTTTTGCCCGAAGCCAAACAAGAAAAACTGATCGAGACCTTTCAAATAAAAAACAAAGCCCTCAGATTATCTCTTGAAGAAAAAATGACCGTCCTTTTTCAGACCCTCAAAGCTCAGCCGGAGCAAAAACTATTTTTGCCCGATTATGAGTTTCCTCCGGTGCAGTAGGGAGAACATTCCTCATTTGTTGGGATCTCTCCCGCCTCTGGATGAATTTGCTACTTTCCTCTCAACACTTCGCCACCCTCCCTTATAACATCCCCCTTCGCTTTCTTTTTCTAGTAATTACAGAGCTACGGCGGACAGGAGGGAGGGGGCAAAGGATGAGGCATTTTACTGCTGGGCCCTTTCAGAGCCGGATAGGGTTCCCCACAAACATTAAGGTGGCCCAACCATTAGAGCTGGATGGAGATCCCTGGCACAAAAGTAAGTTTCCACTGTGCTCGAGAAAAAATCCTACCTCAACGCTCCCAAAGCCCGCACAAAAACCCTTCTCGCATTTTCAGCGTCTTTATCCGACACCTTGGTATGTACATCATGAGCCAAAGAGTTCCGTAGTCGATGGTACCTCCAGACCGCTTTTTCATTGGGAAGACGGTCGACGACCAGGTGTATCTTTTCGGCGGCCGTGTTTTTTCTTTCTGGATAGATCGTCCCCAGGGCGGCGGAAAAAAACTTGTGGGCGTTGAGGATGGCGTGGGCGGGATCAAGCGATTGGGTTTCTTTAATTTTTTTAACGTAAAATCGGTAGTGGCGGTTGTCGAGCCGGGGTTTGTTTCGGAAAAAAAGCAGAAAAAAACCAGCCACCAAGACTAAACCAATGGCCGCAATAATAACTTGAGGGAGATATTCAGACATGAAACATATATTTTAAATCACGCGAGGGGCCTCGACTTTGTTCGCTCACATTATATACCAGTTTTGTTCTTCGTTTGAGCCCGAACAAAAAACAACAATCCTCCCAGAGTAAGAATCGCGCCCAAAAGTTTTTGTCCTCCAACCGTATCGCCAAATACCAGATAGGCTCCCACCAGCACAAAAACCGGTTCCAAAAACAAAAACGTATTCAGACGAGAAATGTCGGCATGTTTATGGGCCTCAAAGTAAAAAACACGTCCCAAAAAAATACCACAGAATTGGCCCAAAGCCAGAAGGAGGAAAGTTGACCAGCCCACCCATTCAATCTTGTCCAGCAGACCAAAAATAATGCCCAAAAAGACCGCCATAAGGCCACCTCGAAGAAAAGCAAAACTCATCGCCTGAAGATCAGAACCATATTTTTTGGTAAGAAGACTCTGCAAAGCGTACAAAAACTTTCCGGCCAGAATCAGCATGACAGCGGTGAGCGAAACCTCTCCTTCAAGAGTACTCGTAAGATACAACCCCACCAGCGCTACCCCAATCCCCAAAGTTTCCGGCCAGGTGATTTTTTCTTTCAGAAACATGAAGCCCAGCAAAAACACCCACAAAGTTTCAGATTTTGAAAGAATCGAAATGATTCCTGAGTTAGAGAGGTCCAGCGCCCAAAACCAAAAACAACCTCCAATGGTGGTTAACAAAGTAATAAGGGTGATCAGGCCGCCATGTCGAGAGAAGGTGTTCACTAATTCACGACGAGTTTTTTGATGACTCAAAAAGTAGGGAAGAGAGAGTATTACTCCACCACTACACCCCCAAAAAAACGCATTTCCCGGATAGAGATTAGGATCCAAGCGCAACACCCAATCTACACACAAATAAGAAATCATCGCCATAAAGGCAAAGCCCGTCATCAGGAAGTAAGCGCGGAGCGTTTGGTTCATGGCGGCATAATAGCGTTAAAATTGAATTATGAAGCATGAATCATGAAGAATGAAAAGCGAATTTCTTGAAAAAAAGAGTTTATAGCGTTAACTTCAGGGTGAAAGGGGGGAAGAAGTAAATCTTTTGAAGATGAATATCTCATATTTTCTCTGGAAAGAAGAAGACGGGTATGTAATTCGGTGTTTGGAATACCCCGTCACAACACAGGGAGATACAAAAGAAGAAGCTATAGAAAGCCTTAGAGAAGCGGTTGAGTTATATCTAGAAGAAGAAAAATGTCATCCCCTGAGTATTTCCAAACCACAAATTGGTAAACTTCTCGTCAATGCCTAAAAGATATTCTTCAAAGGAAATACTGAAGGTGCTCGGCCTTTTTGGGTTCGAAATTGTGGGACAAAAAGGATCCCATATAAAGTTAAAAAATAACGAAGGAATCATCACCATAGTAAAAGCCAACCAAAAGGTTATCCGTCTGGGGACTTTTTTAGATATCTGCCGACAAACTAGTATTCCAAAAAAAGAATTCGAAAAAATCTTAAAAAAATAATAATTTCCTCACGGTTTATTGATAATTGTTTATTGTTAATTGATGAAGCCTTCGTATTCGATAAAAACCTTCGGCTGCCAAATGAACTACTCCGATTCAGAAAGAGTCGCCAGTTTGTGCGAACAGTGTGGATTTGAAGAAGCCAAAGAAGGCCAGTCTCCCGATCTCTGGATCGTGAATACCTGTTCGGTGCGTCAAAAATCAGAAGATAAGGCCTATGGGTTCATTGTGAACGAAAAGAAAAAGAATCCTCAGGCCATTATAGCCGTCACCGGCTGTATGGTGCGACAGACCGGAGACAAAAGCAATTCCAAAGACAAACTGCTTTCCTACGATCCCATCGATATAGTTTTCCGCATAGAAGACACCAGAAAGCTGCCAAAATTACTCGAGACCCACTTTCCCGACCATCCCACGGTTCAGACACTCGGATGTCATGTTTCAACAGGAGAAGATGGCTCAAAACACTATTTTCAGATCAATCCCAAGGTGACCACCACCGCACAAGTATTTGTGCCGATCATGCAGGGATGTGACAAGTTTTGCACCTACTGCATCGTCCCTTATTCCCGGGGGAGAGAATCTTCACGAGACCTCAACGAGATCTACACAGAGTGTGAAAAACACGTCCAAAATGGTGCCAAAGAAATCACCCTCCTGGGACAGAATGTGAATTCTTATACTCATGAGGGAAAGAAGTGCTTTGAAAAGCTGATCAAGAAAATTGATCAACTCTCAGGGCAGGGGCTTTCAAGACTGCGTTTTACTTCTCCGCATCCTCAAGACTTTACCGACGAAGTCATCGACGCCCTCGCCGAAGCCAAGACCTCATGCGATTACATTCACCTACCAGCCCAGCACGGATCAGATAAGATTCTCAAGGCCATGAATCGAAATTACACCGCCAAGGATTTTGAAAAGCTCGTACAAAAAATTAGATCAAAAATGCCAGATTGCGCTATTGCGACTGATATAATTGTGGGTTTCCCCGGAGAAACCGAAGCCGATTTTGAAAAGCTGTGTGATTTTGCCGAGAGAGTTCGATTTTCGTTTTCTTTCACCGCTATTTATTCCCCTCGCGACAACACCCCTGCAGCCAAAATGGAGAAAGATTTTGTACCTCTGGAGGTAAAAAAAGAACGCTTTCACCGGTTTGACGAAATCATTATGCGCACCGGCTGGAGCATCAGAGATCAGTATGTAAGAAAGCCGATTCAGGTGCTGGTAGAAAGCGCTCAGCCAACCAAAGACGGACACTATCTCAACGCCGGACGAAGTCGCGAGTTTTTTGAAACCAAATTCGTATCCGGAAGGTCGTATGTAGGACAAGAGGTCGAGGTAATTCCAGAAGAAAGAAAAAGCTACGTGATGGTCGGAAAACTGAAATAGTTTACAAAAAAGAAGTTTCAGACTAATTTTAAGCTGTAAACAGTCGAATTATGAGCACTCTTACTATTGAAGTACCAAACACATGCAACATAACCGAGGTCAAAAAAGGTCTCGAAATTCTTCTCGATGAGTCGAATGCAGAGCTTTTAGAAGACGTGCTTTTAGGGCTTCACATGAAAAAGAATCAAGCCACTCCCTCTGAAATTCATTCCATTGATTCTCTAAAAAAAGACTATGAAAGTCTTTTATCATAATCAGTTCAAAAAAGACCTTAAGAAAATCCAGGATGATATAATCCTCAGAAGGATATTTAAGTTTATAGAAAAAGTAGAACAAGGGAGTGATTTAAGGTCACTTTCATCCATAAAAGTAATCACTGGTTTTTCTGGGTTTTATCGGCACAAGTTGGGGGATTATAGAATTGGATTTCGCAAATCAAAAGGGGGAATCATCTTCGACCGAGTGCTTCAGAGAAAGGATATTTACAAGAAGTATCCATAGGTGGGTTGTTAGCCTTGCAGCAAAAGGGTTTACATTTTTAGAAGTGTAATCTTGGTG
>CAYFJZ010000008.1:0-79411 GCA_964343715.1 uncultured Candidatus Peribacteria bacterium | reverse complement strand
ATCCACATCCGAACAAAACCAGATTCACTTTCAGGAGGTTGAGAACGAGGTTTGGAAGGACGACGAAGCACTAAACTCCGTCCTAGTCGATCTAAAGTATCAAGCAAAGCCATGATAATAAATCTAAAATATACCATTTTATATAACATTTTTACAAATAAGTCAAATTATAATCAAAAACAAAAAACCTTATTGTTAATTGTTCATTGTTTATTGTTAATTGTAAATCTACCAATCCTTTTCCCCCCCATTCCCCTTCCCAAACCGGGGATCAACCCCAGGTCGCCCAAAAAATCGCTGAAACGGATCTGAAAAATCATCCGCATTTTCGGCCTCTGGATTTCGCTGAAAATGTCGCTGTGCCTGACGTTCTCTTTTTTCCATATCCTCCATATACCGCTGCACCTGCTGCTTTATGTTTTCATCCAAACCATAGCGCTCATCTTCTTTATCCCCAGATTCCCCTTCTCCTGAGTCCGAATTTTCCCCAGATTGAGAATCCGCAGAAGAGCCCTCTTCGTCTTTCCCTTTGGATTCAGAATCTTGCTTCTCTTCATTCGAATCTCCCGACTGGCCTTGAGATGGAGAACACTCTTGCTGAGCCTGCTGCAATTTTTGCTGTACAAAATGCAGGTTCTCAGCCGATAGCTCATCCTCGGGATTCAACACCAAAGCTTGTTGATAGGCTTCAACCGATCGGGTCCAATAAGGAATCGAATCCGATTTTGATTCGCGAGTTTCCCCGCCCCGATAGAGCGCATTTCCCAGGTTGTAGTACATCTGGTCACAGTGATCAGAGCCCTCGTTCACACAGTGTTTTTCAGTCAACGATTCCAGGGTGCTCACCGCTGTTTCAAAATCACGCTGTTCATATTCCACAATCCCCCGATTATTTCGCGCCACACTCGCTACAGATTCTGAAAGTGATTCAATTTCCGAGTACCCTTGTGTGGCTTCTGAATAATAATTTTGATCAACTTTCTTATTCAACGAACTCAATTTACCGCGTGAATAAAGATCCGTCGCCCAACATCCCGAAAGAAATAAAGAAACCATCCCCAAGCTCAAAAGCCTTTTTCCTTTGGGAAAAAAAAGCAGCACCGCAAAAAACAAAAAAGAACAAAACAAAAAGATCTGGTAACGATCCGCTTTCCCCTCCCCGACCGATCGATTTAAGACCGTTGTTTCTAGCCCCTCCAAATACTGCACCAAATTCAAAAAATCATCCTCATTTTCGACCCGAAAATAATCGCCCTCCGCCGCAGAGGCAAGATCTCGCAAAGGCGCATCATTCAGCTGTGTATACACCACTTTGCCCTGATGCTTTTTGTAGACCACTTTTCCAAAAAAATCTCGCCCTTCAGGAATAGGTACCGGCTCATCCAACCCCACCCCCACCGTCACTAGCCTAACTCCATCTTCTAGCAGCATTTCAGCATAAGTGGACGCTTTTTCTCCCAAAGACTCTCCCCCATCACTAATCAGCACAATTGCCCGCCCTCTTTTTTCGGATTTTTCAGAAACAAAACGCTCCAAAGAAGACTTCAGCGCCGAAGCCAAATCCGTTCCACCCTTCCCCACATCGTCAGAATCAACCCCCTCCAAAAAGGTCAAAAAAGCCTCCGTATCAAAAGTAAGAGGCGTAGAAACAAAAGCCTCCCCCGCAAAAATAACCAAACCATAGCGATTCACTGGATTATTCTGAACGAAATACTTAATCATTCCCTTGGTTCGCTCCAACCGAGCGCCCCCCGCCATGTCACGGGCCTTCATACTTTTAGAAACATCCAGCGTAAAAATCACGTCCACCCCTGCCGCCTCTATGACCGACTGGTTGGTCCCCCACTGAGGCCTCAAAAAAGCCAACACCCCCATAACCACCACCCCTCCCACCAAAAGATGTCTCATCACAGCCAAACGAGAAGAAAAAACATAATTCCTCAGCGCCGACAAAGGATGATCCAAAAAATTTTGTTGTCGAAAATAAGCCTGCCAAGCTCCAAAAACACCAAGCACTATCAATCCTCCCCCAATCAATCCCGTTACCCAATCCAAATTCGCAAAAGTCATTTATTGATGATTGTTTATTGTTAATTGTTAATTGCCTAACCATATCGCTGCCTCAAAACCCTCCCCCCCAACCAAATCCCAACACATCCCAGGAGTCCATACATCCAGGGCATAAAATCCTCCGAATACTCCACCACAGTATTTACTTCAATTTCTTTTTTCTCCAGCGTACCAATGGCATCCAAAACCTGTTTCAACCCCTCATTATCTTCCACTCGATAATATCGCCCCTCCCCCACCTGCGCTATTCGCTCCAGAGCCTTTTCATTAAACGTCGCCATTACGACTCTTCCAAATCGATCTCGAGCTACCTGTTTTTGGCCCATAAAATCTTTAAACACCATCGGGGCCCCTCCCTTTTTCCCAATCCCGATCGCATAAATTTTTATATTTTCCTGACGTGCCATCCGCGAGGCCACTTCCGGATTCACCCCCGCATTCGCATCTCCATCAGTCAACAAAACCAACACCTTCGACCGATCTGCTGATTTTTCAAACCGCTTTATGGCCGCCAAAATAGCATCTCCCACCGCGGTCCCATTGAGTCCTCGAACTCTTTGATTAATACTTTCGGTAGAAATCTGATCCAGGTATTCAGTGAGAATATGATAGTCAAAAGAAAGCGGACTCTGAGTAAAAGCCTGCCCCGAAAAAACCACAATTCCCACCCGATCATGCTCCAATGACCCCAAAAATTCTTTGATGTGTTCTTTAGCCGCTTCAATCCTATTGGGGGTCAGGTCTTCGGCCAACATCGACCCCGAAACATCCAGCGCAAATATAATATCAATCCCGGTTTTGGATACTTCTTGTTTTTCGTGAGCACCTTGAGGCCGAGCCAGAGTAATCGCAAACAACACCACAATAAGCACGATCAAAAAACGATCCACTCCTTTCCAAATTTTGTGAGCCACTCCACACTGAGCCTGTTTAAAATCCTGAAAAACCGAAACCAAAAGCCCTTGGGCCCGTTTCTTTTTTTGCCAATACCACCACCCAAAATACAGCGGTAAAACCAACAATATCGCAAAAAATTCTGGGTGGAGAAAATTCATATCCATCTCTTCACATTATACAAAAACGAACAAAAATCTTAAGCCGCCTCCAAAGGAACTTCTCTCTTCTCATCCGGCTCATCTTCCAACAAGCCCTTTTTCTTCTCTACCAACTCCTGCCCAGCAACCTTTAGACTTTTCAACTGATTCTTTTTCACGTGTATTTTTTCTACCACTCCCATCGATTTCTTCAGTTTCACCTTCTTCTTTTTTCCCTTCCCGCGTTTCTTTTCCCTTTCCCCATATTCAGCCAAAATTTGATCAAAAGGAGATTTTTTAAGACTCTTTTCTAACATATCATCCATCCCCGCTTTCAAACAAGCCCTATATTCAGGCGATTTCTCTCTGGCTCCTGTTGTAGGATTGATATCACTCTTGGGATTAGCCGACAATCCCACAATCACAGAACAGCGAGAAGACTTTACCTTCCGCTTCTTTTCTATTTTCCTCATAACTCGAGTCACATCTACTCCATCTATCCTCGGAACATGACCATCTGGCACCTTCAGGGTCATATCCATAAGCACCAGATCAAATTTTTCCTGAACAAACAAAGTCAAAGCTTCGACCCCATTAGTCGCAGATTGCACCTCCGCCCCAAAACGCTGCAACCCCAATTCTTGGACTCTACGACTTGTAGGATCGTCCTCCACCACCAATACTCGAACTCCTTTCGGTAACGATTCTGGATCAATTGCATTTTCTACTGGCTTATCCGTCATTGATCTTTTTTTTGCGTCTGGACCAGCTTTCTTCAGAGGCAATTCTACCCAAAAAGTTGTCCCATCCCCCTTAAAGCTCTCCACTCCAACTTCCCCCCCCATAAGTCGAACAATATGCCGCACCACAGCCAACCCCAAACCATGACCTCCATTACTTTTTTCTACCTCTTTATTCGCCTGCTTAAAAGGCTCAAATATCAGCTTTTGTTCCTGAGAGGTCATACCCGCTCCATCATCCGTCACCGTAAGACGAATCTTATCTTGTTTTTTCCCCGAAACAACTACCGCCACATTCAATTGTGAATCAGCAAACTTCATCCCATTACTTACTAAGTTCAACAACACCTGTTGAAAGCGCAGCTGATCCATCTCTAAAAAACTATCTAATGCCGGATCAATAACCACACTTGATTCAATACCCCTTTCCCTCAACGTTCCCTCAAATAATCCAATTATTGACGAGAGAGTCACTTCCACATCAACCGCATCATCACGAAGCACTACTCTGCCTGCCTGAAACCGAACAAAATCAATCAAAGAAGACGCCAGTTCATAACCCAGCATACAATTATCAATAGCACTCTGAACCGCTGTTCTATATTCCTTCGAAGTGGTATGGGGCCCAGAATCTTCTAAAAACCTTTCCTGAGACATAAAAGCCGCACTCAGCGCAATTTTTAGATCATGTACAATTCCCGAAACCATAAGCACAAAATCTCGTTGAGCCTTTTCTCTCTTCTTCCTTTTCTTCGGCCATCCCCACGCGTCTAATTTTTCCATTCTCTTTTGTTTTTAATTTCCAAACCACCTCAAAAAACAAGAGGGCATGATAAAAACTAAAGCCTCCAAAGCAACCTAAAACACCGAACAATTATTTTGTACAATTGATAATCTTTCGAGCCCCATCCCACACTTCTTCAGCAAAATGAACCTGTCTTCGTCCTTTGGCAAACTTCCCTTCATCCACAGCCATCAAAAAGGATTTTAACAACTCCTTCATACGCTCTGAATAGGAACGATCCATTACTTCTTGAGTCGTAAGATGGGGAATCAGTTCTGAATACCGAAAAGACAAATACCCCTTCACTACCTGAGTCACCTCCAAATAAAATCGATCAAAGTCACCCGAATCAATAACTTTTTTCAGCTTCTGTAAATGTCCCAAAGCCTCCCGACGATAATCCCGCACCTCTTCCTCAGTCGGGAGTCCTGGACGATTTTGGTACCACTTCCATCCCCACAAGCCTCCCCACACCAATAATCCCCCAAAAATCAAAGCCCCCATCCCCCACAAAAACAAAATCTGCCCTTCGGTAAACAACGAAAGGTCAATAACTGGTTTTATTGGATGGATATCATTCATACCAAAATTGTTAATTGTTAATTGATTACTGTTAATTGCTTATCGTCTCCTCTGTCTTCGATAAAAAAATTTCAACCACTGCTGATACACATTATCTTTCGTAGAACACTCCATCCAATCGGCTCTTGATGATCGAATCAGGGTTCGCAACGCTTCATATTTTTCAGTCCGAAGGGCTTCATAGCGATCAATCGTTGCCTGATGCATCAGATCAATTTCAAGCCAATCACCACTAATAGGATCCACCATCTCATAAACCCCCCGTTCGGTTACCGTTCGTTCAAAAGGATCATACACATGACAGTACACCAAATCATGCTTTACCGAAGCCACCCGCAGCGCTGTTTCTCCTTCTGCCTCCAGAGCATCCCCAACAAAAAAACAAATCGAATGCCCCCGAACCATCTGATTCAAAAAAGAAAGCGCTTTTTGCCCGTTACTTCCCCGGCCTCTCTTTGATCCCATACGAGCTATTATTTCTCTGAGAATACGCAACAAATGGGGGCGTCCCTTTTTGGGAGGAATATAACATTCCACCTCATCCGAAAACAAAATCGCCCCAAACTTATCATTCATCTTCAGCGCCGAAAAAAGCAAAATAGCCGCCGTTTCGAGCGCAACCTGAGCCTTGGGTCGCCCTACCGAAGAAAAATCCATCCCCGAAGACAAATCCAAAACAATCATCGTCGTCAGCTCTCGAGTTTCCTGGTACTGTTTGATATAAGGTTTTCCCTGTCTCGCCGTCACCTGCCAATCAATATGACGCGCATCATCCCCCACCTCATACTCTCTCACATCCGCGACCTCCATCCCCTGCCCCCGAAAAGCTGATCGATAATTCCCCGCAAAAATTTCTGTCACTTTACGGTTCGTCACCAAATCCAGGTGCCGAACCTGTTTCAAAATATCGGTAATTTCAGGGGTTTGTTTGGTCATTACTTTTTTGGGGAGCAAACACACACGTCTCCCTCTACCGTATTGTTAATTGTTTATTGTTAATTGATCACGGAACCCGAACCCCCAACAACAATTTGTCGATCAACGCTTCACTTGTAACCCCTTCGGCCTCCGCCTCATACGTGGGAATAATACGATGACGCAGCACATCCATCGCGATGGATTTGATGTCCTCTGGTACCACATACCCACGCCCTTCCAAAAAAGCCACCGCCTTGGCCGCCTTCATCAGACTGATCGACGCTCGAGGACTTCCTCCATAGGAAACCAGTCCTTCAATTTCTTCCAAACCTTTTTCCTTCGGATACCGAGACGCAAAAACCAGGTCTCGAATGTAGGCCTTGAGACTATCATCTATATAAATCGATTCTGCCAACAACTGAAGCCCCTTGACCCCCTTTCCATCCAGCACCGATTCCAACTCAATTTTTTCGGGCTGTTCTGCGCGATTCATAATCTCAATTTCTTCACCTTCGGATGGATACTCTATAACCGCCTTCAGCAAAAATCGATCCACCTGCGCTTCTGGCAGCGGATACGTCCCCTCTTGCTCGAGTGGATTCTGCGTCGCCATCACAAAAAAAGGATCCGGCAGATCAAACGTTTCTTCTCCAATCGTCACCTGCCCTTCCTGCATCGCTTCAAGCAAAGCACTCTGGACCTTGGCCGGACTTCGATTGATCTCATCGGCCAGAATAAAATTCGAAAACACCGGCCCCTTTTTGATCGAAAAAGAATGATCCTTCGGATTATAAATCCGACTTCCAATCAAATCCGAAGGCAGCAAGTCCGGCGTAAACTGAATTCTTTGAAAATGGACATGCAAAACCTTCGCCAGGGTCGAAATAGCCGTCGTCTTGGCCAAACCTGGAACCCCCTCTAACAAAATATGGCCATGACAAAGCAGCGCCACCAACAAACGATTCACCAAATTTTCTTGCCCCACAATTACTTTTCCCATCTCCTTCTGCACTGATCCCAAAACGCCTTTTTTTTCATCTACCTGGACCTGTATTTTTTTTATTTCCTCATTCATTTTTTTCACGATTAGAGCGTCGGAAATTTTATTCAAAATACAAAAAAAATAAAATGGCCCCTCCCATATAGGAGGGACCAAATCGTTCTACGGCAGTTTACAGCAAGTCACTTATCCCCAGTTGTTCCTCAGCAGCTCGAATTTTCGTAAGCAAAGCGGGTTCATAACGGCGGTCAACCTGTTTCTCATATCGAGCACTAAAGGCCTTCTCCCCCCAAAGAATTTCCCCCCACAAGGAACTCGAAACAAGCCATTGAGGCAGCGTCGGAAAACCTTCAGAGAATTGATCTCCAAACCGAGCTTGAAGTCGGTCTCTCCAACCACCATCCTCGACCAAAGGAATGTCCGTTTCGAAAACATACGTCCAATAAAAGACTCCTCCAGCCACTCCCTGAAGAGACCGATCCTGCAGTGTCTCACACCAGTATTTGGACAAAACAGAGGGATGCGACCAAAGCCGGTCCAAAACCTGAACAAAACTCAAATCAGACAAAAGATCCTGAGAGTTCAGAATTGCTTCATCATTTTTCCAAAGCTGAATCGGCCAATAAAGAACCAAGTTCCCATCCCAATTCATACCATACCAAGCCCCCCGATCCCCATACAACAAATTCCCAACCACTCCAGGACGTATTAAATCTTGATAGTCCTCTCTGCCAAAAGTTGTGGGAAACTGCACAATCGGAATCTCATCCGCCCATTCAACACCAAGCCCCAATGTTCTGTCACTATTACGGTTTTCCTGGAGCAAACCTGTTTCTAAGTACGCCCCCCAATCATCAGGAGTTATTCTTTCAGATACAGAATAGGAAGCCAAATCAAGCTTTTGAGCAAGAATCAATCCGGTCCGCAAAAGTGCCGACAGAAAAGTCATTTTCAAGGGAGCCCTTGTGTTTAATTGTTGAATCAAAGTTGGGTAGTTATATCCATATATAGATATATACGGAAACTTTCTTTTCCGGGGACACTCGTAATCAAAACAAGCCTTATACACCCCTCGAAGATCTGGATCCTGAATCCACTCCCAAACATCCTTCATCACTCTCAAGAGCGCCGGATCCATATCGCGTCTCTTTACCAAGCGCTCCACCCCATTTCGGGATTTTGCATCAAGCAATTGATCACTGATATCCAATTGCCCCAATGCCAACAAAAGAGCAATTTTCCCCGCCCGTCCATAGGTCTGTGTGATCGCTCTCACCTGTTGTCCTACACTTTGCTTACCCATGATAAAACTCCTCTTCTCAGTTTATGACCAAAACGCTCCCAGCTCTCGGCTTCGCCGAACTTCCTTTTGGCCCAAAGGAACAAGTCTCAATGACCCGTGCTGTTTGCCGTTGCCTCAGTGCCCGTAAGTCAAAAAATGCTCACAAGACAAAAGAAACCTTTCAAAGAACAAATAATAAATAAAGCATGACAAAAAAAAGTCAAACACCTAACTGTTCCATACGTTTTCGAACCAGTTCCCGATCCCCTTCTACCCCTCCATACCGATGCGCATCACAAATCCCCAATATTTCCTTTGCGGCTACCTGATCTTTTCCTCCTCGCGCCAAATACCCCTCTACTCCAGCCCGTACCTGCTCATAAAAATCAGAATCCGAAACACGGGGAATTTTTATCGGTTTCACACCGCCTTCTTTTTCCGTCTTACGAACCTGTGTCTGCCTCTGTTTCCGTCGCTGTTTCTCCTCCCTCCAATTCCAAACCCACAACCCTAGCCCCCCACCTAAAATCAACAAAGCGCCCACAACTCGAATAATCTTGGACCACAAAACGCCGTCTGATCCCTCTCCTTTATCCGGCGAAGCCATCGAATTACCTTTGGTCGAATGCGAAGACGGACCTAATTCTTTCTTCTTACCTCTTACTTCTTGACTCAAGCCCCCTAGATTGCCTCCTACCCTCACCTCTACCACATTACTCTGCACTTGTCTCCCCTTCCCCGCCTCCTGAAAATCAACCACCACCGGCCCAATAGTAAAATTTCCTTCTTCATTCCCCACCAAGGTCAAAATCATCTCGGTCGAAACCTGACTCTGCCCATTCACAAACATCATCTGCGTCGAAGAAGACGTGCCAATCCTCAAAAACTTCTCAGTCCCAGGAATATCGAGCCTCCCCAAATTCACTCCCTGCCCCCCAGAACCTTCACTCACTACCGCCAGCTGAAATGATTCTCCTGGTTTTATATGCGTCGAATCCACACTCAAGGCAATTTTATCTACCACCACAGCCTGAACGGAAGTCCAAAGACAGAGCCAAAAAAACAAAGAAAAAGCTAGTTTTATCATCGATCATTATGTAATCCAAATATGGCATTTTTTCAACCTCTACCACAAAAAAACGCTCCAACTAGTGAAGCGTTTTTTTTAATTTTAAAATCATAAATTATGCAGCATTTTTATCCATTAGCGCATAAAGCTCTGGATTTAAACTCCGCTTATAAGCCTCAACATCAACCCCTTTCACCTCACTCCATTTAGCCTGTCCCAAAGGCGTTCCCGCCAATTGGAATAGTTTTATAGCCTGCTCATCATTCTCCCTACATATTACCTCAGCTTTTCTCGAAAAACTCAAAATCTCCTGCAAAACATCATCCTCCAAAAAAGCCTGTTCTTGGGCTCGTTTTAATTCTCGTGCCTTTCTTCGACTTATTTCTCCTCTTTTCTTAATAAATCTCGTCCAATTCACATGTCCATTATCCATGTGAGAATCTACCATATCTTGCTCCTGTTGACGACTCGTCTCAAAACGTCTAACCGTTCTCCCCGAGTCAGAAACAGGCTGATCTAAATTCACCGGATTATTTTGAAAATTTTGCAATTTCAACATCGCTTGATGATTATTTGAACCAGGGAGATTCTCTTCCCAAAAACCAACCTCATCATCAAGAGCCGATGGCACATTCATCTTTATTTCCACCTCCTCATCTCTTCTGAACATCTGATCTTTCTTCATAGCCTCAACAATCTCATCCCTCAACTCCGCCAAATCATCTAAATCCATTACATAAAATGCCTCCCTTAATTCCTCCTCAGAAAACCAGGAATCAATATGTCCATAATGAGTCATAATAAAATGCTCGAGATCCAAACGAACCTGTCTCCTTTCAAAAACTTCCAATTCATCGTAATTCATATCCTTAATCAACTTTACAATCCTCTTATCTCTTTTAGGGTCAAAATTCTTCAAATACTCAGTTCTAAACTGTTCTAAGCGTTCAACCCTTTTTCTTTCAACAGAAGCCTCATAACCCTTTTTTTCAGCTCGAGCCTTCGCACGTTCCTTCAAAGCAATAATCATTTCATCCTCCACTCCATTCAAATTCTGTCCCTGATCCACCTTCGGCGTCCATCCAACATATTCATCATCCGAAAAATGGATCACCGCTTGCTCAGCACTCATAAATCCATAATCCGCCGAAACACTGAGCCGACTATCTTGATCATCCAAAGAAGCCATTTTCCCCCGATGGAATCCCCCTTCCCCTAAATCATTCGCCCCATCGGGACGATAATCCTTCGCCAAATTTCGACGATTCTGAAATTCATCTTCCCTCTCAAAACCATACTCAATTGATGCTGATTCACGCATATTTTTTATAATAAAAGAAATAAATCAAAAAACAATCTAGCACATTTTTATATACATGTCAAGCAAAGATTTATTAAAACACAAAACACCAAAACACTCCACTGAAAAATGATCAAACAAATTGCACAACCCCCCGCAAATTCCTACACTCCTTCTTGTATAGTTTTTTGATTCACAAACAAAATGAAACGTCTCTCGATCGCGTCCATAGGGCTTTCTGTTTTGGCCCTCCCCACCTCGACCTTCGCGGTCGACACCATCTCTGGCTCCGTAGATGAAGATCTCTTCTTCCCTCGGGGCGTTTTGATAAAAAACGTCGAAGCCCCTTCTAATCCAGATTCCACAACCGGCTCAAGCAGCGTAACAGTTGAAGGAGTAGGAAGTGTAACTGTCGCCGATTCTCGGGTCGGATCTTTTCCTCGTCTCTGGATCTCAGGAGGAACTACTATTTCTAGTCAAAGAACCTGGCAGGCTTCAGACGCCAAGACCTGGTGGGACGGACAATTTTCGGCTCCCGCATCAGGGCGAAATCCAAAATACAGCGAAATCAAATTTAATGCCGGTGTGCGACAAGGGAATGGAGAGCTCATCATCGAAACCTATCAATGGGGACTAAACAACGAAACATTTTCTTACAGCCCAGCCGCTGTAGCCGCTCTGCCGGTCAACGTAAACGACGGAGTTAAGCTTCTGGCCGCCTTCCCACAAAGCAATGGTGAATGGACCGTCGCCGGAGATGTCTCTTGTTATGTTCAAGACGGTCTCTGTGCTCTAGAGCTCACCAAAGTCAACGCTTTAACCCTGGTAAAAGAAACTTTTTCTCAGTGTCCTAGTGAAACTATTGCCAATGGAACTGTGGGATCTATTCCCGACTGTGCCATTGTATGTGATCGAGACGCCACTCTTACCGAGGAAGGGCAATGTGTACTGCCTTCTTCTGGAGAAGAAGATCTAGAAATCGCCATGGAAAACGACAACCGAGTCGAACACGAAGCAGCCCCCGTTCAATATGACCCCAGCGTAAACGTAGTCGATGGAGTAAAAAAGCCAAACATCCGATCTGGATACGTTCGATACCGAGGGACCAGAAACCAAATTGAGGCCGGAAACGAAGAAGGCCTCGAAGGAGAAGATCTCACGCTCTTCCGAAGAATAAATGCTCCAAAAACTGTTCGAACTCGAGACGAAGAAACCGAACCCCAAAACAACGACATGACCGCTCAAGAAGAAGACGGATTCCTCAACTACATTCTTTCTATGCGAGATCGATACGAAAACAGCAACATCAACGATTTTTCTGAAGTCGCAGAATTTTCTGCCGCCGAACAGCCCAAAGCTTCCGCTACAAAAAGAGCCGCCCAGCCAATGCTTCCCAGCACGGGACCAGAGCTATTCGCAGTGCTCGCCATCTTCGGACTCGGACTAATGGTTGTCGGAGTCGCACGAAAGAGACATTAATTCTGAGAAAAACAAATACAAAATATAAAAAGGTCGGCTCAGCCGGCCTTTTTATTATTGAGTCAATACATATCTTCGTGCAAACTCACCGATCTTTCCTGCCCCCATAAAAAGTAAGACATCTCCCTCATAAAGATCATTTATAAAATGATCCACATCTGAACACGTCTCAATCAAACACGCCCCATCAACTTTTACTACTAAGTCCTGAGTGGCTACAGAAGCTCTATCTTCTTGTGTATCTCTCGCCGCATAAATCGGAAAAATACCTACGTGATCAGCGTGAACTAAGGCCGACACAAAATCATCAAAAAAAGCCCGCGTTCGAGAATACTGATGTGGTTCAAAAACTAAGCCAATTTTGGCTTCGGGAAACTTTTCACGAAACGCCTGAAGTGTGGCCTTAATTTCGGTGGGATGATGTCCATAGTCATCAAAAACCGATACCCCCCTCACCACACCTAAAAACTCCTGTCGTCTCCCGGCCCCCCAAAATTCACTCAATCCAGATTCATACCTTGACTCTTCCAATTCCAAACAATGACTCAAAGCCCGAGCCAAAGCCGCATTATCTCGATTATGCTGTCCCGAAAGACTCAGATCTTGTACCTGGTGGCCCTCACCAACCTCAATGGTCTTTCCCTCATAACCAGCCAAAACATCAGCCACCAAATCATCCTCTGGATGATGAATGATGAATTCAGCAGAATGACAAAAATCCTTAAGGGTCTGAGTATAGTGCGCCTGGTCACGATAATAATCGACATGATCCAATTCCGCATTCGTCAGCAACACAATATGAGGTCGCAAAAAACGAAAGTTATTCCGATACTCGCACGCCTCCACCAACAAATATTCACTATCTCCCCCTCGAAAATTTGTGCCATCCAACTCCTTGAGTTTTGATCCCACAAAAACCGTCGCCTCAAAATCCGACTTCAAAAATCCAGCAGTAATCAGTCCCACCGTGGTAGTTTTTCCGTGTGTACCACAAACAGCGATGGTTTTCATCTGCTGAGAAACCTCCCCCAGATACTCAAAATAAGACTGCTGAGGGATTCCCAACTCCTGGGCTCTTAATCGTTCTGGGTTATCAGGCCCAACCGCCTCGGTATAAACCAACAAATCAGTATCCCCATCCAGATGATCCGCATCATGAGAGGTATACACCTTCACCCCCTTTTTTTCCAAAAGCGCCACCCCTTCTCCCCCTCCACTATCACTACCACACACCTCATCCCCCCGAGCCACACAAAACTGTGCCAAAGCCGAGATACCAATCCCCCCAATACCAGAAAAAAAAATCTTCATAATGGAATGGACGCAAAATATTGCGTCCCTACAAAATTACTAATTGCTATTTACCTCTGATTTAAAGCTTCTCGTAATCATGCATCACCAGCTGAGCATTGATTCTTCGAATCAAATCCAAAACCACCGAAACCACGATAATCATCCCCGCCCCAGAGATAAAAAGCGAAATAGAGCCCGCTCCTCCAGCCACCCATCGTTCAAACAGCATGGGCACCACCGCGACAAAAGCCAAGAATGCTCCTCCCCAAAAACAAAGACGATTAATAACATGTCCAAAAAACTTTTCAGTTTCGGACCCAGGACGATATCCCGGCACATATCCACCTCGTTTCTGGATATTATCGGCCACTTTTTTGGGCTCAAACACAATCGAAACATAAAAGTACGTAAATCCAAAAATCAACAGCGCATACACCAAGTTGTACCACATAGTCGGCGAACTAGGGTTTACATATTTCAGCATAAACTCCGACAAAGATCTGAGATTTTCAGAATCTGATTCCGTAAAAAACTGGGCCATAATAGAAGGCATCGAAAGCATCGAAACCGCAAAGATAATGGGGATCATTCCCGCCTGATTAATTTTGAGCGGCAAAAAAGATTTCTGCTGCACCTTACTCCGACGAGAAGCATAGGTAACCGTCACCCTTCTTTCGGCTTCTGAAACGTAGACCACAAAAACCGTTAAAGCAACAGTGGCTAATACCAACGCCAAGATAACGGGCATCGTTGCGGCCTGAAAAGCTCCCGCAATCTGCTGTGGAACCGTCGCCACAATTCCGGCAAAAATCAGAATAGAAATACCATTTCCAATCCCCTTTTCGCTGATCAGTTCTCCCAACCACATCACAAAAAGCGTTCCGGCCGTAACCGTAATCATCATAGGCAACATCGCCGTAAAGCTCGTATCCGCAATAATCGGATCGGCACTCGTGGCAAATCGATTGATCAACAACATCATCCCATAACTCTGCACAAAGGCCAAAGGCACGGTCAAAAGTCGGGTGTACTGATTAATCTTTTTCTGTCCGATCTCTCCTTCTTTTTTCAGGTTCTCCAAGCTCGGTACAATCACACACAACAACTGCATAATAATCGACGCATTAATATAAGGCGTCAGTCCCATCAACACGACAGAAAAGTTCTCCATCGCCCCACCCGTCAACAGTGAAAAAACACTCAAAACCGATCCTTCTTCTTGAGAATTCATCAAGCTTTGGATCGCATCTACATTCGCTCCCGGAATAGTCACATGCGCCACCAACCGAAAAATAATCAGGAGGTACAAAGTATAAAAGATACGATTCCTCAGGCCTTTGGTAGCCCAAATGTGATGCAGTTTGGCAAATAAAGCGTTCATAGCAATTCAATAAATAAAGCCTGAAGACTTTACCCAATTGTATGAAACGCGCAAATAATCACCTCTGTTTTTGAGCTGAACGAGCCGAAAGAACTCTACGAAACGGCCTTCGCTTTTTATCACTTCTGGTTGTTAACACTCGAAAATCACCAATAGGCGGCTCATCCTCTGGAGCATGTAAAGCACAAAAATCACTAATTTTTAAACGAAAAAACCTATCCAGATATCTATCTGGAGTTGTATGGTCAACAGGAGTAATAGGCAGCCCCTGTTCTTGCATAACCTTATCCATATTTCTTGCCGGTATTTTTAATTTTTTAATATTTAAGACCTAAGAATAACAATCGATTTAACTAAATCAATAAAGATCTATCCGTGCAAATAAAACAAAATCTCAAAAACCACCACCATCAAAAAAACATTCGTTCCCAAAAGCACCAAAGCCATTCCCTTGGGCCAACAAAAAGGTCTATTTTTTAAACTCTTTACTTCCCTCCTCATATTCTTGATCTCTCCTAATAACAATTCATGACCAGAACGAACTTCCCCCTTCAAATCTCCTATCTCCTTTTCCATTTTTAGTTCAAATCGGTCAAACCGCCCCTCTAGACACTTCACATCTCCATCCACCTTTTGTAAATACAGATAGATAAACTGATCTCTTTCCCCCTTTGGTGCCGGAATGGTTTTCTCCATTTTTTTTTATGGCAAAACCCTTTCCTATCAAACACAAAAAAATAAATTCCCCCTTCGCATTAATAAAAAATCGCCCCATAGCTTCGGCGGACAGGCAAGGAGAAGATTATTCATGATTTCAACTTCTCAGCCTCCATTCGTACAAAAGCCAGATTTTACGTATCTACAAAGGAACCGACACCAAAAGCGCTCTTTCAGGTTTCTCAATCCCAAAATACCGTTTCAAAATTCCCTTCCACCAATCTTTCCTTTTTTCAGAAGTAAAATGCGTATCAAAATCAGCTCCCTTGATCGTCGTTAAACGTCCCAAACGTTTCATAATAGATTTCTGAATCTGGACCTCATGAATCAAATCCGAAGAAATTCGCGAATAAGAAACCGGACGAAGAAGTGGGGTCTTCCGATTGTTCTTGTGTTTGCGCAAAAACACTTCTAAAAGACTTTCACTCAAAACCTGCTTAAACTGTTCTTCCACCAAATAATCGTAGTAAAAATACTTTTCCCCCGGCTTCAAAATTTTGCCCAAGGGAACCCGACTCCAGACAAAATCACGCTCAAAATCATGAATCAGACCATATTTTTCGACCAAAACTTCTTCCAAAGTTAAAGGCTGATCAGAAATGTTTTCAAAAGCAAACCGTTTCTTTCCGGCCAAAAAAGTAATATGCGTTTGCGGCATTACATTTTTTTGCTGCCCTACATAATCTCGAAAAGCCGAATATTGATACACAAATCCCAGCGTTCCAATAGGATAACGCTCTGAATCCAACACCTCATAAAGTCGTTGATAATGATCTACTCTATCTCCATAGTGATGGAGTTTTAGCCCTTCCTTTATATAGTCATCTTTATCCAACTGCCACTGAAGCTCAATAAAACGCTGGTTGTCCGGGTGAAGCTGCAAATCCCACGCATTCCCATACATCATCTTCCCAAATCGAGCCTGAAACAAACGATTCACAAACAGCGCACACTCATTGCTGTCTTCTTCGCTTAAATAGGTAGAGGCTTTATCTCGGTAGACAGAATACGTCTCATGCCCCAAAGCCGCCTGAACGGGAATATCCGACACCAAGTTAAACTCTGGAACAACCATAACTTCCTGAGGACCGTACGTAACCTGAGCAATCTGAGACTGAACTCGATCAACCTCCTCTACAACCTCAAACGAAGGTTCTGATGATCTTCCTAAAACCGAATCAACATTCTGTTGGATCTCTGAAGCCAAAGCCGTTCCGATAAAAAATTCAAACATTCGAGTATTATACAGGAATTTGACCAATAAATCAAAACAATGGAAAATAAGTTGACACAAAACCAAATAAAAAGTAATGAATCACTGATGGTACGTGAAAACATCCCTTTCTTCGAACTCCAAAGAACTAGTTCTAAAGCCGAAAAAGCAACTCGAATCTTTGTTTCTTTGGTTATGCTCACCATAGCGCTCCCTCAAAGAGCTCAAGGAGATAATTTAGACGATCCAGTGTCCCCCTCTCAATACAGCACCTGCAGCATCTGTGCCCCTAAAAAAACGCCCACCCCTCCACCCAAAAAAATTCCCGCCAAGAATCCTTTTGCCATCCCCATTCATCAGTATCAAACAAACTGGACTCCAAACGATACCAGTGCTCCCAAATATCGAATAAAAAACGAAAAACCAAAATTTAGCGCCTCAGTAGACCCGGATTCATTTCAGGATATATTTGGAGCTGAAGGACCGCTGAAAGAAAAATTCAAAAGAAGTCTCACCGAACTTGATGGGGCGGTAGGGGTTGAATACGCCCGAACTAAAGTTCAATTCAGTCGTGACAACAAGCTCGTCACCACCAACCTAAAAACCCCTCTTGGCACCAGCGGAGGACACATCGGAATGAGTCTCAACGAAGAAGAACAAAACCTTTCTATCGCCCCTAATAGCTACTTTGAAGTGGGAACGACCCAATCAGAAACCGATGAAGCCTACAAAATCTCAGCCAAAAACAAAAGCGGTTTATCCGCCCACGCCACCACAAAAAACAGCGGAGAAAGTGTCTTCGGTGCTGAATTCAAAACCACCTTTTTCGGGTGGTAAATCGATCTTTAAAAAAATATCCGTTGGCAGCACTCAGTGCCGTATGGTCAGACATAGTCAGAAGACAGTGTCCACCTCTACACTGTCCCCTGCCAATAGAATGGAGAATCATCTATGAGTGAATTGGATACCACAAGAGCCCAGATAATGATCAAAGCTGCACAGGAGATAGCGAAAGAAAAAACCCCACCCCTGGGAGCTATAAATATCTCATCCCAAGCCCAAGAACTACTGATAAAAATGGCAGAAGCCCACATAAGAAAAAAAACAATCATTGAGGCCGTAACCAAAGCCGCTTTTTATCTTGGCGTCTCAATCATAGTATCAACATTGATAATGGCCTATGTACTGTCTCAATAGAACCATTTTCCTCAGGGGCCAAAAGTCTCTTCCAGTCATCGTACTGGAAGAGGCTTTCACATACTAAAAAATCCCATTCAAAAAAGGACGCAAGATGTTGCGTCCCTACAATACACACATTAAATATATTTATTATTCACTCACGGTTCCACCAGCCTTTTCAATCGCCTTCTTGGCTCCAGCAGAAACCGCAATACCTTCTACGGTCAATTTCTTTTTCAGTGATCCCGAAGCCAAAATCTTCAGACTTACATCCCCGTTAGCCAGAAGTCCCTTTTTGTGAAGCGAATCAAAAGAAACTTTATCTCCATCCTTAAAGTTTGTATCCAAAAAACTAAGGCTCAGAGCACGAACTTCAATTCGACAAGGATTCTTAAATCCTCGTAGTTTTGGCATTCGGGCCAGGATTCCGGACTGTCCTCCTTCAAATCCTAAACGAACACCGCCCCCCGAACGAGAATTCTGACCTCCCCCCCCTCGACCAGCATAGGTGCCACCATTCGCAGCATTCCCCTGTCCTACTCGTTTTCGAGCTTTACGTTTTTGCTTCGGTGCCAATTCATGAACTTTCATAATTTCAATGATTATCTAAGCAAAGGACTAAGCCTCTTTCTTTTTATCGGCTTTCACACCTGCTTCCTTTTTGGGAGCAGGCTTTGCCTTTTTTCCTTCTTCGCCCTTTTTTGCCGGGGCTTTCTTTTTCGCTTTTTCGTCTTCATCTTCTTTCTTTTTTTCCGGCGCTCGTGACTGCAACTGACTCAAAGCCTGAAAAGTTGCATACGCTACATTCAGGGCATTTCTTGATCCGTGAAGCTTCGAAAGCACATTCTTTACTCCTGCCAACTCCAAAATCTTACGAACCGCGCCTCCCGCAATCACCCCCGTACCTTCTGGGGCCGGCAACAAAATCACTTTGGTCGCCTTAAAAGTTCCCACCACTTCATGCGGGATTGAATCTTCAAAAATAGAAACTGAAGTCAGCTTCTTTTTGGCCACTGCCACGGCTTTTTGGATTCCTCCCATAACTTCTGTAGATTTTCCAATTCCAAAACCAACACGGCCTTTTCGGTCTCCAATAATAACCGAAACTCGAAAACGCATTCTTCGTCCTCCTTTTACCACACGAGTCACTCGGGCAATCTGCAAAATAGATTCTTCAAACTCTTTTGGTTCTCGAGGCCCTCGCTTGCCCACAGAAGAAATTTTTCGATCTTTTCTTCGAGCTTCGGCCTTGTCGTCCTTCGCTTTTTTATTGGCCTCAGCCTGTTCTAAAGTAAGAGGCTCTTTCTTTTCCTCCTTGGTATCATTTGCGGTTGTTGCGATGTTATCCTCGGTCATTTTATAAAATTAAAACTTAAGTCCTCCCTCACGTGCCCCTTCCGCCAAAGCCTGAACTCTTCCGTGATAGGGGTATCCATTTCTATCAAAAGCGACTTCTTTAACGCCCTTTTCGGTCGCCAATTTTGCAATTTCAGCACCAACTTTCTTCGCCGTATCCTTGTCCTGCTTCTTTTCCTTCAAACTCGAAGTTCCACAAATCACTTTCCCAGCCTGATCATCAATGACATGAGCATAAATAGCACGTAGTGATCGAAACACCAACAATCGTGGATGTCCCCCTCTCACTTTGGCATGCGTTCTGGCCGCACGTCGCTTTCGTCGGAAAACCTTTTCTTCGGTATTCATAGATATCTAATTAATTATTTTTTAGCCGATTTACCAGCTTTTCGAGCTACTCGCTCATCAATATACTTAATTCCTTTCCCCTTATAGGGCTCTGGCTTACGTTTCGCTCGTATATTCGCCGCAACCTGCCCCACCAACTGTTTATCAATTCCTGAAATCGTAAACACGTTCTGACTTTTTTCTTCAAACTGAAGGGTCAATTCCTGGGGAATATCAAACAAAACTGGGTGTGAATACCCAAGCTGCATCTCCAAAACATTTCCTTTCATCGCCGCTCTGTATCCCACCCCATTAATCTCAAGTGTTTTTGAAAATCCTTCAGTTACGCCCTCAACCATGTTATTGATCAAAGAACGATACAAACCATGACGTGATCGAGAAGTCTTAGACTTGTCCACTGGGGATACCGTAAGCACTCCTTCTTCTACCTTCACAGAAACATAAGCCGGATCAAATTCCTGCTTCAGTTCCCCTTTAGGGCCTTTAACGGTTACCATGTTCCCTTCTACAGAAACCTGAACACCGTCTTTTATCACAACCGGAGAATTACCAATTCTTGACATAGTAGGAATACAAATTAACTAATTTCACACAAATACTCTCCCCCCAAATTTTTCGAACGAGCTTCGTACCCGGTCATAATTCCTTTTGAAGTAGAAATAACCGCGATCCCAAAACCGTTGAGCACTTTTCGGATTTCTTCTGCCTTTACATAGATTCTCTGTCCAGGAGAAGAAACTCGTTTCAACGTAAGCCTTTTTTCTGGTAGTTCCAAACGCAAAACCGAAAACTTTCCCGTATCATCCTTCTTCACAGAAGGCAAAAAATCATTTTTCTTCATTACCTCTGCAATACGATGCTTTTCTTTTGAATAGGGTACCTCCAGATCGAACTTACGTGCCATCTGTGCATTTCGAATTCGGGCCAAAAAATCGGAAATAGGATCAGTCATTATTTATAGAGTTTTACCAAGAAGATTTACGAACACCAGGAATAAGTCCTTTTTCGGCGTGCTCTCGAAAACAACATCGACACACTCCAAAGTCTCGCATATAAGCCCGAGGACGAGCACACAAACTACATCGATTATAAGCTCGGGTAGAAAAACGGATCTTTCGTCCTTCTTTCTTCGCCAGAAGATGTCGAGTCATAAATTTTCGAGATTTAATCGTAATTGCTTTTCGAGCCATATTTAGAAAAATTACTTTTTAAAGGGAAAACCAAACGCCTCGAGCAAAGCACGAGAGTGATCGGCATTATCAGAAGAGGTAACAATTGTTACCTGCACTCCATAAGGAGGACTCAGGTCGTCCTGAATCTCCCCTTCTGGGAAAACGGAATGTTCGGTAAAACCAATCGAACAATTCCCGTGCTTATCAAAAATCTTAGGTGACACCCCCCGAAAATCTCTCACACGAGGAATCGCCACATGCACCATCTTAGACAAAAAGTTATAAGCCGCATCTTTTCTCAGGGTCACCTGCATTCCGACCGGCATTCCTTCACGAAGTTTAAAATTCGAAACCGAAAGACGGGCCTTTCTCACCACTGGCTTCTGTCCCGTGATCAGAGAAAGAGTCTTCTCTATATAAGAATAATCTTTTCCTCCCTTTCGCTGCATATAAGAACCCATACCCACATTCACACAAATCTTTTCGATTCGAGGAACCTGCATACGATTCTTCAGCCCTAAATCCTTCATTAATTTAGAAGCGATTTCATCTTTAAACTGTGTCCGAAGAGAAGACTTAATCATCTTATGAGGTCGTTACGGTTTGATTTTTCCCCCGTTTATTTTCCTGAATAGTCTTACCTGACTTCTTCAGCTTTCGAACTTTCTGTCCCGAAGCATTCTGAGCATATCCAATACGAGAAGCCACCTTAGCCTCAGGATCAAGATATCCCACATTAGAAATATGAATGGGGGCAGAAAATTCAACTTTTTCGCCAGGATTTCCTTCTCGTCCCTTTACGTGTTTCGTTTTCATATTCAATCCTTCTACCACAACCTTATCTTGCTTTTCCAAAATCTTCAGGATTTTGCCGGACTTACCAGCATCCTTTCCCGTCCGAACCAGAACCATATCTCCAACACGTAGCTTCATATCGTTAATTAATCCTTATAAAAACTGGGCTCCCCTCTCCACAGCCGCGAAATTCTATGAGGAAATAAAGCCTTGTCAAGAAAAAGTGGGTTCATTGGTACAAATCACCAAACTTTTGTGTCATCAGAAGACAAAAAGTTATCCATTGTTCCCTCAATCAAAAGCAAGAGTTCATGAGCAAATGGCCGAAATGATTCTGATTTATTCTGGACACGAACCACCTGTTTGGCCGCCAAATACATATACTCTACCCCCATAAGCACCTTCCCTCGACGAAAATATCGAAGTCCATCCGCCATATGCGTCATAGCCCGAGAAATGGCTCGAGCCGCCAAAGCATCCTCATTGTTTTTAGTTCGAGAAAGCTCATCATTCAAGCGCAAAATCTTCTGAAGCTTCATCTCGGCTTCATCTGATTTATCCGCTCGCAAAAGGGTAATAAACTGCTGAATCTCAGCCTGCAATTCCATAAAAGTCTTCACCATTTCATCTCCGTGAAATATTCTCAACTGCCGAAATGTCATCATAGCGGCTTCTCGACGAGACAAAACCTTGAAGGGACGATAAAAATTATCCGAAGGCAAATGCGCAATCTGATACTTCTTCGCATAGGCAAAATGGGGAGCAAACCAAGAATCCGCTGGAACATCCGTTGCCAAATGAGCCGTACGTCCAAAAAACGGACGAAAATCAACCAAAGTCGCCCGAAACAAAAAGGCGAGAAACTCAGCCTTGCTCACTAATTGATTCGGGCGAAACTTCAAATTCTTAGCCGAAACAATCTTTAATTCTACCGCTCGAGCTACAACGGGCCCATACCACTGATTAAGGTCAACATCATCAAAATGCATCTCCCCTTTTGGTTCCGGAATCGCTATTCCTCCAGCACGAAGTGCAATCGTCAACGCCTCAGCTCGAGTAATATTTCTTTCGGGATGAAAAGCTCCATCAGCATAAGGCCCCATCACCCCCACCTCTTTTAAATGCATAAAAATATGGTGCTGAGGATCATCGATAGAGATGTCTGTAAAGGCTGACACATACCCATTCCACAGAATCCCGACAATCCCCAACACCAATAAATAACTTTTCCATCCTTTCGTCCGAGACCTTCCCTTTTCGCCCTTTTTCAACCCTTTTATTCGCATCGAAAAAGAGTATAAAAATTGTTCTTCGCTTGGTCAATTATTTTGCTCACGATATGAACCTCAAAAAAACTCACAACTCCAGATAATCCTAATTATTACAAATAAAACATTTTCACTTTTATTCAACACATAACCAATTGCATGAAGTCTAAAAATAGGGTAAGATGACATGATTTATTTGATTAAAAATGAAAAAGATAATCGTATCGGCTCTAATGATTCTGACCTTCGCTTTGGCCCCCCAAACGAAAGCCAATCAAGATTCCTCTCCAGAGGGTGAAGAACGACATTTCACCATCACGGGATATTATTCGCCCCTGCCCAATCAAGACTTCTATATTACAGGAAGTTACGAGGCCGAAATAAGACTCAACGGAAGAGGAATACAAGGAGCAGACGGAACTCCGGTTTACCCTGGAATGATTGCCGCCCCCAAATCATATCCCTTTGGAACAAAAATCTGTATTCCCGGCTGGGGATGTGGAACCGTTCACGACCGAGGAGGCGCCATTGTAGAAAAAGGAAAAAGAAAACTCGCCCGCCACGATCGACTGGATTTATGGATGGGATACGGAGAAGAAGGACTCCGAAGAGCTCTTGCCTGGGGAGTTCCAAGTATCAAATGTAACCTCTACGAAGTAGGCACAAATATTAAAGACTCTGTGAATTTCCAAATTCCACAGCCTCTCAGCGAACTCATTGATCTACCAAATCTTCCAGTTTTCCACGAAAACCTAGGACACACCGACATGGGAGAGGCCGTAGTCGAACTTCAGAAAGCACTCAAGACCCTCGGGTTTTATAGCGGAGAAGCCGACGGAATTTTTGATTTCGACACCAAAGAAGCCGTTTTCACCTTCCAAAAAAGGTATTTCATCCTGGACCACATTACCGATCGTGGAGCCGGTTCATTTGGCCCCAAAACAAGACAAAAAATGACCGACGAGCTGCACCGGTTCAACGTTCAGCAAAAGCTCAAAGAAACCTGGGAAAGTTTTCACTTCGAAGAAAATATCAAATTCAAAGAAAAATCTACTGCCGCTCTCAAACTCCAAGAAATGCTCATTCAAGAAGAGTTTCTTTTTACCGCTCCCACCGGGTACTTCGGAAACAAAACCCAAAATGCCCTAATCAACTTTCAACTCGCTCACGGGTTAATCAAAAACCGAAACCAATTAGGCGCTGGGCGAGTAGGCCCCAAAACCACTCAAAAGCTCAACGAATTAATCGCAGCAAAAAAAGAATCTTTGACCTCAGAAAAAAACGCCATCCTCGCCTACCAGAAAAAGCACAGTTCGCTTGCCTATTATGCTGGGCTCTCTCGACCTTCTAGTCGAGTTGCACAAAAGTAAATTTCCATGTCCAACTTTATCCCTCTCTTCGATCAACTCATAGAAACAACCAGTCTTCTCACAGAAGAGGGAAAGAGACAATTAAAAACTGAGTTCCCTCGTCTGAAAGAAAAAACACAAAAAGCCATACTCAGCGAACTCTGGATTGAAGCTGCAGAAAAAGACACCCTCAACAACAAATATTTCAGTACGCTCTTAAGCCACTACATTCCTGACTCCAAAAACACCTCACAATGACATCCGAGCGTCTTCCATCTCGATCTAAAACAATAGAATTCGATCCTCACACATTTCTAGCACAACCCGAAACCCGCCCCCTTCCTCATGATCGCCCTATTCTCAAAGAATGGAATCTTTCGACCTTGGAAGTAAAACTCATCAATTCACTCTGCAAAGAAATTGATCCCAAGGGTGTATTTAGCAACCAAAAAGTGGAATACAGAGGAAAGAAAAGACGCATCGACTCTCTCCGACCTCCAAGACGACTTCAGCACCTCCTAATTGAAAAAGGGAAAAACCTCTTTTCCTCCGAAAAAGAATTAGCCCTCGTTACCAAACTTGACCCAGACGGAGCCATTGGACCTAACACGTGGGCACTCTACGACCTAGTCTCCAGTTATTCCCAAACCGAGACCGTCATCAAAGCCTTCCCAAAGCCCAAAAAGGCAAAAGGGATCTCCCCCCCTCAAATCATAGAATCTTCCCTAGCTCCAAAAGATCCTTCCCTCCGAGTAGTTTCCCCGGAAGAATATCGAAAAAGAAGAAACCAAAGAAAAAACCACCCAGAACTTCCCGAATGGATGTATTCTCAAACCTCTTCTGGTTCCAAACCCATTGAATTAAACAAAAAAGGTCTCCCAGTAGAGATCTTTGGGAGTTCCAAATCAAAAGCCCATCACTCCCCCTCTATGACTCAAAAAGAGCTCAACGAATGGATGCAAGCTCCAAAACCTCACCCCGCTCCTCCTCCCAAAAAAAGAAAAAGAAGAACTGCCGCCCAGCTCGAAATCCCACCAGATCTTCACGAAGAAATGACCCACCTCGAAAAACAAGGAACCATCCCGACTCCCCCAAACATGACCGAAATCGAAAGAAAAAAACTAGAAAGGCGAGACCTCCAATACAAATATGCCAACATCTGCGCCATTATGGAAGAAAAAGATCCTTTTGGATGTATGAGAGCCGTCTACTCTCCCGAAGAAATGACCGACAAAGAAATCAATCAATTTTTAACCTGGAAAAAGAAACAAAGCGATCGACACCGAATGCTGAGTGATCAGAAATGGAATTATCCCGTTATCCAACAAAGGGTGAGTAATAATCTGAACGCTATACTCCAACAAGACCCTCAAGCCAGATACATAAGTCAATCTGTAATTCTAGGAAATCGATTAGGGCAAAAAGCGGACCTCTATTATGGAATAACCGCCGGATCCAAAAGCCGTCCTCAACAAAAAGCCGACTTCAACGCTCAGTTTTTTATACATTTCGAAGCGGGAAACAACTTCTTTGAAAAAATATGGGAAGCGCTTCCTTCCTGGATGAAACCTGAAAAATCAAAATAAAAAAACGGGTGAGGTCGACCTCCTCACCCGTATCGTGTTCAGTGCATACATCATTCCGTCACCTCACGCAGTCCCAACCCCAGAAGAACTCCAGAGCCAATCAGCGCGGCCCCTTCGGGCCTTTTGATCATATACTTCAGGTTTTCTACAGGCCCCTGTGAGTACATAACCTCGTTGGCAGAAATTTCCACCAAATCACCATTCGGCAATTTGCGGAAACACTCTCCCTTTTTGTGACACAAAGGAACACCTGAGCTAAAACAACCAGACAGTGTAAGGCCAAAAAACAGAAGGAGTGCAAGTACCACACCCCTCCAACCCAATAATCGCCTCATGACACTCATAGGCAACCTCCGATCCTGCGCATGCGCGCATTTAAAGGGGACGTTAATGCAACGTTATCCAAAGAACAAAAAGAGCGAGCCTCTCAAAGATTGAATCAACCAATCCCCAAAAGATAACTCTTTTTATTTATGTTTTTATATTTAACCTACACTACAAAAACATGTCAATATGTCAAGAAAACTGAAAAACAGATTCAAACTCTCTCCCCTCTCTCAATCAAAACCCTAAGAAAACTAAAAAACACTATTTCCCGCCTTCTTTGCATCGGCCAATAATTTTTTGAGCTTCCCCCCAACCCGCTTAGGCATTTCATAATCAATTTTGACCAAATGATCCCCCTTTCGGGTCGATCCACAAACCCCCTTGCTTTTGATTCTCAACAACTGCCCATCCCGAGTGTTTTCGGGAACGGTTAATTCCACCTTTCCCCAAAAGGTTTCCACTTCAAATTTGCCACCCGAAATCGCATCAAACACTGAAACAGGCAACGAAGTTAAAATATCCATTCCACGACGGTGAAATTTTTTGGAAGGCGTCACAAAAACATGAACGTACAAATCCCCTCTCACGCCACCCCGAATTCCAGCCTCTCCCCCCCCTGTAATACGAATCGTTTCTCCATCTTCTACCCCAGCGGGAATATCAACTTTCACCTCCCTCTTTTTTCGAATTCGCCCCTCTCCCTGACACTCACTACAACGCTTTTCGTACGTTTTCCCCTCCCCTCGACAATCTGGACAAATAGTCTGTTGCTGAACCCGTCCAAAAGGTGTCTGAAAAGCCTGCGAAACGGCCCCTGTACCAGAACAAGTTGAACAACTTTTTTTATCAAACCCACCCTCTCCATCACATTTCTCACAGGGTTCCAAATTTTTGGAAGTAAAATGTTTCTCCACCCCCTTCATCATATCCTCAAAACTCAATTCTACACGTACTTCCAAATCCGCCCCTCGAGTTTTACTCGAACGCCTCGCTCCCCCTCCCATTCCCCCAGCTCCTCCTCCAAAAAAGTTCGAAAAAATATCCTCAAACCCTCCAAAGTCTCCCTGCTGAAATCCCCCTCCCCCAAATCCTCCGCCTCCCATTCCCGCAGCCCCATACTGATCAAACTGAGCACGCTTCTGTTCATCAGATAAAATCTCATAAGCCGCACTTATTTTCTTAAACTCCGTCTCATCCCCTCCTTTATCGGGATGATGTTTTTTACTCAGCTCTCGAAAAGCCTTTTTTATATCGGACTTCGAAGCATTTTTATCAACGCCAAGGACTTCATAAGGATCTGCAGACATAAACAAAAGATTTAACAATATTGAATCATGAAGCATGAAGCCTGAAGCCTATAAAATCAAAATCAACCTCCCCCCATGATTCATAATTCAGGCTTCATAATTCACTTAAAACACTTTTTAAACTCGGCCCCACCCTACTCAAAACTAGCACTCAAGTCAAGACTCTGCTAATCCTTTCGGCGCATTTGATCAATACCATTAAATATATACACTCCGAAATGATGAAAAAAATTTTTGTTCTTACAGTTACGGCAAGCCTTTTACTCTCTACTTCTTACGCCTTTAGAGATGTGTCACCAAACTCCACACTTCAGCCCGCCATCAAAAATCTGGTGGACCGAAAAGTACTAAAAGATAAAGGCTTTTTTCGCGCCGATGCCGACGTTCCTCTGCAGATGTTTTGGGGCATTGTTCTGCGTGATGGCGGATTTGATCCTAATTCAGCCGATTTTGGCACCCCTCTTCCACCAAATATACAAGAAACCGACCCCCTCGCCCCCTTCTTAAAAGAAGCTCTTCGACGAGATTTCATCCGGGCCGACGAACCATTCAACAAAAATCAATCCATTACACGGCTTCAGGCCATCAAAAACATTGTAAAAGCAAAAGGAATTCTCCCCCCAAAAAGAAACTCTCGAACCTTTCTCCGAAAAGTTTCAGGCGTCTCCCCTCGGTCAAAATTTCTTCCTGAAGTCGAAGCCGCTCTGGCCTCAGGGCTTTTAGAAATCGGAGACATCAAACCTCTCCGTCCTTATGCCCCACTCAAAAGAAGAGATCTGGTCAAATGGCTCTACCGATTTAACAAACACGGCGAAAGAAAATCAAAACTCGACTCGCCGTCTTACAAAAGCACCACTTCGAAAAAATACGGAGAACGAAAATCAACCTATCGCCCTAATTCTCATACCCGGTCTAGATCGAGGAGGTCAATGACCCGAAAAGAGTATCGAAAACCCGTTAAAAGCCTCAACGATCTCAAAATTGAAGTACTGCCCAACTACAGCACTCCTTCTTCTGCCTCTTCTATAAATGCGCCTAACATGGCCATCATGGAAAGTATCTACCAAGCCATCAACACAAAATACCGTTTTAGCGAAGACCTCAACGAAGAAAAGAAAAAAGAACTTATCGATGCGGCTATCGCCGGCATGGTAAAAGCTCTCGACGACAAATACTCCAGCTACATCGAACCCAAAAAAGCGGAAGACTTTGCCAACAACCTCAACGGAAACTACGAAGGGATTGGAGCCTACGTAGAAATGATCGAAGAAAAAATGACGATCACCTCACCGCTCAAAGGATCTCCAGCCGAAAAAGCAGGAATCATGGCGGGAGACGTCATTACCGCTGTTGATGGAGACTCCATAAAAGACATCAGCATTTCTGATGCCATCGACCTGATTCGAGGACCAGAAGGTTCCATCGTCGTTATCACCATTGAAAGAAATGGAGCCGAAAGAGATATTTCCGTTACCCGAGGAAAAATCACCGTTCCTTCCATCACTCTTGAATGGAAAAGCTCTATTCCCGTCATCGGGATTCATCAGTTCAACAAAAAAACCAGTAACAATTTCGAAAAAATGCTCGTAGAAGAAGTATTACCCCGAAATCCAAAAGGAATCGTTGTAGATCTAAGAAACAACCCCGGAGGATACCTCACATCAGCCACCGATATCGGAGAATTTTTCCTCGATCAGGGGAAGCTCATCTTTTCGGTGGAATACAAGGACTCAAAAAAAGAATACAAAGCCCGAAAAAACGGTCTCCTCAATAAATTCAACAACGTAGTAGTTCTCACAAACAAAGGATCCGCCAGTGCGAGTGAAATTTTTGCGGGCATGATCCAAGACTACGAAATTGGAAAAATTGTCGGTTCAACCACCCTCGGAAAAGGAACCGTTCAGGAAATTTCCAACTACAACAATGGCGGAACCCTCAAACTCACCGTCGCCAAATGGCTCACCCCAAAAGGGCGATGGGTGCACGAAAAAGGGATTATTCCCGACGTAGAAATAGAAGACCCCACCCCCGAAGAAAAGAAAAAAGAGATCGACCGCCAACTCGACACAGCGGTTAATATGGCACTTCGAAAACGATAAAGTAAAAGAAAGGGCGTATCTTAGATATACGTCCTTTTCAAATTTAGTTGTTTGTCAGTGACTGATCACTACTTTTTGTATTTCTCCAAAAACTCTTCTGCCACTGTCTTCCCTCTTTTAAAGGCCTCTTTGCCCTGTTTTTTCACCTTTTTTCGTGTATTAGCTCCTTTATCAGGAGCAAACAAAAGCGACAACACAGAACCGACCGCTCCCCCAACAATCAATCCCATTATCAGTCCCCCACGTTTTTTATCATCCTTCTTCATAATTTAAAGCTTATTTAATACATAAAATCCTTCATTCTTCCTTTTCATTCTTGTCCTTCATTCTCTATCTAAAACCTCGCCCGCATTCTATTCAAAAAAAACTAAAAAACCATGGCAATCGCATTCACCGCATATCCATGAGAAAGGTAGCCAAGCAGGACACAAAGGGCGGTCATAAATCCAAGACTGATAACATCAATCCAGAATTCAAGATTGTGGCTATGGGGCTGATTTTTCATGATATATTTAAGTTTTGAAAGCCCATTATAACACAAAACTTGCCAAAAAACAACTTTCAATGTAAATAAGAACAAGATCTTTAACGTCAACGTCTTATCGAGACCCCCGGGTGAATACGACCCTTGTTTTCAACCAAAGGCCGTATTCCCGACCGGCCGTCTCGATAATATTGGAGGATTTTTTCTCATGGAATGGCTCAACACACCAAGCATTTTACTAATCGCGGGTCTGGGATGGAATATGGGACAAATCTGGGCCTATGCTCGACATGGAAAACACCAAGTAACGCTCATTTTGACGCCTCTCGGGCTCATGCAAATCATGATGGTTGGAGTATTTATAGTCATCCCAAAGGAATTGGGTATGTTCTGGACCCACTTTTGGATCGGCGGAGGATGTCTGGTGATATCCTATTTTCTGGTAAGAAAAATAACCCGGAAAATAAACCGAAAACTCAAGCGCAAACGTCGACTTATTCCCACTCACCCTCTACAACCAAAATCCGAAACCTAGGGAGATATTCCTCATGGATACCACATCAATAGCACATGCCATCTCGATCGGACTGGCCTTGCTCTGGGGTACCAGTACCGGACTGATCTTTTTCGACATTCTCAGAGGCGTGAAACATCCTTTGTTCCCTCTGAGCTGTATGGTGATCACAACCTTTACGGGTATCACCTATGCAATCTATACCGTCAATCAATCCATCCCTCTCATGACACACTATCAGAACCTCTTCATCGCGGGAATTCTGAGCGTCGTTCTGGCTTTGGCAGGATATCAAGCCAGTATTCAGCCAAAACCCACAAGGAGTTAATCATGGAAGATCTATCAATTCACACGCTTTACGCCGTCCTTTTCGGGATTAACACGGCAACGATCATTATCACCGTTCAATCCCAATTACCCCAAATATGGTCATTTCTATCCTACATCTGGGGAGTCAGCCTGGCGGTTATGTTCACTCTCGAAGTGATCAAAAACCCCCTCCCTATAGAACTCTGGTTTTCAAATGGAATCATCGCCTTCTTCATGATTCCTATAACTTTGTTCAGCTATGTTGGCTACCAAAGAAGAAAATCCAGATCTACCCCGTCCAAAGGAGAGGCATGATGAACACCTCATTCCCCTGGCCCATCTTGTTAAGCGTAGCTTCCGGCCTCATGCTGGGAGTGGCGATTTACAAGTTCACGCACAAAGCCCCCTGTTGGTATCACTGGCTAATAATCAGCCTCCTATCAACCGGGCTTGCCTACCATCTTTGCCCTCCAAGCCAGCCAGTCCACAGCTTGCTCTGGAGCATCGGCTACCATCAATTCGGTTGGGCGCTGGCCAGCTTCTTCGTCCTCGACGAATGGAGAAAGCGGAGAACTCCCGCATCGCCAGTACTTCTGGGGGCTCCCCCTGGAGCTACTCTTCACTAAAAACATCGACGGCCCTACTTCGCTCCGCCACCTCAGTGTGGCCGGGGCGATTTTTTTCTGTAAAAAACAAAAACAAAATCTAAAATGCCCCCGTTCTTTTACATATTTTCTTTATCGAGACCACTGGGTGAACGTCCTCATCATAACTGATCGAGACGTTCCCTTCTGGCCGTCTCGATATACATAAACCCCATACATAAGGATTTAACTCTTATGATCAATGCACTGTACAGTCTCTCTGGATTCTTCATGGTCCTCTTTGGCATAACCAGTAGCATCACCATCATTAGTTATGAGCAAAAAAACACAAGATCCTCTGGAATCGCCCTTGGAATTTCAATGATTCTCCTTGGACTCCATGCCGCCTTTCTCCCCCCCAACATACAGCTTCATAACTACATTGGGATATGGGCCATGATCTTCTTGCCCATAGTCCTCGGATACGACGCCATAAAACACATCAAAAGCAGGAAACCAATTGGCTAAGACGGCCCACCTTGGCCCCGCCGCTTGCGCGCGCGGGGTGATTTTTTTTAAAAAAGGGGCAAACACATGGGTTTGCCCCTATGAATGATGAAATACATTGTTTTTTCCCAGCGGGGCGCATAGCCATGAGCCCCTACAAACGACTATTCGAATTAATGCAAAAAACTTCGCACCCCGGTAAACACCATTCCCATCTTCAATTCATCGGCTTTATCTATCACTTCCTGATCCTTTACCGATCCTCCCGGCTGCACAATCGCTGAAATTCCATATTTCCCGGCCATCTCAATCGCATCAGGGAACGGAAAAAACGCATCCGAGGCAATCACAGCGCCTTTAGCCGCCTTACCCGCATGTCCTAGGGCAATTTCCATAGCTTCTACGCGCGAAGTCTGTCCCCCTCCCTTCCCGATCATCACGCCATCTTTTACGACCACAATCGCATTCGACTTAACAATCTTTACCATCTCCCAAGCAATCTGAAGATCTACCTTTTGATCAGCAGAAGGTTGGGTCTTGGTCACACACTTCAGATCCTCTTCTCCTACTTGGTGAATATCTAAGTCCTGAACCAACGTCCCCCCCCGAACACGTCTGAGCACCATATCTTTGGCTTTTTCTTCAAAATTAGGCACTTCCAACACGCGTAGATTTTTTTTGGTCTTAAAAACCTCCAGCGCTTCGGCCGAAACCTTAGGCGCCAAAACAATCTCATTAAAAAACGAAACAATCTGCTCTGCCACTCCCTTAGTCACTTCACGATTGAGCGCAATAACGCCTCCAAAAGCCGAGAGCTTATCCGCTTCATAAGCCTTAGAAAACGCCTCATCAATATCCTTCCCAATCGCCGCCCCACAAGGCGTCGCATGCTTAATAATCGTCGCAAAAGGCGTATCAGGAAAAGAAATCGCTAATTCCAACGCTCCGTTTGCATCGTTGAAGTTGTTATAAGAAAGAGGTTTACCGTTTAATACCCTCGCTCCTACGAGATTTACGCCTGAAGAAAAAGGGTCTTCGAGAACCACGGCTGTCTGATGCGGGTTTTCTCCGTATCGAAGCGGCATTTTATCGGCATTCTCCACCCAAAAACGAGCGATCATCAGGTCATAGTGGGCCGTCATTTCAAACACCTTGGCCGCCAACTGTTTTCGAAAATCCAAATCCAAACCACCATCAGACTTCAGCTGATCTATAATCTTCTCATAATCAGCCGGATCCACTACCGGTGCACAAAATTCATAATTCTTTGCTGCCGCCCGAATCATCGAAGGTCCCCCAATATCAATTTGCTCTACTTTTTCCTCAAAAGACTTAGAGTCATCTTCGTACGTAGCTTTAAACGGATACAAATTCACCACCACCAGATCAATATTTTCAATCTTATTATCAGCACAAAATTTTTGATGAGATTCGTTCTCTCGAAGATTTAAGATTCCACCAAAAACTTGGGGCGTAAGCGTTTTGATCCGTCCCTCAAGACCTTCGGGAAAGCCCGTAAAATCAGCTACCTCCATCAGATTCTCAATCCCCGCTTCGCTCAAAGCCCGATACGTCCCTCCCGTAGAAAGGATTCGATACCCCAATTCCACCAAATCACGAGCAAATTCCACAATCCCCGCCTTGTCTGAAACCGATAACAACGCCGTTTTTGACATGCATTTAAATTAAAAACGCCCGAAGTCTACCCAGGAAGGGATTTGGTGCAATGTTAACCAATAAAAAGAGACGCATTGCAATGCGTCTCTCTCTACAAAATTGTTAATTGATTATTGTTAATTACTAATTGTCTCCCTATCGAACTACCATAAAACTCTCTACCATTCCATTCTCATCATCCCGTCCCCTATCAGAATACAACTTATAGTCTCCCGTTCCTAGTTTCACAGAAAAAACTCGACTTTCCCCAGGTTTAACCTTCCCATAATTCTGCTTTCCTCGGATCGCAAAGTCATGGGTAAATTTACCAGTGTTGAGCACCTCAAACACAACCGTTCCCGAAGGAATTTCTTTTTGAGAAAGATCAATATTCCACTCATAAAAGTAAACCTTTACCTTCGTTTCACGAGCAGGAACCGCTTCTACTTTAGGGGCCAGTTCAACTCTTGGAGGCTCTTTAATTTCCACCTTTTTCACCGGTGGAATAACCACTTCCTTTTTTTCTTCTTCAGGAGGTGTCACCTCTTTTTCCGTTTCTTTTGGTTCCTCTGTCTTAGGTTCTTCCTTCTTTTCTTCTTCCTTTTCACCAGTCTTTTCAGAATTTTCTAGTTCTTGCTCCTTCTGAGTATCAGGATAGACATTAGCTTCTTCTTTTTGGGTCTTCCACAAAACCGAAACCCCCACCAAAATTAAAACGAGAATAATAATACGCTTAACCATTTTTATAGAACTTTAGAAAGTATCGCCCCACATTTAAAACAACTTTTCAGATTATGCAAATTATTTTTCCACAAATCTCCTATTTCCCAAGCTCTGCCCCTTGTGCTCAAACCATCCACAAATAAACTAAATACACATCAAAACCCTCTCTTGTTATAAGAGAGGGTGCCCGAAGCTTTAACTCTTTAGCCCCTCTTACTTCCAGAGGCGGGAGAGTTCCCCTCATCTCATATAAAACAACAACCCATGTCTAAACCCAACATCACCTGTCCCAGCGGATTCCCAGAATTCAGTCCCGAACAAGAACTCGTCCGACAACACTGGATAAAAACCATTACTCAAACTTATGAGCGACACGGCTTTACGCCCGTCACCACCCCTCTGGTTGAACGAGAAGAAAACCTTGTCGCCAAAGGCGGAAATCCAAAAGAAATGTATGTTCTCAAGCGATTGCTCGACGATGAAAACGATACTTCTCACTCGGGAATGGCCCTTCGTTTTGACCACACAGTGCCCCTTGCCCTCTATGTAGCCCGCCATTTTTCAAATCTAGCTTTCCCCTTTCGTCGGTACTCTATCGGCCCCAACTTTCGAGGAGAAAGAGCCCAAAAAGGACGATATCGGCAGTTTGATCAGTGTGACATCGATGTCATCGGAGTAGAATCACTCTCGCTCATCAACGACGCTCTTATGCCGGCCATCATTATCCAGATTTTTGAAACCCTTGGCATAGGCGACTTCGTGGTGCGCATAAACAACCGAAAAATTCTGATCGGTTTTTTTGAATCCATCGGTATTCCCAGCGACAAAATAAAAGAAACGCTCGATATCGTAGACGATCTAGAAAAAATCGGGGAAAAAGAAGTACTTTCTCGCCTCAAATCTGGCGGATTAACCGATGAAAAAGCCCAACAAATACTCGACTTCACCGAGATTTCTGGTTCTCCCACCAAAATCATCACTCAACTAAAAAAGATGAAGGGAACCGAAACTTTCACTTCCGGAGTGGAAGATCTTCGAATCGTGGTCAAAAGTCTTATCGAAGCCGAAATTCCTCAAAATAGATACACCCTCGATCTGAGTATTGCTCGAGGGCTTGATTATTACACCGGAACCGTCTACGAAACTAATTTAACCGAACACAAAGGACTTGGTTCTATTTGTTCAGGCGGAAGATACGATGATCTGGCCAAAGTTTTTACCGGCAAAAAAATGCCCGGAGTGGGAATTTCCATCGGTTTGAGTCGACTCCTCCCTCAGCTCTTCGAAGCCGGAATCATTACCACAAAAAGAAAAACTCCCACCCAAGCACTCATCATCGCTATGAGCGAAAACGAACTCCCCACCGCCCTAAAAATCGGAACCCAACTCCGAGAAGCCGGCATAAACACCGAAAACTACTGTGAAGCCAAAAAAATCGGCAAACAGTTCGACTATGCCAACCGTCAGGGCATCCCTCACTGTATTGTCATCGGAGAAGATGAAGTAAAAAAAGGCGTAGTTGTGGTAAAAGATATGGAAAGCGGCGATCAGCGAGAGGTGAAGATGGAGGAGGTGGCGAATCCTTTTTTACAATAAGCAATTACCAACAAACAATTAACAATCAAATATCTTTAAACAATTTCCCTCATTGATTATTGCTAATTGATAATTGTTAATTGATAAGTACACTCGCGTGTGAAAAATAGATAACTCCTCTCCCAATGATCACTACCGACGAAGTCCGTCACATCGCAAAATTGGCCAAGATAAACATCAGCGAAGCCGATCTCGAGAAGTTTACTTCGCAACTCGGGTCAATCCTGGATTTTTTTAGTCAACTCCAAGAAGTCCCTACCGACGATGTTCCCGAAACCTCACAGGTAACGGGCCTAGAAAACGTGACCCGACCAGACGACATCAAAGACACTGAAAATATAGATAAATACCTCGAACAAGCCCCTCACCAAGTAGATAACCACTGTGTAGTGATACCCAATATTATGTAAGCGCTTTATCGTAAGGGCGTGATCATTTCAGTCCCCTTTCCTTCCAAAAAACTCATCCGGCTCTGTTTGCAATTTCAAACCATAACATCTTCGCTTCGCCACCTTCTCTTAGATTTCTAAACATCAATTCCCTTCAACCATACGAGCCATCTACTCAATTTTCCTCAAAAACAGAAGAGAAGGTTTCCATAGTCGTTAACAGCTCCTCACTCCAAAACTCAAAAGTTCAAAAAATTTAAAATTACCATTTTATTTCCCCTACTACTTACCTAAAAAAAGTCATGGACCTCACCAATCAAACTCTCGCCACCCTCAGTACCCTCCTCAAAGAAGGGAAAACCACCTCTTCTGAAATAACCGAGGCCTTTATCGCTCAAATAGAGGCTCAGGAAAAAGACGTGAACGCCTTTGTTACCACCACATTTGACGAGGCCCGAGCCATGGCCAAAGAAGCCGATGAACGCTACAAAAAAAACGCCCCCCTTTCTCCCCTCGACGGAATCCCCATCACGCTCAAAGATGTGGTCTGTACGAACGGTATAAAAACCACCGCCAGCTCCAACATCCTCAAAGACTTTTTGCCCCCCTACGACGCTACGGTCTGGACGCTTCTCAAAGAAGCGGGAACCGTACTCCTGGGAAAAGTAAACACCGACGAATTCACCATGGGAGCCAGTACCGAAACCTCGGCTTTTGGGGTGACCAAAAATCCTCGAGATCTCGAACGAGTATCGGGAGGAAGTTCTGGTGGATCTGCGGCCGCTATTGCGGCTAACATGTGTGCTGGAACTATTGGGACCGACACAGGGGGATCAATCCGACAGCCAGCTCATTTTTGTGGAATTACAGGGCTCAAAGTTTCTTACGGACGAGTTTCTCGTTGGGGCACCATTCCGATGGCCTCCAGCCTTGACACTGTTGGCCCTCTGGCCAAAACCGCCGAAGATTGCGCACTCATACTCCAAACCATCGCCGGACACGACCCCAAAGACGCCACCACACCGGAAAAATCAGTCCCCAACTACCTGGAAGAAATCAAAAAAGACCTTAAAGGACTCAAGGTCGGAATCCCTCAGGAATACTATTCAAACGCTATTGACCCCGAAGTCATCCAAATCCTCGAAGAAGCCAAAAAACAGCTCCAATCTATGGGAGCAGAACTAAAAGACATTTCTCTCCCCCACACCAAATACGCTGTTCCCACCTACTACATCATCGCACCCTCCGAAATTTCAGCCAACATGGCCCGATTTGACGGAATTCGATACGGAAGCGGGAAAAAAGCCGGCTCCCTCGAAGAAATCTACACCCAGACCCGAGAAGCCGGCCTGGGCGACGAAGTGAAACGACGAATCCTGATTGGAACTTACGCCCTCAGCGCCGGATACTACGATGCCTTCTACCGAAAAGCTCAAAAAGTACGAACCCTGATCAAACAAGACTTCGACAACGCCTTTGCCAACGAAGTAGACATCATCTTTACCCCGGTTTCTCCCGGCCCCGCCTTCAAGATCGGAGAAAACACCACCGATCCCCTAAAAATGTACCTCGAAGACATCCTCACCATCCCCGCCTCACTGGCAGGAATCTGTGGATTATCCGTTCCTGTCGGTCAGACAAAATCCGACCTGCCCGTGGGGGCACAGATTTTTGGCCCCGCCTTTAAAGAGGAGCGAGTTTTGCGCGTGGGACATCAGATGCAAGTGAACCATCAGTAGTGAGCAGTCAGCAGTCAATAGTTTAATTTTGCTTGTTCCCAAGACCTTACTTGAGAGCGAGAAAAAGTCGTGTATAATCACCGTATCCTAAAACAAATATAAAATGGCCTTCTTCGAAACCCTCTTTCACCGTCTTAAATGGGGCACCATTCTCATCATTGGAATTTTTGCCTTCTTTGCCCTTAACCCCTTCGTCAACATCGAAGCCGGACACCGAGGAATTGTTTTTGACAAACTTCGAGGCGGAGTACAGTCAGAATCACTCCAAGAAGGACTCCATTTTCGAATCCCCTTTTTCCAAAGCATTCACGCCATCCCCGTTCGAACCCAAAAAGTAGTTTTTTCAAACGACTATTCTAAATATTCAAACCGAAGAGCCTCCATGAAGGCGGCTAGTTCTGATCTTCAGGACGTAGACGTAGACGTGGTCGTCACCTATCACCTAGAACCAACTGCGGTATCTAAAATCTACCAAGAAGTCGGAAAAGACTACGAATCCAAAAAAGTCGTTCCCCGAGCCGTAGACGCCGTCAAAACATTTACCGCCAAATACAAAGTCGCCGATATTCTTACCAAACGGGAAGAAATCCGAAGGGAAGTACTGAAATACCTCGAAGTGGAGCTCAAAAAAGAAAACATCATTCTCGAAGACGTAAATCTCACCAATTTTGACTTCAACGATCAGTTCAAAGCCGCCATCGAACAAAAACAGATCGAGGAACAAAAAGCCCAAAAAGAAGAATACATCCTGCAACAGAAGGAAATTCGCGTACAGCAAAAAATCAAAGAAGCCGAAGCCGACAAACAAGCCAAAATATTAGAAGGAGAAGGAATCGCCGAATACAACCGACTGATCCAACAAGAAATCACCACCAAGGTCATCGATTATAAAGCGCTCGAAAACGCCCGAATCGCCATCGAAAAATGGAACGGAACCTACCCGCAAACCTATTTTGGAAGTAGTGAAAATTCGGCTATTCCTTTGATTAATTTGCAGCCATAACTTTAACGCGTCATCCCGAATCACAAACCTCATTGAAACTCTCGACGATAAAATGAGGGATCCTCGAATTATTAAATGATCAAATAATAAGAAATCACTTTTTCCTTTGTACTCAATAGTTAAAAGGATGATTCCTCATATCATGTCTAATCTAAAGTAGCAAATCAGCAGATTCGGAATGACACACTTTTTATCACAACGAAGATTTTACTTGTTCCCAAGCTCCAGCTTGGGAACACAATTTTCCCCAGAAGCTCCGCTTCTTCCCATCAAATTCCATTGAATCCCCCCTCATTTTCAGTATAAATTACAGGATGAAACTCTACCTCTCAAACGGCCAATCATTCGAAGGGCATTCTTTTGGTGCCAACACTCAAAACGACGGAGAAATCGTTTTCACCACAGGGATGACGGGATACCTCGAAACCCTCACCGACCCCAGCTACTACGGTCAAATCGTCGTCTTTACCTTTCCACTCATCGGAAACTACGGCGTTTTTGATCCCGATACCATCTTCCCAAATGTAGATCGAACCTATGAAAGCGATAAAATTTGGGTCAAGGGCGTAGTCCTCACCGAAGTATCCAAAGAATTTTCCCACTGTCTGGCCACCTCCAGCTTTGCTGACTGGCTCAAAAGCCAAAACATCCCTGCCATATCCGGAGTGGATACCCGAGCCATTACTCAGGTTTTACGAGAAGAAGGCTGTATCCTTGGCTCTCTAGGAACCACAGAACCCAAAAAATACGAAGATCCTCTCGCCGGACGATACGTCCCAGAAGTAGTACCCTCTTCAGTAGAAATCCTGGAACCCAAAAACCCCTGCGGAAAAACCATCGCTTTCATCGACTGTGGAGCCAAAAACGGAATTCTCAGAAACTTCCTCGCTCGAGGCATCCGAATCATTCGCTGCCCTTTTGATCAAAACCCGTTTGAGCTCGACGAAAAATTCGACGGTCTTTTTGTGTCCAACGGGCCAGGAGACCCCGAAACTGTCCACGAAACCATAGCTATCACCCGCCAAGCCCTCGAAAAAAAGATCCCTATTTTTGGAATCTGTCTGGGAAACCAAATCCTCGCCCTAGCCGCCGGAGGAAAAACCAAAAAAATGAAATACGGACACCGGGGCGTAAACCAACCCGTACAAGACCTCAATACCAAGAAATGTCTCGTCACCAGCCAAAACCACGGATATGAAGTAGACGACACCATGCTTCCCAAAGATTTCGAAGTCTGGTTCCGAAACCTCAACGATCAATCCGTCGAAGGAATTCGCCACAAGTCACTCCCTATCTTCTCGGTTCAATTTCATCCCGAAGCCTGCTCGGGTCCAGAAGATGCACAGTACTTGTTTGATGAATTTACAAAGATGCTTTAGCCATCTCATAAGGATTCATTTTCATACGCCCATCCCAATCTTGGAACAAAAATCCGCCATTTTTCGTTGCCCATTCAATCTGAAAATGCCGATTCTCTGCTACAGGTTCCAATGCCTGAAGAGGATTTTTTTTGATATAATCAGCTACAACCCTCTGTCGGTATAACTGACACTCTCTAATCAAAGCCTCCTCAAAAGCATCTTTAAAATCAAAATCACTGTTAACGACTCCAATAAATTCTGTTTCTCGACCTTCCTCATACAAAGAATAAAGTAGAACAGCCATTTCCCTAATTTTTCCAACCTGAGAGCTTTTCAGACCCCGTAAAGCAAATTTCATCTCTTCAACAGAAAAATCATTTCTCCCCCCAAAGCTCATCAGAGCAGGTTCCAGGCCAGAAAAATGCGCATTATCACAAACCACCTCAGCCGCCAATGCGGGCGAATCAAAATATGTTCTAATTCCACCTGTATATAACATTGCATGCAAGGATAGTATTGGACCCATTTGATTATGCTCTTTTTGCCACTGTGCTAACCTCCTTAGCTTTAGAGCCATTAAAGCCTCTGCCCAATATACCCCCCCTAACTCAAAACCCGTCGGTTGCAGACGCAGGTCTCCAAAAGCATCCTCATTTTCTAAATAAATACGATTAAATGGCTCTCCTTTCTTAAGCTCAACCATTTCTACTACCCCAAAGATTCCATCTTTAGTGAGTGAAACCCGACGCATGAGCGCATCAAGAAGACTTGGATCTTCCTGAAGTTTCTCACCAAGCCTCGGATTAGTGAATCTTAAAATCTCGGCTAAAGCTCCACTCAAAAAGGAATCTAAATTTTTATAATGACCAATCCCAAGGTTTCCAATATGTCCCGAATCCAAGCTAATTTTATGAATATTTCTTGGGTCAACTCGCGCAATAGTAACTTCAGGATTAGCATCTACAGCTAAGTGAAATAAAGAGGAAGAATATTTATCTCTATTGTCGGCACAATATCTCAAAGCGAAACAATTTCTAGATGCCTGATCCCCTTCTAAAACAACTACTTCAGCCCGCTCAAAAAGAGAACGAAAAAAGCCCCTTTGTTGATCTACATGTTCTTTGTTATGCAACACCCCAACCTCAAAAACATCAATCCCTTCAGCCCTTCTCCAAAACACCTCAAATATTAGATCAAATACATTAACGTCATCATTCTTTTCAATAAATTCATAAATATTATTTCTCGTCTCAAAAAGGGCCCAAAGACTTTTTAATGTTTTCAGTTCTGCTTTACAGTGTTTTAACACCCGACCTATCTGCAAAAACGAAAGCCCTCCAAACTCATCCCACAATTCTCTAAACGTCGCCCCAAAAACATCTTTCGCCAATTGAATATCTTTTTCGACCGATTTAAGCTCAGGCAGCTTTTCCATAAGTTGATCAACCCGCTCTAAAATATCCAAATATTGATCTCTCAAAACACGAATTACCTCCAGGGTTTTTCTTTGAGGATGATCTTCGGGAAGTCCTCCCCAAAACTTTTCAAGCGTTGCAAAATGAGCCTCAAAATCGGGATGATCTCTAAAATCAGCAGAATAATAAGGTTCTCCGGTTTTGGGGTGATCCATCACATGGTGCAAACTATTCACCGTCAGAGCCGCCACCGCCCTTTCAAGCTCGAGCAAATCCTCAATTTCATCTCTCGTACCCTCTTTTTGAGCGGCAAAAAAATCCGAGCCAAACTCATAAAAAGGCCCCTGGGTAAAGGCATTTTCCTCAACAAATTCATCCGATTTCTTTCCCACCGGCGTATCCAAAGCAGCGCCTTCATAAACTGGCCATTGATCGTAATCATGATCATCAAAGTAAAAATTGGTTCTTTCCTCAGTACTCATACAAAACCCTAAATACAAAAAAACAAACTATAAGTCAAAAACAACCGGAGCCGCCCCTCAGACTCCGGATTTATAAATGCTGTATTCCAACGGGCTCGGTTTTTAATCTATCGGAAGGTCATGATCCGAACATTATTCATCATCCGAGCAAATTCTTCAGGGCTATCCGAAAGAAGATACAAGCCAAAGGTAGCACAAAGACCAATAATAAGTGCGATTACTGAGATCATCATCAAACTCGGCCTGGAAAAATAATTTTTCAATCTTTCCCATCTCGTAGGCCTCAAATCAATCAGTTTTCTCTTGGGCGGTTTCTCCCCTCTTCGCTTCAACTTCTCATTACTCCGTAGTTTTGCCAATTGCTGATAGATAACACTCATCACAATTCCCCTTTTCGTTGGTCAACAGGCAAATTATCCACTTCCTATTTCTCTAGAAGTGAATACCGCCAATTTGAATTAGACGTTTCTTTTCCTTCATAAAGTAAAATAAGCCGCAGAAGCCTACCTGAAAATAAAACAATTAAAATAGCCATTAATATATAACACAAATAATAAATATATCAACTTCAAAAAAAGGGACCAACCATCACAGCTAGCCCCACAGGGTTGATAGGAGTAGAAAAAGAAAATTCAGGCCTCTTCTTCAGCGACCTCAAATTTTCCAAAGCATTCCCCCTCCCTTCGCTGAACCACCAGCATCAATTTCCACGAAATCAATACTCTACACGGTTCATTTCGAAGAAGATAGAATTTTGGTGAACTTTCCACATCATGTAAATCTACGCTAATCACCTTCAGTTGATCCCCCTCAAAAGAAAGCAAAAAGTACCCCACCGCTCCACAGCCACCAAAAACTATGTACTTATGATCCATATTTAAGGGGATATCAACATTCAACGGATGAGATTGCTCAGGAGTTCCATAATCAAGTGTAGTGTCCAACGTTTGATTCCGAATCGTCGTTCCTCGAACCTCTTCTTCGGTCATTCTCTACTCCTCATCATTCCGCGCTCGGGTTGATTGACATAAAAAATAGGGCAAAAAACACAAAGCCCAGAGGCATGAGGAGAAAAAACGTAAAAGAACTAAGTAAGGTTTATATAATTAAAGAATATAAATAAATCAACACAGGGTTGACAAAATAAAAAAATGCAATGCACAAATTTGACATTTCATACATTTTAACTAAAGTAATAATCATATTAATTCCCCAATGATGCCCCCAAGAAAAGAAAGAGCCTTCACCGAACAAGAACTCATGGGAAACGCCCCCTTTGCAAAAGAAGAGGGACGAGCCCCAACTTCTCTTCCAAGAAGATCCTTTGAATACTCTCTTTTTCAGCAACAAGTTCCCACAGAAGATCATTCTAGCGCGGTAAACTCTTACCATAGTTACAGAAATTTAATCAATGAATGGCACAAACACATGGGGTCGGGCAATGATTCCTGGGAAATCAAAATCGACTATTTCCGTCAGATCGCAGAATGGCTCACCAGGTATAATTTAAATATCAACACCGCCTTTGTCAGAAATCATTTTATCGTTGCCCTTGCGGGACCTTTTTTTGAAAGACTCCAGAGACAACACGAACAAAAACGTTCACAACCCTCCTCTCCTCCAGAAAAATCAGACGAACAACTTCTAGCGCTCGCCATAGCACGAGAAGTATCCACCCTTCAACAAAAAATTAATCCTCCTCAAACCTCCCCTCAAATCGAGGAAGAAAGGGTAAGAAGAGACATCGCTCGACAAGTAGTCAAACTAAATCGAAAAATTGAAGCCGAAAAAGAGGTTCTTGAAAACCCACCCGACTCAAGAAGAGAACAACAAGCCCGCTCCAGAATTTCCACCTGGGAAGGTCAAAAACAAAGACTTGAAGCCACCAATATTGAGGAAGCCGCAAAGGTAATCCCTCCTACACCAAATGAAATCGCCTCTTGGCAACAAGAGATAGAAGCACTCGAAGCCCTAAAAGAAAATGCAGAATTAGATCCCCACACAGCACAAAGACTCATCCAAAGACAGCAAAGCATCGAAGAAACAGAAGCAATGAAAGAAAGACAAAGAGCCCGAAGCCGAAGCATGACAAACCCCGACCTAAGCCCACTCTCTGATGATGTACTTAATCTGATGATAGCCTTCAACGTCGACTCAAACGACCTAAAATTAATCGGATACTACGCAACCGACTATACTTGTCGTACCCGAGGCGCCGCCATGGACGTACTGACAAACCTGGTACATGGCGCAGCCCACAGTCTAGAAACGGGTGGTCAAAAAAAGACCCCTTCTCGAGAGCCCTGGAGCTAATCGTTAATGTCATTCACCAAACGAAACCAAAATAACGGTCTTCGGAAATACCCACACCGCCCTCCAGATTCTCTTCCACCTTCTCGGCTCCATAATAAGCCGCCACAACCACTCCAATCCCACCATCCGAAACATCTTCGGGGCTCTCTTTACTTTCCCCACCACAAAATCGAAGGTGCCCCCAATACCCATCGCTACAGACGCCGTCTCACATTTTTTTAAATTCCGGGCAATCCACAGCTCTTGCTTGGGACATCCATAAGCCACAAAAATAATATCCGGCTTCACCCGATTGATTTCAGCCACCACCAAATCATCATCCTGAGCCAAAGGCGATCCAGCAGCGGCCCCTACCACCTTCAACTTTGGATACATTTTTTGTACAAACTTCAGAGTTTCCTTCGCTACAGTTCCTTCTCCCCCCAACAAAAAAAGCGACCTTTCTTTTTTTTCGGCTTCGGCACAAATATCCCAAAATAGATCCGAACCACAAACCTGCTCTGGAAAAGCGGTCCAAAATCTTTTTCTCACCGGCAACGCCAAAAGTTCCAATATCGATCGCATTTTCCCCCATTTCTGATTCAAACACTCCCCCGCCCACAAAAGGCTCACCGAATCAGGGACATTCAGCACGCATTGCTGTAAGTACTGTTTCAGGTCTTCATTTTCACGCGCTTCCAACAAAATCTCTGCATTAGGCGTCGCGGTAAAGTACGTCCCCTTCTCATCACAAAGGGAAACAAAAAAAGTGGCCGCCTCACGACGAGTTATCTGATGGACAGGGACATCAAGAGTACGAATAGCCGAACAGGGAGATATCATTTCAGAGAAATTATAACCATGAACAGATTTTTGAGGACTAAAAAATAAACAAACACAATTTGACCAAACAGAAAAACAATTATAGAAACTTATTCGGAATAAAGAAAGTACCAATGTCCGAAATATTGTACGAACAAGAAGGTGACCCCGAAAAATTAGCCTACCTCGCCAAAGGCGCCGCAAAAATGAGGTTCAACGCCTACCAAAGAGGGCGACTCGATACTCATATCCAAAGCGAGTTATATCCGGCAACTTTAGAGTATTTCCACCAAACACAAGATCTAGATTCACTTTTAAAATCTGATCCTCACAGGCAATTTTATGAGGCTATTAACATTTGGCCAAAAAATATAAAAACACAATATCTTAGAATGCCTCCAAAAGAAGCGACCTGGAGAGAATTTATTGTTCCCCACATCAAATTTGCCGCCCACGATATTGCCAATATTGGCGGACACAACATGAACACACATGAGGTGTTTTCAGTCGCTCAAAAAAAAGATCCCCAACTTATTCAACGGTGGATAAAAGCCGCCGCTCAGAATCAAAACAACATTCGACGAGCCTATTTGGGAGTCGCCACCAACCTCGATAAAACTATTACCCCACAAATGGTAAACATTAGAGCGGTGGTCCACGACATCATGGAAATTCTGTACTTTCGAACCAATTGGCTTTCTTCCGCCCATTGGACAGATCGAAACCTAACTCCATCAACCTCTTGTACCACTCCCTACGGAGACAATCTTTTCGAAAAACTAGATCTGGAAAATCATCTTCCCGATATTGAAATCATGGTCGATGAAGGCAGTTTCTTTTTAACGGTCTACAACATTCTCAAAAACGCCACAACTCTCCTCTGGGATTATGGACAAGACCTGCAAAGAAAGGTCGAAAAAGATCCCCAAGACGAAAGAGCTAAAAGCCGTCTCAAAAACAGACCCACTCTCTGGATTAAACGACTAAAAGACCATCCCTTCACCCTCAAGGCCGAATACACCCAAACCTCAGAAGCCCACATAATCCATCTCTCAGACACAGGACCAGGAATGGACCTCAACATGCTCATAGAAAAAATATCGCAATTAATATCTCGTCATGGAATAGAATATCTAAAAGAAAGCGGATGGATCCCCTCCAATCTCCTCTCCGATATTCAAAATGCCCTAAGTATGTGGGAATTCAGTCCCTATGCCTTTTTTCCCCATGTAGCACCACACTTAGGAGAAATAGCCAAGATCTACTCCTTATCCGGAACAGAAGGCCACTCTGGGTCGGGCCTACACGCAGTAGAAAACATGATAAACTCCTGTGGAGGAACCGTATTTATAGGCCAAAAAATGCGTTCTAACGATTGGGGAACCTACATGGCAATCATCATTCCCAAAAAACAGGTCAAAAACCATCGAAGCGATGAGATTATTCAAAATACCAAAGCCCGACTCGCGTCTTCCTCCAATCTAATCCCACCACTAGCCGCCTAAATCAAATAGACTTCTATCAGAAATTTATAAGATGGTGCCCAAGACCCAAAAAAATAAGCACCACTAACAACTAGTGCCAGATGAGTTCCGAGGCAACTTTTTTGATTTATACTTCCAAAAATACTTTCTCGCCGAATCCAAATGAATCCAAAACGTTTTCTTTCTAATCGCCTGAAAAATAGTCCCTCCCGACAAACGATCGGCCCCATGAGTCGCCCGAGCCGAATTCACCTTCACGACTTTTTTCCCGGCTTCCCAACACCTTCGACACAGGTCCATATCCTCAAAAAACAAGAAAAAACGCTCATCAAAGCCCCCTAATTGATCAAAAAAAGCTTTTTTCATCATCAAAAAGCTTCCCTGCGCCCAATCGATCTCAACCACCTCACCATCCCCTTCCTGGTCCTTGCGAAAATACTCCTTCGTGGCCGCTTTATTCCCCATAATTCGATGTTTCATCAGCCCCCAGACACTCGGGAAATTACGAGCATTATACTGATACGTTCCATCTGGATTTTCCAGTTGAGGAGTCACAATGCCAATAGAATCATCTGACTCCAGTACCTCTTGTAATTGATCTAGTGTCCCCTCCTGAACCTCAATATCAGGGTTAATAATCACCAAAATTTCCCCTTTGGCCAAAGCCACCCCTTCACGATTTCCTCCTCCAAAGCCAAGGTTTTCAGGCAGACCAACAACTTTAACCCTCTCTTCTTGATCAAATATTTTATTCAAATTCTCAAAATCATCCCCCGGAGAAGCATTATCAACCACAATCAGTTCAAAATCATCTCGAGGTGAATGGGCCACCAAAGACGTAAAAAGAGACCGAATTCGCTCAGAACTCCCATAATTCACCGTCACCAGAGACCACTTTGGATTTTGCACCAACTAAGTCTACGTGGTGAATAAGCTTTGTCAAAAATCGAGCCAAACAGTAGAAAAAAGAACAAAAAAACGATAACATCTCTCAGAATACAGCTCACCAAAAGATTGACAAAGGTGCAGAAATATGATAAAAAAAATATGATAAAAAATTCCATCACTCCTTGTTCTTTGTTCTCTACTCTCTACTAATAATTACTATCTAACGCCCCTCCAATGCCTGACTTCAAAATCTTCGCCGGATCCACTCACCCCGCCCTCGCTGAAAAAATAGCCGAGACCCTAGGTCAACCGCTCTCCCCCATGACCTACAAAAAATTCTCCTGTGGAGAACTCTACATCAAATTCGAAGAGAGTTTCCGAGGAAAAGAAGTCTTTTTGATTCAGACCTGTCGGACGGGAAAAATGAACGAAGATCTCATCGAACTCTTCCTCATGATCAACGCCGCTCGAGAAAGTTTCGCCGAAAAAATTCATATCATCCTGCCTCACTTTGCCTATTCGCGTCAGGACAAAATTCACGACGCCAGAGAAGGAATTTCGGCCAAACTTTTTGCCGACCTGCTAGTTCGCTCTGGAGCCGACCACATTATTACCGTCCAGCTCCACGCCGACCAAATTCAGGGTTTTTTCGACTGCCCCGTAGACAATCTTCATCCCCGAAGAATGTTCGTCGACTACTTCAAAAAAAAGAACCTCCCCGATCCGGTAATCGTCTCTCCCGATGCAGGAGGAGCCAAAATGGCCAAAAAATTCGCAGACGAATTGGGCGTACCGCTGGTCATCATGCACAAACAGCGTCCAGAACACAACGTCTCAGAAGTTACTCACGTAATTGGAAACGTCGCCGAAAAAACCCCCATTATCGTTGACGATATGATCGACACCGCTGGATCGGTGGCCGCGGCCAAAAAAGCCCTCGTCGAACAAGGCGCTCGAGACGAAGTCTATCTCTGTGCTTCTCATCCGATCTTCTCTGGAAAAGCCCGAGAAAATCTCAACAACTCAAACTTCGCCGAAATTGTCTGCACCGACTCTCTCCCCGTAGAAAATCCACCCAATAATTTTAAAACGCTTTCAATGGCCGATCTGTTTGCGGGAGTAATCAAAAATGTAGCGGCCCATAAGTCGGTGTCGGGGTTGTATTATTAGTAGGAAATAGTTCTGTCCTTCAAAAAAATACATAATTCTTGATTCATTATACATGCTTCAAGAAGACAAACATTCCAAACACCTCAACTGTCACTTTCACCCTCCCCATAACCTCTGATCCCCCTTTACCTATGATCACCGCCTACATCGACATCCAGTGTATGTCTGAACGAGAATTTGGATTTGACCGCATCGCTATGCGTATCGCCAAATTCCCCAACGTTACCGACGTATCGGTTATTTCGGGAAAAGCCGATCTGTCGGTTCAGGTCAAAGACGAATCGGTAGAAACCATCGCAAAATTTGTCACAGAAATACTCGCCTCAATGGAAGGCGTAAAAACCACCAGCACCCATTTTCTGCTCAAAAAATACAAAGAGGACGGAAAATTATTGGTCAAAGATCCCAAACAGAGCCGAATCCCGATTTCAGCCTAAACAGGTATGAAGTAAAGAAGTATTAAGTATTAAGGAAATAGGCTTAATCCCCCTTTCCACTTTTCCCCTAATCTCTAATACCTTATACTTTAAATCCAGAACCCAAGCACAAGGAAGCCAACTAAATTAAAAAGTCGGTCCCACTTGGGCTTCTTAATCCATATTTTCCATGGACCCAGTCCTCCAATTTCTCATTCCTCATCCCGAAAACCTCATCCATGTCCTCTTAATACTAATGACGGTTATCTGGACGACCGGACGTATTTTTGCCTACTTCAATATCCCCAACATAATCGGAGAAATAATAGCGGGTATTCTCATCGGGCCAGCCGTACTGGGACTCATTCCCGAAAGCCATACCATCGAAGTACTCGCGGAACTAGGGGTCTTTTTCATCATGTTCCACTCAGGCTTAGACACCGATATTGAAGATCTGGTAAAAAGCTCCAAGCTCTCCATCGCCCTCGCCTCAGGAAGTATTATTAGTCTCTTTATCGTCGGCTGGGGAGCCCTGACTCTTCTCGACTATCCCAATATGACCGCCATTTTCATGGGAACCATCATTTCGGTCACCTCTTTCCCCATGATTGCTCGGGTACTAAAAGAATTCAATCTGAGCAAAACCAAAATCGGACACGCCATTCTGGGCGCCACCGTAGTCGACGATATCGCTGGATTTGTACTGCTGTCAGTAGTCACCTCCATGGCCACTATGGGAGAAATAACGGTTCAAAACTTAGGGCTCGTAGCTCTAAAAGTGATTACCTTTTTTGTCGGAACTCTCTTCGTAGGGCGCCTCATCCTGCCCTATTTCAAAAAATTCCTCAACACCGTTGGGACCAAAGGCTTCACACTTTCCCTGCTTATCGCCTTCCTCTTTGGTTTTTTGGCCGAAGCCATTGGACTCCATTTTATTCTCGGAGCCTTCTTGGGAGGAATGTTTACGCGACAAGAAATCAGTGATCTCAAACAGTTTTCCAAAATTGAGGATCGATACTACGGACTTGCCTACTCTTTTTTGGGGCCCATATTTTTTGCTTCTATTGGAATGATGGTTTCCCCCGAAATCTTTACCCAAAACGTAGGACTCAGTGTGCTCCTTCTCTTAATTATCCTCTTCGGACAATGGATCGGTACGGGAGGAATGGCCTATCTCTACGGAAAATTCAATTTTCGCGAATCCACCGCCATCGCCTCAGCCGCCTCGTGCCGAGGAGTTATGGAAATCGTAATCGCCAAAATCGGGTTTGACACCCTTATTATCGTCAACGGCGTCGAACAAAGACTCATCAGCGAAGATCTATTTTCCGCCGTGATCGCCGTCTCTCTGGCCACCACCTTCCTGGCCCCATTTTTTCTAAAGATGGCCCTGCCTCCAGGGTATGGAAAAAAACTCAAATATAATTAGGGAACAATATTCTCTTACGAAAATATGTCGCTACATCATAAATCAAAGAGATTTCAGAGATTTCCAAAGTTCCATAGGGTTCAAGGTACCCCGGCATAACCATAGGCCTAAATTTTTTGATCTGACACAATAAGGGATTTCTCGTAACAAAATGCGCAACAGAACGGGTATGCCCCCCATCTACTACGAATCCATTTGTTGTTTCCACCTGGTGTGTACGAGTAATCGAAAAAGTATTTTCATGCATTTGATAAACAAAAACCGGAGGAAAAGCATGATCCAATTCAATCCCTCGAACTATAGCATCAACCGCCTCAATACTCTTTCCATTTTCATTCCCAAAGAGAAAGTGAGTATCCCAATCAAGATAAAACTGATCCTCTTTTAACTCCATCTCTATAAATACAACTAACCTTAGTGAAGGCGTAAAAAATCTACACCAAAAAATCTTCTTTTATTTTTAATGTTCACACAAGTCTCTTACAAACTCGACAACAGTTTTTCTCTCAAAAATATTTCCTTAAGAGCATTATTACGATCCAAACAACTTCAAACCACTCAAAAACGTCTTTTCAAAATCAGACGGAACAAGAGCGCCCACCGCCATATATCCTAGTTCCTTGGTTGTTTTTTCCTTATATCCTTTCTGCATTTGAGCATCTGTATGGGCCTTCCTCATAATATCCGTAAAATCAAAAACCTGAACTCCTGCCTCGTAACATTTCTGAACAAACTCAGCCATTTGCTGCTGATCTCCTGCCAAATTAGTCATCGGATAAAAACAATCCGTGTAATGAATCTGCCCCTCTTTATCATGCAAAATTTTCGCCTGAAACAAAGAATCTTTTGAGTGTCCTCCAATAGAAATACCCAATTGCCCAATCGCATTGGCCACCACGCCAGAGTCAAGCTGATCGTCTGCAATAACTACTACCTTTTTGGAACGATACAAAGCTTCCGCTTCTTTAGAAGAAAGTTTCTTCTGCTCTGGACGCATTGTTGGAAAATACACCACATCTCGCAAATTGGGCTGTGTAGTGACCAAAGCCACCAATCGATCAATTCCAATTCCCGAACCAGTCATGGGGGGGAATCCTTGTTCCATCGCCTCAACAAATTCATTATTCATCTCCATGGCCTCGGCATCCCCCGCTTCTTTAGCCGCGGCTTGGCGCTCGAGTAGTTCTCGCTGAACCTGCGGGTCAATCAATTCTCCATAGGAATTGACAATCTCCCATCCAGCCACCAACAACTGAAAACAATCGGCAGTCCCATCCCCTTTCGGACGCGCCAAAGGTTTCAAATCTTCGGGATAATCTAGTACAAAAGTAGGCTGAATCAATGTAGGCCGAGCGGTCTTTTTGTACACATCATCAAGCAAAATAGCACGCCCTTTTTTCTCAGCATCGTCCACTCCGAGCTTTTGAGCTTCTTTTACCAAATCTGCATCAGATATTGTGAGCATATCAATTTTCGCGTGCTTTTTGAGCAGCTCAGCAAAACTCACTGATTTAAACTTCTTTCCAAAATCAACGGTGTGTTCTTTTCCATCTTTGTCCAAAACCTGAACCTTTGCCGTTCCCAAAACCCTTTCAAGAACCACCTGAATCATTTCTTGAGTAAGTTTCTTGTTCATATCAAGATCCTCATAAGCCGCATACCACTCCAGCATCGTAAACTCCTGAAGGTGTGAAGGATCAGTTCCTTCGTTTCGAAAGTTCTTCCCGATCTCAAAAACTCGCTCCATTCCCCCTGAAACAATCATTTTCAAATCTAATTCCAGAGCAATTCGAAGGACAAACTCATGATCCAAAGCGTTGTGATGGGTCCGAAAAACCTCCGCCATGGCCCCCCCCGCCTGAGGCTGAAGCACTCGAGTCTCCACTTCCAAAAACTCTTTTTCTTCTAAATATCTCCGTATTTCTCGAACCATCTCAGAACGAATTTTAAAACGCTCAAAGGTCTCGGGATTGGTCATTAAGTCTATATTCCGGTTTCGATAGCAAATCTCCCGATCCGTCACTCCATGAAATTTCTCAGGCAAAGGGCGAAGCGATTTCGAAAGCGGAAAAACTTCCACCGCCAAAAGGGTCGGCTCTCCATGTTTCGTGATAAAAAACTCCCCACAAAAGCCCACAAAATCCCCCAAATCCAACATCTTCAAAAAAGGTTTAAAGTTTTCTCCCAAAATCTGCTTCGTAAAACAAATCTGGAAATCTCCATCCCGATCACGAATGCGCAAAAAAGCCAAACGTCCCATCTCTCTTAAATTCATCAATCGGCCACACATACGGGCTTTATTCTTCGGTTTTTCGATCACCAATTCCGGATCACGAGGCACTTTCTTTTCAAGCATTTCTTTGGCCTGGGCAGAAGTATGCGTTCGTTCAAATTTCTCAGCATATCCAAACCCCTTCTCTTTCCAGAGTCCTAGTTTTCTTTTTCTTTCCGCTACCAGTTGGTTGTCAGTCATGTTTGAGAGATAGAATCAAAAGGGAGTATAAAGTATTAACTACGAAGTATTAAGCAAATTATTGCTCTATAAAATAAGCATACACCCGATCTTCGTCACTCAATTCAGGATGAAAACTCAAAGCCAAAAAGGCCCCCTGAGCAACCATTACCGGTTCATCCTGTGCCAAATCAGTCGTAACCCGGGCTAAAACGGTTCCTCCCTCCCCCACTTCAACAAATCGAGGGGCCCGAATAAAAACGCCCTCCATATCTGGAAATTGATCGGATATCAAAGCCGTCCTCATAGAAGACTGTTGTGCTCCAAATCCATTTCGATCTACCTTCAGATCCATCCCCAAATACGAACACAAAATCGCCCCCGCACACGTTCCCATAATTTTTAATGGTCCCTTCTGCGTGCGTTCTTCCAAAACCTGCCACATATCATTCCGATCCAACAACTTTTTCATCGTCGTCGATTCCCCTCCGGGAATAATCAAATGGCTTACCTTTTCTAGCTCGGATTTTGATCGAACCAAAACATACGGTTTTCCCATTCGCTCCAACATCTGTGCATGTTCAGCAAACGATCCCTGGATGGCCAAAATTCCGATGTTCATGATTCTATAATGTTAATAACGTTAGGGGCGCAGGCCGACACACTGGTCGGCCCCTACTCCCATGATTCATAATTCATTCAAACGCCCTTTACCTATCCGCATAACGAACGGCCAATCCTTCCATTTCCAAACTTTTCATCGCGCTTCCTAAATCGGTCGAAACCTCGGCCAAAACATCCGGCTTATCATAATTCATCGTGGCCTGAACAATCGCCTTGGCCATTTGTTCTGGGTTTTCTGATTCAAAAATTCCCGAACCCACAAACACTCCCTCACTTCCCATCTGCATCATCATCGCCGCATCGGCAGGCGTTGCAATTCCTCCTGCAGTAAACGTTACCACCGGGAGCCTTTTATTTTCAAATACGTTCCGAACAATCTCCACTCCCACACGATATTCCTTCGCCTTTTCTTCCAAATTGCCCTCATTCAACGCTTCAATTTCGGACTGAATTTGCTTGTGATGGGCCACCGCTTCTACAATATTTCCCGTTCCGGCTTCTCCTTTGGTCCGGATCATCGCCGCCCCTTCTTCGATTCGTCGAACCGCTTCTCCCAGATTTCTACATCCACATACAAACGGAAGTTTAAAATTTTGCTTATCAATATGAGCCGCTTCATCAGCTGGAGTGAGAACTTCCGATTCATCAATAAAATCTATATCCAGCGCCTCCAAAATTTGGGCCTCCACAAAATGACCGATTCGCACCTTGGCCATAACCGGAATAGTAACCGCTTGTTTAATCTCTCGAATCATCTTCGGATCCGACATACGAGCCACACCTCCATCCCGACGAATCTGAGAGGGTATTCGCTCCAAAGCCATAACCGCCACGGCGCCCGCAGCTTCGGCAATACGCGCCTGATCTGGATTCATCACATCCATAATTACCCCTCCTTTGAGCATTTGGGCCAAACCGGATTTGAGTTCAAACGTATTCTGTTGCATAAAAATAAAGTTAAATTCGGCCCGGAGTGTAGTAAATCCCGGCACAAAGACAATATTTTACCCCCCTAAAAAAGTCATTTCTCCCACTCTATGAAACAAAACAAACAAATTTAATCCAACGACTTAAACCGAGAAGCCTCCTGAGTCGAAGGCGACACATTCACCGGAACCACCACATTCTCTTTTTCCAACTGTTCCAAAGCGGCTTTTTCTTCTCCCTCCAAAAAGGGAGAAAGACTCTTTATCACTGATCCCTGCAGCGAATCCTTCCACTGATTCAATTCGGCCGACTTATTCACAATCGATTCAATCTCCATTCCCAACTTTTCAATCTGAGTATCCACAATAGGATCTAACTTATCCCAAAAACGCTCGGACAAATTGGTCTGATCAAGGTTTTTCATCCCGACCGCCAAACTCAAAAAAGTCAGCCCCGACACCAGCACACTGGCCAAAGAAAGTCCCCACACCCACAAAAAAAACTTCCCCACTCGTTCAATTAACAGGCCCAAAAAGTGAAACAACCACCCAAAAAAATGCACCACCCCATGCCAAAAGCCCTTCTTATCTTTCTTTTTCATTTTTGTATCAAATTAACGAAAAACAGGATAGTGATTTTTCAGAAGAAGAAAACTCCTCCGTAACCCGGACGCAAGATCTTGCGTCCCTACATACCGCCATTTAGCTGTTTATAATTTGATACTTATTGTTTGTTGTTCATTTCTAACTATGTTTGTCCATAACCTTATTCGCAATCGCATCCGCCACCGTATTCTTCTCCCTCCGCACATGCTCATACTGCACCGAAACAAACTCCGAAGCCAACACCTGCGCCTGCTCAAACAAAGGCTTCAAACCAGCATTTTTCACTTTCCACGCCCCCTTCATCTGCTCGATCGCCAATTTTGAATCCATCCGTACCAACAAATCCGTCACCCCATTCTCAAGCGCCAATTCCATCCCCGCAATCAGCCCACTATATTCCGCCACATTATTCGTCGTCCGGCCACAAAACACCCCCTTACGACCCAACTCTTTTTTACCATTCTCCTCATAAAGAACCGCCCCCGCCCCCGCAAGACCCGGGTTCCCCCGGCTCCCCCCATCACAGTACATGATGGCCTTCTTGGGGGTCAAAAGAGTCTCCTTCTTAGCTGTAGTAAACATATTCGTTTGCATATTTCCGTTAGAATTATCTTTTTGAATCAAGAATAATGAATTATGAAGAAAGCAGAACCCAAACCTACAAGCTTCATGATTCATAATTAATTATTCATTTTTTTAGCCATTTCAAAGCCCTATACCCCCCATACCACCCCTTGTTAAACACCCATTCTCTGCCCGGAGCATAAATCTTTCGATTTCCTCCAAACTTCCACTTAAATTCAGAGATCCCCGCATACGGATGATCGGGTTGATTCTCGGGAGCGATACCCAAAAAATCATAACTTTCGCATCCCTTCTCCTTGGCATAACGCATCATTTCCCACTGCAGCAAATACGGCGCCATCAGGTTCCGATAATTTCGATCCGATGTCGAAGCCCCAAAATAATAAATCGCCTTTTTTCCACAAAAGGTTGATATCGCGGAAGCTATGGGGGTTCCGTCTTCAGCCTTAGCAAAAAAGAGCGCCACATAGGGCCCCAATTTTTTGCAAAAATCCCGATAATAATTTTTTTGATGTCCAGAAAAACCATCTCTCCCCGTTGTTTCGGTGTTGAGATCCCAAAAAGTCGACATATCTTTCTCCCGTACCTCGTTTCCTTTAAATACTTCAACCGTCACTCCCTTCTTAGTAGCTAACTTAATGTTGTAGCGCCCCTTTCGTTTCATCCCGGCCAAAATTTCATCATCCTCCTGTGTCAGATCAATCTCGAGCGTATTTTCTGGTTGATAGTTCTGAGTCGCCTTTTTCCAATTTTCCTCATAAAAAGACGTCGCTTCTTCCGGCGAAAAATACGGATCAATACGCCAAAAAAGAGCCGGAGTCGACTCCAATCCTTGAACAATATTTTTGATCAAAAAAAGACCCGCTTCAGAATGAGTTTTCGGATCAAAAACCGGTCCCCTCGCTGAATAATACCAGTACTTCCCCATAAATCCGGTCTCCATCTTCACCAAGAAAGTCGTCGCTACAATCTTACCAGACTTCTCGTCTATCACCCCATACCCCTTCACCTCCCCTCTCCCGGGTATCCCCTCCTGAAAACTCTTCCAGTGCGAAACCTGATGCACCGACCCATATTTATGATCAATTACAAACGTATCCCACTCGGGACGAATTTTGTCGGTGTATTCAAAAAACTGGTAGGCCATGTGGCAGGGATTATGGCAGATTTTTATAGTCTGTCATTCCGAATCGTCAGTTTCCCATGCCAAATCAACTATAACATGAGGAATCATCCTTATAAATATGAGCAAAAAGGAAAAGTCTCGCCTCCACAAAATATCGAAGATCCCTCGTTCTTACTCTTCATCCCAGATGCATCTCAAAAAAAGTGATCGCAAGACCATCGGGAACATTTCATTTTACACTCTCTATTCTTGCCTCCCACGCCGCTTCTACCGCCGCCAAAAACTTCTGCTGAAAAACTTTCGTATCATACTCCTTCGCGATATTTCGAATGGCCTTTTTGTCCCACTTCATCCCCTCAAATCGCTCCACCGAGTCCAAAAGAGATTCAGGAGTTTGGTCGTCAAAAAAGATTCCATTAGTCCCCTCTTCCAACACATCCAAAATTCCACCCGCTTTATAGGCAATTACTGGCACCCCCGCAGAAAAAGCCTCCAGCTGAACAATCCCCGCATCTTCCTTTTGAGGCAAAAGAAGCGCTTTGGCATTGCACAAATACTTTCGAACTTCTTCATCTTCTATTTCTCCCACAAATTTAATATTTCGATACTCCTGAGCCATCAGCTCTAGATCATCTCGCTCAGACCCATCCCCAATAAGAACTAATTTTTTATTCAAATCTTTCTGAAACGCTTTCACCAAAAGATCAAAACGCTTGTAATGGACCATCCTCCCAAGGCCCAAATAATAGTCTCCTTTTTCTTTTCCCACCTCAAAATCATCCACTTTGACCGGCGGATAAAGCACCTGGGTATCTCGTCGATAATATTTTTTTATCCGTCCCTGTGTGGTTCGAGAATTCGCAATATAAACATCGGGGCGCACCGCACTCACATAATCCCAGATCCGCATTTTGTGGAGCAATTTGTCTGAAAGGGGTTTAAGAAATCTAGGCACACGCTTAAACCGATCATCAAAAAAAGGCTCCCACGCATACCTCATTGGGGAATGAATATAACACACGTGCAGCTGATCCGAATTGGTCAGTACCCCCTTGGCCACAGAAGAAGAAAAAGAAATCACAATATCAAACTCACTTAGATCCAAACTCTCCACCGCTCGAGGAAACCAGGGCAAAAGCAGCTGAAACTTTTTGTTGATCATCATCGTCTTCTGCAAAAAAGACGGTCGAATATCACGATCAGCAAAATCCCCAATATTATCGTAGTTCACCACCGTGGTATAAATCGGCGCCTCGGGAAACACATCCGAAATCGCCTTCACCACCTTTTCCGCCCCCCCCAAATTGGTGAGCCAATCGGTGACCAGCGCTATATTTTTGCCTTTAAAAAATTCGTTCATGGGAAATATTTCGGAGGTATGATGCCCTTAAAGCAGGAAAAGAGTCAAATAATCTTATTCCAAGACAAAAAAACTACCTCTCACCATCCCCCTCAAGAGGGGTAAAACTATCCACAAAACCCTGCTCCTCAATCCTTTCATCATCCTCCGACATTTTATAATAATACTGGGCTGTTTCCTGAACACTATCCATTCGGCTAGGGATCTTTAATAAATGGGCAAATTGAATTTTCCTTGCTCCTCTGGTAACACCAAGTGTTTTTCTCGTCCCACCTAAACTTACTCCAAAATCTATAGGTAGAAGTTCATACATAAGTCTTGCTAGCCGCCCTTCAGGATCAGAATCTGCCAAATAAAGTTCCTTACTTCCCGCCAGAGCTTCGTAATACCAAACGTTCTGTGGAGGAATTAAATCTTGGGGCAACTGAACATGATTAACTCTCATTGCATGGATCACATCTTTCATCAACAACGCATATCCCTGAGGAGACAAATCATGTGATTGGCCTATTTCCATCAATTTCTCATGAACCGGCTGACCTTTTAACTTCGCTCTATCAATCTTAAAAGGCGGTTGCTCAAGCACCCTTTCATCTCGCCTATCAACCTCATTTTTAAAACTAATGGGAGATAAGGAAAAACCAAGATCGGGCAAAAAATCCTCTTTTGCTTGTTCTGCACTCTCTCTTATTACCAACTCTCTTTCTCCTGATTTTTTTTGAATAATTTTTCGAGCCAAGGCTTGAATTTGTTGAGATAATTCTTCTCTCTGAAAAAGAGCCGGATGTTGTGCAAACATATCAAAAGCTGCCGATGCCCAATGAAACCCATCCGGATCATCAAAAAAAGTTTCGGGCGTCTCATCACCTTCAAGCAAAGGTTTTCCATCAACCCAAATCAAATCCATTTTTTGAGCAATACGCAAAGCCTGCGCGAATTTCGGATGAGCCTTAATCTGTTCCAAAGAGCAACTCTGCTCCGGATACTCTCCTTCGGGGTAAAGCCTTTCATCCTCTGAAAAAAGAGCATTCACCTCCTCCATTTCCCTCCATTCCTTATGGTTCATTTTATTTATGGTTACAACAAAAAAACAGTCCGCCTAATGATTAAACATCTAAAAAAAGAGTCAAATATTATCACGCTCCCAAACGTCTCGAAACATCTGATTCAGAGCCCCAACATGAGGGCTAACAAGAAATTCATTATGAAAAACCCCATTTAATCCCTGGGCTCGAAAAGCCGAAAACTCTTTGGCAAGCCTCTCTTCATCCAGCAACCCCAACTCCACCCGAATCATTTTTTTCACCTCCATAGGATCCTGCAGTTTTTTACGAGTCTCATCAGGAAGATCTGGGTTCGCAAGCGTTTCCTGGCGATTTTTTTCCAGATCATCCAGATAAAGAGGAATGATTTGGTTGGTAACCTTCTGCATGGAGTCGGGCATAGGCGCTCTCGATCGCAAAAAATCTTCAGACAGACGCCCCTCCAAAAAAGTATTTTTTGCCACCAAGGTATAGGGCATCCAGTCAATCTTGAGCAATCCATTCGAATGTCGCCACAATATTGGATAGTGAAAAGAGACCGGATCTCTTTCTGCAGTCAAAAACAAAGCCGGGTTAAAGGCGTGAATTTCTAAATCAGGTCGTTTAACCTTTAGAAACTCGGCATATCGTTCAAAATTCTTAAACCCGTTCACATATTCACCTGGAGCATAATCAGCTACCTGTGGACGACCATCGGCAAAAGCATCTCCCGCCACATCCCAAATCACATGTTCCCGCCCTCCCACTCGCAAAGCCGAATGAAAAGAAAAATCGGTATCGTCCCCTTTTACCACCCCATAAATACGATCAAAACGTCCCTGCTCAGAAAGGTACTTACAAAAACGCTGAAAAACCTCTTTCTCCATAATTTCCGGAAGGAGCGGTTCATTTTGGGTCATTCGAACCAACACCGATTCCACTTCATCTCGAATAAAACGACAACACCCATTCGGATAATTCCGAAATAAATCTATATCCGAAGGAATATGCGCTGGAAATCCCTGTCGCCGAAGAGCGATCACCTCCTCAGGCGTTAACTCACCCCCTCCAAACAATTGATCCTGAATACTCTTGAAATAGTCATCAACTTTCCGACGAACAGGACGAACCACTTCGTCCAAAAACCTAGTTTCATACCCCAAAAAAAGCGAACGATATTTTTCATCTACGGCCTTCAAATAGGCTTCAACTGATCCAGAATCCTCATAGAGACCATGAAGAGCCACATCTATCTCCGGTTCACCATAAACCGCCTGTTCATAAGAAGCACTAAATAAATCTTGAAGAGCCTTATCAATACCATGGTCTCTTCTATACAAATCAAAATCGTTGAAAACATCTGGTCGAAGCATTTTTAAATAATTATTGCTGAGCGCTCATAAAAGCCTCATCTATGGATCTCAAATGACTACTACAAAAATTAAACGAATTAAATCCAGCCGTTAAACCTTGTGCCTGATAAGCCTCAAAAGCTTCAGAAATAGCCTCCGGACCATCCAAAGACTTTAAATCCATCCGAGTCTGAAATTTTTTATGCGCCTCTAGCCCCACATCTTCAAGATATCTACGATGGTTTTCAGGAAAAATCGATAAATCAGCATGAGCGGTGTCAAAATCCTGCTCCAATACTCGCTGAAAGTTCTCTGCCATGCGCTCCACAATCCCCCATTCAACTGGCGGTAATTGAGGCTGAGATTTCAAAAAACGCTCAGATAATGTCCCTCCCTTAAACAAATTCTTGGCCAATAAACCAATCGAATGAGCATCAACTTCCAATTCCGATTCAGGGCGAAGAGAACGAGAGAGAATTGGAAAATGGAACGCAAAAGGCGCCTGTTTTCCCGAAAGAAGGACCCCAGGATTAAACGCAAAAACCTCAGATCCATCTCCATGAACCTTTCGCACTTCGGCAAATCGCTCAAACGTACCAATCGTTTCCATATACGCCCCCGGCTGATTCCAAGTAATCGGTTCTCTTTGATCGGTAAAAGCATCTCCCGCCACATCAACGATGCCGTGTTCTCTCATCCCAATTCTGAGAGCCCCCTGGAAAGAATCCTTCCCCTCTTCATTCTTTACAATTCCATAAATACGATCCAAACGCCCTCCTCCCCCAAAAAATTCTTTCAGACGAGCAAAGGCTGGATCAGCCTGAATTTCAGAATGAAGGGTTGGCTTTTGCATCATCGCATTCAACAACTGATCCACCCGGTCACGAATCATCGTACAACACCCCTCCGGATATATGGTCAAAGAGGCCAACTCCCCTCTTCGACGAATATCAAAACCCATACGATAAGCCTTCAAAGCTACTTCCTCAGGAACAACTTCGTATCCCAACAACAAATCTTTCATAACCCCAATAAAACCATCTACTTTCGCTCGAACAGGCCGAATCACTCGCTCCAAAATTGCTTCCTCATGCCCCAAAATCAAGGATCTATACCGCTCATCATGATAATCCAAAAAAGCCGCTTCGGTCTTTATCCCTTCAGGATATATATCAGAATCATAAAAAGAAATATCCACCTCCGGCTCCCCAAAAGCCGCCTGTTCTCGAAGAAAATCAAACCGCATCCTCAAAGCTTGATCCATACCAAAAACCCGAACATGTTCATTAACCTGACTGAAATAACTCTCGGGAAGCATAAGGGAAATGAATTAAAGAAAATGCAAGCCCAACACTAAATACAAAAACACAAAAAAATGTCAACCAAGACACAACCCCAAAAGTCTCGAAGTATTTTTAAATAATTATTGCTGAGCCTTCCTTAAAGCACTATTCACAAGACCTAAATGCCCCTGAATAAAAGCAAAGCATTCAACACTATTATTCATAGTTCTAAAAGACTGAGTGATAACCTCTTCCCCCTCAAATTTCGCACATCTCAAAGAAGTCTGTCTCTTTTTATAAACCTCAATTCCACCAGAATCACTAATTAATTGCTGAAAATTTGGAGGAAAGGTTGATAAATCTTGATGGGCTCTATCAAAATCTTCATCCATAATTCTCTGGAGATGAGGAAAAGCTTTCCTAACAATTTCCTCTTCTTCTAAAGGCAAAATCCCTTGTGATTTGAAAAAACTTTCAGCCAAAGCCCCCTTCTTCATTAAGTTTCTGGCCAATAATCCCATCGAATGAACATCTACATTCAACAAACTTCCAGAGACATTCTGTCGAGACAAAAGAGGAAAATAAAAAGAAAAGGGAATCTGCGCTCCTCCCAAAATAAATCCAGGATTAAAAGCAAAAACCTCCCGCCCAAAATCACCGTGAGTTTTACAAACCTCAGAAAACCGCTCAAAAGTCTTAATTGAATCCATATACTCATCCGGCTGATACCAAGCCACCGGCTCCCTCGAATCAAGGAAAGAATCCCCCGCCACATCCAACAAACCATACTCCCGCATTCCAATTCGAAAAGCTCCATGAAAAGACGGATCCCCTTTATCTCCATTTACAATCCCATAAATTCTATCCAGCCTTCCTCCTCCACTAGAAAACTCTTTCAAACGTTCAAAAGCAGGATCAGCCTGAATATTCGAATAAACCGACTCATCTGACATCATTGAATTCAAAACCTCATCCACATAGTCCCGAATCATCGTACAACATCCCTCGGGATAATGATTCAACAAATCAATATCATTCCGACAATTCATATGAAAGCCTCTCCTAAAAGCTTCTTTCAAAACCTCCTGAGGAATTTCGTCATACCCCAAAAATAAATCTTGAATCTCATTTATAAAAGTATCAACCACTTTTCGAACGGGACGGATCACCTGCTCCAAAATTCGTTCTTCATGCCCTTTAATGAACGCTCTATAACGCTCATCATGCCTATTTAAAAAATCTTCTTCACTTTTCAAATTAAGCTGCTCATAAGAAAGATCCACTTCCGGTTCTCCAAATACCGCTTGATCAACCAAAAATTGTTGCCCAAATTCCATCACTTTGTCATGACCATAGCGGTCAATATAGGCATCAATATTTTCAAATATTCTTTCGGGAAGCATTTAAAAAATAATAACAAAAAAACACAAATACTCTCCTCAAATACAAAAACATAAAAAAATGTCAACCAAGACACAACCCCAAAAGTCTCGAAGTATTTTTAAATAATTATTGCTGAGCAAACATCAAAGCATTTTTCACAGCATTCAGCATTCATTTCAATAGCTTTTTCGCCCTCGCTCATTTTACGGCTCTAAAAATTTAGTTAACCCGCATAAATATAACACTTCCGCTATTGATCCAAAGCTGAAAACATGATATAATACTAAGATTTTATAACCATGTGGAAAAAATTCGTCATCCCGCTCTGCATAAGCCTTGGAATCCTGGTCTTTCCTTTGACCCAGGCTCAGGAAAATCAAAGCAATAAAAAACCACAAAAACCCCACACTCAAAACGAGGTATTGGTGCAGTTCAAAAAACAAGAAATCAACATCGAAAGTACCTACGGCCAGTTCAATGCCTACGTCTTTGAAATCATCGAAGGACTCGACAAAAAAGAAGACCTCGCCCACAAAAACACCATCGTCTACGAAATCGACGAAGCCGAATCCGTGGAAGAAACCATCACCCGTCTTCAACACGATCCCGATATTGCCCTGGTTCAACCCAACTACCAATACCACCCCGAAGGCTATCCCACCGATCCGGGATTTAGCAAGCAGTGGAGCCTCGACAACGTAGGACAAACCGTCAACGGAATAACGGGAACCTCAGACGCAGATATAGATGCCCCCGAAGGATGGGATCGATATGAACACGAAACCGACATCATTGTTGCGGTCATCGATAACGGGGTCCCCTACAACCATCCCGATCTCAAATCGATCATGTGGGACGGAAGCACCTGTTATGACGAAGAGAACAATCAAATATCGGGCGGATGTCCCAACCACGGATGGAACTTTAATCCCAATAGTCCGCAAGGAGAAGGAAACGATCCGGCGCCCTACAATTCTGATCACGGATCACATGTAGCCGGAATCATTACGTCGGCTCACAACAACGACGAAGGTATCGCCAGTGTGGGAAAAGGAATCCAAATGATGGCCATTCACACCAGTTTTACGACTTCTTCGGTCATCAAGTCTATTCAGTTCGCCGAAAACAACGGCGCCCAGATCATCAGCGCCAGTTTTGGAGGCGGCGGATACGATCAATTACTCAAAGACGCCATCGACTCTTTTCCCGGCCTCTACGTCGCTTCAGCGGGAAACTCCAACACCGACAACGACGAAGACATTCACTACCCCAGTGATTATGACCTGGACAACATCATTTGTGTGGCCGCCACCGATCAAGACGACAAAAAAGCCTCATTTTCCAACTACGGAGCCACAAACGTGGACGTTGGAGCCCCAGGAAACAACATCTACTCCACCCGAAGTTCCTACACCGCTGGAAACGGAGACACGGTTTATGGAGACGGGTTTGCCGGAGGATATATGTACATGAATGGAACTTCTATGGCCGCGCCACTCGTAAGTGGAATAGCCGGAACCCTTCTGTCCCACTCTCCCCAACTAACGTACCAAGAAGTAAAAAACCTGATTCTTTCTTCTGGAGATTCGGTCTCAGCCCTCAACGGAATAACACTGAGCGGAAAAAGAGTAAATCTCAACAACGCCCTGATTCGACTGGAAAAACCAGAGATTACCAAACTTCTGATCCAAGACATCAACACCGGAAATACCAACTACACCTCAGGAGTAATTAATTTCACTCTCGAAGCCAACGATAACTACAACATAAACGGAACATATCAAACCCTCGACAAAGTAGAAGTCATCGACGAAACTTCAGCGGTTCTGCACAACGAATCAATTTCGGCTTCTTCTATAAACGAGACCACCGCTGTTTCTCTTCAGGCTCGCGACTCGGATGTCTATCAAAAAACAATCAATGTCAAAGTCTACGACAAAGATCGACACGTAAAAACCCAAGAAAGCACAATCACGATAGACACCATTCCTCCTACCTATCCTTCAGTTCAGAGTGAAAGCGTCACCGACACCGAATACCAATTCACCCTTTCGCAACCCGAAGATCTAGGAATCGGGTCGGCATTGGTAAAAGTCTGTCTGCAGGCCACCGAAGACGAAACTTGCATCAACTGGACTACCACTCTTACTTTTACCATCAGCAATCTAGAGCCCAATACGTCTTACCCTCTCTACGTCAGTACCAGAGACGGACTAGGAAACACCAATCCCCTCACCCAGATCAACCAGTTCACCACTCTGGGAAATTCCAATGATATCCTAGACCCCACCATCCAGCTCAGCCCCCAAAACACCGAGACCAAAAACGAAATACTTCTTTCGTGGAGTCTGGCCAACAACAGTCGCATTACCATTTCTCGAGACACAAGTGATCTTTCTTGTACCGACCCCAAAAACGAAATCCTCACCGACTCATCCCTCACCTCATGGTCAGATTCCCCCCTGGATTCCAACATCACCTACTACTACCGACTTTTTTCGGTGAACGAAAACCAAGTTACTTCCCATAGCTGTAAAAAGCTCTCCCAAAAAACAGAAACACCCACCGTTTCTGCTCCTTCGGTTACTGAAAACCAAGTAAACCCAGACAACGAAACCGCCACCGTTAGTATTCAATGGCCTGTGGTCTTTGAAGCCAACGCCTACTTGGTGACCATCAACAATGACTCCCCTATCCAGACCTCCCAAACCACCTACACCAAATCCGATCTTCCGCTATCAACTTCCATCACCGTTCAGGTACAGGCCATAAGAAACAACGAAACCGGGGCCGCTTCCCCCACGCTCACTATTACCACCGGAACCCCCAGCCCCCAAAACCTAGGCTTTAGCCAAAAGACCGCCTCTTCCATCACCTGGAACTGGGAATACCTGGGCAACGAAAACTATGTCTCTCTCTACCAAGGGGCTTCCCTAATTGCACAATCAGGCTGGCTTCCGAGTTCCACTACTCAATGGACAAACAACAATCTCAGCTCCAACACCCTCTACACCATCAAAATTAGAGGAAGAGATCAAAACGGAAACCAAACTTCCGAATCAGAATTTGCCACGTATTCCTCTATTTCCCTCCCCACATCACCCGTAATCAGCTACGTAAGTCAAAAAGAATTTACCGCCAAAACCGCCACCCTCGAAAACCTAAACGACCAACTTTCAGGCTACTATTTCGAAACCAGCACCCAAAACTCCGGATGGATCAAAACACCTCAATTTACAGCTTCCTCTCTCGAACCAAACACCAATTATTCGATCCGAGCGAAGGCCCGAAATGCCCTCGGAGAAGAAACCGACTACAGCCCCTGGACCCAAACGCTTACCCTCCCAGACGTTCCAAATATCCAATTGCTCCCCTCACAAGAAAACCAACAAGAAATCAAATTCATCGATGAAGTATCTCTTGAATACCACCTACTGCTCGACACTACAGACACTTTCTCCAATCCAAAAACCTATCTAAACTGGGAAATCAAATATCCAAACGACACCTTCCTGATCCCCAACCTCGAAAACAATCAAACCTACCATCTTCAGATCAGAAGTCGAAATGCCTCTGGAACCTCGGCTCCACTTCTAACCACTTTCGCCACCACTTCTTTCGAATTCCTCAACGGAACCGACGACCATTATATATCCGCCGAAGAAATCAACTCCGTCTCTCTGGATCTCGACACAACCCCCAATACAGAAATCCAAATCACGCTTGCTTCAGATGAGAGTACGCCCCTGATTACCAAAACCGCTACTACAACAACTCTTCACATTACCAACACCGAACTCAAGACTCACATCCTTGATGATTTGAGTCAGAACATCGATCACACGCTCTTAACCTTCATCATTGATGAAACAGGAAACAAAACCCGCTCCCCACTCCAAGTTTTAGTTCACAAAGACACCACTCCTCCCATTGCCAATATAACTTCACATTCTCACCAACAAGTGATTTCCAACTCCCCCATAACTCTTGCCGGCTCAATCACCGATTCAGGATCCCCTACCCTGACCATCAATAACCAATCCATCCCCGTAGAAAATGGAATATTTGAGCATCTCCTCTCTCTTGAGCCAGGAACCAACGAGATTACTCTAGTTTCCCAAGACCTGGCCCGAAACCAAACCGTCCAAACCATAACCCTGACAAAAAAAGTAGAAATCACAAATCGTCTGGCTACTCCCATAGACGAAAATCAAATCAACATATCATGGAACACCGATACCCCCACAACAAACAATCAAGTACTTCTAGGAACAGACGAAAACAATCTGATGGCCTATCCGCTTTCGACAGATGGCACCTCTAATCATTCAATTACAATTGATCAACTAAACTCAGAAACTCAGTACCACTATCAGGTTCAAAGTCAGCTCGAAAACGAAATCACCACTTCAGACCTGGCTTCATTCCACACACCAAAGCCCATCGATACCCAACCGACCGATAGTACCTGGAGCGGAAGCATCATCTTTTCTCCATCAGAAAATCAAATTAATCTCACCGGAGATGCGAACGATGAAATAATCGTCCAGTCAGAAGAGGCCCTTCTCGGAGAAATAAAAATCCAGGCCAATACCACTATTACCTCCCCTTCAAACTGGGACGGAATAATCCAGGCCCCTCAAAAAATCGAAATCGACGAAAACGACGAAGAAACCATCACCAATCTATTTTCCAACCCTCACACAAAAGTCCACATTCAGCAGATGGTCGAAGTCGGAAACCAACACCACAGACTGTTTTTTTCTCATCTCGTTTCACTCAAAGTCCATACCCCCTCCGTTGCCGATTCCACAAGATTGTATGCCTACTATTCTCACGACCACCAAGATTCATGGCAACCATTTGATCCACCAGCCAGCTGCTTAACATTGAACAATTATTGTGAACTAAAAGTGCCAAATTTTTCTTCCATTGCCCTTATTACCACTTCCTCAAGTGCCTGTACGGCGCAAGACTGGCACATTTCACCCTGGTCACTCTGTACCAACGGCCAACAAAAAAGAACCATCACCAAAACTTCCTCCTGCGAAGGAGAATTCGGACGCCCTCAAGAAACCAGGTCTTGTGGTATCAACACCGGCTCCGGAAAAGCCCGAACCATCCGCTACAAAGGCATGAAAAGAAAAGACATTCGCCCCGTCCCCATGGCCGGCGTCGCTCTGGAGGACTTTGAAAAAGAATATCAAAAATCGATGGAATTTATCGAAAAAAGAAACGTCGAAATTTTAGGGGAAATCCTGATCAAAAGAGACAAATACAACAACGAAAAATTTGTGGGCTATCAAGCCGGAAAAAAACACCCCAATAACTTTGCCCCTAAAGAAAGTCGCATAGATGAAGAAAAACTCTGGGCCACTCTGGCCAACCGAGCACCGCTGCGTAACGCAGCCCCCAAAAAACTCACCCCCTACTTCACCACCATGAACCTGGCCGACATTCCCCCCTCTCACAAAGACTACCAAGCCATTAGTCACGTAGTCTCGTATCGACTTCTCCCCCCCCTCAATCACAAGTTTGAACGTTTTGCCACTCTCAGCTGGACCAACGTACTCGATGCCGTGCTCAAAATAAAACTCATCCCCGTTCTCACAAAAGAAAAACTACGAGCCCTCAACCCTCCTTCTCTCAGAAACCATCCTCTTAATCGAGAAAGAATCGACTACAAAACCCGCGTGTACTACACCGCCGCTCAATACGGGCTGATCGATCAAAAAACAAACCTCCGAAAACAACCCAACAAAGGCCAAGCCCTTAAACTCTTGCTCGAAGCCTTTGAAATTCCTGTAAACGAAGGGGCCGGAGTAAGCCGATTCAAAGACATCCCCCGACAAGACCCCGTTGCCCCCTACATCATCGCCGCCACAAATCAAAACTGGTTTGCCTCTTATCCCAAAAAAATATTCCGTCCGGCCCATCCTCTCTCTCGAATTGAATTTGTTGGCTGGATGGAACAAGCCCTCAACAACTACGAAGAAAACCTCCTCCACACCGCTCCGCCCGCGCAACCCCGAAATCTTCATGAAAGTTTCTTCGCTCCCAAAGAAATCGAAACCATCCCCCAAGGACTCCGCATCGGAAATCGAACCATCGAAGCCAAACGCATCTTTGAAATTCAGAAAAAAAGACAGGCCAAAGAAAAAAAGTCGAAAGTCATTCGACGGGTGATTAATCCGAAAGAAGAAAAAAAGGGGCCCGGCCAATAGACCAAAGCCCAAATTCAGATCTTCGCCACACGGCATTCTTATCGAGTACGGACTCGTTCCAACAGCTCCATATCCCCATCTTCGATACACATCAACCACAGAGAGGAATCGGCTGTCAGTTCTTTATAGGCCTCTTCACACAACCGACGAAGAGCCTCTCGATCCATATCCTCGTCCCCCTCATCCAAACGGTCTAAATCATATACGTTCAAACGGAAGAACAATTCTCTCGGAGCAGAGGGGTTCGATTCTGCTTCCTTGACCCGTTCTGCAAAAAGCCCCAAAGCGGAGCGGAAAATCTCCAGATCCCCCTCCACTTCTCCATCGTTTTCAGGCTGAATCTGAATAATCCCTTCCGACCCCTTTTCATTGAGGTAATCAATCAGATCAAACTGTCCCAACCTCAACGGCCCAGCTCCATCTTGCTCCATCCTCCAGAGCACAAAAACTCCATTCTGGAGTATCTCCACAACTTCTTCAACGTCTCCCAACATTTCATCACCTCTACCGCCACAAATGGTTAAACCGCAAGTCAAAGATCGACTCGTTATATCACCTTCATCCCCCCAAAAAAAGCAGAAAATAAAGAGCCAAAAAACCCTAGCCAATTTTTTTCATTTATCTACCCAAAACAAAAAAAAGCAGGAGGAGCCCGCAAGCAAGCTCCCCCACAAATCAATCGCGCTTTTCGCTATCAGATCATCTCCACATCGGCGCCTCCAGCATTCATATTGATCAACAACATCTGATACACAACCGTAGGTTTTTGCGATTTAAGCTCATGCAAATTGCGTTTGAGTTGTGTCAGATCCCAATAACCAGTTGTTTTCGGTGGCTCCAGACGAAAAAGTTCCGGCCCCTTCGACATATCCATAAATCGAAACCACTTCCATTTCAACTGCTCCAAAACGGGAAAACCGACTTCATCCCCTTTAGTTCTCACATACAAATCGGTTACTTCTCTGTGCTGAGCGAAAAGAATAGAAAGCGTCTCAACAAGCTGGATTCTATCATCCTTCGATTTCTTCTTCTTTTTCTTCTTTTGTTTGAGTTCCTCCCTCGCAAACAATACATACACCCCAGGTCCAAAACGCTCCACCGCATCTCCAAAGTCTGAAGCCTCTTCCGACATAATCCACTCTCCCTGATAGCAAAAAGATCGACCCCTTTAGTCCACTCCCATCCCCCAAAAAATAGAAAATAAAGAGCGACAAAAAATCTATTGAATTTCAAAACAAAAGCGAACAAAAAAAATGGGCCCGGCTCCATACAGAGCCAGGCCCCCTTCAACAGATCGAAGGCTGGATTCTAAAACGGTTCCACCACTTCATAAAGCACCAGTGTGTTCTGCTCAATCAGAAAGAGGACCATATCATACTCTGACGAAAGATCGTTTCTAAGGGGAATCAGCCTTCTACGAAGCTTTTCCCGATCAAACGTAGCGTCCCCCTCCTGCTCGCCTTCCAGCGCCAAACACAAACGAAAAAATCGATGTCCCGCTGATTCCGTAACTTCTCGACACTGTTTATTTAGCCGCCCCATTACAGAAGCAAAATCCACCTCCGGAACCCCTCTTTCAAAGGGCTCAATAGAAATCTCTTCCCCGCCTCCCCCATTCAAGAACTGGATCAAATCAAAGTGAACCAAGTCCCCTTTCCCCTGAACATTCTCAAATAATAAGAGAAAGGCCCCATTCCCTAGTTCATTACATAAGTGTTGAATCCCTGGAATCATCATCGTACCTCGTTTTCTATTCCGTCAAAACCATAAGCCAATAAGATCTGACCCACTACTCCCACCCTCCATCCCCAAAAAAATAGGAAGTAAAGAGCAATACAAATCTATCGTTTTTGATACAAAAATCCATCTCTTGCTCCGAAAAATCATTAGATTACTATCCACATCTGATAATATAGACGCAAAATATTGCGTCCCTACATCGAACATTTCTATGGTCCCTCAAAAAATCGGTCTCGACGCCCGCTTTTACTCCCCCACCGCCACGGGAATTGGACGTCATGTGTATGAGCTCATCAAACAACTCGCTCTTCTGGACAAAACCAATCAGTACACACTTTTTTTAAAGCCGGAATTCGCCAACACTCCTCTCCCCGGGCCAAACTTCACAATCGAAACCACCACCGCCCCGCACTACTCTCTTGCCGAACAATGGGGATTTTGGCGTCAACTAGAACGTCATAAATTCGATCTGATGATCTTCCCCCACTTCAATGCTCCGATCCTCTATTCACGCCCCTTTGTGGTTACCATCCACGACCTAACGCTGCATTTATTTCCGGGAAAAAAGAAATCTGACTTTTGTTCTCGATCAGCCTACAAATTGGTCATCAACACCATAACCAGAAAAGCCCGTCATTGTTTTGCAGTTTCGGAAAACACCAAGCAAGACATGATCCGATTGCTCAAAACCCCAGAAAAAAAAATCACCGTTACCCACAACGGGGTTTCGCCTCGATTTTCACCTATAAAAGACAACAAAATAATAGAAAACTTCAAAAAGGAGTTTCGCCTTCCCAAAAAATATTTCCTCTACACCGGAGTGAGCCGCAGCCACAAAAACATACCCGGCCTTATCGAAGCATATGAAACCTATCTCAATTCCAACCCCAAACAAAACATCCACCTCGTACTCGCCGGCCCCATAGACGAAACCTACACCGAGATTCCAGAACTGATTAAAAAATACCAACTCGAAAACAGAGTCCATCGTACGGGATTCTTCCCCGAAGACCGCCTCAACGAACTCATTACCGGAGCAATCGCTTATGTATTCCCCACCTTTTACGAAGGATTCGGCATTCCTCCACTCGAAGCCATGCAGTGCGGCATTCCCGTTACCTGCTCAAATACTTCATCCCTTCCCGAAGCCTGCGGAAAAGCCGCCTACTATTTTGATCCTCACAAAACAGAAGAAATCGCAAAAGCCCTCAAAGAAATAAGCGAAAACCAAGAGTTGCGCAAAAAACTAGTTCAAGAAGGATTCACTCAGTGCCAAAAATTTTCGTGGAAAGACATGGGGGAAAAGATGTTTCAGAAATACATCGAAATAGTCAGTAATGAACAGTGAGTAGTCTGGATAAAATCAAAATTTCAGTCTGACTCAGAAAATCCTTATTTCCCAAAAAAACTTGACAGAAATACATTATTAGTATAAAAAACAACAAATAACCAACCCATTATGGAAATCAATCGTCAAGTCCAAGAAGAAAACCCTCGCTCCGAACAGGCCCTAGAGCTACATCCAAACTATGAATTGATCAGAGCGGCCGCAAAAGTAGTAAACCTCTATAGTGTTGTCGCCCTTAAAAACAAAGTTCATCCTATTGCAGAAGAATCAATAAAACCAGAAGCCCTTCAACAAGCCGAAGTAAGACTCACCGGAGCCGTGAGCCATCTTCATCAAGTCCTCCAAGCAGAAAAAGCCCTCCCAGGAAGTATAAACCTCTATGAAGCCGCTCTCTACGTAGTTGATAACTTCGATGAAGTTCTTATTCTGACCGAAAACACTGATCTCGCCCTTCGAAAAGCCATAGATACACTCCGAGACGAGATTAACAATCTCGGACAAATCACAAGATTTGAAAAATCTGATGACGTACTCTGGACCGCTCGAACCAATCGTGCCCGCGAAGGTATGCATCAGTTTGGGGTTCCCTTTCTAAAACTCCCTGCTCCCGACCACCCCACGATCATTCAATAAAAAATATCGTATTTCTCCCCCCCAAAAAAAGACGCCCCCACAAAGGCGTCTTTTTGTTTCTAAAACAGAACACCCCCATAAGTGCCTATTAATGCACCACTTAACACTACTTGTTCCTGACTATTCACTACTGACTATTACTGCTCCTCCGGCAAACCAAAAATCTCCCGCGGCTTCGCCCCCTTCGCCGGACCAATAATTCCTTTCCCTTCCATCTGATCGAGAATTCGAGCCGCTCTGGCATATCCAATTTCCAGTCGACGCTGAAGAAAACTCGCCGAAGCTTTTTGAGTTTCCATAACAACGTTCACCGCATCTTTAAAAATCGGATCCAAGTCCTCATCCTGAACATTTTCTTTATCGGTCCCCGCCGTCAACACCCCTCCTTTTGCCATTCCCGAAATGGATTGCTTGGTAATCTCATCGTTCATCATCTGCTCTGGGTACTGCAACTTGATATGGTTGGTCACCCGCTCTACTTCTTCATTCGAAATATAAATCCCCTGAGACCGCGACAACATCCCCGTATTTCCATCCAGGTACAACATGTCTCCAAATCCCAATAGATCTTCAGCTCCGATTCCATCAATAATCGTTCGTGAATCTATTCCCGAAGACACCTTAAACGCAATACGCGCTGGCAAGTTGGCCTTAATCAGCCCCGTTACCACATCCACCGATGGACGCTGAGTCGCAATCATCAAGTGCATTCCCACGGCACGAGCCATCTGAGCAATACGACAAATCGCAGCTTCTACATCTTTTCCCGCAACCATCATCAGATCGGCCAGCTCATCAATCACAATCACGATAAACGGTTCTTTTTTGTCGGGATATTTGTTGTTGAATTCTTCGATGTTTCGACACCGGTGCGTTGAAAAATCTTTGTACCGCCGGTTCATCTCTGCCACTGCCCATGCCAGAGCCGAAACCGATTTTTCTGGTTCCACAATCACGGGTGTCAACAAGTGCGGCAGATTGTCGTACATCGCCAACTCCACACGTTTGGGATCGACCAAAATCATTCGTAGGTTTTCGGGCGAATTCTGCCACAACAAGGAAATCAAGAAAGCGTTCATCGCCACCGATTTCCCCGATCCGGTTTTACCCGCAATCAACAAGTGCGGCATGCGAGCCAGATCCACCACCACGGGTTTCCCTGCCACATCTCGCCCCACTCCCAAAGCCAGTGAAGATTTTTCTTTTTCCCACACATCCGACTCAATAATCTCACGCATTCCCACAATCGCTCGCTTTTCGTTGGGTATCTCAATCCCCACCAATTTCTTTCCAGAAATCGGAGCTTCAATACGAATCGTAGACGCCGCCAAGGCCAGTGCTAGATCACTCTTGAGCCCGGTAATTTTGGTCAGCTTCACTCCCGCCGCTGGCTCGAGGGTAAACTGAGTTACCGTGGGCCCCACATGCACTGATTTCATCTCCACATCAATCCCAAACTGGTCGAGTTTTTCCTTGATCGTCTCGGCCTTTTTTCTCAGATCCTTTTCATTCACCACAATGGTAGAATGCGTGTCTTTCAATAGATCTAAACTTGGTTCTTCCCAAACGCCCCCCAAATCTCGCTGCATCGCTTCGGTCAGTTCGTCTTTGGCCGTCAGATTTACCGTCGTCTTCTTTTTGGGCTTCTCTCCCTCTTTGGTTCCCGTCGAATCAATAATCTCTAGATCATCCTGGGCAAAAGATTTCCCCCCCTGAACCATTTCCTCTTCGGCGCTAGTTTTACCTTTAGCCACAGGAGCAAATACTTCTTCTTGGTCTTTGGATTTTTTTCGACGCGTCGAAGGTCGAAACAAAGCCGCAATTCGAAAACCAAACCCCAGCACCGCGGCCACCCACAAGACACCAAAAAGCAGCACCCCTGCCACCATATCCCCCAAAAATTCACGCGGAAAAAATCCCACCGTAAAACCAACCACTCCGCCATACAAATGCGCCAGCGCATAAGACTCATTCAGGGGCACCAACAAATTAACCAGCCCCAAAAGTGCTACAAAAAAGAGCAGCACGCCAAAAACCCTCATCGGAGGGAAAAGAACATCTCGTCGAGAAAGCAGCGTGACTCCAAATCCCAAAGCAAAAAGCGGAACCAACCATTTCCCCTGCCCAAACAAAAACTGAATACCCCGTGAAACCTCCACCGAAACATCCGCCGGGGAAAAGAAAATCGCCAGCACAATCACCGCCAACAAAATCCAGATCACCCCATATATTTCTCGGTGCAAATGATCTCCAGCAAAGTTCTGCCAATCCTTTTCTGTTTGTTTCTGTTTCTTCACTTTATTCTGAGCCTTCGCCTTGGCTTTCTCTCGCAAGAGCTTCGTTTTCTCTTTTTTCTTCTCTCGATCCATCATTTTCTTGGCCACTTTCTCTGCCTCCTTTTTTAAAATTGAAGAAGGAATCCGAACCGAAGGTTTTTTTTTGGTACCAAACATGAGGCAAAGGAGTTGAGAGTAGAGAGTAAAGAGTTGAGAGTTAGTATTTTGTATAAAACAAAACCCGACCCACCAGTTCTACACACAAATTATAGCAAATATTTCAATTCAACTCGACCGTTCTCCCCAAAAAAAAACAGCACAAGTTTGCTTTTTCGCTCGCCCCCTCCTAAAATCCCATTCGCCTCCACGCCACGGTGGCGGAATTGGTAGACGCGCACGACTCAAAATCGTGTTCCGCAAGGAGTGAGGGTTCGATTCCCTCCCGTGGCACCACGTCGGACGTGACTACGTATATTACGTAGTTTTTCCGCAAAGCTCCAAAACCACTCCAAATACTACGTAACGTCCTCCTCTTCCCCAAAAAGACAATTAAACATCTTTCCATGTCTTCTCGGGGGCCCCTCTCTTGACTACGTATATTACGTAGTTTTTCAGCTAAGCTCCAAAATCACTCCAAATACTACGTAACGTCCTCCTCTTCCCCAAAAAAGACAATTAAACATCTTTCCATGTCTTCTCGGGGGCCCTATTCTTGGCTACGTGTCTTACGTAATTTTTCCGCTCCCCCCAACAAAACATGCATTCTAAAAAAAGGACGCCAAAGGGCGTCCTTCAAATAACTCTTTGTTATTTGTTCTTAACTGTTCACTATTTCCTCCCTCCCAGTTCCCATCCCTTACGAATCGCAAAAGCCGATCCAAAAAAGAATAACACTAACAAGGCTCCAAAAGCGGTCTTATAAAGCAGCTTCGTTCCAAAACAAGAACGATCTTTTCCCAATCGTTTCTTTTTGTGCCACAGCGGTTCTTCTCCATTTTTCCATTCACCTCCCCAATGCTTTCCCTCTTTCCCATGGGCATGTGATCCATAAGCCTTCATATCCATCACTCGATGATACGCATAATGGTCATCCCAACGTTCTTCTTCCAGTCCCCCATAAGGCAACGGTTCAAAGTAGTCTTCTGGCATGGCATCCAAATCTTCTTCCATCAATGGATCAAGTTCACTCCCCTGCACAGGAATCCCCACTTCTTCCCCTTCTATGGCCGGCAATTCTTCCTCCACGGCGCCCGCAAAAGTCACAGAAGCAAAAAACACCCCTATCATCAAGAACGTAAAAAGATTTTTCATTTTGTTTTGAGTTAGTGAAACGAAAAGAATTTTACACAATTCCAACAAACAAAATAATTGACTTATTCATAAAACAGGCTAATGTAAAACAATGAGAAAGTTTGATCTCACCAATAGACACTTATCATTTTCTAAAGACCTAGAAGAAGATAGTTCTACATCAGTAGAAGTAATCGATCCTCATAAAATTGGTGAAGGAAGAGCTTCAACAGCATTTCTCACCTCAATAAAAGTAAGGCACAAAACCTTTCAGTGCGTTCTAAAAGAATTCAAACTTCCAGAGTTCACAGCCAAAGCAGCACATCAAGGGTATCTAACCCTAAAACCCTACAGTCAAAAAGTCCTCCCTTTTCATCGATTTTGTGACCTTCATTATTCAATTTCTACCTACATCCCTGGTCTATTCAATCCAAACAATCCATCACAAGCTCAAAACGAAGTTTGTGCACAAAAAATAAGAAAAATCCCAAATTTGGAACCATTTACCCACAATTTTTTCTCAGAAGTTATTCAAATATCTAAAAATGGAATCTCCCTTCCCGAAGATCTATACAACTTCACTTTCGACCCCCAAAGAGGTCTAGATTTTCATCTGAGTGATTTCGATTTTGTCCCCCCAAAAGAAGTGTATACAGATCCACTCAAACACCATCATCTCATACAAGCAAATCTTGACGGAGCCTATAACGCACTAGGATTATTAATTTATTTAATCTCATCTTCTTCCCCAATTGCCCAAGTAGAAGAAATATACCAAAGCTATTCTCAAGAGCCAGAAATCACCAGACTGGCTCTAAAAAAACACATCACTAAAAGAACCAAGCCTTTCGGTATTTAACAAAAAGAAAGACAAAAAAACCTGAAAACTCCAACAACCTGGTGCCAAAGGAGAGACTCGAACTCTCACGGGATTACTCCCACTACGACCTGAACGCAGCGCGTCTACCAATTCCGCCACTTTGGCTTTATCTTCAGAGCCGATTGTAAGATCACTCTCAAAAAAATCAAAAGCAAAAGGTGATTATCTCTTATGGTTCTCTCCTTACACATATTTGACATTCCCTCCTTATCACCTATACCCATAATCGTTCCTTGGACCACACCGGTCTTTCACATACCCCAGTAGATCCAAGGACTACTGGTCACCGTATTTACTTCAACAAACCTTCAAGGAGGTACGTCACATGACGACTTTAACCCTCTCGATTGGGGTCTTTGCAATACTGATCCATTTCCTAAGTGGAGTTACATCAATCCTCTGGATGAGAGCTTTTAGCAAGCTCAAACACTTTGTTTTACTGGGGAGTATACAAGGAGTACTCATCGGATTCATCTGGATTGTGCCTATCCCACAAGGAATAGACACAGACATAAGCAGATTACTGTGGTCTCTTTTTCTAATCGGAAGCTTTTTTGGAGGTATCTGGCAGGGAAACAAAAACACCGACCACCTACTTTTTTGGGTCGTTCAATTGGAAAAATCAATCTTCAAAGGAGACTCATAATGGAGGAAGTACCAATAATAAAAATCGCTGGTACAGGAATCATCACCTTTGCCATCAGTGCCTTTTACAGTCATCTCTACCACTGCTTTCAGGATCATCAATGCCAAGAAGCCAATCATCTAGGGACCAAAATACTCTTTGCCTTCTCTGTGGTCGGTTGTGTCATCGTCGGAATCATCAGTGTTAAATATCCATACGGATGGATCTCCCTGATTCCCATTATCTGGGGCCTTCTACACGGAAGAAAGATATTCTTCCATAACCAAGAAAAAGAGGCGGGCGTATGAACGTTTACGAAGCTATCATTAGCAACTTCGCCCTCCTCTTTGGAACCACCTGGATCGGATTCACCTTTGGGGCCTTCCACGGATGCTGGCGCAAATGCCTCTTCAACCAAAAATGCTACACCAACACCAACCTCTTTTGGCAGTGGCTCGGGTTCAAAATCGGGTATCTGGAACTCCTGGTTTTTGGTTTCATTGCCTGGAGTTTCATCTGGGTAGTCCCCATAACAGGCTTAATCTTTGTACTCTACTACTTCAAAGTGGGAATACCTTATGGGGAAAAACAATACCACAAAAAATACGGTGGCCCTCCATCGGAAAGCGTGTAAAACCGCTTTCCTTTTTTTTGTGATAATAAAATCCTTCAGATCGAAAAAAAGGGCTACCCCTGCGGAGGATATGCCTCAGGAGATTTTTCCTGGGTAAAAAAAAGCATATAAATTTGTGTCATCCCGAATGA
>CAYFJZ010000007.1:0-101294 GCA_964343715.1 uncultured Candidatus Peribacteria bacterium | reverse complement strand
TACACCAAGATTACACTTCTAAAAATGTAAACCCTTTTGCTGCAAGGCTAACAACCCCTGTTTTACACTATCCCTATTTATCCCTCAACCTATTTCCAACTGTCTAATTTATAAAAATATTGAAGGTCTTCTTATTCTTAATGGGTGATAAAAATAATTTCCCTCTTTAGCTCTTAGGCTCTTAATATTTCGAGGATCCCTCATTTTATGGTTGAGAGTTTCAAAAAGGTCTGTCATTCGGGATGACGCCGTTGTTATTCATCTCTATAATTAGTCCGTCTTGAATAAAAACCCATGGCAAAAAAGAAATCTACCGCTAGTCGTTTTGATAAGTATCTCGAAGAAAAGGGCATGCGGCATTTTGCGGCCCTGGTGATGTTGATGTACATCATGGGGACTATTATTTTTAATGTGTATCTAAGGGCGCTGGGGATATTTGAATTTGAACTGATTCAGCTGAGATACATCTTTGTGGGAGGGGTCTTTGCTTTCATGACTTTCTTTATTGTTCTGGCGATATTGGGATCAGTCTTTTTGTACCGCCAGATTATCCCTCCTTCCAAAAAGAAACTGACAAAGGCTCAGCGAGCTAAGCGTCTTTTTTTCATCGAGATGATGGCTTTGGGCGTTTTAATTCCCTGGGTGGGGGTTTATGCCCTGTATGTTTTCCCTCAGATTCCTTCGGGGTATGGCGGTGCGAAACCTATTCCGGCTCGACTGATTGGGGATCCGGAACAAATCCAAAAGATCAACGCCATGATCGCGTATGAAACGGGGGTAGAAGAATCCAAACTGCCGTATGAAATTGTTTCGGCGAATAACAACATGGCGATTGGGGCCAACGTAAAGATCTTGGATCAGAACCGAAATCGAATCTGGCTGATTTTGACGAAAGAATTATACCTGACTTCTACTTCTAATTTGGCCCAAAAATTGATGGATGCGGGGGCTGACACCGGGATTATTGAGACCTCTCAGACACAGAATTTTCGTCCGAAACCGCTTTTTGTGAAGGCCGATCGTATTGAGAGCATCTCTTTTTCCCTCTACGAACCACCTGAAATTCTCACTTCTCAGGATTTGGAGATTGCTTCTCAGGTACTTTCTGCCACCCCAGAGAAACCCTCCAGGGTTCTGAGCTCGAAAGAAGATTCTCCCACGATTGTAGAATCTTTTATTACTGAGCAGGCGCCAGTAGCTGCACCAAAGATTATTGCGAAGGTAAAGGCAGTGCCAGCGGTAGATACGCTTTCAAGTGAAAGACCTCTCTCTGTCTCTCCTATCAGAGGGGAGGAGGCTTCTGTTAACGCAGAGATTCCCCCAAAAGCCAAGGACGCAAAAGAAGCTGAAACCAATGACGCGCCGGAAGGGCCTTCTGTGGGTGAGGAAACACCTCCTACTGAGGTGACGCCCAAGCCTGAGCCTGAGACCGAACTTGAGGCGCTGCTGAAAGAAGTGGTGGATACGAAATTTTTAGATCTGAGAGCGCAGTTTTATACGCAGGCCTCGCAGCTGTACGACAAAGAACAGTTTTCAGACACGGACCTGCATCAGCGATTTCTTTTGAGTAAAAAAATTGCACACACATTAAAACGCACCTACCCTGATGCCTGGTCCCTGACTTCGGATACTAATTATCTGGCGAGCGGACAAACCGAAGAAAAGTTTTTGTGGAAACTGATGGAAATCTTTCGAGGAGTGGAAAGCATTGAGGTCTTGGTGGTACGCTTGAATGAGATGAAATTGGAAGCTAGTACTCTTGAAGAAGCGCAAAAAAAGGCCGAAATCCTTAAAACCGAAGAAGAAGCCACGGCCACTCAGCCTGATTCTGATGCTACGAGCGAAACAACGAAACCCCAAACCTCTCCGGCTGAGGGAGAAGAACCCACCTCCAGCCCCTCCCCATCGGACTCTGCCCCTTCAACTCCCCCTGCAGAAGAAACTACAACCCCAGCAACTCCTGTGACAGAACCTGTTACTGATACCACAGCTGAGACGCCCTCCCCCACGCCTACGACTGAAACGCCCCCTCTTTCGGAGGCAAAACCCCCGGCTGACCCAACGACTGAAACATCTGCCGAAGAAGTAGCTCCAGCGAATTCCCCCTCAACCTCCACCGACACTTCTATCTCTGAAGAAGCCGCCCCTGCCGATTCGCCCCCAGCTGAATCGACGACCGAAACCACTCCGGCGGCAGAAACTCCGGCCCAAACGACAGAAGAAGAGGATACTTCCCAAACTACAACGACTCCTGTGGAGTAAGTTGATTGATATGAAAAACCAAAGATATGCCGAAATGAGACTGGCTAATGTTTATCTTTTAGCCCCTGACTCACACCTTTTCGGCTGTAGGCTCCTTTTCCCTTCTTCGGCTTATGAAGCTTGCCACCTCTTTGCCAGAGCTGGATGAGGTCTTTGCGTCTCCTTTGGGGTGTGGACGTGAGCGATATGGTGAGGGGGGATTTTTTTTTGGACATAGTTTTAGGGTAGAGAGTAGTGAGTAAAGAACAAGGAGTAATATTGTACACCAAAAAGGGAGCGCCGGACGTGTTTATCCGGCGCGTGATAAGATCCTCCATGATGAAATGAAACAGACTCAGATCAGATATTCTTTTCGGCCTTCGGCGCAGTGTCTTCCGGGGGCAGGGCCTGAGGCAGGAGTTCGGCCAGTTTCGATTCAATCTCGATGATGGCTTTACGCGTTGCAGCCAAGAGCTGCTGGGTGTGGGTCAAGCTGGCAATGCGTCCATCCTCCAGTGCTTCTGTGGCAGCAGCTTCACCTTCTCCATACAGTTGCTTGTAGGTATCCGGATCGGCCGCTTTCTTCATCCACGCTTCCAGGCGAGCTACTTCGCCCCGAAGCGATTTCAGTGCCCGATTATAGCAGGCTGCGTCCGTGGCAGCGTCCCAGCCTTTTTCAAAGATGATCTGCGTCTTGGCCATCAACACGGCGGTTTTCATGATCCATCCGGGGATGGGAACTTCTGCCTCCTGCACTACTTGAGGTGCGGGGGTTGACGGTTCGGCGTGGAGGGGGCCGACCAGGCCAAGCATCAAAAGTCCGGCCAGGAAGACGGGAATGTAAGTCAGCGGTTTTTTCATGGGCGATTCCTCTCGTTTTACAGCTAGGTAATGGTTGATATGGCGTATGGGTTTCCCTCCTGTTCATCGACAAGGAGGAGCTGGGTTTTGATCGAGTTCTTCTCGACACAAAATATCAGCTGACCTTGTCGAAGGTCGAGTTGGCAAAGATCGTCCGTTTTCTACTAAATATTTTGGCGTTTGTCAAAGGAGCACGCCGGACCTGGGGTCCGGCGCGTGGTCATCCTCCTTGTTGGTGTTAACGATATATCCCCTCAAGCAGTTTCCGCATGATGTGCTGCTGAGCTTTCCGACAGTCCTCCAGACTCTCGGTTTGTTCTTGGCGACTTTTTTCTAGCGCACTATTGTCTTGAGCGTTTTCCCACTGTTGAAGTATATTGATCGTTTCTTGATTATATCCTGCCACCAGCGCCAATGCTGCATAGGGCACTACCTCCTGGGGAATTTTTTTGTATGCCTTTTGGTTAACCAGCATGTCGCAAGCCTGTTCCATGAAGTATGGAATGAGCTCACCCGTTTTAGGGGAAGCCCCTTCCATGAAATTCGGGGTCAGGTTCTGGTAGGCCTTGCAGTTCTCTATAGGCGTTTGAGGGGGGGCAGCGGCCACTACTTGTGGAATGAAGAGGCTAAGAATGAGCATACGAATCAGAGTGATCATGATGATGTGTCTCCCAAAATGTGCGGAACATAATTATTCGACAAGGAGGAGCTGGATTTTGATCAGGCTCTTCCCAACACAAAGTGCAGCTGACCTTGTCGAAGGTTGAAGTGGCAAAGAACTTTTTCATTTAATGCTTTTCTTGTGCTTTGTCAACTTTTTTTAAAGGTCATATTTGAGTCGAAAAAAGTTTCGAAGATCCTTCAACTTGGCTCTTTATGATTGATCTACTTCCCCTACTTCCTGATCGCCAAGCTTTCTGGAACATTTCATTTTTTTATTTTTTCGTCTCTCTATCCAGTAGAATGCCACCCAGAATACATCTATATCTGAAATATGACTCAAAAAAAACGAATTCTGGTCACGGGGGGGGCGGGTTTTATTGGCTCCAACTTTTGTAATACGCTGTCGCAAAAATACGAGATTGTAGCGCTGGACAATCTTTTTTTGGGTGATCCGGACAATCTAGGGGAGGGCGTGACCTTTGTCCACGGAGATGCGTGCAAGAAGGAAGATTTAGAGGCTACGGGAGGGAACTTCGAATACGTGCTTCATTTTGCGGGGACTTCGTCGGCTCCGATGTTTATGGAAGACGGCTTTGCTGATGGATACGTCAACTCAGTGGAAAGTTTTGTGCGTACGCTTGAGTATGCCCGAAAGCAGGGGGCGAAACGCTTTTTGTATGCGTCGACTTCTTCTTTGTATGGGAACAACCCCATGCCGTTGGTCGAGACTCAAAACGTGACTCCTCTGAATCATTACGCCGTGACGAAGTTTTGTTATGAACACTGTAGTGCGTGTTATAACCAGGTGTATCCCGAAATGGATATCATTGGTTTCCGGTTCATGTCTATTTATGGCCCCAATGAAGAGGCAAAAGGTGAGTACGCAAATATTATTTCTCAGTTTATCTGGGATGCCGTGCGTGACAAAACGCCGGTGATTTATGGGGATGGAAACCAGTTTCGAGATTTTACCAATGTGGCGGATGTGGTTCAGGCGCTTACTCTGGCGATGGAACATGACCAAAAACTAGGGGCGGATGTGTTCAACATTGGCACTGGTGAATGCTGCAGTTTTAATGAAATTTTGGAGGCGATTGGAGACGCTTTTGGGCGAAAAATTGAGCCCAAATACATTCCCAATCCCGTAAAAGAGGGATATGTGAAGGGGCAGCACGCGGACATTTCGAAAATCCAAAAGGTGCTGGGTTTTGAGCCAAAAGTAAAGCTGGCTGATGGAATTCGAGAACAGGTGGCCAATGTGCGGCCCGATAAAATTAGACAGACGAGTAGTGATTTTTTGTAGTTTTTTTTAGTAGTGATATCGACAGGACAAAATAACCACATCTTTTCCTTTTACTCGATAGACAATTCGATGTTCTTGATCGATTCTTCTGGACCAGCATTCAGATGAAAGGTTTTTAGTGGTGTAGGTAACAACAAAATTCATGAGAAAAAAAACTAGTTGTACAGTGCTACTGCGCATAAGTGCAAATTTTTATCAAAAGCTATTCACTTCTTCGTTTTTCATTCATTTGCCAATACAAGAGTGATAATTTAGTCTTTCGCTTGTAGCCTGGGTAGTGCTGAGGTACTAGTTGGGCTTTGAGTAGTTCTTCTAATTGTCAAAAACAGAGAAGGGATAAAACGATGGCCGATAGCTTTGTGTTTGAAGGACGAACACATTACATGAAAGATGAATTATTTTTGGTGGGCGAGCCTTATGGTAATACCGGCCTCCCCTACTGGAGTCAGGCATTGGGATCTTACATTGCGAGCACATTTCACAATCAAGAAATGACCGATGCTCACTGGGAAATCGGACATTTTGTGGCTGAATACTTCCACGAACACGGACGTGTTCCGATGATTCGTATCCTTACGAAACAAGTGGGAAAAAGGCTGGGGAAAGAGAAAGGCAATACGAAGTATCTGTACGACCTCTTCCCAGGGGGACCGGCAAAAGTGTTAGCCTCGGTCATGGGGTTCCCACGCGCCCCGTGTGCTAGTGGCGGCACAATACTGGATCGAACGGGGAAGGATGAGCCGGTACAAATGCAGGTGAAATTCGATCCTAAAAAATGTGTTGTACGCCCCCGAAGGCCTCTAAAAAGAGTCTCTACTCCGCCCCCTGTTTCCATAGCTCCGCCAAAGAAAAGTTGGTTCCACGTTTGGAAACCTCTTCGATGGGGTTTGGCGGTTTCTCTCTTCGCCTATTTGATGCCTCTCCCAGTGGATTCTGCGCAATCTTTGTGGGTGGGAAGCGGAATTATCCTTTCCGTTCTTTGGGCCACGGTTGTCCGCTGATGACGAAGATCGACAAAAAAGGACCTGGGCCACGTGTGTGAACGCGTGGCCGATTTTTTTGTATCATTTCGCTTTTCATAGACTGCAACGAGGTCTATTCTAAAATAAGTATACTCCTCAGAATTCAACCATGATATTTCTCGCCCATTGCCCTGACCGCGTTGGCCTGCTGGCTCAAATCACCCAGTTTTTTGCGCTGCAGGGAGTTAATATTACGGGATTAGAAGAACACGCCGAGCGAGGTCGATTTTTTATTCGTATCGAAGGCACACAGGATCCCCAACAAAAATCTACCCCTCAACAGTGGGATGTTTTGTTTAAGAATCTGGGACAGAGCCTGAATATGAAATATCAGTTCTTTGAAAAAAGAACGAAGTTGCGAGTAGTCATGTTTTGCTCCAAAACGTTGGCCTGTCCCTTGGAAATATTGACCCGCCAATTGAGTGAAAGCCTCAATGTGAAACTTTTGGCGGTGGTCAGTAATGCGAAAACAATTGAACCCGTGATTGAGCGGCTGGATATTCCTTTTTTCTTTACGCCTACCAAGAATTCTCAGACGAGCGCCGATCACGAAACGCCTCAGTTGGAAATTATTCAGGACCTGAACCCCGATTTGGTCATCTTGGCTCGCTACATGAAGGTACTTTCCGAAGACTTCTTGTCCGGTATCCCCTGCCCGATTATTAATATTCATCACTCTTTTTTGCCCTCTTTCATTGGCGGCAATCCCTATGAACAAGCGTATGAACGGGGGGTAAAACTAATGGGAGCGACGGCTCATTTTGTAACCAAAGAGCTCGATCAAGGACCGATTATTGCCCAGGATGTGGGGGAGGTCGGACATCAGTTTTCAATAGAAGAAATGAAAAAAGAAGGCGCCCATATCGAAAAACGTGTTTTTGCGCATGCAGTGGGTAAGTTTTCCGAACATAAGGTGATAGAGTGGGCGGGCCGGACGGTAGTGTTTCACTAAGATGTCCGACCCCGCTCGATACGGGGTCGGTAGGCCGATCATTGCCAGCCCTGGACGGACAACCACAAACTCCATATCCCTGCCAGGGAGAAGAGTCCCAATAGGGATCGTCCCATCCAGCGATACCCTTTCCAGCGACTTCTGCGAGTGAATCGAAAAAGAAAAGATCCAGCCCACAAAAAGGTTATCCCCGAAAACAAATGCATGAGAGGGAGCGTGAGCATGTTGTAGCTCCAGGCCAAAAGCCACAATGGAAAAGTGCTCATCACTGCCACAATTTCCAGCAAAAATCTCATACACTGCTTTGTGGGAGACATAGTGGCTAATTTGTTTTGAAGATCCGCTACCAATTCTTGCTCTCTTCTGAGCGCTTCTTCACACTGTCGATTAGATTTTCCCATATTATACCCTTTCTAGGTTTGGGGTTATTCCGTGTATCGATCAAGAAGAATCAATTTTATACGATCTTCTGTTTGATCAGGTGCTAAAGAGCCTCCTTTTTTTAGGGGAAAAAAGAGAAAATGTAAAACTTTAAGGCGAGATGACTTTTTCGTGAAAACATTCCCCTTACGTGTAAGAAAAAGAAATAATCCAAATAATACTCTCTCAATGGGAATGGTTTAAGCAGATTACCACGAACTATTTCAACAAACCTCGTTAATAAACTTCTCTCTGCTACGGTTTACTTCTTCTCTGCTGGCCCTCTGGGTTGGCCGTTTATTCTTAATTTCTTTTCTTATCTATCCCCCCCAAACTTGACTCAATTGTCACATGTCACTACTTTCACTTTAGTCTTGTAGCAGATAAGCGCTTTAGTTTGATCTGCTGCGGCAGATCTTTTAAAGCGACGAATAGAATCTTGGTACTCCTCAAAGCGGTATGGAAGGAATAAGAGAATGGATTTTTTGGCTCATCATCACCCACGACACAAGGGGTTAATGGAACTCCCCTACGCTGGTATGGCGTCCAAGCTTCATGGGCTCTTTGTCAAATTCTACAAAGAAGCTCAGGCAGAAGGTATGACTCGCAAGGACTTTTTTGATCATCACCACAAACGAACTCTGATGATACTACAGCTCTTTTCTTCGGGCATAGGCAAAATGGCTCATGACGAATTCGTGCAGCTCATTGAGAAGAAAAAGTGGAAAATCGAAGAGCTGGACAATTGGATCAAACGCTTCAAACATGGACTCTCTCCTGCGGTTCTCACCTTTGATGAAGTAGCCCATATTGTGGAAGGTCGAGTATCGCGCGAGGCTTGGGAGACCCAATCGGTTCCCCAGACAGTCCTGGATGAAATTGAGCCGCCCGACATGTACTTTGCGGCGAGAGAAGTTTTTGACTGGATGAAATCTTATGTGACCGTTTATAAGTGGCATAAGGATGCCAAAGAGCGGTATGAATGGTCACAGGCCAATCAGGCCTGGGCGGCTGAGCTGAATGGGCGTGGGCTTTATCCTCTGGCTAGAGCTCTCGATACTGGAGCGGTGAGATACCTGCATCATCATGCGATCACTCCCACCGTTGAAATCCCTCTTGACCATCCACACCCCACCTCTGTAATTGGGGATCTTGGGCTTCGTTTAGATTCCCCCTCGGGGACCGGAGGTGTTTTTCACTCTGATGGATTGGTCCTGTTTCAGGGGGATCGGCCTATTATGACTTCAGGCATATCGCTGAATAAGCCGAATCCCGTGCCGGTGTTACGGCCTCTTTGGCCTTTCTCAGCCGACTTGATGAGTCCTAATCCCTTTGTAAACATCCATCCCACCGAAAAGGACCTTCAGGCTTTTTGGATTGTGGCTGAATACGATCCATCACGCCGAGTGCTGATCCTCTCTCACGTTTTTCAGGGCGGGGTCAAAAAGCGGACCAAATCTGAGGTCTGGCGCCCGGAAGATCGCCCCTTATTTGTGCGCCCCTAGCGCTTTGGGCACCGGGAGTCTTTCTTCCCGGTGCCCAAAATCTATTCGTTGCTTTCTTATTACGTTTTCCCACCCATTGACTTGGGTGTGAAATATATTTATTTTGGCCTTAGTTTCGTAGCAGAGAGACGCTGTAAGTCTGATCTGCTGCGGCAGATCTTTTATGGCGACGAATAGAATTATATAATTACGGGTAATCGGTTCATTCTGAAGGAGGAGTATATCGTGATCTTTATAGCAAGTGATCATCCCACCGATGGTGGGCTTTTGAAAATCAGTGAAGTGGTCTTGCGCAGAAAACTTCACATCGACTTTGGCGAGGCTTATCTCAAGGCTCTTGGAGAAGGGCAAAAGAAGAAAAAGTTTTTGGCCGCTCAACGCCGCTTGGCATTGCAAACCCTGAAACAAGGAACGGCCTTTGCCCAAATGGCCCACAAAGAGCTGAAGAAGGCCTTGGGCAAGAAGCAAAAACTGGAGGTTCTGGAAACCTGGATCAAGCGCTTCAAGCAAGGGCTTCATCCAAAACATTTCCCCTATGAGCAGGTACGTGCCTTCTTGCCGCCTGATTTCCCAGTGGATCGGTGGCATGAACGCCATGTTGATTGGGGCGCGGGCCATCCGATTGATCACCAGGGCCAGCAAGTGGTCACGGTCACCGAGTGGATGAAGTCTTATGTGCGGGTGGTCAAATGGCATGAAAACGCCAAAGAGCGGTGTGAATGGGCGCAAAACCATCAGAAAAAAGCCGCTGAATACCGTAGCTTTGTTGGCCTTGAGGGGCTGGCGGAGGCGCTTGAGGAAGGGGCGGTTCGTTATCTTCATGAACATGTTCTGACTCCGCCTGTTGAAATCCCAATTGGTGCTCTCAGGCCCACCTTTCTGGTGGGGGATCTGGGTTTCAGCTTTGCTCCACTTACCCCTTCTCCAGCATTGAGGTATCTGACCCTCTTCCGAGGCGACCAGCAATTGATGGTCTGTCAGATAGATGTGGACCAGCTGAGCATGGCTCAGACCCTCCAACGATTGAAGTTTGTTCCCACTTATATGCCAAATTCACCTTTTGGACGGGAATTTTTCAATGCTCATCCCACAGAAAAAGACATGCAGTCGATCTGGATTGAAGTGGCGTATGATGCGAAAAAGGAGATGCTGGTGATCTATCGACTCTTTCAGGGCGGTCTGAAGAAACGCTCCAAAAAAGAGGTCTGGCGTCCGGAGGAAGTGGAAGAAGAGATCAACTTTTTAAACACTCCTTTCCTGGCTCAGTCCGAGAAAACGTGAAGTTTTGGGCTCTCGGGGGGGCAACCTCCCTCCCGAGGCTCATAATTCTATTCGTGGCTTATTTTTGAAATCGATTAACGGCGTAGATCTCGCCCCAAAAGACTCAAGACTCACTTTATTGTTGACTTTTTTTGTATTTTTATTAAATCAATGATAATAACCATTCAAAATGCCAGAATCTGCTCTAGATGCACACATCCATGATCCTGCCTCCCCCGAACTCCCTGCTCCGCTAGAAATTATCGAGCAAATTCTTTCTCCTGATAGAGAGGCCAGTTTTCGTGCCTTCCTTGAAGCTACGGTGGAGAGTCTGGAAGAAATTGGCCCCTTTGCCCGAGGCTCTTCAGGCTATACTTACTATGGTCTTGAAGGAGTCTGTCCGAGCCGAATGTGTAAAAATGAATCTCCAATTCAGTCCTTAGTTCATGAGTATTATTGGGCGTACAACTACGCAAGAGAGAATTTTTTTTCAGCAATGGAAGACACTCGAGAGGTCGCTGAGCAGATTATATGGGGTAGTAATTATTCACCCGAAAAATTTTATGCGGCTACTTTGCATGGACACTGGCCTGATCTAAAAGGGATTTCCCCTTTCGACCTCTTAGATTTTTTTCCGGAAGAAGAACTTCAAAAAATTGCTGCCGCTTATGAAAAGGCCTTAAATAAAGTGGGTTGCCCTTCCCAAGATAATTCCGCCTCCTACCTTCAAAGACGACTAACCAGACAATTAGATACTGGCAAACGGTGTCGAGCTATTTCTATACAAAATACGGTGGAGATCTTTCTGGCCCTGGAGGGATTACAAGTTCAATTAGATCAGGATATTCCAGAAGAATCTTTGAATACTTCACAAATTGATAAAATCCTGGCTCTTGATCATCACGGCAAGACCAATATACAGGCCCTTCGAGAATCCGTAACAATAGCTGAACAATCTGATTCAGTAGCCGCTTCCAGGGCGGCCGCTCGAAGAATTTTTTGTAGAACGCTTGGGACCATAAATGAGCGCCTCCCCTTTCTTCGTGCTATTGGGATTCCCACTCTCAAACATAGAGCATCATTAAAATGGGAAAAATATCAGATTTTCAAACCTGAAACCGCTCCAGGAGTTGCCTCTGATATGGGAGACTTGGCACATATGAAATCTGTTGAATATATGCGTTATCTTTTGGATATTCTTTTTTATAAAAACCAGCCTGAAAACGTAATACAGTCATCTCGTAGACGCCTAGACGATCTTCTTAAAAGGAAATATACGCACTTCTCTGGGCAGGGGGAATATGAGTTTACCGAGGGATTTTTGGCAGAAGCTAAAGAATTGTTGGAAAGTGAATAGGTAATCTCTGGATACGCCAAATAAGACCTCCGCTTTTGTTTAAACTTTCCCGAATTCTTCTGAGTAATGGAACTGAAATTGATCCACTTTTCTTGATGCTGGCCTCTCCCTCCCGAGAGGCTCATAATTCTATTCGTGGCTTGTTTTTTTGGAAAATTGTTTGACGAGGCAGAGCTTTCTCCTACAATCTGTTGGCTCTTTTGAGACACCATAGTGACACTGTTACTCATTTTCTTGAGCGACAAAATCTCCAAAAATGATTGAGAGAGATATTTGATTTAGCATTTTTGGAAAAAGGAGGAGGTTACGAAGTATGTGTAGTTTTTACGAAGCGAAGCGTAGTGGAAACGAAATATACGAAGTCACCAACGACGCGGGATCGTAGCTCAGTTGGTTTAGAGCGCCGCCCTGTCACGGCGGAGGTCGCGGGTTCGAGTCCCGTCGGTCCCGCCACGTAAATCGCGATTTACGTGGCCCGCCAGGTAAGTTAAGACTTACTTAGGCTGAGAAACACGTGGCATAAAAATCGAGTTAAGAAAAGCCTGAAGTACTGAGGTCTTATTTGTATACCAAGCAATAACACTACTCAGCACTCGATTTCTTCATTTTACTGATTAAAGAGTCCAGCATCATTCCTGAGAAATCCGTTCCTTTATACATCTGTGCTCGAGCAAAATTACAAGGAAAATTGGCTTCAGTTACTACATATCCGTCTCCCTTTGGCAATACATCAACGCCTCCAAAAGAGCCCCCTAGTGCTTTTACGGCATCTATCGATATTTTCTTTACTCTTTCTGTCAATATTGTGGAGAACATTTTTTCATATGCTACAATTGTGTGGAATTTCTTTTAACAATAAATCCTTAGAATCATGAGTCCCCAAAAAACTATTGCCATCTACTTCTCCGACCCGGAACCTATGGGATACCCTTTTCACAAGAAAGAATATTTTGAGACCTACCAAAAAATTATTAGCGATATTGAAAAGGAAAATATTGAGGTTTATATCGTTCGAGGAGAAAGCTACCTAGGAAATGGACGATTCAAAATGGGATGGCGTTTGAAAGGGGATGAACTGATTGCTTCAGAAGGAGAAATAAAGGTGGACTTGATTTTTAATCGAGATGATAAGAATACGATTCCGAACATCTACGATTGTATTACGATTAACAAACCTCAGTTTGATGATATCTGCGTCGATAAGTTCAAAACTTTTGAGCTGTTTCCCGAGATATCTCCCAAAACCGGTTATGTTCATACCTTTGAAGCCTGTCATCATGAGTTGCAGATCTGGAATTTGGATCCTAATGACTTGGTGGTACTCAAAAAAAACTTTGAAACAGAAGGCCGAGGAATATATATCATTCCCGCAAAAGACGTTCAAAAAGACCTGTATCAGGACTGGACGGATATTATTATTCAAGAGTTTATTGATAGTAGTGTTGGTCTTCCTGGGTTATCCTCTGGACTTCACGATCTTCGCATCACGGTTATAGGAGGAGTGCCAATAAATTCATTTGTTAGAGAACCAAAAAAAGGGAGTTATTTGGCGAATATATCTCAGGGAGGAAGTGGAACTTCTATTGATCTAGAAGAAGTCCCGAAAGAAGTAATAAAACTGGTCTCAGATATTAATACGGTAGTTGATCAGTTCTGTCCGATTATTTATGCCGCTGACTTTATGAACTCTCCAAAAGGATTCAAATTGGTAGAGCTCAATTCACGCCCAGGAGTACAGCACCCTGATTGGTCAAAAACTTATCGATTGTTCAATGATGCGGTAGTAGAACTATTAATCGAAGGTGTTCACGGTCGTCATGAAGCGGTTAACCGAGCGCACAAATCTACACAATAGGTAGAATTTCAAGATTCAAATTCCGCAATAACAAACGTATCTACCGGCCTGAATCCAATTGATTCATAGAGTCTTTGTGCGGCTTGGTTTTCGTTTCCGGTAAACAAAAGGCCGTATTTTTTCCCCTGATCGAAATAGTGCTGACACAAAAACGAAACGACTCGGCGGGCATATCCTTTTCGGCGATAGGCTTCTTTTGTTACGACCCCTCCAACCTGAAAATAGTTCTTGGTGCTTCCGTGAATATTGGCTTTGGAAACGATTTCTTCTTCTCTCCTAAGAATAAACTCTTGATTGGGCTTGACTCGCGAACGATCTAGATTGGTTATTTCATCTGGCTTTTTTCCGGTCAGGAGCTCTACCAATTCATCAATATCGGCTTTTGTGGCAATAGATTCTTGCCCCGTGGCGCTGGATACGAAGTAAGCTTTTTCAAGAAGGTAGACGGTTTCAGGACTGTGTTTGGTTACCTGAAATCTCTTGGTTTTGAGATAGTCCACCAAGGGATTGGCGAACCGAGAAAAAGAAGCCGTACATCCGATCTCGACCCCGGCCTGGAGTGCGGCCTCGGCAAACTGGGGAATGATTGCTGGGCTTTCGGCATGAACGACCAGATCTTTCCAGCGCGTGGCATAGTAGGCAATCCCTTTGCACTTTTCGCCTTCAAAATATCCCCAGTATTGGTTTTGAGCGAACGTGTCTTCATACTGGGCAAAAGAGCCGATTACAAAAACGTTCTCTCTTTCGTGTTTATACCCATAATCAAGGATGAGTTCTTTGTCGGTGGGGGTGAGTTTTCGAATCATTTCTTTTTTCATGATACTGTTTTATGAGAAACATTTCTTAGGTGAAACAGGGCTATCCCTCCTACAAAGAAGATAATTACCCCCGTCCACGCAAAGGCCGTAAAGAGACTTATACTGTCTGAAAAATACCCAAACACGGGTAATAATAGCATTTGTGTCCCCTGCATAAGAAAGCTCTTCATACTCAAGACCGTCGCTCTGTGGTGGCTCTCGGTTACCTGGTTTATCATGTCGTCGGTCGCAATGGGAAAAAGGGCTCTGGAAATCTGGAACAATGCCGGCAACATTACGGCCCCCATAACACCCACATTGATCCCTGCCATTACGCCAAATGTTCCACAAACGATAACGAGACAGAGTAATAGGGTTATGGTGTCCCCCATCCTCTCCATAATTCGATGAGTGTAGTGACTAAAAAGAGCCGCAATAGCATTATGAGCCGCCAGGGCTATTCCAAATAATACAATCGGAACTTCCATTGCGTCCCAATAAGGATTGAGTGTGTGAAAACTCAGTTTCATCCCAACGCCTAAGATCATGCTGAATACAATGGTATACCTGACTAAAGGATGCGCAAAAATGTATTTTACCGACTTCCAGGTGTGCTGTAATAGAGTTTTTGACCGTTTTTTGAAGTGGGCGGTGGCTTCTTGGATCCAGATAAGATTAAAGAGCGAGCACCCGGCAGAAATTCCAGCCAATAAAATGGGGAAGTAAAGTCCCCAGGCAACGGCTACAAATCCACTAATGAGATTACTAAAAACGGCGACTGAAAATTGAACCGTATTGAGCTTGGCCATAATCCCCCTGTGTTCTTTCTCTCTTTTTAGTTCTTTGAGAGAATCAAATATCAGGGCTGATTTTGCTCCGGACGAAAAGGCCATCCCCGCTCCAATGAGGACTTGAGTCACTAAAACATGCCAAAAACTCGTGGCGAATGCCAGAATAAAAAAACTAATAGAAACGGATAACTCCGCTACCAGAAGGCACTTTTTTCGCCCAAAACGATCGGCAAAAACGCCGCTTGGAATTTCGAGCGCTAGAGCCGAAGCGGCAAAAATCGCTTCGCCAATCATGACCTGAGCGAGTGATAAATCTAGCTCTTTGAGCTGAAAAATCACGACTATGGGGGCGAGGATAGCGGTAATACCATTAAACACACTGTTTATGTAAAACAGTTTGATGTTCCGAAGAAGTTTTTTTTGATAGGTCATTGTTAAAGGAAAATCACATGGGTTTTGGTCCCTCTTTTGCCAGTAATTTGTACCACCACAAGAGCATTACAAACCCTCCCCCCAATACAAGACTCGACATTTCGAGGGTGGAAACACTTCCTTGTTTTTGGAGGTAGAGCCCAAAAAGAGGAAATATTGCGGCGACACTGAGGCGCTCTAGAAGGTTTTGAAAAGAAAGAATGGTGGCGTGCCGATCCTTGGCCGATGATTTGAGGATTTCGTGATCGATGATAATCGACATGATCGCGCCCAAAAATGCGATTCCTCCAAAGCTTATAATCCCCCAGGCCGACTGAATAACCGTCAACGGCACAACCACCAGTAGGAGTCCAAGAGGAAGCGCTACAAAAAGACTTCTGCCCCATTGCTTTTCAAAACTATGGGCGTATTTGGAGCTCAGGGCGCTCATTAGGAACGTGATAGCTGTGGCCAGACCAAAGTATTTTATATCGACTCCGTTTTCCTCGAGATAGATCTGCATATAGGGGCGGGAAATATGAAAGCTCAGGGCAAAAAGAGCCGCGTAGCAAAAACACCATTGTATCCAGGCGTTGTTTTTGATTATCTGAACCGAGTCCCTAACGATTTCTAGATAGCTCGTTGTGTGGCTTTTCTGTTTTTCTTCGTGGGTCACCGACCCCAATATGTAGAGACACCCCAAACAGGGAACAATGGTCCACACAAAGGGCCATACCAGCCCAAAAGAGGCCATATACCCGCCAATAAGAGCGGAGGAAGAAAGTCCCAAAAGTCGGAGCATTCTGGCCACGCCTTGGTAGTGGGAAAACGTCTCGTGTTTTTTGGATTTATAGAGGATGTCATAGAGCAAAGCTGTGTCAGCCCCAGAGGTAAGGGCCGCCCCTACGGCCCAGACTATATAAGCGCACACCAGAGGATAAAACCCCCATCCATAATAAAACAATACATAAGCGATAACCCAGGCTCCAACTCCAAGAATCAGGCTTTTTTTGCGTCCCACATAGTCGGCAATAGCCCCAGTGGGAACCTCGAGCAACACCACTGAAAAGGAATAAATCGCTCCAATCCAAAATATCTCGGTCACACTCAGCCCTCTTTCCTGAAAGAAAAGAACATCAATAGGCAGAAAAAACAGACAGCTGCTCAAAAAGCTGTACGCGTAGAATTTCCAGATATCGAGATGAGAAGAATGAGCCATTTTAAAATAAAAAAAATCCAGCGGTTATTTCGCTGGGGTAGATTGATCAATTTTCCAAAACTTCACCTACTCACAGCGCCTTCAGGGTAATCCCTGAAGCCACATTAAATTCGGCAAATTGAAGGGTGATCGAAATCATCGTGATCACTTTATTTGTTCTCTTATTACTTGTCAAATCTTTAAAACATCTCCCCTTTTCAAAATGGTCTCACTTCTTTCCTCAATGAGCCCCCAAAACCATCTACTCTGACTGTCATCAAATATCGTCGACACATACCACCGCCTACCACCTCCGACCTCTTTTTTTTACTAACACAAAGCACTTTCCCGGTCGTCAACGATACTCGACGACACTACGTCGTTGACGCCAGCAATAAGAAATTCGATAAAGGGCCCGAAATTTAAGCTCTTTATTTTTTAATAACCATAAAATGGAATCTAATGATTCTGGTATCGGAAAAAGCGCTTCTCCGGAAGCAATTATCAGCCCGGAGAAGATATTTCATCCCCTCCATGAGGAAGCGCTGGCAAATTTTGTAGCGGGAAAAGTCGAAGACATTGTTCCCATTAATGCCGAAGTGCATCCCACCATGGCCTGCAACAGAGATTGTGATTTCTGTAACACAAAAAAAGTCTTCGGCCCCGACTCTTTGCGGCGCGAAGACAATGAGCTCATGCAATCTCTCGAGGATGCTCGTTGGCTGGCTGATGAATTGGCCTCGGTAGGGATTCAATCGGTGAATATCTCAGGAGGAGGAGAACCTCTTATGAATCAGACGACTCCTGATTTTACACTCATGCTCAAAGAACGAGACATCCAGGCCGGTCTGGTTACAGACGGAGATCTTATTCGCCCCAACAACGTGGACAAGCTTGTCAATGGGTGTACTTGGATGCGAGTTTCGATCGATGGAGCCAGTGATGAATCCTTCGACAAGATTCACGCCACAAGTAATGGCTTTTCGCGAGTCATGAAACGAATGGAGGATCTCATAGCGGCCAAAGAACGAAACGAGAGCGCCTGTGTATTAGGATTAAATTTCGTTATCACCCCAGACAATTTCAGCGAAGTTGCTGAGTTTGCCCACCTTACGAAAGACATGGGATTTAACTTTGTTGGCTACAAAGCCGCTCTTCCTGGATTTGAAGAAGCAGAGCTGGATCGTGAGGTGGTTCGAGAAGCAAAATCCCAAATAGAATCGGTCATGAGCCTCAAAGATGACTCTTTTGATGTTTTTCCTTTTCACATGGAGCGATTCGATATCTGTGATCGAAATCATAAAGTTGAATACGACGAATGCCCTATGGCCTATTTCTTCGTCGTTGTTCGTCCCAATGGAGATGTGGTTCCTTGTACGCACATTGACTTCCAAAAAGAAGGATACGATGTCCCAAGTCTGAGACAAATGCCCCTCGCGGATATCTTGAAGTCCTCAAAAAGATTTCAGCTCATTCAGGCCATGGGAAAAGAAGCAAAGTGCTTTAAAAGTTGTCAGTTCGAAAGAAGAAACAACCATTTAGATTTTGCTCGAAAGGGCGGGCAAGTGATCTACAAAAAAAGAGACTTGATTCACGAAATTCCTCGATTTCTTTAGTTATTTTTATTATGGAAAATTCAGATAACGGTATAGAAAATATGATGCCCTCAGGCCTTATTAAGCTCGACCAGGTAGACGTTTCACTCGGGGGACAACCGGTCTTAGCTGATATAACCTGGGAACTAAACAAAGGCGAAAACTGGGTTTTTGTCGGGGCTAATGGCTCTGGAAAATCCACCATCCTCAAACTCATTCGAGGCGATATTTGGCCCTGCCCAAAAAGCAGTGGAACCAGGACTTATCACTTTGAAAAAGTCCCTCAAACCCATCTGACCAACGTCACCGAACGAATAGGACTTGTTTCGGCAGAACATCAGGGGGCTTACAGAGAAAAGGGCTGGAATATTGAAGTAGATGAGGTCATTCGATCTGGGTTTTCAAATACGGCTTGGGCTTATCAGCCCTTAAGCCAGTCTCAAGAACAAACACTCGAAGAAGTGGTTGAAACCCTTGGAATTCAAGATCTTAGAAATCAGAGAATGCTGGAAATTTCACAGGGACAAGCGAGAAAGGCCCTTATCGCTCGAGCCCTGACCATGCAACCTGAAATACTGATTTTGGATGAATTTTGTAATGGTTTAGACACTCGATCGAGGTACCAGTTGCTGGAATTTATGCAAAAAATTACCCAAAACGGAACACAGCTTCTTTATACCACCCACAGAAGCGAAGAAATCATCCCTGAAATATCTCATGTAGTGCTTCTGAAAGAGGGAACTATCCTGGAACAGGGGGATCGCAAAACGGTGCTCACCGAAGAAAATTTGGCCTGCACCCTGGGAATCCCTCTCCAAGAAGAGATTCAGCCCGTACAAAAAGAAGTCTCCAGAATCGTGGCCCCTGAACATTTAAAGGGATTTGTATTTGAGGTTCGTGGAGCGGATGTCTACCTCGATGGAATAAAAATTTTGCACAACATTAATTGGACGATGAATGAGAACGAAAACTGGGTTATTTTGGGTGAGAATGGTTCGGGAAAATCCACCTTTTTGCGACTGTTGTTTGGAGATTTGCGGCCGGCGTTGGGAGGACATATCCGACGATTTGACAATGAGTCTGATCGAGTGAGCATCTGGGAAACAAAAGATCAAATAGGGTATGTTTCGGCAGATTTCCAGGCGGGCTATGATACCAATACTTCTCTCAAGGACGCTGTTTATTCTGGATTCTTTTCGAGCATTGGATTGTGGAGGCGCGAGATCACTCCCCAACAAAAGCTCCAGGCTCAAAAATGGCTTCAGTTTTTTGAAATAGACGATCTCAAAGACCGCGAATTGAATCAATTGTCTTATGGTCAAAGGCGGTGCGTTTTTTTGGCTCGGGCGATGGTAAATGATCCGAAAGTATTGGTTTTGGATGAGCCCTGCGATGGCCTAGACATTAGATCTCGAAATGAGTTGTTACAGTTTCTGGAAAAACTCTCTGCCACCGGAGTGCGTCTTCTCTACGTAACGCATCATCAAGAGGAAATTATTCCTTCGACTTCTCATATTTTACTTATGAAAGAGGGGCAAATTCAGGCCCAGGGACCAAAAGAATCCCTCCTTGAAAACCCCGATCTGCAGGCCTTATTTTCGAATGAAACAGAAAATAGGGATACCGTAATTCGAATGAATGATGACTACAAAGGGCGTATGATAGAAAGCATTCACTGGCTGGATCGAGAGTCTCCGGCGCTTCATTACTATCAGCGTTTTCGTTCTTTCTTGCCAGATACTTCGCCCAAAGAACTAAAACTCCTAGATATTGGCTGTGCTCATGGGATAGAAACGAATGTTTTTTCTGAAATTGGATTTGAGGTAGAAGGACTGGATTTTAATCCCGAATTCATAGCTGATGCCAAAAGAAGATTCCCCCATCTCTCTTTTTTGGAAGGGAGTGCCGAAGCGCTTCCTCATGAAGATGAGACGCTTGATATTTGCTTTTCTATCAATACCTTTTTCTTCACTGATATAACCAAAAGTATCCCGGAAGTGATTCGAGTTCTCAAACCTGGTGGATTGGCGGTGGTGAGTTTTGATACTAAAATATCAGACTTGGACGAGGACACGATCGTACATCAGTTTCCCCTGGAAGAGCTGAAGCGCCTCTTGTCTTCGCATGGGGCCCAGATTGTATCGAGTGAATACAAGGAACGGGTCGATCCAGCCCCCTTTGTTCACCGCCATCACTTCTATGAGCTTGTTCTGCAAAAAACATAAAACATGCCCCCTCTTGTTGCCCTCACTCTCGTTTGCTGTGTTGCCTATAGTTTTGAGGTTATCTTTGGACTGGCCGGAACGATCCTTATGATCCCCATTCTTAGTTTGTTCTATGATGTTAAAACGTTGGTGATCTATTCCCTTCTTCCCCAAATACTGACGGCTCTGGTAGCCCTTATTCTTTCCCCCAAGAGCCTCCAGTTTCGGACTTTTCTGAGTATGTTGGCTTTTGCTTTTTTGGGGGCGCTCTTGGGGCTTTATCTCTTTTCTCATATTTCTTCAGACCTCTTTCAAAACCTCCTGGCAACCCTTATCACTCTGGCTGGAATCTACATGATCTTTTCTCCCCAGCTCAAAACAAACCATTTCGTCCGCCGAATGCTGGACACAATGGCCGGTGTAAGCCAAACGATTTTTGGAATTAGTGGCCCGATTGTTATGACCCGTTTGCTCAACACCTTTGAAGACAAAACCACCGTACGAAACCACGCTTTGGCCTTTTTTTTGTCGCTCAATGTAGTGCGTTTCGGAGGGTACCTCTGGAACCAGGAATTCACGCCAGAAATATATGAAATGATGTATGTGTCGGCCCCTCTTTTGTTGGCCTGCCTTCTCTTGGCTCATGACTGGCACTTTAAGGTAAATGAAACAGTCTTCAGAAAGGTGGTAGCCGTAATAATTGTGGTGAGTGGGATTCTTTTGTTTTTCAAATAAGACAATTCAGAATTCAATATCTTTCTCTCCAAACCCTGAGTCACATTAACCGCTGCTGTATTTTGATTCTTTTCACTTTCTTCTCTAGTATTCATACGATGAAATCCTTCTTCGCACCACTTCTGCGTCGCCGCCGCTTCTAACCGAGCGGGATTTTTTGTGTTTCATTCTTTTCCGCTCGAAAAACGTGAGCGTTTTTTTCTGAAATCGCTCCTTTGGGGGGCTGTTTTTTAATTATTGAATATCATGAAATCCAAAATATCGGTTATCGGTCAGTCGGGGTCGGTGGGGGTAACGCTTGAGGAAAAACTACAGGCTCATCCGGTGTTTTCTGAGTCTTGGTATGATCCGGGAGTTGAAAGCTGGAGTCTTTTGTCTGCCAATGAACAAGCGTACCAATCAGCGATCTTAAAAGTTCTGGACTCGGCGGAGTTGGTGGTGCTGTGTGTAGCAGATGAAATCGCCCAAAACATCATGAAGCTTATCGAGCCCCAAAACTCAGACGTTAAAATCATTGATTGCTCTACAGCTCACAGAGTGAACAAGGAATGGGGGTACGGACTTCCAGAACTGCCGGGACAAAGAACCTCGCTTCTTTCTACACCAAAAGTGGCTAATCCTGGCTGTCATGCCACGGCGATGAATCTCACTCTGGCGCCCCTGAAAACGTGGGGGCTTTCCAATGTTGCCTGTCATAGTGTTACGGGGTATTCGGGGGGCGGAAAAGCCATGATAGCTCAGTTTGAGTCGGACCAAGGAGCCCCTTGGGCCTACAGTGTAGGCCTCCATCACAAACATCTTCCAGAAGTCGAAGCCCACTCGGGAATTAAACCATTTTTTCAACCGGTGGTGATTCCGGAATCCCAAGGAATCTTGTGTTCGACCTGGCTGCCAGAAGTCCCGACTGACGACGTTCTTTCGGCTTACTCCGTTTATGCAGAAGAACCTTTTGTTCAGGTGACGGATTCCCCTACGGCAAAAGTAGATATGACGGCCCACAACGGAACCAATCAAGTTTCTCTCTCTGTCGTGACACATGAAATGGGGACGCAGGTAATTTCGATTCTCGACAACCTGGGCAAGGGCTCGGCGGGCGCGGTGATACAGAATGCCAATGTTATGCTGGGACTCTCTGAGACGCTGGGGCTAATCGATCAAAATCAGAGCCAACATCAATAATGAGGCAATGATCCGGTGTTTTGAGTTTTTACGTGGTCTAATATTTGTCGTAGGCGTCTTTTTTCGAGGGGGTCATTTTGATCGATTAAAGGCGGCAGTGTTATTTGATTATTGCGGGCTATTTCTGGAATTTGCACGAGGATTAAATGATATCTTTCAACGTCGGTTCCAAAGTACATCTTTCTTTTTATTCGTTCATACTCTTCTGTATTTCTGGACTTCATGAGGGTCATAAAAGTGTGATATTCGAATATTTTGGGGATCCTCTATTTCATACTGTCTGATCAAAAACCTCCAGACCTCACTGGCAAATTGATGGCACCGATTAACTTGCTCTGGAGAAGCTTCTTGACGTTGATAAAAGGGATCTGATTCGGGCATGTTTTCGGCATTAATCTATTCCCCCGTTAAAGCCCTGGTCACCCCCTCGCGTCCACTTTCTGTGATCCCCGTCTCTGCTCTTTGGAACAGGGCCACTACATTTCCGAGGAATTCGACGTAGCCGGCGCGCGGCACATATTGATTTGATTGCTCTATCAGATATTTTTCTCGAGCTAGGATTGCCTCCAAATACTTTCTTGTTCCTTGATACCCTTCTTTGGCTTTGACTCTTCCAAAATCGGGATGTTCTGAAAGATCAGCTAAATACATGATGGTACAGGTTATCACCGCCGCCATGGCTCTTTCAATACTCTCTCCATTGGTCTGTGAGACCTCTAATTCTTTTAGGTAGTGGTGTAGGATGTCATCATCAGGATACATTGTATAAAGCTGCTCTTCTCCTTCTAACACTCGAAAGAAAAGTATTTCGAATCCTCCCCCCACCCCCAAAGCACCTAACAAATGATAAAAATCTAGGTATCGACTATTCTCAAATCCGGCTCCCCAAGAGGAAACATTCCTTTCATACCCATTTTCGACCAATATTCGGGCTTTTTCGTCTCGGGGAATAAAATGATCTTTGTACTCCTGAGCTATGTTTTCTCCAGGTTTTGGGACCAACGGCTGATGACTGATATCAATCTTTTCTGGATCAATCCTTCTGAAGAATTCTCCTTCTTCTAATTTGGCACACAGCACATCTAAGGACGAAGTTGGAGCCCATATATAACTCACCGCTTGGTGGATCTTCAGATCGGCTTCTTTGATCATTATAGCCAGCTCTTTTAGCCCCTCTCCCATACGATCCATCTGCTCTTGGGTCAGCATTATGCCTTTTTCACGACTTCCAATAAAATCATTGTCTCGCTCTGCACGAACAACATCTCTTCCCCAGGAAATTCTGAGATTTTGATGTTTTTGTGCAAATTCAAAAGCGGCTTTGACCCCTTTTGGTGTTTGGAGAGCGTAAATATCTTCGAACACGGTAACTCTCCCCCTCTCCTCCTGGGGAAAAGCCCGTAGCACCGTGTCCATTCTTCTTTTTCGTTCCATGGTCATGGCGTTTGAATCCACGTTCTCAAGATTTATTGGATCGGTTCGGTCAATCACATAGCGGGCTTCTTCTTTCATTTCTGCCACGACTTGAGCGGGATCTTTTCCTTCTCGGGGGGACTCGAACTGACAAAAAAGACAGTCGTGAGGACACCCAGGAGAAACGGAAAAATAGATCGAGTGATGCATCGCATCGTAGTAAGGGGGCGTATCGATATTACTTCCGTAGTGAACGGGGGATGTCCAGTCTGATTGCGGGGTAAAACAATTTTTGGGCCACTCAAAACCCACCGGCTGTATTATGCCATCTTCATTTCTCATCACTCTTTTTTGCCCTCTGGCGATTTCTATGAGGCAGTCGAGTGTTTCTTTTCCTCCTCCCACCGATCCCAGATCGGCTTGAGAGTAGGCGAGCACTCTCTGAACAATTTCGGGCGTTGTGGCGCGAAAAAAAGCCCCCCCAAGAGCCGTGAACACATGAGGCCCCAGGCTTTTGGCGTATTGCATCAATGGATAGGTCAGTTTGAAGTCTCCCGGGCCGCCGTAGACACTAAACCCCAAAATGAGGGCTCGATTCGTCATTTTGGCCATCATATTGAAATAATCGATCATCTTCTTGTAGTGCACCAAGAGATCATCCTGACTTTCTAGATGATCTGGGGGGTAATCTTCGCCGAGTATCAGATCATGATGCCCTTTTTTGATTACGTAGGACCTCAAAGCGTGAGTTGTGAAAGAAGATTCTTTTCCTCTCACCGACTGAGTCCCATCCTCATGGTCTATTTGGGCTGAGTGAATATCTAAAAATCGGAGATACCCACTTTCGGGGAAAAGGTATTCTGCTTCTGGACTCTGTGGTGTGGCTTCCATCATGGTTTGGGATGTTTCGTTATGAGGTGATTACTTGCCCTGCTCTCTCCCGAAATCCATTCATTAACCGAACAAAATCTTCTTTGTACCGATTGTGAGGCGCGAGACAGGCCAAATCTTTGAGAGCGAGGTTTACATAAGGATAATTAGTTATTCCATTCCCATTTTGATAGTTAGGAAGCTGGGATATTTGCTGTTTGTAGATCGAAGTCACCTCGCTCATTTCAAATATTTTTTCCTCTGGAATTCCAGTCGCTCGCACCCTAGCTCGGTCTTTCTCATTTAGGGAGGTTATGAGCACGCAGGCAACGTCTGAAAAATCAACCTGTTGGGGCACTTTCAATTGAGGGCCTTCCCAGAAATTCATTGTTTTGAAAATTCCATCTGAATATATTTCTCTCAGTGTTTCTCCGGGATACGTTGCCGCACTAAGATAGTGATGTACGTTTTGTGAATAATGTTGCTGCAGAAAGCGTCCAAAAAGTTCTGGAAAGTGTTTTCCTTCTACCACCGACTCAAAAAACTCCTTCGCCGCTCTTCTGTTAATCTTTCTAATATTTGCATTGGGATTATTGTTTTTGTGGACGGCTCTGGCTTGGGGAGAGACCAACGCTCCGTGGTGCACGATCTCTTTGAGAGCGACCAAATTACCCGGGCGTTTTATAAAGTCGTTTTCCATGACCAAATAGACTGGGTGGAATTCTGTGGGATTAACTCTCCCAATGTTAAAAAACACATACTGGTGGAGTCCGAGCTTCACGTCTAGATCGTCGGTCGCGTTTTCGAGTCCATTCTGAACTGCTTGGGAACCAGCCGCTTTCAATTGATCATAGGATTGTATGGATCCGGTTTCTACGATTTGCTCGAACTTTTCGATTGAGGTTCCGTGAACCGGAAGAAAGCCTTTCCCCCACTCTTTATACTCTTCTCCAATCACTCTTTTCGGGAGCTGATTCTGAAGTCTCCTTAGATTCCCCTGCAGATTTAATCTGTGCTTGATGAGCTTGTTGGGACTGGTTTCGAATTCGGCTTCTGAACTAGGTCTTTTCATTATTCACCTTCTATTGCTTTTTTTGTTTTTGTCAACCCATTGACAACCTATTTTTTCAATCATCGCCCCCCCACAACCCCTAATATCTACAACAATACCCCCTCCTCCGAACTCTTTTTTTGTTCTTCCTGATAACTATGCTATCATCCGAGTAATACTTTTTAATACCAATATAAAAATGGAAGTTCCTGTACTGGTAGCGCAGATCGCCGGGCTGGCGTATCTTTCGATGGGGGTGGGGTTTTTGTTTGGGGGAGTGACGTATAAGTCGATTGCCGACAGTTTCGAAAAGTCTCCTGGGCTCACTATTATGACCGGCATGATGTCGATCATTATCGGAATGCTGATTTTGGCTTCGCATAATGCGTGGGTCAAAGACTGGACGGTTTTGGTGACTATTATTGGGTGGGGCGCGGTCATCAAGGGATGTGTCTTTTTGGCGTTTCCGCAGCTGATGACCTGCTGCAAAAAAGCCTGTAAATGTGACAAGGGGATGGGGGTGTTGGTCCTGCTTATTGGATTAGTACTGGGGTACTATGGATTTGTGGCGTAACCAAAAGAGCTTCGGAGCTGGCAACACAGGGGCTGCCAGCTCCGGAAGATGAATCATTCCACCGGATTCTGATCCAGCCAGCGCTCAAAGGCGGCTTTTTCAAGAATGCCGTTGGTTCCCGCTTGTTCCAGCGCTTCTTTGAAGAGACCGATCTGGAGGATTAAGGACGAAAACTCAATTCTTCCTTCAGCATCCAGTACCACGACCATTCCTTCCTCCTGCTGAAGGCTGATCCCCCTCTGGGTTTCGGAATTCTTACCAAGCCTCTGGCACTCTCTCTCAAACAGCCTCCGCCCCAGCGCGTCGTAGTAGTCCCAGAAGGACACTCCAGGAGATTTTTTATTCAGCTGCTGAACCTGGGGCAGAAAGAAAAATCCGTTTGGCAGTTCGTATTTCAGCAGCTTCACCCGATAATCCTGAGTTTCGATAACGATGAAATGCCCTTGACTGTCTTGAGTGTAGCGATCGAATTGGGAGGGGATTACGTGGGCGGCAAAGATGGTGATGTGATTGGTAAACCGTTCGAATAGTTCTGGTGGAGTCATACTCGGTGCTCCTCGCTTATTAAAAAGATCGTTGAACCTAAAAAATCATAACGATTTTTTCTCGGGATATGCTCTTTTTACTAAAACGTTTCCCTGGCGTCAATTCACCTTCCTTATTCTCAGTTCTTTGCTGGGGTCTTCCCCTTTATGATTTATTTATTTCTTTCTTTTCTTTTTTTTCTTTTTCTTGAATTTTCTTTGTTGTTCTTCTCCGGCCTCCAAACCATAGAGCCTTCCATTCCCTTCTCCCGGCTCCTGACCAACACTGTCGGCGGCGGCCTGAAATTGTTGCATAAACCCTTGTTTTATTTCTTCCCCAAAGCCCTTAATTGTTTGGATATATTCTTGAAATTCATCTTCTCTCAGGGTCCTCCTTCTCTCGCTACAAAGCTCTATCAAATACCTCGCTCCTCGATGAAGTCCCACCATCCTAAATTTTCGTTGAAATTCCTCGTTCCAAAGCGCCGAATAATCAATATCGTTTCGACGAGCCATCTCCTCCCTTATGGGTATGGATGTCACCGTTTGAAATGGATCTAGAACATGGATCGAGTGAACATAAAAACGAAGGGACTGCCCGGCTTCTTCCTGTTCAGCTCCGACAGAACTCAAGAGCTTGTCTGACCACAAAAGGTATTTTTCAAGGATTTTTTTGTGCGGATGATCTTGCTTTTCTGACTCCATATGCGCTCGAAACAGCAAAGACAACCCTCTCCGAGCCATTTGGGTTTCCTGCTCAAAACGATCAATAGATTCTCTAAAAGATTCAATCTCCTGCTGCTGTGTCTCGAATCTCTGACCCCATTCTTTGCTCATTCTTCGTTTGATTTACAGTCGCACTATAAAATACAACAAATATTAAGCAAACTCACTATGGCTTCATTCCTCTTCTGGGAAATCCAGGCCCTCGCTTTTTCCTCCACGGCCGAATAACATCTGCCTTAAATTGGTTTTCACTGATTTTTATGCCGATCAAACGAATACGAAGGCCTTCTTGCAGTTCGATGGGACGTCGAAATCGGGCCTCTGAATAGTCCACCTCCCATTCTTTTTCATCAAAATCACTGAGTATCAGGATTTTGTCTTCGTGCAGAGCCAGAATTTTACCGCCCAAAAACCCGTTCTCTACCTTTCTCCACATCTTTTCTCTTCGGTGCTCTAAAGGTCTATAAAAAGGCACCCCACGAGAAAAAACACGTTCGAGCCTTTCTCCTCCTCCTGAATAATAAAGCCCACTTCCCAGCGCCAGACTGATGACTAGATTACTCAAAATCAGGATGCAGATCGAAATCCGATAGCCTTTTTTGGTGCGCTGGGCTCCCCAGATGGCTAAAGCGGAAAAAAGGCAAAAAAACACGATCCAATACAGGGGCAGGAGGTGTAAAAAAGAAGCCAGTTGGTTTCCCGGCACATAGGAAAGCAGGTCAAAATCGGTCTCAAAAAAGGCAAAAAGCATGACCCCGATTGCCCCGCTTCCCAATATCAGAGCCCCAAAATAAAGTCCCCAAAACGCGGCATCTTTCACAATGTAGTGCCATCTGGGCCGGGGGGTCAAATGGTGATCCTGAATCTTTTTGAGGATTTTATCGGCGAGTGGTTTTTTGGCAGGGGCCATGGTCAAAAGGTTATGTTGGCTTTATTGATATGTGACAAAAAGGCTTTTTTGGCTCGATGGATCAGAGTAGAAACCGTTCCGGTGGGTTTTTTGATCACATCGGCGATTTCTTCGTATTTTTTTTCCTCGAAATAATACAGCACCAGGACTTCTTTGTAATGCTCGGGGAGAGAGGATAGTACTTCTCGTACTTTTTGGGCGTTCATTTTTTGGTTGAGTTCTTGGGGAATATTGAGCTGTGAGGGAAGATTGTGGAAGAGGTCTTCGTCTACTCGAGCTTTTTTATCGAGCCCTCGGGTCTGATGCGCTCGGAAGGCCGATATGGTTCGGTTGTGCGCCATTCGGTAGATCCAGCTAGAAAACTTAAGGCTTTCGTCGAATTCGTTCAGGTTTTCCCAGACCGACAAAAACACCTCTTGTAGAAGCTCTTCGGCTTCTTCGGGAGAAAAAGCCGAGATCCGAAGAATGTAGCACTTGAGTTTGCTTTCGTACCGATCGATCAAAGTGGCGAAATGACGAACGTCTTTTCGCGCTTTTTTGACGAGGGCTTCATCGGTATATTTGATCATGATATTTTTTACTCTGTCATTTCGAGTGTCGGACTATTCAGAAGGCGATAACCATGACACGAGAAATCCTCCATATAAAACTGAGATTAATTGTTCAGAAGTATCAGTTTTTCAGTATTTTTCTTCTTGATGATATTCTAATTCCTTTTTTCTCCTTAATATTTCGAGGATCCCTCATTTCATCTTTGCTCTAAAGAACTCTGGCTGTAGATTCGGGATGACACATTTTATTATTGTTAGGCTTTCTCTCCTCCAGAGCCGGATGAGCTCACAACAAAAGAGGCGAATCGCTTCGCCTCCCTTGCCTATACGAGGTAATGCCACTCTTTGGCCGGATATTTTTGGTTTTGGTGCTCTTTCATTGCCTGATTTTTAGGGGGTGGGCCAACCCTTGGGCTGACCCTTACGGGGAGGGCTAGAACCTTCCCCAGAATGATCGATTCTGCCGAGAGCTTCTTTTTCCTTTTTTCTTTTCGGCTCGATTCTGGATTTTTTCGACGACTTCGGCGTTATCTGAGGTCAGGGTGATTCGAAGGCCGTTGTCGAGCTTTTCGACCGTCCGCTGAACACTTTCGTTTCTGGGATCTCGGAACGTTTTGTTGTGGAGACGTTCCACGGTCTCGGAATTGTCGGACGTGATGGTTTTCATGATGCCATTGGTTATTTTTTCCACGGATCGAGTTACGTCTTGTGCTCGATTTCCTCGATTTTTCCCGTTTCTTTTTTCCGATCGATTTTCTCGAATTTCGGCTTTTTCTTCCTCCGTCATGGTGCTCCAGCGAGCTTTGCGCTCGGCCCTTCTTTCTTGGCGATAGGTTTTAAATGCTTCGCGGAAGTGGTCATAAGATGGGTTTTGCTGAATTATGGTTTTTAGTTTGTCATAATCGGTCTGAGAGAAATTTTCTCCGAAGTAGGCATTAGCCTGAGTTGTAGCGATCAAAGGCGTCGCCACCAAAGCGGAAAGGATTAGTGCTTTTTTCATTGTGATTGGTTGTTAATAAATTATTGGTGGAGGAGGCCTGTCTCACCAACTATTACGCAGGGGATTTTTTTTTGTTTCAAAAAAAATGAAAAAAGTGAGGGGATCGACACATAGGTCTCTCCCCTACAGGATAAATCCACCGGCCTGTTTTTCCCACAATGCCGCGTAGCGCCCTTTTTGGGCGAGCAATTCTTTGTGGTTTCCGTCTTCGATGATTTTTCCTTTGTCCAGGACAATGATTCGATCCATGGCCAGCAGGGTCGAAAGCCGGTGGGCTATGGCAAGCACGGTTTTTCCCTGCATTAAGTGAGATAGAGCGGCCTGTACTTGGGCTTCTGACTCGCTGTCGAGCGCACTGGTAGCTTCGTCGAGCACGAGAATTGGAGCGCGTTTGAGCATGGCTCGGGCGATGGCAATTCTTTGTTTTTGCCCACCCGACAGCTTTACTCCTCGTTCTCCTACGTAGGTTTCGTAATCTTCGGGCAGGGTCGAAATAAATTCGTGGGCGTGGGCCATTTTTGCCGCCTGACGTACTTCTTTTGGGGAGGCTTTTGGACGTCCATACCGGATGTTTTCTTTGATCGTTCTGTGAAAGAGCAGTGGGTCTTGGGGCACAAAGGCGATGTGATCACGCAGAGATTCTTGTTGAACCGAAGCGATATTTTGCTGATCGATGGTAATGCTTCCTCCCTGAATGTCGTACAACCGCAGCAACAGACTAGTAAGCGTACTTTTTCCCGCCCCGCTCTCTCCGACGATTCCGACCTTTTGTCCGGCGGGAATCTGGAGCGAAAGACGCTTGAATATATGATCACTTTTTTTGTTCTTCTTTTTTAGTTTTTCACTTCCTGGGTAGATGAAGTCCACGTTTTGAAAATCAATTTTCCCGGCCGTTACTTTCATTTTCTTTGCCTGAGGGACGTTGGTCACGTCGTAGTCTTGGACAATTTCGTCCAGCCCTTCTTTCATGGTTCCATAGTTCTCCATAAATTCATTCATTTTCATCCCGATGAAAAAGAGATTTCCCATCATATGCATCGATAAATCGACCACCATTACGACCGTTCCCAATGTCAGCAATCCTTTGTTCCAGTAATAAATTGAACCAAGAATGAGGGCTCCTAGCAGGAGTGACTGGAGCAAACCATTAATTACCAGTACCCATTCACTGTACTGCCAGGTTTTGAGCTCCGCCTTTTGTGTCTTGTCGATATAGGCGCCTAAATGTTTTTGCTCTTTCTTTCGTCGTGAATAGTAGTGCACAAGAGCGATGTTCGACGCGATATCTACCATTTGCCCGCGTAAAGCGGTTCTTTCTTTTGAGTGATTTATCGAAAGTCGACTTGTCTTCTGGACCAGAAAACCATTGAGAACCAGATAAAAAATGACCCATCCTATGAATATCAATCCTAAAATTGTGTGGGTGAACATGAGAATTATTGATACCACGATAATCTGGAGTAACAGGGGAAAGTAGTGCCAGAGTGTCCCCGAACACAGATGGTCTCCGCTGTGGGTTACGTTTCCGACTTTCCCCGTGAGGCTCCCGGCAAAACGGTTGGAAAAAAACTCGCTTCCGTGACCACATAAATAATCAAACAGCCGTTTGGTTCCGTGGGCGGTAGTACGGGTAATCCAGCGCATTCCCGTAAAACCACTCCCTCGCCAGATGAATTCAACAACGACAATCGTTCCCACATAAATAAGCGCCCAGAACCAAACATCGTTGGTCATTTCTATTGTGAGCGCTTGGTCTTTGGTCATTATCAAACTATCAACCAATTGCTTGAGTATGAGCGGAAGAGAGGTGTGAATAATCTTCCCGAAGAAGACGAAGATAAAGGAAGCTGCCACGAGCCCCTTGAAGGGGGCGAGGGCTTCAAGTAAGAATCGAATGGGGGTGCGGGGGAAGGGGTTGGACATGAATTGGGTAATTAGCAATAAGCAGTTAGTAATTTTGGATGAATAATGAATTATGAATCATGAATAATGGGACCAAGAGGTAAATATCATTTTTTGTTCCCCCATACTTCATAATTCATGCTTCGTGATTCAATTGCATTAATTTTGAAAAATCAAAAATCTCCCGGCCTCATGGAAGGCTGGGAAGGGAATACAACAACGTACAAAAACCTACCGCAGCCTTTTCAGGACAAATCCTGAATTGCCATTAGGGGCGAGAAAAACGATTGAATAGGTTTTCATTGCGGCTGAAGAATAACTATTTTGCTCAATGTGTCAAACTAATAACTTTTCAGGCCGATTCGCTCTTTAATCTTTTTGGCCTAAAATTCTACTGTTTATTGTTAATTGTTAATTGTTCATTGATTATCATGTCTCACATCATCATTCGTGTTTACGGCAAAGTTCAGGGGGTGTGGTTTCGTGATTCGACCAAAGAAAAGGCTGATGAGCTCGGGCTTTCGGGGTTTGTGCAAAATGAAGCTGATGGTTCGGTGTACATCGAGGTCGAAGGGGAAGGCGAAACGCTGGATGAGCTGGTAAAGTGGTGTGAAAAGGGGCCAAAACTAGCCCGCGTGGATCGATGTGAGGTGGAAGTGGGGAAGGAAGAGGTTGGGTTGGCTGGGTTTGAGGTGAGATATTGAGACGAGTAGAGAGTCTAGAGTAAAGAGTCGGGAGTTAGGGACTTTTTTTCTCTGTCACTTTTTGTTCTCTACTCTTCACTTTCTACTCAAAAAGATTTCTTCCCAGAGGCACGCGGGGCGTGCGCTCTGGGAGAGAAGGCTCAGGTTGAGGGTCAAATCACCATTTCCGATTCGGGATGTACCCACTTGTAGATCAGCATCCCGATGGACGCGCCTCCAATCCCTCCCCAGAGGGGGTAAGGGTCGGCAAATCCGAAATGGGAAACAAGTGCGCCGCCCCCTAGAATCATGGCGATTCCAAAGATGATCCAAAAAAGGTTCAAAAAGGTTTGCTTCATTTATCCCTCCACGATTTTTTAGAGCCGAGATTTCTTTAACCAGCTTTGGAAATAAAGAAATCAATATATTGCATTTTTATACTATTTTTACTCTTTTGTCAATTTATGCTTTTTCATATCTTTATTTATCCTGTCTGAGGGATCTTCATCCTGCTCTGATTGGATGTACTGCTTTTGAAGTGCTCTACTTACCCTTTTTGAGTGGGGAACCCTCCCGACTCTGGCAGAAAGTGCTGCTGAAATACCAAATCTTCATCACCCGCCCTTATTAGGAGTCAAAGAATGGGGCATACAAAATTTTGGTCCTTTCCCTTGCTATAAGGGAAAGGACAGCGAATCGATGCCCTGTAAGTAGAATCAACTTTCTGAGCTGGATAGGGTTCCCCCACCGCAAAAGAGCCAACCACCTCAGAGCCGGATGGAGTTCCGCTGCACAGAGGACGGACCCTCCCCACACCAACAAAAGTCACCGTCTACTCCCCCAACGGAGGAGTCCCTCCCAACCCTCTATAAAACTCTACAATTCTCTGATCGGGGGGGTGGATTCTTCGGGGGAAGGTCTTTAGATAGAGGCCGTCGATGCTTTTTAGTCGCGAGAGGGCCACGTAGATCTGGCCGCCAACAAAACAGTCCTCGAGATCGCATTCGATGGCATCCAGGGTCATTCCCTGAGATTTGTGGACGGTAATGGCCCAGGCCAGTCGGAGCGGAAACTGCAGTACTGTAGCGGCTTTTATAACCTTTCCTTCGTCCTCGTTAAACTCCTCTACCGCCCACTCTTCAGTGCGAATTTCTTTGAGGACCCCGTTGTTAAATCGCACAACGGGAATGTCGAATTCGGTGAATTCTTCTACAATGCCGATGGAACCGTTTACAATTCCTTCTTCGGCAAAGGTGTTTTTGAGCATCATCACCTGAGCGCCCTCTTTGAGCACTAATTGTGGGGAGGCCAGGCAGTTTTTTTTCAGAAATTGAATGTGCTTTTCATCCCCGGTCTCTTGCCAGTGAAATACCTTTTCTTCCCCTTCGAGCTCAGCTAAATGCGCCTGATTGATCTGGTCGGCTTTGTAGTTGTGGGTAGTGAGAATGGTGGGCTGAATGGCGGAATAAACCTCTCGATGCTGATAGCCGGTGAGGGTTTCCCAGTCCTCTTGAGTGGGGTTTCCGTAGCGTAGTCGATCGAGAAGACCAATAAAGTGATCGTCTTTTTGGCGGTGTGTTTGCTCGAGCAGGTGGGTTTTTACCTCGGCAGAAAACCAAGCGTCGGCCTGGAAACAAAAGGGCATATCAAAGAGCCCTTCTTGGGGTTTGACCACTGGGGGAAGCTGCAAAAAATCCCCAAAAAGCAGCAGCTGCACCCCTCCAAATGGCAGATTGGAGTCTCGCACCCGCTGGAGTACCTGATCGAGCTTGTCAAAAAGGTCGGATCGAATCATCGAGACTTCGTCGATGGCCAGCTTCTCAACGCTCTGCAACCGCGTGAGGTGTTTTTTGCCTCTTTTGGAGGTGATAAATTTCACAATATCAGAAACGGGACGATCTCCCAGCCCCAAACAGGCCCAAGAGTGCAGGGTTCCGCCTCCGACGTTTACTGCTGCAATTCCCGTACTGGCCGTGACGTGAAGTTCGGATTTGTACCGATCCTTGAGATACGAAAGCAAAAATGATTTCCCCGTCCCCGCCCCCCCGGTAATAAAGAGGTTTTGGCCGGATTCAATGAGTTCGAGGGCTTTTTCTTGGGTGGGAGAGAGCATAGGTGGAGGGATTGTAGCAGAAGGAATGTAGAAGGAGTAAGGAATTGGGGAAGAAGGTATTTGGGGAACTTTTTGAGTAAAAAGTGAAGAGTAGAGAACAAAAAGTAAAGGAAAAAATCTTTAATTCTTTACTCTAAACTCTCTACTCGCTTCAATATCTTCCCCCCTTCTTCCTCTGTACATTCCCCCACAAATCTTTATTAATACTCCAAAATATGCTATAATTGATGTTCATGTTCTGGAAAAAGAAAGAAAAACCGAATTATATTCCCGCCATTATTGGGGGGATCGTGGTGTTATTTTTGACCTGGAAGTGGGTAACGGATGTGCCGCTGGGAGAACGAGCCGCTGAAACGACCGACCAAAAAGTCGTACAGCTGATTACTTATGGTGATTGGGAACCGGGAGGCGACCGGGAGGTTTTGGCCACTATTGAATCGGACCAAGAGGTAGAGGTTCGTTCAGAAGTTTCGGGCACGGTGGAATCGGTCATGGTTCAGCTGGGACAGCAAGTATATGCCGGACAGGCTTTGGCACGGCTCAAAACGCTGAATGATACGACCCAGATTAGCTACGAAAATGCGCTTTCGCAGTTGGATGTGACCCGATTAACCACCCAAAACTCAGTTCAATCCACCGAAATTGCACTCCAGAGCGCCAAACAAGAGCTTTCTCAGACCCGTAGTGCTGAAACTCAAAACAAACAAAGAGCCGTTGAAACGCTCAAAATTCAGGCTCAAAATTCTGACATTCTGATCACCAACACGCTGAATTGGCTCGATCGAATGTTGGGAGCGACCAATCGGTTTCGATATGATCTCGTAACTGGACGAAGTGGTATTGGAGCGCATCAAAAAATCGAGCGTCAAACCCTGATCGGGCGCGTGGAAAAACTGGTTTCGGCTCAGGGACGTCTGACTTCTTTGGGATCGGATCTGAAATATCGTGAAGTCCTGGGATTTGCCCAATCCCGACTGGATTTTTTGGCCACGACCAAATCAGTGGCTACCGCTTACAATGACCTGATCTTCCGTTCTCGAGTGAGCACCGATCTGACCGAATCAACCCTGAGTGGCTACCGAACCGAAAGCGGAACTTATCTGGACAAATTAAACGCCGAACTCTTGACGCTGGAAAGTCAGATGCAATCAACTAAATCGGAGATTAAACGAGCGAACCTTTCGGTAACCAGTGCTGAAAATCGAGTAAAGACTGCCCAGTCTCAGTTTTCTAGTGCACAGACCACGGCGGATGCTCAGATCCTCGCGGCCGAAAACCAGCTTCGTCTGGCGCAAAAATCACAACGAGACCTGGTTATCCGTGCTCCTATTGCGGGAAAAATCATCGAAAAAAATCTCTCCCCCGGAATGCAGATTTCGGTGGGGAACTCGTCTTTTATGATTCTGAACGAACGCGCCAAACGAAATGTGGTGGCGCATCTGACCGAACAAGAATATGAATGGGTGGGCGAAGTGGAAACCCTCAAAGGCACTGCTCAGGGGAAAGAATTTGAGGTAACCAAATCACTTTCGAGCGTCAAAATTGATCCGGGAAGTCAGAAAATTCGGGTAGAATTCCCGCTTAACTGCCAAAAGGACTGTCCTTTGGTGGGGAGTTTTGTGAAGCTCTCGCTTCCGGTGAATGGAATCAAACACCGTTTAATTCCCCTTTCTTCGCTTTCTTTTGAACCTGATGGAGCTGAAGTCTTAGTGATCAATGAAACCCAAATAGCCCAGCGGAAAAAGGTGGCCATTGGTCAGATTATGGATCAGGCGGTGGAAATTGTTTCGGGACTCAATGAAGGACAACAGGTAGTGCGATACCGAAACCGGGTTTTTTCCGGAGAAAAAGTGAAGAGTCGAGAATAAAGAAAGAGTGAAGTTTTTGTGTTGTTAGGCTGGGACCGGGAGAGGGCACATCTCACCGACTTTATGGCTTCTCTTTCGAATATCCGCAACGATTTCTTCGCCGCGAGGAGAAGGCGACACTCCCACAATAATGGGATTTCGGTTCAGACTTTTCCAGACATCTAGAGGCCGTTCTTTCTTCCAGTCGGTCGCCTGATTGATAAAGTTTTTGTATGAATTCAGTGTTTGGGCGGCTTCTTGAGAGATAACCTGTATATGTGGTGCATATTTTTGAGCCCATAGCTGTACTTTTGGCTGGTAGATTTTGGGGCAATAGACGGTTTCTATACAAGCCAGGGGAACTTCTGATCCGATTTTGTAAGCACTCCCTCCACATTCTGGATCAGGTCCTGAAAGAAAGGCCTTGCGCCTTTCACCAATTTTTTCTAAATGGGCGTATTGTTTTTGTGAGTTAATTCCAAAACTCAGATCAAACTCGTTAAACCAATTGGGAGGAACATAGGGAGAAAAGGTGGTATATTCTCGAATTTCGAAAACATATACTGCGCCGAGCCCAGTAAACTTCTCTCTGTTGGGGACTTCAATAGTCTGAGAACCACTGTGCACTTTTGCGCCTTTTTCTTTTACTTTGTAAGCGCTTAATAGAGCTCCACTATTTCCGATGCTCTCAAGTGCCGCTGACCCACTTCCATGAATCCAAGCTGGATTTTTGTATTCACTTTCTAACAAGGCTATTACTTCATCTAAAACCGAAGGAGCCACTAGAGTGAACTGCTTTTGACTGTCGCAAGGAAGAAGAACCCATTCCCCCTGAAACTGGTAGGCTGAGATCTTTTCGGGTGGATTCCAGGTTGCTTCAAATTCATTAAATCCAGGCTTTATTTCGATTCTTCTGTAGGGATTGAGTCGTTCTTCGATAAAATATCCTATTTCTAGCTGCAAAAAAGACTGTAATTTGAAATCGGCCTGAGGAAAAAAATGAGCCACAAAATCATCAAAACTTCTGAGTCCTTTCTTGGGGCTCTCTGGATGAAGGTAGTAATTATAGAGTATTTCCAATACCGGCCAAAAACGCTGCTCAGAGTTTTTAATCCGAGAACCGTATTTGTCGGCTAACAATTCTTCTTGAATGCCCTGAAGATGGTTTTCGAAATACTGATGGAATCCTAGGTCTTTTATTCCTGCCCTCTCGGCTAACGCTTCTAGATTCTTTTCGAGCGGAGCAACTTCGATCTTTGGAACCAGTGTTCGCCTCTGTTCAGTTTGGTCAATTATGGATCTGAGTCGAGTTCTTCTTTCATCGACCAAAAAGGTCTCTCTCATCATCGAACGCTCATCTTCCTCCCAAACTTGTGCTTCCATTTTTATCGTAAAAACTATCCCATTTTAGCACTTGCACGTGTTTTGTCAACATGGTGCTTTTATCGGAAATAGGCGAACCAGGCTACAACCCTGCTCCGGCTTGTGACCTCGCCTTCAGGATTTCCAAGAGGATGGATGCAAAATCTTGCGTCCCTACGGGATTATTGGCTCACCTTCACTGGTGTATAAAAGACTTTTACTTTGGTAGAAGCCTGTTTTCCATACGGTCCGTAGGCGATAATTTCGTAGTTGTTTTCTCCTTCTTTGAGGTTGCTTCTTTTTCCGTATCGAGAGCTGGCGATGTAGGCAAATTCGGTGTCTCCAGCGCGGTATTTTTTGAGCTTATAGCCGTTTACCTTAATCATGTTGGTGGTGGGATCAACTTCTCCCATCATGGTGACCACATCGGCAGATGTTTCGTAGACCCCGCCCTTGGAAAGGACCGCCGGCTTGGTGATACGAGGGGCTGAAAATTCTCGGGCGGTTTTGGCTCCCGTGGAGGTCTTATCTGACTTTGTTTTGACGGCTGTTGAAGTAGGCGGGGGCGGAGTGGTTGATTTTTTGGACGGCGTCATACCGGACCCTTCGTAGATAATCGTAAGTCTTGCTTTGGCCGAAGCGCGTCCATCTCGAGCTACTGCGTGGGCCGAAAACGTGTTTTCTCCTGGTACCAAAGTGCCGAATTTTTTGGCGGCAAAGTAGGACCATTTTCGGTCTCCGGGCTGATATTTGGTCAGGGTGAATCCGTTTACCACGATCTGAGTCGCGTCTGAGGGCGCGGTTCCTTCGATTTTTACGATTTCTTCGTCTTTCGAAATAGTCGCTCCGTTTTGGGGAGACAAGATTTGAGGGGCTTCTAGTATTCCGGCTCCCGCTGGTGTGGGAGGAGCTTCTTGTGATTCTGTGTTTTCTTCAGTGGTTTTGGGAACATTCGACGCGGCCGAAAGCTCAATTCTTCTCCGGATCTGTGCAGCTTCTTGAGGATAAAACTGCTCGAGATTTTTGATGTGCCATTCCGATTCGATAAAGTCGGAATCTAAAATTTCGAGCACTTCCATGCCGTTTTTAATTTTTTGAAGATTGGGCGAATTAACCACCAATTTTTGTCCCACTCCAATACTGATGGTGGGCCGATCTTTTTCTTCTCCGGGGACTTGGGCATCGATAGAACCTCGAATCAAGCGTACAATATCCTCTTCTGCTCCGGCCGAAAGAGCAAAAATTGTTCCCTTTATCTTGAGAATGATGCGATCGGTGAAGACTTCAAAATTGGTTTTTTCCTCGTGAGCAAGCTGATCGTCCGGCACTCTAGACCACAAATCTCCCTGCAGTAGCTTTATGGCGATTTCTTTTTCTTCGGGCGAGGACTGTTCGAGTTGTTCAAAATTTAATTCGGCGTTTTCTCCCAAAAACAGGGTGTTTCCCCCCGTTATTTCTACCACAATTTTACTGTTGGCTTTGGTACGCAGGCTGTCACCGGTAAAAAATCTTTGTTCTGAGTAAGCGGGTGTCCACTCGCTACTTTCGGCGAGGGAAAATTCGGCTCGGCCCTTGAGGATTTTGATTTCTGCACTGAGAGCTTCGGCTCGAGTATGAGAGAATAAAACCGCAAAAAAGTGATATACCGCCCAAATAAAGAGGGCAATAATGCCCAAAAATATAAGGAAGGGAAAGAGATTAACTCTTCTTCGTCTTCTGCTTTGTCGCCATTTTCTTCGGGAATGAAAGGCTCCCATGGTGGGGATTGCTCAAATGAAATAGTAATAATCGTAAAGGACAACTCCCCTTTACTTGTTTTCTTTTTTTTCCGTTGCGAAGTGTATTGTGCTTGGCAGTTCGTTTTTTTCAAGTTATTTTGCCTTTCCTCCTTCTCATCCACTGCTCAAGAGCTTTCTACAATTACAAAAACCCCACTTTTAATCTTTTAAAAAATAGGCCAACAAGGGCGATTGTTGGGCTCTGGGGGGCGGGTTTTTAACATAAAATTTGACTTTTTGAAGGGGGGAAATACTATTTTTCGGCTTATTAACCAATGCCAACGCATGCCCATTATCAAATCTGCCGTCAAACGAGTGAGAGTCGCTGAAAAAAAGCGGACTCGAAATCTGATTACCAAACGTAAATATCGAGATCTGATCAAGCAATTGACCACCCTTTTAGAAGAAAAAAAGCTGGCCGAAGCGCAAAAACTCTTTCCTCAGGTACAGAAAGCGATTGATATGGCGGTTAAGAAAAATCTTCTGCATCAAAACAATGGGGCGAGAAAAAAGTCTCACTTGGCTAAGTTGACCTTCCCTCAGGGGAAAGGAGGGAGCAAGACAACACCTTCTAAAAGAGCTGAAATTAAAACGAAGGAAAAGTCCGCAAAGAAGGCGTCCTCACCCAAGAAAGAAACAAAAAAAGAGTCCACAAAATAATCTGCCCCTCAATAAACTCGGATAATCCTGGATCCTTTTGGCGTTTTTTTTCTGTGGATGAAATTTGTTCCTGTGAGTGGCTCAATGAAAAAATCTCATAAATGTGGTTTATTTCTGGGTCCTATTTTTCCACCAGAGCTTAAAACGAAGTGAAATATGAGTTCTTAAAATACCTGGGAGGTCATCAACTTCCTTAATCTTTCCCTCTCTGATCTGTCTTTCGATCCCCTGAATGGTAGTTTTGTAAAGAACGGTCTTTTTTTCTTGTCTTTTTTCTTTCGTCAAAAGCCATTTTCCCCAGCGAATAATAGAGTTTGAGCTCCAGTAATCTTGAGCCTGATAGTAACGAATACCGACCTCTTCATCGTCATGTAGTTCAGTTGGAAACTTAGAATCAGAATAAACCTTCCCCTCCAGGTATTTTTCTTTTGCGACTTTCAGAATCTCTGGATCGTTTCTTAGGCCTTCTAGTAATTCAAAATTGTTTTTGTCTCCTTTAACCGCCTCAAGCACAATCTCCCGATCTTCCCTGAGGGGTCCTTTTAGGTGTCTAAAGTTTTCTGCGGATCCTTTTATCGCCGCCAAAACCAGTTCTTTGTCATCATGAAAGGTTTCTGGTAGCTCCTGGAAAAACTGAGCTCTTCCATAAGTGATGCAAAATATAATTTCTTTTCTGTTATCTAAGAACCAGTCGGGTACGTGTTCTATTGAGGCGCCAGGACTACAACAATAACCACTAACTAAACTTACATTTTCAGGAGTCTCCTGAAGGAAAGAAGCTGACAGTTTTGGATTTCCGAAAAGCTCAACAATATGTTCTTCCATACTCATTACTCTTCTCAGCTTTTCTTTGTCATTCTTAATTCTATCTGGCAGGGATTTCAAAAGGTGCGAGCTTGGAGTTCGACGAATAATCTCTTTATTGCTCCTAAGATCTTCAGAAAAGAATTGGTAAATATCTATCCACTTGTTGTCTACAGGACTTGAATCTATCTGATCATAACACATGGAAGCTATCGCCTCATCGGACCTAAACCGATTATCCCCATAATTAAAAAGCAACCTAAAATTGTCTTCCTCCGGTTCCATATTTCTAATAGCTCGCTTCAACAACCCCTCGTCAGAAGCATGATGTTCGTGAGCGAGGATAAATAACTTCAGAGAAATATAAGGCCTTACAATCATAGCCTGTTCAACGAACTCTCGACTTTCCCAAACCTGGTCAGGAAGAGCTTTTTGAATCGCCTCTAAAGAGTTAGAAGATAAGTTTTCTACCCTTTTTAAAGAACGTCGGATAATCCGTTCATCTTTCTCCATTTTTTCAAGAACCGATTTCACAAGAACTTCAACCAATAAGACTAGTTCTCGAGTGTGATCCTGTCCTTGTAAAAGGTGATCCAACCTTTCCATAAGTTGAGGATTTTCCCTCCTTAGATCGGCCAAAGGATCTTCTGATAATTGTTTTTTCGGATCGCTCATTTTTTGCACAATACACTGTTTTGTTTTACTTGTCAACTTTTCCTTGACTTTCTTGAATATCTTGTTATATTTATAATTAGTTCTTTTACATATTTTGTGGAAAACAGCTCTATGCTCATCTGCTTTTTCCTCCTGGTCGACACCGATCAGGCGAAAGAGCGTGGGCAGAGGTCCTGTTTTCCAACACTCAAACTCAACTTTTAGTTCATTAGTTTCCATAAGTTACCGAAAGGGTCCGAACGTGACACATCGTCAAGCAACTTCAAGCTCCTCCGTCTCCGTAGGTGGCGCATTGTGTGGATTTATTCTCCTGCTTGCGCTCACTTTGGCACTTCCCGCCCAGGCCGATGGCGTGGATGAGGAGCAACCAGACTCTCCGGCCTTGCAAGTCGTGGTGGATGCCATGGCTCTGGGGCTCAATTTCCTGAACAACCCCAGTGGCAATACTTCCCCCACCGAACCCCCGGCCATCCCGGCCTCTGATCCGGGATTGAAAGAACCGGTGGTGAAGGCGCCCCCGGCGCCTCAAACCGTCGATCTTCTGATCACTTGGAGCTCGCTTGCCAACCACCGCGCTCGTGGGGTTGCCCAAGCATTTGGCCAGCCTATCGACTTGCGCATGGATCATCTCGCCGGGCTCGCTCAGCAGGGAGTGGCCTTCTCCATGGGTACTTCTCTGGAAAAGATGGCTCTCATCGAGGCTCTCCATGCCTGGGACGGCTCCTTTGCACAGGAACATCTCACGCAAGCTCAGGCCGAACAAAACATCTTCTATCACGGTCTGATCATGAACGCCGTCACCAAGGCCGACCTGAATCAACACTTGCCAGGGGAGAGCCATCCTTTTGTGCAGGAATTGATTCAGGAAGTCCGAACCAACAACCAAGGGGCCGTCCATCCCGAAGAGGAGCGCCTCGTCGCTCAGTTTGCGGTAGTGGTCCTCTTCTATCAGGGCATGGATAACCTCTGGCGCTCATTGCCGAAGCCTTATCGTGTGGAACTGGCCAAGAAGAATGGTGTGGGCTTCCGCGACGTGCCGTTTATGGCGGTCGCAAAAGCGCTTCACAACCTTTTTCCCTCCGGCATCATGATCAAAGATGCCGAACGGTCGGTCTTTCGTCTGGACCATACGGCGGAAGTTCAGGCTCGCTTCAAGAAGCTGCGTACCTACTTTCGCCTGATGGACCGTCCGGTTCAGATGGCGAAGTCTCGACTGGGCTCGTCGTTTTCTGATCTGGAACAAGTCCGCGATGCCTATCTCCAATCCATCATCATCGATTACGGCTATGTCGCTGGTAAACAGGTGGCGCTGGAACTGGGGTATGGTTCGGGTAAAGCGCGCAACGTGGCGATGCAAATCCACTTTGCCCGTCACCAACAGTGTTCCCAAGACTATTCCCTGCCCTTCTGCGGTGAATGGTTGGGCACCCTCGCCAAGGATGCGTCTATCCCCGTAGAGGTCCAAAAGGCCGCCTACGGAGAGCCGCTGACCGCCGATGAGCAAGCGAAGGTGCCGGAGCTGGCGACTATGATGGCGGCTCTGCAATAAGCCCTCAACTTTACCGGGAGTGTTATTCCTACAGGATCAACCAGGGGCGACCTATAAACGGTCGCCCTATTTTCTTGACTTTTTTATTTTCTGTTTTACATTCCAAAAGTTCTTTTATTTCTCCCGAGGAAAATAGTCTTATGCTTGTTTTGTGACTCGAAGATCGAGTTTGAAGCGGGCAGAGGTTCTGTTTTTCTGATACATTTAGTTTCTTGTCTTAATGATCTGGTATTCTCAAACTGCGGAAAGGATGTGTTCTGGTGATTCAACTTCGCTTTGGTATTCAATCGATGTTCCTGGCCGTTATTTGCCTGATGTGCCTTTTGGTGCCTCTCCCCAACTCGGCCCAGGGCGTTCCTCCACCTCAAAAACCGCTTTCTGATGCGGCCTGGAAAAAAAAGGTCCGCCTTTGGCAGGCCTGGATCCATCACAGCGCTGAGCAAAATCGCTCGCACTATGAACTGAATGCCCCTGTTCCGTATCTGACTCGCCCGATCATCATTCAGGGCTGGACGCGCCATCTACTGAGTGCGAATGCGACCGATCCTGAGCGTCAGGCGGCCCTCTGGGCGACCGCTGACTGGGCCAACACTCGCCAGCTTCCCCATCTGCACCAAAGTCGTAACCAAATGATCCGTTCTGTGATCGGGCGCGCCCTGATGACGGGTCAGCCGGTCACTTTTAGGCGGGTGGTGCGCATTTATGAAGATCTAGAACGTCTTCATAATCATAATTCTTCCCTGACCTGGCGGATCTCTTATGTCTCGATCCCGTTCCAGATTTTGGAGGATGTGTACAAGCGCATGATCGGCCAAGCGCTTCTTATGGGGACGGTTGATAAGCGCGAAGCTGCGTTTAAGCTGGTTCGAGCCTTCTCTGCCCGAATGCAACCGGAGGTGCTTCGACATCATCAACGCCTCAACCCCCAAGGTCTCCATTTGGCTCAGGTGAACTTGAATCTCCTGAAACAGGCCATCAAGCTCTGGCCCATTCAGGAGGTTGAGATCTTGGCTTTGGGACTGGGATATCGAAATCCCAAGGAGGAAGTAGAAAAAACCGCCTTAGAAATGGTCCGCAGCCAGTTTGCGGTCTGTCTCTTGACACCTCCCCCACACGACGACCCCTCCTGCCAAACAGCGGGGTACCTGACTCGAAAATTCGACTTTGAACCCTCTGTATTTACGGTTCAGACCCAGGGCCCTCTTAGGTTGGAGACTGCATTGGGGGCAAACACCACTACTTCTCCTCCCATAACGATCCGGGTTCGACAGCGTACCCACTAATAAGAAGCGATGTATCATCTGGACCTTCCTTTCTGGCTGCCAGCGCGTAAGTTCTGGTGGTCTTTTTTTAGATAGCTATTCCTCATATGCTCCTTTTTTCGCGCCCTTTTGTATGTGCTGGGAACCCTCTCCGGCTCTGAAGAATTATCTTTCTTTAGTGCTTGTGCTTCGCCACCTCTCTCTTATAACAAGAGAGAGGTTCAATGATTGAAAATGGACGACCTAGGGGGCCTTCCTCTTGTTATAAGGTGAGGGACGGCGAAGAAGCTGATTTTGCTTTCAGAGCCGGAGAGAGTTCCTGGCACAAAAACGAAAAATAATGCGCCCCTACTTATGCCCGAGAAAGTCTTCGGTGGTGTCTCGGCTTTCTCCTTTGAAGAGTTTTTCCATGGTTTCGAGGATCTTGTCTGATTTGATCCATTCTTGTTTTCCGGTCTTCATATTTCTAATGATGACCTGCTTTTTCTGTACTTCTATGTCGCCCATCAAAATGGTGTAGGGAACGTTGAATTCGCTGGCGCGTTTGAGCTGTTCGGTGATGGAGGTCTTTCCTAGTACTCCTACGGCGTGGAAGCCGTGTTCTCGGAGCTGAACCAGGATGGGGAGCGCGTGTCGCTTAGCCTCGTTTCCTGTGGCGGCGAGGAAAACTTGAATTTCGTCTTTGTGGGGGACGTCTTGCCCCTCTCTTTTCATCAAATTGATCAGGCGTTCTACACCGGCTGAAAATCCGGCGCCTCCCATACTGGGGCCGCCCATGGTTTCGATGAGTCCGTCGTATCGACCGCCCACCAAGATCTTGTTGGGGGTTTTTCGGTCTTTGAATTCAAAAATCGTATGCGTGTAATACGCCAGAGGTCGAGTGAGGAAGTAGTCAACTTCGTATTCGATATCAAAGGCATCGAGGTAACTGAGGGTGGTTTCGAAAAACTTTCGTGAAGTAGTCGAGAGATATTCGGTCATTTGAGGGGCCATTTTGGCCAGAATCTCTTCGTCTTCACTTTTGGCGTCGAGTAGTTCGAGATATCTTCGCTGTTTTACCTTTTCTCGACTTTCGGGGGTAAGAGACCTTTCTTTTCCGGCATAAAAGTTGGCCAGGGCTTCGAGATAGTTTCTTCGGTCTTCGAGGGTTCCCATAGTGGAAATCCGAAGTTTGGTAACATCTCGAACCTTGAGGTCGGACAAAATCCGGTGCCCCAGATAGATCATCTGCGCATCGATCGAAGGATCCGTTTCTCCGAGAATCTCGGCTCCAAACTGCCAAAACTGTCTTTGTCTTCCGGGTCGGGGCCGCTCAAACCGAAAACACGGCTCGATGTAGTAGAGCTCTTCGGGGAGGGGGCCTTTGTTCATTTCGTTCTGAATAAATGAACGAACAATCCCTGTGGTAACCTCGGGCCGAAGCGCGAAATGAGTCCCCTGTCGGTCTTCGAAGGTGTAGACTTCTTTTTCGAGCATGTCGGACTTTTGGCCCATGGAGCGCTCAAAAACCCCTAACTCTTCAAACATGGGGGGGGTAATTCGCCGAAATCCGGATTGTCGGAATCGATGACGGATGACTTTTTTTACAAAAGTGAAGAAGTCGTGGTCACTGGGGAGGAAATCAAAGGTTCCTCGAGGAGATTTGTAGAACTTTGGCATTAAAAAGAATTAATATCTATCAGGGCCCTTCATGGTGAAAGGGAAAATTTTGTTATTCTTTTTTATTTTTGGCTGTTGATGATTCTTTCTACGGCCAGCACACAGTTTCCCGGATCTACCACCGTGAGAACGGGCGTCTGAGAAGGCATTCTGAGCGTTGAATGAATATCAACCATATAGTCGTCTAACCCCTTGAAGGGAGGACAAGCAATTGTGATGTTGTTGGAATTGGCGCCAACAAATCCGGAAAGAGCGTTTGATCGTCCGGCGATCGTAATGAATATCACTTTTGGATCGGTGGAAAATTTTTCGACAATTTCTAACACTTTGTCTGGTTCTTTGTGGGCTGAAGCCGCAAAAAGTTGGGATGAAATATTCTTTTCTTCCAGTCCCGCAATAATTTTTTCCTCGGCAAAAGGAAAGTCTACTTTTGAGCCGCAGATAAGGACAACTTGGGTTTTCATTTGCAAAAAAATAAAAAGATGATGCAATTATACAAAAAATTACTTGCCTGTAAACCATTTTTTCCTTAGATTTGAGATTGATGAAGTTATTGCGTTTCCTTTTTACGGTTACTTTGGGGGCTATTTATGGGTTGATGTTTGCTCAGCGACCGGGAAAAAAGCTCCGAGAGGACCTAAAAAAGTCGGACGAACCGCTCAAAACTTTGTTTAAGGAATGTCGAAAAGCCGACACCGAAGCTCTGGAAACTATTTCTCAGTGGGCCAAAGAATCTGAGGACCTTCAAAACCTGATTAAGGCCGGAAAATCACAGTTTACCGACTTTGTTTCTGGCGCGAAACAATTGGGCAAAGAAGGACGAGAACGCGCTCGAAATAAGCTAGAAGAGCTTGCGGCGAATGCGCATGAAGCGGCCGAGGAGCTCAAAGAAAAAGCCGTCGATAAAGCTTTGGATGCTAAAGACAAGGCCAAAGAAAAGGCAAAAGAGGTCAAACAGGAATTGGGAGATCGCGTTAAGACCGTTCGAAAGCGGATCGGGAAGTAGTTCTGCCCCCCCCCTTAAAGAAAGCTTCGTTTTTTTCAGTGCTTTGGGAACACTCTTTTCTTTTCGTTGAGAGGCTATTTTTTTGAGATTCATTGATGACGATTTTAGGCGGCTGGTCTCATTTCTTGGTCTAGTTTCCCCTCTCCATAAGCAGCTGCTTCAGATCCGTTAGCAAAAACCTTATTGGGCATGTGAGTCGATGTGGGAATCAATTGGGCGAGTCGCTCGAGGCGTACATGGCCGTGGGTGGGATAAATATCTGTGACGCTCCCTGTTACTTCTGCGGCTCTTTGATCAATGGTTTCTTCAACGGTTTGAAGCGTTCCCCCTGTGGCTGAATTATCATCGAAAACGGTTACATTTCGGGCTGCGATATCGTCTTCGTCTACTGCCAATTCCATTCCCTCCGTGGAATATTTTGAATACAGGAGTGAAAGTACCTTGGGGATCTTGAGCCCTTCGTTGCCTGGTAGGTGACGAAGAATTTTTCTCAGGCTGGAATCGAAAAAGGCGATTCCTGCGCCTCCATACATCATGTTAACGCTCACATCGCTGAATTTCCCGGTCTTTTCTTCTTCGAAAAAACGGAGAAGACACTGCATCACGATAGCAAAAGGATTGTCTGAATCTCGACTCTGACGGATGGTTTTGGAAAGGATTCGATCTTTTACATCGGTAAGTCTGTGATCTCGAGCAAGCCCCTGCGCAAATTTTCTTACTAGCTCGGTGGCCATGCCAATAAGGCCTTCATCTTCTAGAGGTTCTACGCTCTCACTGGTTCCGAGCAAAAGCCCCACGTATTGATCGGTGTGGGCCTGAAGCAGGCGATTGAGTTGGTCTATATGACTTTGAGAAGCAGAACTAATGGCTTCTTGTAAGAATGGATCTTCACTCCATGCGGATTTCTCCTCATCTGTGGCTTTTCCTTTGAGAAAGACGTTTATATCGTTCCTCTGAAGAATGAGGAGAATATTGAGAAGGTTGAGCAACAAATTCCTCTGGTGATCGAGCAAGGTCATCATCATAAAACGAATACCATCTCGTTCTTTCTTGTCGCTTACCTGTGAGAGACGTACTTCTTTAAATTCTGAGTCTAAAAGCAGATTAATACCGTCATACTGGCGCATTATCTCAGCATAAATGCCCGGTGTTTTGGCCTGTACTTTTTTCAGGGCTGCGTGGTCAAAATAGTAGTACTGTTTTGATCGAGCCAAAATGGCTTCTTTCCCTACCCCCTGAAGCGCTCTTCGTGTTCCTACGTTTCGATCCTCGTCTGCAAGATAACGATAAGTTTCGGGAAAATCCGACTCATAACTTTTGAGACGCTCTTTTTCTAATACATGCGCTCCCAACTGAGTGGTTTCCATCCCCTGATAAAGGCCATTTTTTCCGGTTACGAGATTCATAAACCGTTTTCGGCGAGCGTTGATTACCTCACTAACTCTGGAAATCAGTCTTTTCACCGCTCTATCGATAGCTTCTTGAGGTTTTTCGGAGGGAAGCACTTCGGCAATTCCCTCCGGGATGCTTTCTTTGCCCTGATAAGCTGCGAATGCGCCTGCTGCATTAGCTTCTGGGCACGTTAATATTTCTTGAATAGCCAGTCGATAATGCTGGGCACTTTCTCGTGCCTGATCGATTACCTGTGCCAAGGTATCTAGTTTGCTTTCGAAATAGGTTGCTTCTGAGGGGGAAGTGGTCATGGTCTTGTTTGCTTTTTATCTATATTTATGTTTTTGTCAAAATATATTGATTATTAATTCCTTTGTGTTATTCATGGTATTGAAATGGAAAACACTCCAACCTCTCCTCGACGATTTTTGAATCCTCAATTGGCTTTTCGAGCCCTTTTAATACTTTCAATTTCAATTTCTGGATGTAGCTCTCGAGTGGAGGAGTTGGTGGAAAAAGCCAAGAAGGACCCGCGTTCTCATCATGAAGGGGATTTTGTGGCCTCTGTAGACAAATGGGATGATGTCTTTGCCCAGTGGGCTTTCCCCTTGAGGGCACATCGTTTTCCCTCGGAAAATCTTGCCCAGGAACTGGCCGAAATCCCCAGTCAGACGCCCTACAAGATCGTGGTAGACAAATCTTGGTATGGACTGTATGTGTTTAAGGACGGAGAAATGATTAAGTCTTTTCCCATCACCTATGGCTACAATACCGAACAGGCCAAATCTCAAAAAGGGGATCTGGCCACTCCGGAGGGGATTTATTTTATCAGCTATGTGAAGCCGGATAGTAGGTATCAACGATTTTTGGGACTGAGCTACCCCAACCCCCACGATGCGGCAAAGGGGCTAGAAAACAACCTCATTACTCAGCGTCAGCACGATCTCATCGTTCGCCGGCATAGCAACTGGCAACACCCGCTCTTTCGCACGGCTTTGGGGACGGGAATTGGCTTTCACGGAAAAAGCCATGATGCCCGCTGGACGCACGGCTGTGTATCGATGGATAATGACTTGATCGAGTGGTTGTATCAGCATGTGGGTGTGGGGACGGGGGTGAAGATTCGACAGTAGTCAGTAGTAAATAGTCAGTAGTTTATTAGTGAAAAATTGATAGTTATTAATCAGGAACAAATAGTAAATAGTCTGTAACAAGTAGTAATTAATTACTATTTTCTCCTAACTAAAAACTAATAATTACCAACTCCAAAATTACTGACTACTGACTAAGATTTAATCACTAAAATACTGATAACTACTGACTGTTTAATACGCTTTCGCAAAAACCACCCTCATTTCCGAATCTTTTCCACATTTTACGCACTTTCCCTTCTTTTTTTTCGCGTCGAAGGGCAGACAGCGGATTGTAGCTTTGGTATCGGTCTGGATGGATTCTTCGCATTTTGCGTCGCCGCACCAGTGGGCGTGTATAAATCCGCCTTTGGATTCAATGGTGCTGGTAAATTCGTCCCAGGTGTCGAGGGTGTGAGAGTTAGCTGTTCGGAATTCTTGGGCTCGGCTTAAGAGATTCTTCTGGATCTCTTCCAGGGTTTTTGCCACCCACTTGCCCAGTTGTTTCTCGTCGATGAAATCTTTGTCGCTCGTGTCACGTCGAACTGCGACGACCGTCCCCTTCTCTAAATCCTTGGCTCCTAGCTCGATTCTGATCGGCACCCCTTTCTTTTCCCATTCAAAAAATCGTGGCCCGGGACGGAGGTCTCGCCCGTCTACCTTCACACGGTGACCGGCTTCTTTTAGTTCTTGAGCCAGGTTTTCGACTTTTTGTTCAATTTTTTTGTCCAACCCTGCTTCATTTTTCCAGATGGGGACAATAACGACCTGTATTGGCGCCAATCGAGGCGGTAATACCAGGCCTTTGTCGTCGCTGTGAGTCATGATGAGCCCTCCGATTAGACGGGTGGAAACCCCCCAGCTGGTCTGATGGGCGTATTCTTCTTGGCCTTCTTCGCTCTGGAATTTGATACCAAATCCCTTGGCAAAGTTTTGCCCCAGATTGTGAGAAGTACCCGCTTGGAGCGCTTTGGTGTCCTGCATCATGGCTTCGATACAGGTGGTGTAGTCGGCGCCGGGAAACTTTTCGGATTCCGACTTTTTTCCGGTCAAAACTGGCATGGCCATAAATTCTTCGGCAAATGTGCGATAAACTTCGAGCATTTGGAAGGTTCTGTCTTCGGCTTCTTGTGCGCTGACATGCGCGGTATGCCCCTCTTGCCAGAGAAATTCGGCCGTTCTCAGGAACAACCGGGTTCGCATCTCCCAGCGCACCACGTTGGCCCACTGATTGATCAACAGAGGGAGATCTCGATAAGACTGAATCCATCGAGCGTAGGTGTCGTACATAATGGTTTCACTGGTGGGCCGTACAATATAGGGTTCTTCTAGTTCACCTGCGGGTTTGAGCCCTCCTTTTCCGTCTGACTCCAAACGGTGGTGAGTGATAACAGCGCATTCTTTGGCAAAGCCTTCGACGTGTTCGGCTTCGCGTTCGAGGAAGCTTTTGGGGATAAAAAGCGGAAAATAGGCGTTTTCAACCCCGGTTTCTTTAAACATTCGATCCAGCTCCTTCTGCATATTTTCCCACAGAGCATACCCGTAGGGTTTGATGACCATACAGCCCCGGGCGGGTGAATTTTCGGCCAAATCGGCTGCCGCAATAACGTCGAGATACCACTTGGAATAGTCTTTTTCTCGAGGGGTGATGGCTTCGTCTCTCATGGGGGTGGATTAAATAACTGGGGAGAGCTTAATTCCTTGGGGAGTGCTTGTCTAGGGAGTGAAACGGTTTTCCAGACTTAAATTTTTTGAATTATGAATCATGAATTATGAATTATGAGTTTTTGGGTCTCTTTAATTTTCTTGACAAATTTAACAAATTGTATATAAATATAAATTAGGTTATTACTAAAACTTTTAAAATGGCCGATTCAATACAATTCGGTATGGATTCTTACCAAAGACCTTCTCTCTTTGAAAGGCAGCGTGATGCGTTTGTTCAGAGAGTCGCTCGAGCCCTTCGCAAGCTCGGTCCTGATTTGGAATCTTACCTGGATCGTTCTTTTGATTATGTGGCAGAAGGCAAACATCTCCCAAAAGCACTTCAAGAAAAACACCGGGAAAAACGATTGGCCTTTGCCAAAAAAAGTGGCTCTATCATGGACCGTGTTAGAAGCGCTATTAATATCTTTGGTCTGGATGAAGCCGAAAAATTTGCCAATGTTGCGATTGACTATGTAGAGCAGGGGCACCACCTAACAGATACTTCTCATGAGGCCTATAAAAAACAAAAAGCTTCACGAGAAGCCAGGCAAAATCCTGCTTCTTGGAGAGAAGATGCCCTGGTTCTCTCTACTAAGATTGCACCAAGCAAAAAGGCCCCTCCGACAGGTATTGCTGCCTACCGGGCGCAGCCCCCTCAAAATTCTGAGAACTCTTCACCATCTCCCCTTGCCCCCCTCCCCTCTCATACAGATTACTCCGTTCAGGCGGCCCATTCAGCCGAGGGCATGATGATCACTTCCAAAGCGGCTCAAAGTTATCCTCGTCCTGTAATATCTCCTCCAATTGCTTCTGGGGGCGTCACCAGTCTGGATATGGTAGCCTAAAGTTGTTTCCTTTATAGAATCAAAACCGAAGCTTGATTTCCCCATCGATCTCCCTAGAATCTCCCGGCGTTTGTAGTTAACCGTCAGGAAACAGTTAGAGATCTTTAAAACACTCTCCAAGAAATGATTGAGAAACTTAGGTTTAATGAGTATTTTTGGAAAAAGGCGCACATGACGGAGTATCTGGAGTTTTTCTCAAGCGAAGATTGTATAGTTCTTTACAGCAGTATTCCCCGATAAAACGGGGCCCCAAAAAAGCCGGAGTGAAACATAGACTTTTTGGGGAGAGGAGGAGGTTACGGAGTATCTGGAGTTTTTCTGAAGTGAAGCGGAAGAACAACGGAAGATACGTAGTCACCTCCGACGACACGATGGGGCGTCGCCAAGTGGTAAGGCACTAGGTTTTGGTCCTAGCATTCGGGGGTTCGAATCCCTCCGCCCCAGCCATAATTTTTTTCAGAAAAATTATCCCTCACTACTAAATACTCACACTATTACAACGATGGTGCTTACCTCGTGACAAAAAATTGAGTTCAAAGTAGTTTTGTCTCCAGGAACTTGCAGGATTTTTTCGTGCACACGAAGGTTAGAAAGTATGAAGTTTATGAGTTGTCGTTTTTGTTCTGCTTTAGAACTTTTAAATAATTCGTGATCTCGTGAACTTAGCTCAATCAAGTAAGAGACTCTTATGACAAATTTTTCGCCTGCTTTTTTATAGTCTTTCAGCCTTGTGCCAAGATTTTGTTGGCGTTGCTTTAGTTCATACACTTTTCTCCTATATGGGCTCTGGAAACTCTATTTCGTAAAGCTTTGGATCTACGTTAATTTCTTCCTCAATCATCCCCCCGCTATCAATTATCTCCTGCTTGGCTAAGTTTTTTGCGTTTTCTTCGAGATCAACTCCAAAGTTATTTCGACTTGCTTCAAGAATCTCCTTTTCATAAGAGACTTCGGGCTTTTCCAAAAAAATAGTTTTCCCCGAAAAGGCTTTTTTGATCTCTCCCTCAATTGTAATTTTTGAATAAAACTCCTGGACGCCCAAATTAATAAGGTCTCTTTCAATAAAAACAGGGGTATATTCCTCTACAAAATGCTTGGCGTCATCTCCTCCTGTTCTAAAACTGATCATATTTCCCACGTTTCCAAAAATTGTTTTTTTCATTGGCTCTGAAAGCTGGCCTAAAAATTGATGTGCTAAATTTAATGATAACTTATATTTCCGAGCTTCTGATAAAATCTCTCCAAATGAATCGGTTGTAAAATTCTGAAACTCATCCACGTATAAATAAAACGATTTTCTATCTGCCTCGGCTATATCCTGCCGACTCATCGCCGCTTGATAAATTTTTGTGATGAACATGGAACCTAACAACTGGATACTTTCTTCGCCCAAAACGCCTTTAGGGAGCTTGATTAATAAAATTTTCTGGTTATCCATCACTTCTCGAATATTAAAAGTGTTTTGGGCTATCGAAATAACATTTTTAATCATGGTATTACCAGAGAGCTGACCCATTTTATTTAACAGAGGATTTATAGCTTCGGCACTATATTTTTCAGTCCAAGATGGAAATTCATTGGTCCAAAAATTTTTTACGCTATCGTCTTTTATTTGTCGGATCACCTTTTGACGAAACTCTCTATCAGAAACGAGTCTCTGAACAGAAAAGACGGTTGCATCTTTCGTATCCAATAGAGCCAAAACGCTATACCTTAATACGTGTTCTAGCCGAGTATTCCATCCCGCCCCAAAAGCCTTTCTGAAGACATTTACAAATCCATCTGAGACCTGAGTCTTATACAAGACATCAACTTGCTCCAGGGGGTTAAATGGAACAGGCCTATCTACATCTAAAGGATTAAAAATAATTACGTCGTCAATCCTACTTTGGGGAATAAATTGAAGTGTGTTGTCGATTAAATCTCCATGAGGATCAATCACACATAATCCATCCCCATTTTCAAGATCCGACTTAATAAGGAGTTCCAATAGTTTTGATTTTCCTGATCCTGATTTACCAATAACGTATAAATGTCTGGCTCGATCTTTTTTTAAAAGACCAAATTTCCTGAAATTTCCGTGATAGTTAGTCATCCCAAACGAGCAAACATTTCTCTCTTCTTCTCCTGGAAGATCTGCGGGGGGTTCGGCTTTCTTCGATACAACTGAGGAAAAATGAGGAATATCCGTCGGACTAGGCAAATGTAATAAAGACGTAAATTCTTCAACATTGAGCAGAAGCGAAAATAATGATCTTCTCCCCCTCGCTATTTTTCGGGCCCTTGTGCCAGAAAACTCTTTTCCGATAGAAAATTTATTGGTAAATTCGTCCGAATAATGGGCTTGAACTGACTGAAAAAAAGTTTCAGCTAACTCTTTTGCTGATGAATCATGAGAAATAACTCCCAGATTTACGCTTACTTTAACGTGGTCTGACTTTGCCTTCTTTTCCATCAACTCAAGCTCTTTTTGAAATAAACCTTCTTTTCTCGCGTCCCTCCACCTAAATTTGCGTTTAAAAAAATGCCACGACTTTGTAATTTTTTTCTTGGTTAAATAACAATAGCCCTCCTTATGAGGTCTCAGAATTATCTGTATAAACCCCTGATTATCTCCATGTAGCTCAGACAAAAAGCTGCAAATAGTCGACATCGAGTCTTTGATCTCTGCTTTGATTTCAGTCTCCGTCTCTTCACCTTCTTCCGCTCCCGACTTCTTTCCTGATTTGTTGTTAAAAGTTTTTATCGGTACTACAAAACTTTTTTCGACCTTAAGCGCTACAAGTGATATTTTGTGCTCTTGAGAAAAACTTAAGGGGTCTTTTTTGAGTTCAACAATTTCGGCTAAGGGAAATGTCGAATAAAAAAGAGATTGAAATTTAAGCACTAAATCATCACTTAAAATAACGAACAAATAGACAATTCCTCTTTTCCCAATAATTTCAAAAGATATCCTCTGTTTTCTGTTTATTACTTTTCTCAGGGTATCGATAAACTGACCAAAATCCTCAACGCTTGATTGAGAATGCGCTTCTATTGGAGGCGTTTTTATGTACAAACACTTCATTATTTAGGTTAAGGATTTTTGAAAACAATCTTCGCAAAAAACGATATAGGGGGAATCGGGTTTGAAAGCCGTTTTCATGTTCTTTCCACACTTATGACAATTACGATTGAATAATTTCCTCTCATTGTATCTTCCTAATCGTTCTAAACACCGAGTTTTATATCCAACTCCTGGAATTGGTAATTTCATCTTTTGATAAAAAGCCAACTCTCGCCCCATAATTTGGTAGGGTTCTTTTGTCTTTGCATCTGTATAAACCGTGCTTAATACCTCTTCTGACTTGGCTTCAAAAATTGAATCAGTAGGTTGTACCATCTTTTCTTGTTTTTTCACACGACATTCCTTGTTCCAGAGGTTACTTATAGAATATTGCTTGCTCGGGGGCCACAACTTTTCGTGTAGTTTAACAATCTCTGCGTATGCCTGAGGCTTTAATGGGTAATAGAAAAAAGCCACCGTATCATTTAAATCGTAAGGAGACATCCACATCGGGAAAAAATGCCCCCACTCATTATGAGCCTTTAAATGTTGAATTAGCTTTACCTTTAAAGTCTTATAATCTTCTGGAGAATAGGCTTTATTAAAAATATGGTACTTTTTATTTTTGAGGCCAACACACCCAAAACAGTCCTGACAATCGTAGCAGTTATCACAGTATAGACAGTTTGAAGAATTTATAAGTTGGTTTACTACAAAATTAAATCCGCCATTCAATATGGATTGAGATTCATAACACTTCTGAACTCCATGTGCTACTGCCCAACAATCCATACTGTCTTTTGCATCAAAAATCGAAGCCCCCATATTTGAGCAAGCAATGGTATTTTCAGCTGAATAACAGTTTTCACAATCTTTTGAATTTACAATCCGATCGCCTGTGCAGTTTTCACTTTTTAATATGTACATGAACCTCTGTGGGGCTGTTTCTAAAAACATTTGATACATCTCCTTGGCCTTTTGATATAATTTTCGTCTAAAGAGTTGTCTTTGCATTATGAAATTTGCAAAAACTTCGGGACTCACTTCTGTGTTAAATATGCAGTTTTTCTTGTCTCTCAATCCAAAACAAAAAATACAGTTATGACAGTTAATAAGGTTGGAAGAAAAATAAACATTGGATGAATTGGTGCAGTACTCGCTTCCCACTACGGAATGACAATCGATACAGTAAAGACAGTCATAACAGAGTTCACAATTATAGACCTCGTCGCAGTCCATTGAGTCTTTTGATCCAAAAAAACTTCCATAATGACAATTCACATTTCGGTTTGCCATAAAAACCATATAACAATCGTTGTTTGAGGCTGACCCATGAGAATAATCAGAATTTTTATTTTGATTTTGAATGAGTGATGGTCGAGGCACGTCGAGCATTAAGTCGTAGAATTGTTGAAAAAAGGGCTTTCCAAAATCAAAGTCACGACCGTATTCAGTCGCCTCCCAACTATCTCCCCACCAAACCTCTTTACTGAATATTTTAAAAGGAGATGTTTCGGTATAGGTGGACCATATCAATTCTCCAGTGCTGTCACATTTTCTCTTAAAAAGATTCCTCTCATTTCGGAAAGCAAGCCTTCTCATTTCACGACACTGAGGACAAAAGATGATGCTTTGAGCATCAACGTCAAAATCGATCAGCAACCTTTTTTCTTGATCGCTTAATTCAAATTCTTTTGTGCCAATACAGTGGGGGTTTTTACAGAACATAGCTCAGTTATTTTCTGAGTAAATGTTAACTATTTATTATTTAATGGGAAGCTGTAAATCCCCCTCAATCCTCAAAATCAACTCCCTCTCTGCCAAAACCTCTTCAACTAACTCTCCCCGCGAAAGCTCCCAGAGATTTACTATCTTGTTTTTGCGAAGTGCATACCACTTAGAAATATCCATCATTAAATTTTTAGTATTAAAATAACTCAGTACTTCAAACTGATCGCTTGAGGTCTGAGGCATGAATCAAGGTTCTTCAGTTCTTTATAAAGCCCCAAAATCACCTCGTAGTATTGGGTTCTAAATGTGTCCACTAGCCCCAGCCATAATTTTTTGCAGAAAAATTATCCCTCACTACTAAATACTCACACTCACACTATTACATCGATGGTGCTTACCTCGTGACAAAAAATTGAGTACGGAGTAGTTAGTAATTAGTGTGAAAACAAGGAAGACATAAGTTTTTATCGCGAAAATTTTTCCCTCAGTCTTTTCCTTTTTCCTTGTCTTTTCCTTCGTCACAAAATCAAACCTTGTAGGATTTGATTTTGTGATTTGAAGTAGCAAAAAATTATTTGCGAGCTTCTTTGCTTCTGTTTCAAAGAGGGTCTACTCTTTTGGTTATTTCACCTTCTCTTCAGACTCCACCAAGCCTTTTTTATTTGAAATAATCCCGTATCCCAAGACCGTAATCATGGGAAAGAGGGAGGCAAAAGCGATCAGCCCAAAACCATCCAGAAGCGGACTTCGTCCTTCGATATTTGTGGCCAACCCCAATCCCAAAGCCACTACGAGGGGGACTGTTACGGTAGAGGTTGTAACGCCTCCAGAATCGTAGGCGATGGGAATGATATATTTGGGGGCGAGGTAGGTCAGCAAAATCACCAAAAGGTATCCCCCAACAATGTAGGTGGCAATGGAGTCTCCTTGGACTATACGATAACACCCCAAAGCAATTCCGATAGCCACTCCTAGGGCTACGAAAAGACGGAGATAGAGATCATTAATTTGCCCCTTTGCGACCTTCTTGACCTCCCAGGCAACGGCAATAAGGGCTGGTTCAGCCATGGTGGTAGAAAAACCAATGAGAGCGCCAAAAAGATAGATCCACCAAAAATTATTCATTTCTGTCAGTTGTAGGGCCATCGCTTCACCCAATGGGAAAAGCCCCATATCAAGGCCAATCATAAAGGCGTAGAGCCCCAAAATCACGAGAACGACTCCATACCCAATGCTTCGAAAGTGAGGGAGTTTTTGTCGAATGACGAAATACTGGAAAAAGAATATCACCAAAAAAATTGGGAATATATTTTTGATGATTTCAAAGAGCTGAAAAAAAATCCCGCCGCCACTCGTTGCCTCCTGCACAGGAGCGGCTAAGGCCATCTCTTGGACTACTTGTGGAGCGTCTAAAAGAAAAGCAAAGACCCCATAAAGCTGTACAAATATCATCGGGGATACCGAAGCCAGAGCGATGAGCCCAAATCCATCGATAATCGGATTTCGTCCTTTTATATTAGACGCCAGTCCTACTCCAAGAGCCGTTATCAAAGGCACGGTAACGGTGGATGTGGTGACTCCTCCAGAATCATAGGCCAGACCAATAATTTCTGGCGGCGTAAAAAGAGTTGTTAAGAGCACGATTAGGTACCCGGAAATGATGTAGTAATGAATGGGATGTCCCCAAATAATACGCAGACAACCGACTAAAATAGCCAGCCCCACCGAAAAGGCGACCACAATTCTCAGCCAAAAAGCATCAAGTCTTCCCGAACTAATAATCTCGGCTTTTTCGGCAATAGCGAGAAGAGCTGGTTCAGCCACGGTGGTAGAAAAGCCGATCAGAAAGGCAAATATCAGAAGCCCTAAAATGATCTTCTTTTTGGCAAACTCTTCGGCCAGGGTCTCTCCGAGAGGAAATATCCCCGCCTCGAGCCCCCGTACAAAAAGGGCTAACCCTACTCCTACAATCAAAATTCCTCCAAAAATACTTTCTATGTTTTCGGGAACCTGCTGAAGGACTACCGCCTGAAAAAAAGTCACCACACAGATGAGCGGGATGAGATCCCTGAAGGACTCTTTGAGCATGGTCTGAAGCCAGTTTATTTTTTCTTCCATTCTGATCGGCCGCAGGATATTCAAATTCCTTTATTGTTCAACCTTCTCTGCAATTTGTTTCTCCATAAACACTGACTTTTCGCCAAAAATGAAGTCTTCTTTCACTTTCTTGTATCCTGCACGGGCGTAGTACTGCTCTAAGAATGGGTTTTCTTGGACAACATCAAGCCTGAGGGTATTTATGCCCTTAGACAGGGCTTCTGCTTCTACTAATTTTAGCATTTTGGCTCCTAATCCTTGCCCCATAGCTGATCTTTGAAGGGCCAGTCGACACACATACCAAGCTGAAGTGGGATCAGAAAAAAGGTCCTTTGGATAGTAATGCGGTTTTTTTGAGAGGAGAGAAACCGTTCCCAAGTATTCTCCATTCTTTTTTCTGAAGGCATAAACAGCCCCTTTTTCGATGTCTTTTTTGAAAATATCTTTTGGATAAGGAGTTTTCCACTGATTTATTCCTTTTTGACTCAGCCAGTCAGAACAATTCAGTAATATTCCATAAATCTCATTACAATCCCCTATTGTGGCTTTTACTATCTGAAACTCTTGTTTTTGGCGGGGATTTTGTTTTTTAATGGACATGATTAAAACTAAAAAAGAAAACTACTTATCTGGTTCCTATTTTATTGTTAATCTCTTCCTTCCGCCAGATCCTGAGCAAAACCGTGCTCTCCAGCCTGCAGAGCTTGGAGTTCTCTTTCTTGTAGTGAGGGGGCGTAGTTGGACTGTGCGAGGACTTCTCGATAGGTCTTGAGAGTGATTTCTCTTTGGTTGATGATGGTATCTCGGTAGTGCTTGAGTCTGCGTAGCTCTCCCCTGAGAAAGATTATTAAATAATTGATCTTATCTCGCTCAATTTCGCCTTTTTCTGTAGGCGACTGATCTCTCAGAAGCCTTTCTCTTTGCCCCGCTCCCGCAATCTGAAGTTCACGCTCTCGGACTCTTTGGGCTCCTTTTACCCAGAGGTTTCTCAGCAGGGCTAATTGCGCGGAATGGTAGTGAAGCTGATTGGTAGGACATTCTTTGGGGCCTATACATCCGATCCCGCACCCAGACTCTGCTGATCCACAGGCCTTACAGTGGGGTGGTGCTTTCTTTTCCCAGGGGGCAAATTTTTCACGAATTTTCTGCTGAAGCTTCGCCCGAGCCTGGCTTACGAGTTCCACATCCTCTGCCGCTGGATAGAGCTGGAGTTCTGGATGATGCTGGTCTTTGTGGGCTCGGTAAACATCGAGTTTCTGTTCGCGCCTGGCTTCGAGTCGACTCCTTTCGTCCCGCTGTTCTTCGAGCTCTTCCCGCATGAGGGAAAGGTCCTTTCTGATCTGGTGCTGCTGGTGGGGCTCTTGGGTGTTGGAGTGGTGCTGAGCCTCTACCAACTTGGTTTCGAGCTTTCGAATCTCTTTGGCCACCTGCTTCCACCTTTCTCGCAGCTGTTGCAGCGCCAGACTACTCTTATAAAGCCCCCAGGCTTCGCAGCTTTCGACTACAATATTGGGGGCGTACACGTTTTCTCCTGGCTGGAATCCATCACAAAAAACTGCCTCCTCCTGATCGAGGCAGACGGTACAACAAGGAGCTTCTTTGTGCTTCATGAGTGGAATAAGTGGTCGAGCGACAATTTATTCGGGAAAGCAAAAGAAGCAAATTGGATTTGGGACTTATTCGTGCGTAGGAATGATGTAGAGTTCTCGAGCGTCATAAAGATGGCCATTGTTTCGCTCTGCCATGGCGGCTCTAATCTGATCTCTCACTTGGTTGGGGGCACTCTCTACCGCTTTTCCCCACACACAGGAAAGGAAAAAATTGGGGGCGTATCGCGGGTGATTTTGGTCTTTATAAAGAGGCGAAAGAGCGATGATATCAAGCCTTTGTTGCTGAAAATCAAGTTCTGGTCTGATGTGAGGATGGTTGAGCATGGGGACAATTTGTTTGTTTACCGCTGCCCTTACCTCCGGTTCTGAGGCGGAAAACTCCTGCCTTTTGAGGGCAATCGCCAATTCGAGAAAGTATTTTTGAGCTAAGACCTGAGCTTCTTGGTGACTTTGGGGCACCTCTTTGGGAATACAGATAAGGGCCTGATTCGGGACGTGGGTTCTGTTTTCGAGAAAGCTTTGAACTTTGGGATACAGTTTCTTTTGGGGATTTTTGGGGTTATTTATGGCTGCGTAGATGATTTCTTCTTTTTCAGCGGCTTCACGCGCGTAGGGGCAGACAATTCGTCCGGTTTCGAGCAAAAAAGACTTGAGTGGTTTGAGGTCCATGAGCAGCAATTACTCTTTCCAAATACTCATTTTCACCATTTACGCAAGTATCTTCATTTTCCCCTTCACAAAGAGGGTTGATAGAATAGTTAAGGTATAAAAAACTACTTCTTGACTTTTTTCTTCATTGCTATAGAATGACTATGAATTAATTATTCTTTATAACTATAAAATCTATGGAAATTCATACTATTCACCCTGATTTTCAGACAAATACATTTTGTAAGCCGGATACCTCAATCACTCATTCAGATCATCTAGGATTAGAAACTTTTGTCTCTATAGGAACTGATGACCAGGTTTACAAGTCCGACTCCGTGGATAATTTCCGTTTTGGGGCCGATGTACAAGTAGTTCAAGAGGGTGGCATAAATTTTTTAGTCCCCTTTGGAAAGGCTGTAACAAGAACACAGGAGGGAGTTTTTCGTGTGGTTAATTAAAGTATCACCCTCTTCCGAGAAACAGTCATTCAAAATTTTTCTGAGGTCTTAGTGTCAGAATTTTTGAAAGGAACGGTTTGTCAGAAGGCGAGACAAATTAACCAATTATTTCTTGTGCGCTGAAGAGTTCTTGCTAGGGTGGCCGTCCAGTTTTTTATCTCAACGAAATGAACCTGGAAGATATTGTGGGCTCCTCCCATCGACTGGATGAATCCCAAATCGATTGTGTGATCGGTTTGGTGATGGAGGAAATCGAATCAAGCGTTCGTTTTAGTGTGGCGAATGTGATTACGTGCCGCAAAGAAGTTAATGGAACGGGACGGATTCATGCCGATTTTCATCTGAATCATGGGGCGCTCAAAGGGCGTTTTGGAGGGCTCAACAATGTGGGAATGAGCCGAAGGGATTATTTTCGACAGCAGTGGGCGGATCGATCAAAGACGCTTTCGCTTTAGTTTTTTATCACGGTTTTTATCCCCCCTTCTACCAGCGAAACCAGACTGGTAAGCTGTATTTTTTTGACGCCCGAATCCAGAATGGGCCCAAATTCTTTTATTTTTACCCTCATTCCATCTGAAACCTGTACGGTTGGGTGGGCGTGATCCAAAATTGTTTTGAGGTCGGGAGACTTAAGTTTGGACACTACTTGTCCTTTGGTATCGAGTATGCCACTGGTCTGCGTGCAAAAAATCACCGACTTAATTTGGCTCTGCCACTGCTGAGCTATGTGCGAAACTATCCAGTCGGCGTTGACGTTGACGTTTTGTCCTTCGACCTGCCCCATAAATCCGACGGCCGAAAGGGGCTTTTCTAGAGGCAAATTAAGATAATGAGGTCTCCCCACAAACCCTTTCTGGGGGTGATCCTCGTAGTGACACTCAAGGGATTTGGGGGGGGCGAAGTGGGCTTGAGGAAAAGTAGACTTTAGTTTTTGGGTCAAGTTCTGGTAGGCGGGCTCGACCCCCTGTGTAAGGATCTCTTGAGTGGTTTTCTGCACGCCTGGAGGTCTTTTTTGCTGGGTATTACTTTCGTAATGGTGGGTGATTTGCTGGCCCCCGCCATAGACCAAAACAACGTTCACCTTTTGGCTCTGATGCCCTGCCCACTGCTCAAGAAGAGGCAAAACACTGGGCTCAAGCTGGTTTCCCGAGACTTTGAGCACAACGATATCTGATTCTGGAGTTACTTTTTTCATGGTTTAGAAATTGAAAAACTACAAAAACCCCCGCTCTCAACGCAAAGCGGGTGAAAAAAGTGGTCGAATCCCAAAATCTACACCCGCTTATGCGGGCGGCGGCGGACGAAACACGTTTTGGGGCTGTTCATTGGGTCTATTTTATCCTGTAGAGCCTTGGGGTCAACGAGTTTTTAATTCTGGAGAAGGGCTCCACACTTTTTATTTCATTTTTTTCGTTCAAAGGCGAATAATCAGGCCATGAAAAACCATCCCCAACTTGCAGAACTCAAAGCCCTGAAAAATATTGGGAACCGAACGGCTGAAAGGCTTCTCGATGCGGGGATCGATACGCCCGCGAAGCTGAAAAAACTGGGCCCTAAAGAAGCCCTGATTCGTATGTGGAGTGCGAGTGGAGGGCAGATGTGTCTTTGTAGTTGTTTGCTTTATGCGCTGGAGGGCGCCATTACAGGAGAAACGTGGAACCTTATTCCCCAGACGCGAAAGGACGAGCTAAAAAAATTTATGACGGATTTTCGGAAGAGCTTTTGAGTCTTAAAAATTAGACTCAAGAGATTTGACAGATTTTTTTTTTGAAATAATTTATATTCACAATAATCGTTTAACTTATTTTTCTATGGCAGAAGACGAAACAAAAAGGCATTACTCTGAAGCGGATGCCCCCGATTGTGCAAATTGTGAAGTCGGAAGAATCCTCAGAGATCATCCCGAAGCCGTAGCCGATGCGGCTGTTTCGGGGATGGAGGCGGTTATGGATGCGGCGGGAATCCCCATCATTGATGATGCAGCTTCCCCAGCCCCCCAAATGAATCGATCGGGAGGATCTGGACCGGCTATGGTAAACAGCAAGGCCTATCAGGAAGGTTGGGAAAGAATTTTTTCAAAAAAAGGTCCTGGCCCAGGAGATTCGATTAATTAGATTTAAATCTAGACGCAATATTTTGTGTCCCTACGGACTTTTAAACAGGACCGGAATCTCAACCGCCGCGTCCAATTCCGTCATATCCGACGCATTGTGCCGCTGCAAAATCAGCGTGCCGTTTTGGCGGTGGAGGTTTTCGGGGGGGCTGAATTCGAGGGTGCCTTCAAATTCGACCGAGTCTGTGGTCATCCATTCCCCCTTCGCCTGGACATAGTGCTGAGCAATGATTCGCCCGTCCCAGTCGGTCAATACCACGGGAGCGGTGGCTTCGAAAAACCAGTTCCCCGGAGCCGATCCGGTAATGGTTAAAGGGGAAGTGATGGTTTCGTCTTTTTGAGGCAGAGAAATTGTTACTTGATGAGACAAGGGCCCTGTTCGCCCAATGGGGATTTTGAGGGCGTCTGAAGGAGTGGGGGTGGGAGCGGCAGCTTCTTCTTGAAAAAAACTGGCGATGAAAACGATCAAAGCCGAAAGGAAGATGAGAACGAAGGGGAAGATGGGGCGCATTTTTTATAGTGAAGAGTAGAGAGTAGAGAACAAAGAATTGGGGGAACTTATGAACTTGGGAACTTTTGAACTTGTGAGTTTTGGGGGGAGCAACAAAGAGTTTGGGGGTAGTTTAGTGGAGTGGGGGTGGGATGGGAAGGGGGGCTTTGCGGGGGGTACACCTTTTTGCCGACCTCTTGTCTGTGGGGAACCCTATCCGGCTCTGAAAGTAAATTCTACTTTTGAGACAACGCTTCGCAGTCCTTTCCCTTATAGCAAGGGAAAGGACCGGAGTTTTTCGTGCTCCTTCCTTTGGACCCTCCCTCCTGCCCCCCAAGTTTGAACTCCCTTCTTTTTTAAATACACTGGTGGACGATGACGTTTCGGGTCAAAAAAATACGTTCGGGGCCTATTCGCCCGCGAAACAAATATATCAGTCGGTTGCTGCGCAATCTTGGCGTCCGGGGAACGATCATTGCGGGGGTGATGCTTTTTTTTGTGACGGTTTTTGCGGTGGGGGCTATGGTGATTGACTCGGGGGACAAATCCCCTTCTCGAGGCGGGCTTTTTTCGTCTTTTAATCCGCTGCAAAAAGATAAGTATGGACACACGAATTTTCTGTTTTTGGGGGTGGCGGGGGATGCCAAAGAAGGCGGCAACTTGTCTGACTCGATTATGATCGCTTCGATCAATCCCAATGGGCCTTCGGCTTCTTTTCTTTCTCTGCCGCGGGACCTTTTTATCGCGTCGGAGGTGGGCGATCGCAAAGTGAATGAAATCTACGCTACCGCCCGCTACAAACACGGAGACGAAGAAGGGCTGCGGGTTATCAAGGAGGCGCTTTCCAAGTTTACCGGAGTCGACATCCACTACGGAGCGGTGATCAACTTCTCTGCGTTTGAAGAAATGGTCGATGCCATGGGCGGGATTGATATCTATGTGCCCCAAGACATTGTGGATCCGTATTATCCGGATGGAAATTATGGGTTTACGACTTTTGTGGTGCGCAAAGGCATGCAGCACCTAGACGGAAAAACTGCCCTGCGATACGCCCGTTCGCGAAAAACTTCGTCGGATTACGATCGAGCGCGTCGCCAGCAGGATCTGATCTTGGCGCTGAAGTCTAAGGCGTCGGAAAAAAGCCTGCTGACGGATTTTGGGGAGCTGAAGAAGTTTTATAATATCTTCAAAAACAACATCAACACCGATGTGGGGATCTCGGAGGTGATCGCCCTGGCCAAGGTTGGGATTTCGATCGATTACTCCAATTCCGTCACGGCAGTGCTCAATGATGACCCCGAAAAAAAGGACGGATTTTTGTACACTCCCGCGCGTGAGTTTTATGCGGGACAGTTTGTGCTCCTCCCCTACGACCTGCGGGATACGCAGCTTTTTATGCAGCTGATCTTGGTACGCCCCGAAATCCTGTTGGAAAAAGCCCAGATCGAGGTACTCAATGGGTCACGAATCCAGGGAAAGGCCTCGGAAACCGGCAAAAGACTGCGCCGATTTGGATTCCACGTGATCAGTACCGGCAACCACGAAAGCGATATGCCGGTGTTTCGGTCGTGGGTCAAAAACCTGGGCGGCGAAAAAACGCAGGCGACGGCCAAACTCCTGAGTGAGCTCCTGGATGCAGAATATATTCCGACTAAACTCGAAGACGTGCAGGCGAGGGAAACCGCCGCTCCGGAGGAACGGTTGATTGATGTGCAGGTGGTGTTGGGGGCGACCTAAACATCCATCAACTCCATCGGTTTGGCTCTTCCGGCGATGGTTTCGTCGATGATGCCTTTTGAGAGCAGGTGGCTTATGGTCTGGTTCATGCTGATCATGCCTTCGTCTCGGTGGGTTTCGATCAGATTGGTCAGCTGAAAGGCTTTGCCTTCGCGGATCAGGTTGGCTACGGCGTAGTTTTGAAACAGGATTTCAAAAGCCGGGATCCGTCCTTCTTGATCGACTCGAGGCAAAAGCGTCTGCCAGACAACCGCTCGGAGCGACTGAGCGATCTGGTTTTGGATTTGTTTTTGTTGATCGTAGGGAAATACATCGATCAGACGATTGATGGTGTTGGCTGCGCCATTGGTATGAATGGTCGACAGCACCAGTGTGCCGGTTTCGGCGGCGGTAATGGCCAAGGCAATTGATTCGAGGTCTCTTAGCTCCCCCACCAAGATCACGTCTGCCCCCTGTCGCAGCGCCGACTTGAGTGCGCGAGCAAAACTCTTGGTGTGGATTCGGACTTCGCGGTGTTCGATGAGCGATTTTTCGTTTTCGTGGACAAACTCGATGGGATCCTCGATGGTAACGATTCGTTTTTGGTGGTCACGATTGATGTGATCCAGAATCGCTGCCAGAGTGGTGGTTTTTCCTGATCCCATAGACCCCGCCACCAATACCAGCCCCGATTTGAAATCCACAATTTTTTTCATTTGCTCGGGCAGGTTGAGCGCTTCAAATTCGGGGATGTGCTTGGGGATCACCCGAAAAGAAATACTCAGCCCCTTGGCGTGACGCGTCACGTTGACCCGGTATCGGGTGTCGCCGGGGGAAACGAGAGAAAGATCGAGTTCGAGGTTTTGGGTGAAGAGCGTTTTTTCTTCTTCGCTCATGATCTCCATCAGGTAGTGCTCCAGATCCGAGAGTTTGAGCACCTCTTCGTCTTCAAAAAACAAAGTATCGCCGTTGACCCGGCAAGAAGGATGAGACCCCGACGTCAAAAAGATGTCCGAAGCGCCCATTTCGACCGCTCGGGTTTTAATTTTTTGGATAAGGGACGTGTGGTTGGTCATTTTTTTGTATTTATCGGCTTATTTTAGCATAGATTTGAGGTTTGAGCAATGGGGATAATTTGTTGGGATCTCTCTCCGACTCTGAAAGAAGTTACGTTTATCCATCTCCTTTTGTTTGATGGGAACTCTCTCCGGCTCTGAATATTTGTCTTGCTTATAAGCCTGTTCTTCGCCACCTCTCTCTTATAGCAAGAGAGAGGTTTAATGATGTGCTGAAGCCCTCTCTTGTTATAAGAGAGGGCGCCCGAAGAGTTTATATGATAGTAGAAAATACATTCAGAGGCGGGAGAGTTCCCCACACCAGGGCCGAAGTGACCTTTTATGAAACCAACCTTAAATCCGCGTTTGCTTTTGATTTTGCAATGCGCTAGAAGGGGAAATCCCTCTTTTTGGGGGATTTTTTATTTTATTAACTATGAAAAAACCTCTCCCCGATGATTTTCATCTTTGGTCCGATCAAAAAAGAAAAATCCATGCGCATAAAAAGAAGCGTTTTTTTCATGAGCGAGATGTGTTTTATGCTTCTTTGGGGCGAAATATCGGCTGTGAACAAAATGGTCGTGGGGACTTTTTTGTTCGCCCATTGTTGGTTTACAAAAAATTCAATGATCAGATGTTTCTTGGAATCCCCCTCTCTAAAACTCATCGAATAAATCGTTATCGATATGGTTTTAGTTTTATTGAAGGGGTTCACAGTTGTGCTCTCTTGTCTCAAATGAGGGTGTGCGATGCTCGACGGTTGCTCAATAAAATTGGAGTAGTGAGTCTTTCTGACTTCAAGGCCATACAAAAAAGAACCATTAATCTTCTCAAATAATGGTTCTCGTTACCCCCGTTTTGAACGGGGTGGTCCCGGAGGACATATTGTGGCCCTAATTTACTTTCTTTTCCTTCTAAGACAAATTTTTTCTTTTTCTCATTCTTCTTCCCTCTTGTTTGTTGGGATCTCTCTCCGGCTCTGAAAGAAACTGCGAACATAATTGCCTTCCCTCTTGTCTGTTGGGAACCCTATCCTGCTCTGGGGAGAAGTGATTCCTCCTTTGTGCAGGGAACTCTCCCGGCTCTAGCAGGTATTGCTTCTTAAACACCAGATATTCGCCACCCTCCCTTATAGCAAGGGAGGGTTCAGAGGATGGAGCACGGAAAACTCCGGCCCTTTCCCTTGCTATAAGGGAAAGGGCAGCGAAGCAATAACTAAAAAGCAGTGCGCCCTTCCAGAGCAGGATAGGGTTCCCCACAGACAAGGGGCGGGAAAAACAGTCCCCAAACAACCCAACGCATCCCCCCCGATGAGCTAGCGAACCCCAATAAACTCCGCTAAAATACCACCGACAAAACAAATATGGATAATCTTTCTGCAGCGATTGTGGGGGTGGTGGCGACGGTGTCGTCGTTTTTTGGGGACGTGCTGCCCGCGGGAGAGATGGTTTGGGGGGAAATGAAGGAGGTGAGGGGGGATATGTTGATGGCGAGTTCTTCGAGACCTACTGTTTGTGGAAACACTCAGTGTTCTAGTAATGAATATTGCCTTGAATCTGGTTATGGAAGAACCAAAAGGTTACTGTGTAGAAATAAGCTCCCAAAGGGATCAGACTGCGACACCCGATATCCATTATCTTGTCAAGATGGTACTCAGTGTATACGTGACAACTCTAGAACTGGACGCACAAGGTGTTTGGAAAAAGATCATTTCTACAAAGAGAGATGTAAAAAAGCTGCTCATCCCGACACCGCGATTCTTATTGCCAGAACATTGTGTATACGACTTAGTAATTGGGGAAAATGTCAGGCTTGTACAAGAATAATGAGAGAGTCTGAGTGTCCAATGCTAGATGAAATAAAGAGAAGGGACGGATTACACGAGGCAGTAGAATATTGTAAAAAAGAATCAGTGTCTACTGCATGTCCAAAATGTAAGGAGTATCGATGTAATGCGTTAGAAGGCTATCGACCAGATTACCTACTAGAGTCCTGTCAGAAGCCTGAATATAAGGTCTGTACTACTGTTTGTCAGAATGCTTTGGAAGAATCAAAAGCACAAGCCTGCGAAGAAGTCAATGAAGCACTTGATGGAGATCAGTGGACGACTGCCAAAAGTATATGTAATAGCACGGGAAAGCATTGTGCTCCATGTACAAACATTGAAGCTCAAATCAACAAAAGAAAATGTTCTCCTCTTGATGGAGAATCAACCAACTCCGTCTTGGTTAAATGTGATGATTCTAACTTTAGCGGATGTCCTCAGTGTGCAGAGGCTAAAAGAAAAGAGGCAGCAGAACAAAAGGCTAAAGAAGAAAAATATAAACAAGCCTGCAAAATGGCGGCGGCAGCCAAAGAAGATCCTCTTTCTTTCGAAAATAATACGTCATTTAAAGAATCCTGTGTGGAAGCTGCTTATGAAATTCCATCAGGATGCTTGTGCCAAGATTACCTAGATAACTTTAAAGGATGGCTATCTTTAGCTAAGAAAAGTAAAGCAAAACTCTGTAAGAAATTCCAAAGACCTAGAACTAAGGATAAGGCTGAGCTGGAAAGCCTAAGCACAGAGTGTAAATCAAACTGTGATCCTGAACAGTGTGCGAAAATTCAAAGTAAACTTGATGAAGCCATAAAAAAAGAAGAAACGAATAAAAAAAAGTGTGCAACACTGGTCAGTGATATCGAATCCGCAACGACTTCTCGAAAATTAGCATCTTTTAAAAAATCCTGCAGATCTTGTTCGACAGAATCAGCCTGCAAAAATCTTAGTGCTAGCATTACTGATGCCAAAAAGAAAGAAACTCAGAAAAAATACTGCGACTTAGCCAATAAACACGCAAAAAACACCAAGAGAAAACAGAGATACTGCCCAAAAGCCGGCCCCGACTGTGAAGTGTGTAAAACCGAAACAGAAGAAAAAAAAGAAACCTTCAATGCTCAAACTATGTGCAACATGCAAAAAGGAGTCCCCAAGGCAAAATGGGCAAGCGATGGAGACATAAAAGAAAAATGTGCAGCCGCCAAAAAATCGAGTTGCCAAAAAGGAGCCGGACCTCAGAGGGAGAAATGTGCATCTGTTCTCGATAAATCTGCCGCCAAAAAAGACTGCTCAAAACTCAAAAAGGGCTCAACCAAAAGAAAGGAATGTGAAAAAGAGGCCGCAGAATCATCTGATACGAAGGCCAAAAAAGACAAAAACGGCTGCGTTGAAGGCAAAGAAACCTACGACAAAAAGAAAAAAAAGTGTGTAAAAAAGAAAGAAAGCGACCAGGAATCTGATGCTGATACGATGACAAAAAAACAGGCCACTGCCGCCTGTAAAAATGAGAAAGCAAAGGATCTTGATAAGTGTGTGGCAAAGAAAATGGGAGAGGAGGAAGAACCGAAACCAAAGAAAAAACTGACAAGGTCTGAGGCTAATAAGATTTGTCATGAAAAAGGAATAACTGCTGGAAAAGCTTTACAGGACTGTGTAGAAAAGGAGATGGGAGATAGTGCCACCAAAAAGACTAAAAAAGCTAAAAAAATTGACTGTACTACAGAGTCCGGAGAAGGCGGCCAGTGTCTAGCGGCCTCTCGATGTAAAAATCGACTCGATGACGATGCGGAGAGTGTTTGTAGTGGAGGTCTTCATTGTTGTGAGGGGGAGCTTTCTTCTGGCCCCGAATCTTCCGGCGCCTCCGCCGAAGAAATTGCCGAAGCGAAAGCCAAAGTGAAAGAGGCTTGTGCGGGAGACGGGGCTGAAAGCGAGGAATGTAAGGCCGCCAAAAAAGAGCTGGAAAAGCTGAAGGGCAAAGGAGGCTCTTCGAAATCTTCCGCCAAAAAAGGGTCCATCACTACCAAGAAAGGAAGCTCATACACCCTCACTGGTCTTGTAACCTACAAATGCGCCCAAGACGCAAAGAAGGCGGCCGCCGCGAAAGAGTCCAAAGGCGACAAAGCCCCAAAAGGCGAAGCCACCACCGAAGCCCCAAAAGCGGATGCACCCAAGCCGACCCCAAAGCCCGCGGAAGCGAAATAACTTGCGGAAGCAAAATAACTTTTGGGGGTGGTGGGATCTCTCTCCGGCTCTGAGGTGGTTGGGCCTTTCTTGCGGGTGGGGAACCCTATCCGGCTCTGAAAGTAGATTCTACTTATGAGACAACGCTTCACTATCCTTTCCCTTATAGCAAGGGAAAGGACCGGAGTTTTTTGTGCTCCATCTGTTGAACCCTCCCTCCTGTCCGCCGTAGCTCTGTAATTACTAGAAAAAGAAAGCGAAGGGGGATGTTATAAGAGAGAGGTGGCGAAGATCTAACAGCAAAGCAGGATAAACATTTAGAGCCGGAAAGAGATCCCTGCACCAGGGCCGACCGGACCTTTTATGAAGCCAACCTTATACCAGCCTTATTTTTTAATACTCTAAAATGGCTGGTGGTATGCTGCTTGCCTTAAACTAAGCATAAAAGAGGATAAAAAGAAGGAAAAAGAAAAAACAAAAAAGGATTTATTAAGGCAAGACAGTGAAAATCCGCGTTTGCTTTTGTTTTTTGATTGCGCTAGAAGGGGGAATCCTCTTTTGGGGACTTTTTTTATTGTTTAAAATTAAAATGAAAGTCAATCTCATCACCAAACTTGCTCGGTGGATCTTTAAAAATACTCCCCTTCGGCCGAAGACCGAAGGGGGACGCAATCTCCACAAGGGAGACGAGGGCTTTTGAGCCCCACAGATGGTGTGATTGTATTTTTTTTCTTTTCTTCATGCAAATAGCTATTGTGGCCGCTCGCGAGTTGTAAATTTACATTTTACCCCTCTCTTGCCTGTGGGGATCTCTCCCGCCTCTGGAAGAAATGGCTCCTATCATGTCAACGCTTAGGGCGCCCTCTCTTATAACATCCCCCTTCGCTTTCTTTGTCTAATAATTACAGAGCTACGGCGGACAGGAGAGAGGGCTTCTGCTGTTATAAGAGAGAGGTCTAAGCCTTGTTTTAAGCGACGGTTTCTGTGTTAGAGGATGCTTTCTTAGCTCTTTGATCTTCCTTTCGGCGCTGGGTTATTTGTTTTTCTAGTTTTTGTTGAACCTTTTGTGGCTCACTTAAGACTTCCTGATTGGTAAATCTTATGACTTTTATCCCGCGACATTGGAGATAGTAGGTTCGGTCTTCGTCTCTTTCTTTTTGGGTGTCATGAACCGCTCCGTCGATTTCGATGGCTAGTTTTAGTTTGCGGCAGTAGAAATCGAGGATGAAAAATTTCATTTCTTTTCCGATCTGATCGCGGATCATGATGGGGTATTGACGAAAAATCCTTCGAGACAATATTTTCTTTTTCCGAACCATTTTCCAAAAAGCTTTTTCTGCTGGAGTCTGATTCTTTCTCAAATGTCGAGTCAGTTCTACTATTTCAGATATTTTCATTGGATCGGTCTACCAGGGCTCAATAATAATTTCAAGAGGACGATTTAAGGTTGATTTAATGTTTTTGCCTTCTTTATGTCTGTGGGGAACCCTATCCTGCTCTGGAAGGGCGCACTGCTTATTAGTTATTGCTTCGCTGCCCTTTCCCTTATAGCAAGGGAAAGGGCCGGAGTTTTCCGTGCTCCATCCTCTGAACCCTCCCTTGCTATAAGGGAGGGTGGCGAATATCTGGTGTTTAAGAAGCAATACCTGCCAGAGCCGGGAGGGTTCCCCATCCGCAAGAGCAGCTCAACCACCCCAGAGCCGGATAGGGTTCCCCACCAACGCAGCATCCCCCCCGATGAGCTAGCGAACCCCAATAAACTCCGCTAAAATACCACCGACAAAACAAATATGGATAATCTTTCTGCAGCGATTGTGGGGGTGGTGGCGACCGTGTCGTCGTTTTTTGGGGACGTGCTGCCCGCGGGGGAGATGGTTTGGGGGGAGATGCGGAAGGTGGAGGGAAGGGGGTTGATGGCGGCAAGCTCAGGGGTTTATGTACACCCATCTAACAAGGATATTCATGGCCAAATAACAAATTTAATTGGAGAGATGAGAGGTAGTATGACTGAGGTATGTATTCCAATTTATAACAAGGCCAAAGCGAATTACAAAGGCATAAGGGATAAATATAAATCTTTATCTAATAATGACCCTAAATATGCTAGTGCACAGAGAGCATTTTACACAAAAAAGCTCCAGGCTTTACATAACACCTTAAAGTGTCACTACCATAAACAGTGGGTTTACGAGGAAATTATACTTCATGAAAAGTTTGAAAATGAATCAGAAAATAATAGGGCAAGGTGTATGGAAACCTTATCTGTTTACAAACAAACTGAGTCCGCAAGAAAGGGTAGGAACTCACTATCAAACCACCGAATTATTTACAAAGCATTCAAAAACAATAAACTATCAAAAAGCAAAGAAGAATTTCAATTATGTGTTAATGGCTTCTCAAAATCCACAAAGAAATCTGATCCAAAACCCAAAACCAACCCAGAATGTAGTAAGATCCCAGGGCTAATCGATAAAAACAAACTTTCATTCTTGCTCCAAGCGCAAAAAAAATGTGAAACTATAAAAAAGATGAAGAGAGGAGACTGTGCTGTTTGTAGCAACATTAATTCGCTCGTAAACACGGCTCAAGAAAAAGTAGCCGCTCTAAAAAATAAAAAAGTTGGGGCTAATCAGGCGTGTAATGATAGAAACGGCCCCCGATGCTCCTCTGGTTACGTTTGTGTCCCTACATCACGAAGTCAAATTACTTCTGGTAGCGATAAAGGCATCTGTAAAAAGCCACAAAAAGAAGGGTTTTGTTTTGTTCCAGCACATTGTGCCTCTGGTTCCTGTGTAAGTAATAAATGTGCTTCAAAAGCCAAAGGAGGAACGGGTGGCTCCTCTGCCGCTTGTCCGGACAATCTTTATGCCCGGGGAAAAGCCTTTAACATGCACAAAAAATCTTGTAATTGTGCGGCTAAACCTGGCTGGAAACTCTCAACTGATCACCCAACATATGCCAAAGCTTGTGTCCCCACTTCTACTAGCTCTGCCACGGATCTGAATAATAGATTTAAAGCGCCTTCAAAAGAGGCAAAGAAAGGAATCAATCAAAAATGTCGCTTTGGTGAATGTGGGAAGGATTTGTTCTGTGACAGCAGAAGTAGGCCTCAGAAATGCGTAAAAAAGAAAAATATAGACAAACAGTGTAATGGTAGCGAAGAGTGTCTATCTGGAAAATGTGATCATAAACACTCTCTAACAGGTGTAAATCTGGATGGACCGAAAGTATGTCTGAAATCTACCCCAAAAAAGGCTGCTTCTGAAAAAAAATCTGACCGAAAAAAATGCAAACCAGATGGCTCCCCTACCCCAAAGTATGTGGAAGATGTGGGCGAAACAAAAGCGAGTAAGTATTGCACAGACCAGAAGAAAACGAAGTGTAAGGGTTCCGATTATCAGTGTAAGGCCCAATTAAAATCTACAGCCAAAAAATACGACAAAAAATCCATCTGTGGTTACTCCGCCTCAAAAATCAACGCGGACAAAGAAGGCAAAACCTACGACAAAGACAAAATCAAATCCGTAACCAAACTCGAATACTGGTCGATGGGTAAATTTAACCTCTGGAAAAAGGAAAACTGTGGAAAGGGAAAGGGGAAAAGCTCTAAATCTAGTTCAAAGCCCTGTGAAACCGAACTGGGCTCTGAAGGTGTTTGTACGGCCAAAAAATCATGTGGAACTCCCGTGGCCACTGAAAATGATCCTTCTTACGACTGTTCGACCGGCTTTATTTGTTGTGAAAAATCCTCCTCTGACGACGGGGACGACTCTATGGACACCGAATCCACCGGCGCCTCCTCCGAAGAAATCGCCGCCGCCCAAGCGGCCGCAGAAGAAGCTTGTGCCGGCGAAAAGGCTGATAGTGATGAATGTAAGGCGGCCGAAAAGAAAGTGGCCGACCTCAAGGGAAGTACGGGCACAGGCAAAAAAAAATCCGGGGGATCGAGTGAGTTTATGAAAAAGGTTGGAGACCCTCCGAATGTTTTTGATGTCAAAACCAGTAAATGTGATGCCGCCGAAGAAGAGGCCGCTGCTAACGAACCGGAACAAACCGATACGGCCCCCACAACCTCCGACACCCCATCGGCTCCTGAGGCCGCCTCGGAGGGAACTCAGACCGAATCGGCGCCAGATCCAGTCCCGACCCCAACCACAGAACCCGCAACTACAGAATCGACCGTTGATAATGTGATTGCGGCTTAGATTTCTTATACCTCTAAACCTTCTCTTGCTATAAGAGAAGGTGGCGAAGCGTTGCCTGTGGATGAGAAATCAACGGACAGAGCCGGAAGAGTTCCCTTCAAACGAGGTTAAATCTCAAACCTCCCAAACTCACAAGTTCCCAAGCTCAAAAGTTCATAAGTTCATACTGACGCCCCTGGTCTTGCCCCCCGCTTTCCTCTATACTTTTGGGGACTATGGAATTCCTAAAAAAATTCAAAAACCAATTAAAAAATGTCTCTTGGGGACTTTTGGTCTTTGTTTTTTTGGTGGGAAGTTTTGTAACCAATGACTTGGCGAAGGCTCGTGCTACTTTTACTGCTGATGGTCTTATAGAAGAACATGAGGCTCTATCTAGAGAGTATGAATCTCGTAAAGGAGAATTCAAAGCTACCATTGCTCAAATAAAAGGAGGCGAGCGGGTTGTTTATCCTCGAATTATTAGTGAAACTATAAATAGAACTCGACAACTTATTGTTGATATGGAGGCATTTTTGAAGCATTCCCCTAACTCTGAGATTCAAAGCCGCCTACAGGGGGCAAGAGGGTTCAACTCGGATAATGAAGAAATGCATAACATTATTAAAAAACATACTAGAGCGCCCTCACTAAAATCTCCCTTGCCGCCGCCGAAAGCCCCCCCTGCCTCAGCAAGTGTCCCCAACACCGCCTCCCGCAATACTACCGGCAACCTGAGTGGGCTATCGGCTGAATCTGGTGGATCTGACTCTGGAGAATCTGGGACTTCTTCTGGGTCATCAAGCCTTATGGAAACCGGTAAACTTTCTACCTTTGGTTTTGGAAGCGTTGTTTCGGGAATTGGGGGAGCTGTGGCGGATATCGGTTCAGGGGCGATGAAGGGCATTGGAGATATGGCGGGAGGGGCCGTCGAGGGCGTAACCAAAATGTTTGGAGGGGCGGGAGATTTGCTCAAGGGGGGGGCTGATAAAATCCTTGGAGGGGCGCAGAGTCTGCTTTCGGGCGCTGGGGGTGGGATTGTGGATATGGCAAAAGGAATGGCTTCGGGCCTGACCGACAAACTACCCGGGGCCGCAAAAGGTCTGCTCGACAAGGTGACCGGAGGGGGCGGATTGGGAGGAATGTTTGGAGGAGGCAAGGACAAAGATAAAAGCGGTGATGGCGGGGGGGGCGGTGAAGGAGGAGCTGGAGAGGCTGGGGATGGAGAAACTGGGGGAGGAGAAGGAGCCTCCGCTGAAGGGGCCGCAGAAGGCGAAGCTGAAGGTGAGGGCGGAGGCAGTGATGATGGTCCTCCGGAGCGGCCGCCGGTTTTTACGGCGAAGGGTATGTTGCCTGGTCCTCCAGGGGATGTGGATGCGCTGGAGTATATGGGGCAGAAGTTTGTGCCTTCGGTCACGAGTACTTTGCTGGTTTTTTTGCTGGGCGTTTCGGTGATTATGGTCATTATTGGGGGGGCGTATTATCTGCTCAGTTCGGGAGACTCAGATATGGTCACCAAAGGACGTGATACGGTCGCCTGGGCCATTTTGGGGACGGTGGTAGGGATCTTGGCCTATACGATAGTCAAGTTTGTGATCGGGATTGATTTCCTTGGATCCGAACCCGAACCGGCTGCAGATGCCAGCTACAAGGTAGAAGAAGCGGCCGAAGAACCCGCCGCAGACGCGGGAGGAGGAGGCGAAACTTCTTCTGATGCGCCAAAGGCGAAAAACAAGGCGCTGTGTAATAAAAAAGCGCCAAACCTTCCGGCTTCTTGTTATTCAGGAAAACTTACGGCTCAAAAAAAGAAGGCCGGCTGTGATGTGAGCGGGCTGATTGCTCCCATCTGTAAGGATCTGGGGTTGGGAAGCTGTAGTGTTTCTTCGATTCAGTCCAAAATCAGTTCGTTCTACAAAGGGTTGCCTGGGAGCTGTTCGCGTCCGGATGGAAAATATGGGCAGTGTACGGTGAAGGCCCTGAACAAGTATTATGCGAGCCAGTGTAAGTAGGGGAACAACTTTTGAACTTGGGAACTTTTGAGTTTAACAAAATTTTATGGTCGTGCTAGACGGCCGAAGGCGACACGGCGCCGTGTCGCCTTCTCTTGTAATAAGTAACATTTCTTTTACGTATAAAAAGGTTCTCGGCGGCCAGAGGGTATCTGGACCGCCGAAATCGCTCAGGATCTGAGACTTTTTTGGGTGAGGCGTGCTAGTTGGATGCACCGTTGGCCATAAGCGGGGCCAATACCAGCCGTTCGCACTCCTGGGAGTCACAGATGGTGATGCCAAAGACGGTTCTCTTGGCATGAACCCGACTGATGAAGCTCCCACACATGGGGCAACGATCGGGGCCATACTTTTCTATGGCTGCTTCCGCGCTCTGACGCACCAGTTTCGCTTGTGCCTGGGCCGCTCTTCGAGCCGCCCGCATCGCAAGCTTCGTCCTTACCCTGGCTTGCTTCTTCCACTTCCCGTCTTTCTTTTTCTTCACCTTCTCCTTCTTCTTCCCCTTCTTCCCTGTCCTGATCTTCTTCTTCGCCATGGATCTCTCCTCCTTTTCCCTTCGATGTCCACCTCCAATCCCCCGTGAGGTGTACAAGTTCAAAAGTATGATGAGCGTGCTTCTTCTGTATTGATTTTTGGGCTTGTGTCAATGGGGGGCGGTGAAATAATTAAGAGGGTGTGGCTGCGTTTTTGGCTGTACTGGGAACCCTTTCCGGCTCTGAGGAGTTTGTACTGCTTGTGCGGATGGGGAACCCTCTCGGCTCTGGCAGGAATTGATTTTTACACACCAGATCTTCGCCACCCTCCCTTATAGCAAGGGAGGGTTCAGAGGATGGAGCACGGAAAACTCCGGCCCTTTCCCTTGCTATAAGGGAAAGGGCAGCGAAGCAATAACTAAAAAACAGTTCGCCCTTCCAGAGCCGGAAAGGGTTCCCAGCAAAACAGGAATGAGATCCCCCCTTCAGAATTTTGGCAAAAAGAGTATGCTTGAGCGGATGAAAAAGGCACTTCGAATCGGTATTCTGGGATTGTTTTTGGTGGGTCTGATGCCGGTGGCTCAGGCTCGGTATGGCTATTCGGCCAAATACTGGAATACCTGGCGGACGGGTGACCAAACGACTTCGGTGACCTCGCGTCGCTCAAAAAGAAGTACCCCTCGCTATCGAACTCGCCGTTCTACTCGAAGCTATTGGACCCGATCTCGATCTACGCGCAGGAGCCAACCGATGATACGACGCTCTTCGGCTTCTGAATCTGTTTCTTCGCTTCGTCTGAAAGCGCTCCCTCACAAAAACAAAGCGCTTTTGACCGTAGACGAAACAGTAATCCCTCTTTTTCACCTGGGAATGAGCGAATCTTCGTCGTCGACAAGAGGGACCTACTCCCCTGCCACGCTCCTGAACAAACTCCATTTCACCGCTCGGGATCTCTCCAAAAAGATTGATGATTTTTCCGACTATCAACTGGTGGTTCTGGATAAGGCCTTTGATTTTGAAAAAAATGGGAACCTCTCGATTCAGCTGAACAACTTTCGGCTTTCTGCTCGTCAGACGAGCCAATTAGATATTTCGCTGCGGGTCAAAGACCCCGATCTGATCCCGCATGAAGATCGATCGCTTCGGATCACCCTCAAAGGAGCCGAAGCGAGGACTGAAATCAATCAGACCCGAGTTCCGGTTCGCCTGTGGGGGAACCGAATTGCTCGAGTCGACTGGCGTCCTACTCCCACCACTTCTGGGGAGTCTCAGGCGAGTGGTTTTGCGCCCTCCAATTTTGGCGGGATGGTGATGGCTGGCAACCGATTTGAGGCCCTAACGCTGAATATCGAGGCCCAATACGACGACCTGCTGATCGATCGAATCGTGCTCGAAAACCAACTGGGCACCACCGGAATTGATACCTTGGTCTCTCGGGCGTATGTGCGCGATGGTGGAGGGACACTCTTGAGTCAGTCTCGATTTTTGGGGGGCGAGGCGACCTTTTATTTTTCGTCACCGCTGCGGGTCAATCGCAACGAGACGGAAAAACTTCGTTTTGAAATACAGTTGGCCGACCGGTTTCCAGCCACTTTGTCCGATCGACGATTCAAACTTTCGGTTTCGCCTTCGGGCATTATTACCCGTGGTATAGGATCGGGCTCCACCGTTCCTGATGATTACAAATCTCTTTCTCTCACTACTTATGACTATGTGGTAGTGGGGTCAAAACTAGCCCTAAGCGAAGGGGCGAGGGTTTCGGGACTGATTGCTTCGGGCCAAAAAGAACCGGTCTACCGACTCAATCTGACCAACACGGGGCGCAAGATGGTGTCTTTGGCCCAACTTGCCATGGAGGTGGATTTTCATGGCCTTCAGGCCGCTGGAGGCAGCCTTTCGGTGGATGATGTGTCGCTGGTGCTCAAGCGGGGTAATCAGTATCTAGATTCGGTTTTTACCCCTTTGGTTTTGGGTGACCAGATAGTATTTCAGGCAAGTGACCCACTTCAGATTTATCCCGGCACCACCCAGCTTGAGCTGCAAATAGCGCTGGAAGACACGGGGACTACTCGAGATGAAGATGCCCTCAGTGTGCGACTACTGAGTGACTCAAGCTTTGTGTCGGATTCGCTTTCGACGCTCCAGAGCGGGAGTTCAAATTTTATCTGGTCAGACACCACCTATCGTTCTTCCAATCCCCAATGGATGTCGGGGTATCGAGTGAAAGGGCTGGGAAAGAGCGGTTATGTGAGGCGGTATGGGAATTAACTTGCGTACTTTTGAACGAAATTCCGGTCTTCTGCTAAACGGGGAAATGACTTGTCTACTTCCAACTTATAGGTCATAATACATTTACAAGTTTGCTTCTCACAAGAGAATGCTCCCCTCTCCCTTGGTGGGGGGTTATTTTTTTGTTTGTCGATGATAAAACTCAGGTCTTGAACTTCTCTGTTCAGTTACCTGTTTTTTCCGATTCCAAATATCAAAAATATTTACTACCATGAGTCTGAAATAAACAAAAAAAGCCCTCTCTTTTTTATTGTTTGGCTTTTTGAACGCTTATACTAACGCCACAGAGGCTTTATTTACAAATTTTCCCCCTCCCATGACCAAAGTCACCTACCACTTCCACGGCCAAGCGCGGACCATTGATGCTGATCCCGACAAAAGTATCTCCAAAAATGCGGTACTGCATGGGATTCCGTTTACTGATCAGAAAACCTGCAAAGGCAAAGGCAAATGCGGACTCTGTGCCATGAAGATCGCGCAAAAAGGCGAGGACCCTCATATGAAGGAACCGATTTTGGGGTGTCAGATAAAGCCGGTTGAAGGGATGGAGGTGGTGATTGGTTAGTGAAGAGTAGAGAGTGAAGAACAAAGAGTGAAAGAATATTTTTAAAAGAACCCCTCAGAAATTTTCTGGGGGTTCGATTTCGGTTGTTAGTGATCTAACAGCCAGTCTTGTCAACTTGTTGTTAGTATACCTTCTACAAGGGCATTTTGTTAAATAAAAGCCGCTCCAGCAGTTAATATTCCTAAAAATAAAGCTAAAAGGTTCGGGATAAGGAGAAATTTATCCTTTCTTCCGTAGGCATACAAACTCCAAAAGAAACCGTTAAAGGCGGTAGCTGTTGGTTGGATGTAGATATTACTTTCTCCATTGAGATTTGAAATAAATACCTCAATCAGGGCAAAAAACATAATAATCGCCAGGGTTGAAGCAATACTACCAATCAGCTTTTCTTTTTTTTTGAGTTTTTCTTGAAATGAATTTTTCATAATTTATTTACTACTTAACTTCTGCCCCTTTTTTGTCTTCTTCACCGCTTTAGAAATCACGAGTCCCAAGATGAAAAATGCAGCGGCTAAGGCGAGGTTTTTGGGGTCGGTGAGAGAGGCTCCTAAGAAAACAAAAGAGATAGTTCCTGGGAGGATTCCTATAAAGGTTGCAAGGGCAAAATCAGTGATTCGGACATTACTGGCTCCAGCCACATAGCTGACCAGGTCAAAGGGCAGGTAGATCAATCGCATAATCAAGACCGAAAGAAATCCGTTTTCGCGAAAAGCGGTTTTGTATTTTTTGAGAGTGCTGTTTTTGAGAGTCTTTTTTTGCCCCCCCCCTTTTCCAAAATACCGCCCCACACAAAATGCCAGGTTGGCGCTGAGGTTGGCTCCGATAAGCGTGTAGGCAATCCCCCACAAGGGACCGAAAAGTAGTCCCGAAACGGTGGTAAGAAGAGTGCCGGGAAAAAAGACCAACGGGCGAATGGTGTAGAGGACGATGTAGATTATGGGGCCCCACATTCCAAAAGGCTCCAGGTAGCCTCGGATGAGCTCTGGGTATTCTAGGATTGGGATCCCAATTTTTTTATAGCAGTAAAAGGCCCCCACAATGAGGGCAGACCACAGGATAAAAAGGAGGACTTTGGTGGTGTTTTTGTTCATGTTTTATGAAGTAAACCTTAAATCGGAGACTTGATTTTATTTTTAATACGCCTTAATGGTGTTCTTTCTTGTCCTTCTTGGACGCGTTATTTTTTTTAGATTTCAAAATGATCAAACTCCTTCTTGATTATGACGGCTGGAATGAGGAAAAGAAAGTATTGAATGCTTTTACAAAATCTCAGAAGACCCACCCTAGAATGAGACAAATTTGGTTCGTTAAGCTCGGACTTAATATAGGTCATGAAATTGATGGAAAGGGGGAGTTTTCACGCCCTGTTCTTGTTATATCAAAAATTGGATCTCTTTTTTGGTGTATTCCTCTCACTACCAAGCACAAAGATGATTTTTTTCACTTCCTGATAAGAAGTGTTGAATTCCCAGGTAAAACATCTTCGTTGCTTCTTTCTCAGGGACGAATACTCGACCAGAAAAGATTTCTTGAATATAGGGGCACGGTTAGTAAGTCAGAATTTAAAAAGATACAGAAAAAGCTGAGAAGGATGTACTTCCCAGCTTCTTCTTGATTCCCTCCTGAAGAATAACTCCCTCAGGAGAAGGCCCGAAGGCAATTGTGTTTCCATGTTAAAAAAAAAATAAAACCACGCAACCTTCCATTTTTCGCTTATTTATGCTATAATCTAAAGATTTATTGAATAATAAATGAAAAAAATCGGAATTTTGTTGGCGCTTGGGGTGATTGTGGGTGGTGGATGGATGTATTTTCAGCCGGAAAAGCTCGTGGAATACGATACCTACACCATGACACGAAAAGACCTGCTGCAGGAAACTACGGTTCGCGGACAGGTAGTGACCACCCAAGAGGTGGATCTGGGATTTGAGGTTTCGGGAAAAGTGGAAGCGGTCTTTGTAGAGGTGGGACACCGGGTAAAAAAAGGACAGGTTTTGGCTCGACTAAATAGTTTGGATTTGTGGTCGGAACTCCAGGAACAGCAGGCTCGACTAGAAGCTGAAAAAGCTCGCCTTACCGAAGTTGAGCGCGGCCCTCGAGACGAAGAAGTACTGCTACGACGTTCGATGCTGAATCAGGCTCAAAAGTCTATTGAGGACGCGGAAAAGGCGGTGCTTGATTATGTTCGGGAGGCCTATTCCGAAGGTCAATCAGTGATCTATGACAAAAGTGATGCGCTTTTTACCGGCCCCAGGACTAATACTCCTCGCCTGGCTTTTCAGGCGAATAATGCGCGACTGGAAAACGACGTAGTGGGCGCTCGGTTTTATCTGGGAAAAATGCTGGGCACCTGGAATCAAGAAGTGCAGGGAGTCACGGCCGAAAGCCACCTCGAAGGAGCGATCGAAAACGGAAAAAAGAATCTGAGCGAAGTGAAGCACTTTCTCAACCAGCTGGCGCTCTTGGTCTCCACACTGAAACCTTATTGGAATCTTTCTCAGACGACCATCGACCAGTGGAAACTGGATCTGGTGACCGCTCGAACCAACGTCAATACGGCGCTCAAAAACCTGACGGCGGCAGAAGAAAAGTGGAATAGTGCACAATCAAGCTTTGTGGTGGAACGAAAACAGCTGGATCTGACCGAGGCTGGTTCAACTAATGAGCAGGTCACTGTGTATGCAGCTGAGGTAAAATCAGCCGAAGCGCGGATTAATAAACTCCAGGTTTTAATGGCCAAGAACACGCTGGTATCTCCTATTAATGGGGTCGTAACTCAGCAAGAAATCGCACAGGGCGAAATTGTTCCGGCCAACCAGGTTTTGATCTCCCTCATTGGGCAGTCGTACGAAATCGAAGCCGAAATTCCCGAGCTGGATATCGCCAAAGTAAAGGTAGACAATGACGTTCGTATCACCTTCGATGCGGCCGAAGATCAGCATTTTGAAGGTCTGGTAACTATGATTGAACCTGCCGGGGTCTCCCAACAAGGCGTGGTGTATTACAAGGCCCGAGTATTTTTTGACCCCGATCAGATCGACCTTACGGTTCGCCCCGGTATGTCGGCGGACCTGGATATTCTTACCGATTCAAGAAACGACGTTTTGGTCGTTCCTCTACGACTAATTCATAGTTCAAATGGGGAAAAATATGTAGAAGTTTTGCATCGAGAGACCAATGAAAAGGGGCACCCAGTTCACCGAATCGAAGAAGCCTCTGTGCGCATCGGCCTCAAAGGAAATGATGGATTAGTAGAAATTGTTGAGGGCGGAAAAGAAGGGATGGAGGTGATTATGGGGGTAAAAAAATAAACCATGTCGATTATCCAATTGCAGGGCATCAATAAAACCTACTTCTCTGACGAGGTAGAAACCCCTGTGCTGCATAATATTGATCTGACGATCAAAAAAGGAGAGTTCGTGTCGATTATGGGTCCTTCGGGGGCCGGAAAGTCGACCTTGTTGCATATTTTGGGCCTGCTTGATCCGCCCACTTCGGGAGAGTATTACTTTGGAGGAAAAAAAATCGAAGACTACTCTGATCAGGAATTAGCCCGTATTCGAAACAAGAAAATGGGATTTGTTTTTCAGTCGTTTAATCTGCTTTCGCGGACCTCGGTGCTCGAAAATGTCGAGCTCCCCCTGCTGTACTCGCATCATCCTCAAAAAGACTGGAAACCATTGGCGATGAAGGCGATCGAAAGTGTCGGACTCGGTCATCGGGTCGATCATTCCCCTTCCCAGCTTTCGGGGGGAGAACGTCAGCGAGTGGCCATTGCTCGAGCGCTGGTAAATAACCCATCGGTGATCTTTGCCGACGAACCCACGGGAAACCTCGATTCAAAATCTGGCGGACAGGTTATGGATACGATCTTTCAGCTCAACCAGGCCGGTCATACTATCGTGCTGATTACCCATGAAAAATACACCGCCGAATGCGCCGAAAGGATTGTGCACATCGTGGACGGAAAGATCGATTCGGATAAAAAGAATAAAAATCAGCGTTGTGGGGTTAAGGGGTTTAATAAATAAGAACTATGAAAAATATCCTGTCATTTCGAGCGATAAATATTGTTCAGAGCTTCCCTTTTGTTCGATGGGAACTCCATCCGGCTCTGTTTGTTTTTGCTTCTTTCTTAAACCTTCTTCGCCGCCCTTCCTCTTATATCAAGAGGAAGGGCCCAGGTATGTTTCTGGAACCCTCTCTTGTTATAAGAGAGGGTGGCGAAGCGTTACTTTTTAAGCACTTCCGGCATTCAGAGCCGGGTGAGTTCCCTGTGCACTAATATGTCATTTATTTCACTCATCACCACCGCCCTCAAAGGACTCCGAGTCAACAAATCTCGGACGGTACTGACGATTTTGGGGATTGTGATTGGGATTATGGCCGTGATGCTGGTGATTTCTATTGGGAAAGGGGCCGAAAGGCTCATCCTGAACCAGGTTGAGGCCATGGGGTCGAAAACGATTGTAATCGAGCCGGGGAAAGATCCTGAATCGCTCTCGGATATGTACGATGCGCTCTATGGAGACTCGCTCAAAGAAGATGATATCGAAGCGATTAAAAAACCAGCCAATGTGCGAGGCCTGGCCAAAATCTCTCCGGTGGTGGTTTCTAGTACGCTGGTGAGTTATCAGAACGAAAATATTCGCGGACAGGTGGTGGGGGGAGATGACTTTTATCTGGATATTTTGGGGGTTGACGATCTGGATGAGGGAGTTATGTTTGGGGACACCGAAATCAAACAAAATGCCCGAGTGGTGGTGATTGGGTCCGAGATTAAGGATGATTTTTTTGGTTTTGGAGAAGCCGTGGGGAAGAAAATAAAGATCAAAAACCAGACCTTTCGGATTGTGGGGGCGCTCAAAAAATCAGGAACGATGTTTGGTCAGAACATCGATAAAATGGTTCTGGTCCCCTATTCAACGGCTCAGAAATACATTTTGGGGATCAACTACTACCACGCCTTTATGGTAGAAGCGGAAAACGAAGAAATCGTTCCGGTGACCACCCAAGACATCAAACTCACGCTGCGAGAACAGCACGAAATTACTGATCCGAGTAAGGATGATTTTCGGGTAGCAAATATGGATGATGCCATCGAACGAGTGGGAATGATGACCACCGCGCTCACCGTGCTACTGGTTTCAGTTTCTGCCATTTCTCTCTTGGTCGGAGGGATTGGGATTATGAATATCATGCTGGTAAGCGTGACCGAGCGCACTCATGAAATTGGCCTGCGAAAATCGCTTGGTGCCACTAGTAGAGACATCCTGTATCAATTCCTCTTTGAATCGATCTTTTTGACCGGCATTGGGGGTATGGTGGGAATTGCGCTGGGAAGCGGTGTGGCGTTTTTGATGGCTTGGGGGCTGACTAATTATGGAGGGATGACCTGGGACTATGTATTCCCGGTCACTGGCGCCCTGCTGGGGATTGGTATGGCCACCGTGGTGGGATTGATCTTTGGGATTTATCCGGCCCGTCAGGCCGCGAAAAAGAGTCCGATTGAGGCGTTGAGGTATGAGTAGCTCAAAAGTAATGTGGAGGTAGTAGGTAGTAAGTATTAGGGATTCATATCCCAAAAAAGGTTTTCACCTCTCTTGGTTTCCCTCGGGTATATAAAACGAATAGTTTATTGGGTGGCTGGTTTATGAGACCTGTGGACGAAGTTCACTCGGTAGGTCCTCTGGCCTGATTGGCAATGCGATGGTCACAGTAGTCCCGCAATTAATACCGTCTGAATTGATCTGGAATATCCCTCCCAAATCTTTTTCTACAAAAACTTTTGTTCCAATCAGTCCTACTCCGGTTCCGATATCTCCTCTTACTCCCTTCCTGCTGGATACTTCTTTACCTGTACTAACACTCTCGAGTGTTTCTCTATCCATCCCTATTCCAGTGTCGCTGAATTTAATCCAAACATATGAACGTTCTCCTAATTCGATTTCGGTAGAGATAGAAATTACTCCTCCTTCTGGGGTAAATTTAAGAGCGTTAGAAAAAAGATTATTGAATACGGTCGATAATTCTCCGGGAAGGGTGTGCAGACTCAATCCTGGTTGTATTGAATTATGAAACTCAATATTTTGTTGCTTGGCCTGAAGCCTAAAATCGGCCAAAACAGCATTTACCCACTCACAGACTTCTTCAATCCTTGTTCGACCGTTGGCCCTCATTTTATCATTAATCGCCCTTACTACTTTTTGGTTTGACTCGGCTCTTTCGTCGAACTTTTCACTCATTCTCTCGGCTACGAGACTGATGTTCCCAAAATAATGTTTTACATCATGCCCGAGAGCTCGAACTCGAACTCTTCTTTCCTCAAGATCTGCTAAAAGCCTTTCAAAAGTTTTTAATTCCAACTGAAATTTTCTTCCAGCGCAAGAATCGGGATAGGCTTCTCTTATGGCCCTGATGTGCATTTGGGCTTTTTTTTCTACCTCTCTGATTTTTTCATCTAGATGAAGAATCCACAACTCAAAATCTGTTCCTGATTGAACGGTTCCTCGGGCTGCAAGAATCTTTCCATAAGCTTCAATAAAATGTCCTGCATCTAATTCAACTAAACAATCTGACAAAAAGCGAGTGATGGCTTTGAATACAAATTCTTTTTCGCTTTCTATCCGCTCTTCTCTGGCTCCGATCTCCGCAATATCAGTGCTGAGGCTCGCAATTGCAACACCCAAGACCTCTAGCGCTTCGCTATCAACTACGCTTTCAACGTCAGAAGTTACCGCTGGCACTGTCTCGCTAGCTTCAGAGCTAGGAAATACTGAAGCAACATCAACCCTTCCTGGTTTAGCAGGAATTCTACTCGCCAATTCATCAAGTTGCTCCATTATTGCTCTTGTGTCAGACATGTGCAAAAATATTACTCAAAATACCCTTGCTTTTTATACAAATTTTACAAAATTGTCAATTTTTTTTATAAAGAAACTAAGTTTTTCAAAGTCATTTAAAAAGAAGTGGTCTACAAAATCTGCTGAGAGGTGTTTAATGTTTTTTAAAAAAGAGGCAAATTTAATTTGTGTAATGCCCTTTTTTGCGAATCAAAAATGTGTTCTTTGTGAAAATTTGAAGGGGGATTTCAGTTTCTGTTTTCCGTTGCTTGCGCGCCAGGGAACTCTCCCGCCTCTGGAAGTCATTTTTACTATCATCTTAACACTTCGGGCGCCCTCTCTTATAGCATCCCCCTTCGCTCTCATTCAAAAGTAAATCCACGGCTACGGCGGACAGGAGAGAGGGCTTCGGCGTTTGAAGCTGAACCAATTTTGGTCCTTCCTCTTGTTATAAGAGGAAGGACGGCGAAGTGCCTACGAAAAATCAGATGCCAATTCCAGAGCAGGATGGAGTTCCCCCTCAAACGGGAAAGAAGCACCGATTACCCGAGGCGGGGAGAATTCCCTGGCACAACCAATCCTCCACCCCCTCCTCACAAAAGCAATAGATTGTCAACTTTTATCGGCAATATACAGACCGGGGCACAGCCCCCTCCTTCCCCTCTCTCCTACTCAAACTTCTGCTTCTCCCACATTTCAAAAAATCGTCCTTTCTGCTTCATCAGAGATTTAAAATTTCCCTCTTCGATGATCTTTCCTTTCTCCAGGACCAAAATTCGGTCCATTTCTTTCACGGTCGAAAGGCGGTGGGCGATGACGATGGCGGTGACGTTTTGGAAGACCTGGTGGAGCGCATCCTGAATTTTTTGTTCGGACTCTACGTCTAGATGCGAAGTGGCTTCGTCGAGGAAGAGAATTTCGGGTTGTCGATAAACCGCTCGAGCAATCCCAAGACGTTGCTTTTCGCCACCAGAGAGCTTGACGCCTTTTTCTCCGATCAGGGTGTGGATCCCTTTGGGGAGTTTGGGGAGAAATTCTTTGATGTGCGCGATGCGGAGGGCCGCATTCAGCTTGGTAGCATTTTTCTTTTGGTTCTGAGCCGCCAGCAGAATGTTTTGTTCGAGGGTGAGGTTAAAGAGTTCTGTGTCTTGTAATACCACGGCGACATGCCGTAGATAACTGGATTTTTTGGTGTCGAGGAGTCTTTGGTCGTCAAACAAAATTTCGCCTTTGTACCCCTCTCGCTGTTTGAGAAACAGGCGAAAAAGGGTGGATTTCCCAGCCCCAGACAAGCCCACGATACCGATTTTCTCGCCTCTTTTGAGGGTTAAATTCAGGTTTTTGAGCACGGGATGGGTTTCGTAGGTAAAACTCAGATTCTTTAGCTGAATGGTTTTCCAGTCTTTGTTAAACGGTTTTTTTCCGGTCTCATCGGCGATACGAACCGGTTCGTTGAGGATGTCCATGAGTCGGTGGATGGCATATTTGGACACGATAAACTCGTTCGACACATGAGCCACTTCGCTTACCGATTCCCAGATTTTGTCGAAGTAGCCGACAAAAAGAATGAGAAACCCGGCTTCATATTTTCCGTTAAAAATGCCCCAGATAATGAAACCAATAATTCCAAAACGAAACCCCTGGCCGATAAACCCCATGACGCCTTCTCGAAATCTGAACCAAAAGATGCGCTTTCGGATTTTTTGGAAGAGCGAGGTAAGACTGCGTTTAATATTTTTCAGAATTCCGCTCTGCATGCGAAGCACTTTGACCGTCTGCACATTGTTTATGGCCTCAAATCCCACGCCCACGACTTCTTCGCTCTGGACGTTGACCAGATGGGCATGACGAGCGGCTTTGCGGGTGAGCGATAGGGATACCGTGAGGAAAATAACCATAAAAGCCACCATCAACCCCGCAATCATCCCGTCAAACGTGGCAACGATGAAGATCATTCCCACAAAATTCACACAAATTTCGACCATGTAGTCAAAAAACATCCGAATAATCTGATCGAATCCTTCTCCCCCACTGAGAATTCTTTTGAGTTTATTTCCGGTATTTTCTCGCTCCTGCCAGGCCAAATCTAGCTGCAACAGGTGCCGAAGAGTCTTAAATTGCACGTCGAGACACACTTTTTCCGATACCTGGTAGCCGTAATACTTGGCGACCGGCCGAAGGATAATGTGGAGCAATATTGCGATCCCCCAAAATATCAGCACTTGGTAGAGGGGCTCATAAGAGTCTCCGGGCGTATACTTTGTGATGAAATTGACGATAGAAGCCAGCGCATAAGCCGGGTACAACCAGGCAAGATCACTGATGAGACGGCAGATAAATCCCAAAAAGAATTTCCCTTTGTAGGGGGCAATGTGGTGGGCGAGGTCGCGGAGAAGATGGAGGGAGGTGTAGGCAACAGACATAGCAAATTAACAATTAACAATGAGCAATTAACAGTGAAGGAAATCAAAAATAATTTCCATAATTGTTAATTGATTATTGCTCACTGTTAATTGTAACTACTTCTTGGGCTATTCAATTTCTATCCCTTCCGCATTAATCTCGATTCCTGGAGCGGATATTCCTTCAGCGTTGATTTCGATTTCGGGGGTTTTGATGCCCTCTTCGGTAATCTCGATCCCCGGCATGATGATGCCGTCTTCGGTAATCTTGATTTCTTGGCCCTTAATAGCGCCCGATTCGGTCACTTCTAGACCAGAGCCTTTTATGGCTTCTGCGGCTTCATCCATGGAATCTGGAGCCTCACAAGCGGTCAGGGCGACCAGGGCGAGTACGGGGAGTAATTTTTTCATTATTAAAGGGGTTATGAACGCACTGATTGTAGGGAAAAGCCTACTTTTTGCGAATTTTTGACCTTCTATTAGGAGGCCATTATATGGTCAAGCTGCTCTTCGAGTTCATGATGAAGTTGCTCTGAGTTCGAAATATCATCACCAATATGCGAACTCATCTCCAAAGCGGCTTTTTCGGCGCCTGCGCGATACTTCTCAAAAGACGGAAACTTCACCCCTTTTTTCATCGCCAGAGAGAAGAGCTGGTGATAAACAATCTTCTGAAGTAGTTCCGCATCTGGGGCGTAAAAGAGCTGATTTTGCGCTTCTTGGATATCAAAGGCTTTGCCGCCTTGAGTGGTTTCAAGATGGCCCAAAATTTCGGCGTCGGTTAGGCCCTGGCCTACCCCTTGACGGGTTCGAGAAATAAGCTTGTGTACAAAGTGGGTATCTAAAACACGGTGTACTTTTTTCTGAATTTTCTCTCGTTGGGCCCAAAATTGGTCCGTTGTATTTTGAATACTCTGAACCAGTGCTTCCCCGTTGATGTTTAGCATTTTTTTCACTTCTCGAATCTGACGCGCCAAAATTTGGGGGCCATCGATATTCACAACGATGTGATCGGCCCATTGCATCTCATCTCTCATCCATCTCCACAGGAGTTGGTATTCTCTGATCCGATTGAAGAGCACGGATTCTATGGATTTTGTTTTATCGTTCTTTATGTCTCTAAGGGTGGCGCGAAGAAGAGAGTTGGCCGGGTCGGTAAATACAAAATACGATGCTACATCTACCCAGGGAGCATCTGCTATTTGTTGGACGTGATACCCCGCGTTTACACCATCGACCAAAAGTACCAGCTTCCCTTCTGGAATGGTTATTTCTTCTACTCCGTCTTTGGATCGTACGTCCTTAATTTTTTGGTAGGTGCCTTCTACTCGAGCGGTTTGATTGGGATGTTTCACCACTATTTGGCTCAGGTATCGATAGATCAGATTTTCGTCATAAAATCCTTCTCTGAAGGCTTCGGGTGAGGCAAGCATTTTTTCCCCTCTATCTTCCCCTATCCAGTTAAAAAATTTATCGAGCTGCACCTCGTTCGACTCAATACCGGCATCGTCTAGTGCCGGGGCAAAGGCCCAGGAGGCGGTTGATTTTCCGACCCCTGGAAAGCCCGGAACCGGAACGAATAAAATTTGCTTATCACTTTTCAAAAACTGTTGAAGTCTTTCGGTAAAAACACTTTCGAGAGTTTCAGGAAGAACTATTTTTGACTCTTGTTCCATCGCAAACTGATGATCCGACAGGCCAAAATACTCTCGCAAAAGCAAACGAAAATTAAGACATTCGGGCTGGTTTTCTATCTTTGAGCTCATTACGGGCGCCAAAGTACGCAAAACTCTCCCTTTGTCAAAACAGTCTTCCCTGTGTCAGCCAGGTCCTGAGCGGTTCGTAGGATTTTCGGTGTTCGGGGCAGTAGATTTCTTTTTCGAGTAACTGGAGATGGGGTTTGGCTCCGTAGCCTTTATTTTTTTCGAAGCTGAATTTTGGATATTTATGGGCCAGTTCTTTCATCCACCTGTCTCGGCTGACCTTGGCGACGATAGAGGCGGCCGAGATGAGCGGTTCAAGATCGTCCCCATGAACGATATCTTTTGAGGGCAGAAGTGATTTATCGGGTTTTGCAAAGGCAAATCCATCTCTCCCATCGACCAATAGTTTGGTGGGAGCGGCTTTGAGCTGATCAACGGCCATTTGCATGGCCTGATTTGTGGCCGGTTTGATGCCGATTTCATCAATTTCTTTGGCCGTCACCATCCCCACCCCCCAATCACACTGGGTCGTTATGATCTGAAAGAGGGATTCTCTCATCTTTTCGGTCAGCGCTTTTGAATCGCGAAATTCCTTTCCCGTCACTCCCGGAGGAAAAACCACCGCCCCAGCTACTACGGGCCCGGCTAAAGCGCCACGTCCGGCTTCGTCGACTCCGGCGAGAATTATTGAAGACATGCCATTAGGATAGTGTATTTTATCCAATGATACGTTTTTTGAGGTACCAGCGGATGATGGCCCAAAAGCCAAAGAAGCAGAGGGTCAAAAGAAGGATAATTCCCCAAAAAGCGGTGTGATTGCTTTCGAGGGTGTTGAGGATATTCATTCCAAAAAGGCCTACTACTACCGCCATGAAGGAGAAAATCACTGTGATGGCCGTGAGATAGAGATCGAATTTTATGATTTCGTTTCGGCGGTTCGCCATTTTGAGGTTGAGGATTTCTTGGGTGTCATCGATGTTTTCGTTGAGCTCGTCGATGTGATTCATGATGTCGTCTATCTGTTCGAGGAGATTTTCGAGAATCGACTCAACGTCTTCCGGGTCGGCTGGCGCTTTTCGCGAAAGATAGAGATCTTTTATTTCTTCGTCGTCATCAAGAATATCGGCGATAATTTCGTGAATTTCTTTGGTTGTTCCTAGGAGCCGAAGGAGATTTTTCTTCAGCTTCAAAAGCTTTTCGAAGTTTTCATCGTGGAGTTGCTTTTTGAGTCTCGAGAGCATCTGATCACAGTGATTGGTGACACGGGCATACTCGGTTCCCAGTCTTGCAATTACAAATGAAAGAGCCTGTTCGAGAACGAGATGTTCAAAGAGCAGACTTTTGTCTCGGCTTTCGAGATGCTCGATCAAGATAGGAATAAAGGCCTCGGTTTCTTTTTTGTTTTCGGGCGACAGAAAAATAACTTTTCGAGCGCTGACAATAAATTTCAATGATCTTAGATTAACCACAATTCCCTTCCCTCGGGGTGAAATAGTAGCCATCTGACGCTGAGAAAATATAGGACGCAGGTCACGGGTATGGATGGAAAATTGAGCAATTAAGTCTTTTCGACTAATTTCACATTCCTTTTTCTTTCCAGTAGTGTTGATTTCGATCGCTTTCATGGCATAAATTATACTCAATGGCCTTAAAACAACCTAGTTGGATTGAAACTATTCAGGGAGTACAAGAACATCTTGATCTAGCACGGGATGAAATATCTGAGACGAGTGTTTTGGGGGCGCATTTTTGGATGCAGTTTTATCAGTTTTTGGTGAAGACATTTTCGGCCTACCTGGAGACTGCCAAATCGGCTCAGTGGCACGAATCTGAGGCGAATCCGGGCACTATACCTTCTGCCATGGTGGTGGTCATCGAGCAGACTTTGGATCAGTTGTGCACCAAAATCACGATCAGTCAAAATTTTGGATCTTTTCTTCTGCAGCATTATCCGGCTGATTTCAATCGATTATCGGACTTGATGGGACATATATCAGAGGATGACGCGGACAAATCCGTCCGTGATTTTGCTCAAACCTGCACACCGGGGTCCCCGTTGTTGCTGCTCTGTGAGGCTCTTATGGAGGGTAAATCTATAGAATGGGCTATGGCGAAAGAAATGCGAAATAGAAATTTTCCTTTGAATCCCCATATAATTCCGCTCTCCCTTCGGAACTCTATTGATCAATACCGGCAGCTTCTTTATCCAGATGGCTCTCTCCCGACTCTTCCGCCCACCGTTTCGGCCTCCTCTCATTAGCATTTGACTTTTTTCAAAATTATTTGATTTTACATCGTTTTATGGTATAATACTCCTTCACTTTGAAAAAAAGGACGTATTATGCCGCTCAGTTATCCAACTTCTGCTCCCAAAGACGTGGATTTCCCTACCAATGTATTGGTAGTGGCAACCCACGGTTCGGCGCGCATCCCAAAATGGGTTCAGTCCTTGCTGCATCCGGAGTTTACGCCCCGTCTGCAGCGAAATTTCTCTGATTTTGGAACCCGTTTGATTACCAAAGATATTCCCCATCACCAATTACTAATTCCAAATTTTGGTCGATTGGCCGGTGATCCCAACCGAAAAAAAGAAGCAGCGGATTTTATTCGTCTGCTTGATTTTGGGGGAAATCGAATCTGGCGACGCCGAGTGGAAGAAGATATTCTAAAAAATCCCCGATACTGGCGTGAAAAACTCTCGCGAGTCTCTCGTACTCCGTATTATCAGGAAATTTATGAAAAAATTGAGCATTTGGCTTCGCTGCCTGAAAACAAAGATAAACCCATTATCTTGGTAGACGTGCACGATACGAGTAATCAGATTCTCGAAAAAAGAGGAAAACAGACTCATGAACGAATAGATTTTGAGATGCCTTTGGTGATTTTGAGTAATGGTGATGGAAAGACCTCGAGTGAGGAGTTTATAAATGGTTCACAGCAAAAAATCATGGATGTCATGCGGGTCGATGACGATGAGGTCTGGGTGAATAAGGTCTACAAAGGTGGGGCGGTTATTCAGCACTTTGGCTCTCCAGAAAACAAACGCATTCAGCGACTATTTGAAGGACGAAAGGGGCGCCTGCAGGCGATTCAGCTGGAATTTCGACGGGATGAGTATATGAACCCCCTAACCCAAAAGCCGCTCATCGATACGGTGAGTCCTTTGGGGAACTCGATTACGATTATGCGGAAAAAGGTGTATGAGATTGTGAAACGGTTGGGGGAATAGGGGTTAATTTGCACGAACGTCTGTAGGAACTCTCCCGGCTCTGGAAGAACCGCTTTGCTTAAAGTTTTTGCTTCGCCACCCTCTCTTATTTTTTGATGAATCTTTAAATAAAGAGAGGGTTCTATTCGCTGTTGCGTAGTAGGCGGTTGAATGGTTCTGCTCTAATGCTTCGGTATAACCTAAAACGGCAAATCCTCGACCGACATATCGTTGACTGATCCACTGTCGGCGGGTTTTGAGGCGGGTTTCGCTCCGCCGCCTCCCCCTCCCCCGGCTCCGGGTTCGGGTTTCCATTCATTCAGAACTCCGTAGTGGGTCTGCCCTTTGGGAGAGACTTCTCTTCGAGGCAAAATGTCTACATTTACCCAGCCATTACTCATTTTTTCCTGCATGGTCTGAAGATCACTTTCGGTGAAGGAGAGTTTGAGGATTTTCCCAAACTGAGTGGTAATTTCTTTTCCGGTACCAAGGTAGGTTTTGTCAGACATAGCAATGAGTAATTAACAATTAGCAATTAACAATAAATGATTATTGTTTCATTGTGAGGATTTTAGCGGTCGTATTTGGGGGGGCAAGTTTTTCTTTTTTTCTTGCCCCCCTCTGAAATGTCCTTTTCTGGTTCTTGGCGACCACTCTCATGGCTCTTGCTAATTGGCGTATCGGATCAGCACAATCCCGGATCCTCCGGCTCGACCATCTCCGTTTGAACCACCCCCTCCTCCTCCACCTCCTCCGGTGTTGGCGGTTCCGGCGTACCCATGGCTTCCTCCATTCCCTCCGTTCCCTCCTCCGTGTTGTCCGCTTCCACCGGTACCATTGTTTCCTCCTCCTCCCCCTCCAGCGAAGTACCCGCCCACTCCAAAGTTTGCAAAACCACTGATGTAAATACCGGATCCGGCTGTACTGCTGCCAGGCGCTCCTCCGGCCCCTCCTCCATTTCCGTTTGTGCCACTTCCGTGCCCCGAACACGACCCTCCGGCGTTTCCGTAGACGGTTCTGGTTCCACTCGAGTTGGTATGAGAGGTCTGATCAGATGCCCCTCCGGATGAACTATTTCCACTGTCGGGTCCGGCTCCTCCTCCCGATCCCCCAGGATGTCCTCCGGTTGAATCATAAACATATCCTCCTCCCCCTCCCCCAGAGGCGGTTAAGCCAAACGCCGTTGAGTCTCCTCCTTGATTTCCTTTCGTATTATCTGGTCCAGGCGAAGTCCCTCCGGCTCCAACATTGATGGAATAAGATCCTGGGCTCACCGACAATGAAGTATCGTGAACCACTCCTCCTCCTCCACCTCCACCCCCGTGGTGCCATCCTCCTCCTCCCCCTCCAGCGACGATCAAGACTTCCATGTTTTTTGTGGATCCGCTGACGCTGAAGGTGCCCGATGAGGTGAACGAGTGGTAGGTGTAGCCTCCACTGTTTGTAATGCTTCCTCCCGAAGCCGAGAAGTTGCTCTTGGTGGTAACCGACCAATTATCACTTCCGGTTCCGACGTTTATGGTAGCGGTGTGAGCGGTTGTGTAGCTAGAGCTAGAGGTTAAACGGACCTGCAATGACTGCCCGTTGGTAATGGTCCCGGAGGTGGTCCAGCCGCCTCCCGCGATAGACACCTGTGGTGATCCATTTCCTGAAACACTCACTGAGGCTGGATCGAGCAGTCCGGTTATGGTGATGGAATTTGAGGTCGTCTGAGTACTCAGTTCGACGTTGGTTTGATCGGTAAAGCTGAAGCTATCAGGGGTGATATCTTCGGCACGTGTGGTCACTGACCAAATATCGTTTTCGGTTCCCACCGTTACGGTGGCCGAATGGGCCGTTTGATACGACGCATTTGAGGTCAGCTGTACTTCGAGGGTTTGGTTGTTAGAAATAATTCCTGAAGTGGTCCAACTCCCTCCATCAATTCTGATCTGTGGTGAACCATCTCCCGAAACACTCACCGAAGCGGTATCAGAAAGCCCGGTAATAGTTACAGAATTAGAAGTGTACTGCGTGCTTCTTTCGGCCGCAGGCAGATCGGTAAAGGTGAATGCATCAGGCGTGATGTCTTCTGGTCGAGTGGTGACCGACCAGTTGTCACTGGTAGTCCCCACAGTGATGGTAGCCGTGTTGGCTGTTAGGTATCCGGCGTTTGAGGTGAGTTGCACTTCAAGGGTTTGACCATTGGTGATCGTTCCAGAGGTGGTCCAGCTGCCTCCGGCAATTCGAATCTGAGGTGACCCATCGCCGTTTACACTGACGGCTACTTCCCCATTTATACCTGTAATCGTAAGGGAATTGGAGGTGGTCAGGGTGCTGGGTTCTACGCTGGTCTGGTCGGTAAAGGCAAAGGCGTCGGGGGTGGTGTCTTGGGTTATGGCACTCGGAGTTGTGGCGGAGAAGGGAGACCCGGTGAGGGCGCCTGTGGTTGCTCGTGGGGTTACTTCGAAACGAATAAATTTTCCGACATCGTCCATGGCAAGTGTGTAGGTGGTTCCCGTAACTCCGTTTATGACGGCTTCATTCGTCCTCAAGCCGTCGTCTGCTCGATACCAAACAAAGCTGGTAGCCCCTTCTGAATCGTTTTCTTCGTCGAAATAGGTATAAGAACCAGTAAGGGTTTGTTCTACCGTGAGGGTCCCTGAGAGGCCTACATTTGTGGCGATGGGGTTGCTATTGAGAACAAACTTATTCCAAGTAAGTCCATTGCAAAACTCCATAGTGTTACCGGTACTATTAAACCGCAAACTTCCTTCGTTGTTGGTATCGCAGTTTGTGGCGGTGTCTCCTACCCGAATATTACCGGCTACGTCGAGGGTAGCTTGGGGACTGGATGACCCTATTCCCACCTTTCCGGTGTTGTCTATCACCAAGCGTGAGGTGTTGTCGTCGCTGATGGCAAACCCGAGGGCCCCATTGATGGTTTTGAGCATGGTATCCCAAGCCGAGGCGTGTACGGGAGTTACCAGAATCAAGCTAAACAGTGAGACGAGCGCTATAAATTTTTTCATATTTATTTCAAAAATCTAGTTTTGGTAGCGGATGATAACAACTCCGGATCCTCCTGCACAAGGAGTGTCATTGTCTACGTGACCTCCTCCCCCCCCTCCTTTTCCGTTTTCTCCGTTAGAACAAAGACGACTGTAATCTTTTCCTCCTCCGTTCCCTCCTCCTCCTTGAGGCCCGAGGGTTCGGGTTTCATATCCTCCAGAACCTCCTCCTGCGTAATATATGGCCGTCCCAGTAATGCTGGATTGTTTTCCAATTCCTCCCGTTCCCCCGTTGGAGCTTTCTCCAGCACCTCCGGCCCCACCTCCTCCGGCTCCATGCGCTTTCCCTCCATTGTTTCCTTGTGAGGGAGAAACAGAAGGCGTATTTCCTGATCCGGCATTCGAAGGCCCTCCTCCTCCGGATCCTCCGTCCCCACCGTCCCCTCCGGTGGCTTCTCCAAAACCTCCTCCGGTAGAGGTATAGCCAAAGGCCGAAGAGTCTCCTCCATTTCCTCCATTTGAACACCCCCCTCCAGCCGATCCTCCGGCCCCAACCGTGATATTGTAAGAACTGGCTGCGAGTGAGAGGGCGGAGAATTCTCTCATCCCTCCGGCTCCTCCTCCCGCTCCGTAGTATCCACATCCTCCTCCTCCCCCTCCTCCTCCGGCGACGATGAGGGCGTCTACGCTCTTGTTGGTGTTGAGCTGGAAAGTCCCGCTAGAGGTAAAAGTGTGGACGGTGTAGTTGCTGTAGGTAGTAACGGATCCTCCGGTAGCTACAACTTCTGGGCGGGTGGTTACTTGCCAGGCGTCGGAAGTGTCTCCCACCGTGACCGTGGCGGTATGGAGAGTTACATAAGAAGCACTGGAGGTTAGCCTCACTTGAAGGGTTTGATTGTTGGCAATAGTTCCAGAGGTGGTCCAACCTCCTGAATTAATAGATATTTGAGGGGACCCATCTCCGCTGACGCTGACTGATACCGCCGAAGGAATTCCCGTTATAGTAACGGTATTTGAAGTTGTGAGTGTGTTGAGCTCCACACTGGGTTGGTCGGTGAAGCTAAATGGATCTGGGGTGATGTCTTCTTGACGGGTGGTGACGGTCCAGTTGTCGGTGGAACTTCCTACAGTTATAGACGCTGCGCTGGCAGTCTCATACCCTGAATTTGAAGTGAGTCGAACTTCAAGTGTTTGACCATTGGTGATCGTTCCAGAGGTGGCCCAACTGCCTCCAGCAATTCGAATCTGAGGTGACCCATCCCCGCTTACACTGACGGCTACTTCCCCATTTATACCTGTAATCGTAAGGGAATTGGAGGTGGTCAGGGTGCTGGGTTCTACGCTGGTCTGGTCGGTAAAGGCAAAGGCGTCGGGGGTGGTGTCTTGGGTTATGGCACTCGGAGTTGTGGCGGAGAAGGGAGACCCGGTGAGGGCGCCTGTGGTTGCTCGTGGGGTTACTTCGAAACGAATAAATTTTCCGACATCGTCCATGGCAAGTGTGTAGGTGGTTCCCGTAACTCCGTTTATGACGGCTTCATTCGTCCTCAAGCCGTCGTCTGCTCGATACCAAACAAAGCTGGTAGCCCCTTCTGAATCGTTTTCTTCGTCGAAATAGGTATAAGAACCAGTAAGGGTTTGTTCTACCGTGAGGGTCCCTGAGAGGCCTACATTTGTGGCGATGGGGTTGCTATTGAGAACAAACTTATTCCAAGTAAGTCCATTGCAAAACTCCATAGTGTTACCGGTACTATTAAACCGCAAACTTCCTTCGTTGTTGGTATCGCAGTTTGTGGCGGTGTCTCCTACCCGAATATTACCGGCTACGTCGAGGGTAGCTTGGGGACTGGATGACCCTATTCCCACCTTTCCGGTGTTGTCTATCACCAAGCGTGAGGTGTTGTCGTCGCTGATGGCAAACCCGAGGGCCCCATTGATGGTTTTGAGCATGGTGTCCCAGACCGAGGCGTGTACGGGGGTTACCAGAATCAAGCTAAACAGTGAGACGAGCGCTATAAATTTTTTCATAGATTTAGTCGAAAGCTTATGGTGTGAGATATCGAATAATGACTATACCAGAACCTCCATTAAATCCATTTCCATAGGACCCTCCTCCTCCCCCTCCTCCGGTGTTGGCGGTTCCGGCGGATCCGGTTTCGCTACTGGCACGGCTTCCGTTTCCTCCTCCTCCGGTTCCCCCAGTTCCTCCGGCGTTTTCATGTCCTCCTCCTCCCCCTCCTCCGGCGTAGTAGGTTCCGGATCCTGAAGGCCACTCGATCCCAGCCCCACCAGTTCCTCCGTACCCCTGAGAAGTATTACCTCCAACCGCTCCCGCGCCCCCTCCTCCACTCGCAGAATTATGATTGGTGGCACTTGGAGACTGTCCTCCATCGTTCCCTTGTCCGGCGGTACCGGCCCCAAAGTTGTCGGAACACTGTCCGGCTCCTCCTCCGGACCCTCCATCTTTCCCATAACTACTGCTGGATCCATCACTACAATTGGCCCCTCCTCCCCCTCCTCCGATGGCCGTAAAGGACCCCAACACAGAATTTCCACCGTTGCTTCCCTGAGTATTATTTGATGATGCCCCACTTCCTCCGGATCCAACCGTAACTGTATACGCTTGAGCGGTTAGTGTAGTGGATCCCGTCAAAGCTCCTCCAGCCCCTCCTCCTCCGGCACCTCCGTTCGCACTTTCTCGTCGTGCTCCTCCTCCCCCTCCGGCTACGACCAGGTATTCAGCACTTCGACTTCCCGTAACGTTGAAGGTCCCTGAAGACGTAAAGGTGTGATAGGTATACCCGCCACTGGTAGAAACGCTTCCTCCTGTTGCAGAAAATGCGGCTTGGGTGGTCACGGTCCAGGTATCGTTTCCGGTCCCAACGGTTATGGTCGCGTTGTGGGCGGTTGATAAGTTGGCATTTGAAGTGAGTCGTACCTGAAGACTTTGATTGTTACTAATGGTTCCAGAGGTTCCCCAGCCCCCCCCATCAATTGATATCTCGGGGGATCCGTCTCCGCTAACACTCACCGCAACCGCTCCCCCTATCCCTGTGATAGTAAGAGTATTCGAGGTGATGAGTGTGCTTTGAGCTACGTCGGATTGATCGGTAAAGCTAAACGCATCAGGAGTGTTGTCTTGGGTTATGGCCCCAGTAGTTTTAGCAGAGTCGGGCTCGCCCGTTGTGGCGCCTTGGCTTGCTCGGGGGGTGACTTCATAACGAATATATTTCCCCACGTCTTCCATCGTGAGAGTGTAGGTGACATTGGTGGCTCCGGTATTATCACAGCTGTAGGTGTTGGATTCTGCCCAGGCATTTCCGGTG
>CAYFJZ010000006.1:0-167489 GCA_964343715.1 uncultured Candidatus Peribacteria bacterium | reverse complement strand
CGCGATTAATTAAGCATCGTTAAATAGCTTCGCCGGACAGGCTCCTCCTCTTCCCCACTTTAAATTCTTGCACTACCAGGGTAAATTCTTCTGGTTTACCAGGCGTAGCCCGAATGGGCGAAGCCTGGTGGGCAGGACAGGATTCGAACCTGTGAAGGCTAAGCCGGCAGATTTACAGTCTGCTGCGTTTGACCGCTTCGCTACCTACCCATATCGCAAACAACGAACGAGATGATAATTAGCCTTCAGAATCTTTCAAGTAGGTTTTGGCTTTGGGTCTCTTTTTCTGTTTGACAATTTTGACTATTTATTGTATAATTACGCATTCTTTTACATCTCATCCTTTATAAGGGGCAGCCTTATGTAGGTTTTTGAAATGGATTTACCTTCTTGGTATTCATCTCGAAATCTACAGAAGTCCTGCCGCCTTAGTTGTGGCAATTTATGTGATTAAGCGTATTGACCGATTCAAGGAGATGACCATGAAGACCTCCCGTCGTACCCGTTTTTTCCTCACCCTCCCCCTGCTGGCGCTGATTCTGATGGCCGGTTGGTCCAACGTCAGTTGGGCCCAAACACAGGGACTCGGCACCCTGGCAGAACTCCACTTCCCCCGCACTATTGAAGAGTTTCTTCAGCGGGCAAAGGAGATCAACCTGAGCCGAAACACCGCCTGGAAAAAAGAGCTTTTCTTCGCCACCTGCGCGTGGCGTCAGCAACCCCGTCCTGCTGTCCAACAGCGGGTCACCTTTCAGCAGATGCGTAACAATCCCTCGACCAGCTGCACCACAAACCCTCTCCATCTCCGACAGAACCGACTGGTTCACCGTCTAGTAGTGGAAGCGATTATGCGGGGCGATGCAGCCTTGTTTAAGCGGATTGAGGCCTTTTATCATGCGATGGGCAAGATGCGCTACTCCGTTGAGGCCATCAAAGGTCGTGGCGGAATCGACTTCTTCGTTGTCCCCGTCCTGGCGGCTAACGAAGCGTTCCGTGCTCTTCTGAAGCGCGATCGCTACATTGCCGGGCTCTTCCAGGGTCGAATGGAGACCGTCTTGAACCAGGCGCGTAAAAGCGCCCATGGCGGTCTCTATGGCGTCCCGACATTGAGCCAGTTGGCATCGCAAGTGATCAATCGTCGCCGCAGCTAGGGCATAGGATTAACCAGAGGGTCATCGGATATTCCGGTGGCCCTCATTGCCTTGTCAAAAAATGAGCTTGATTGACTTTTCGTGCTTGATCTCTATTTTTCGCCTACTAAAATAAGGTTCATGAAACGACTGGTTGTTTTTTTTGCGGCTTCGCTTTTGCTCACGGGGTGTTTTGAAAAAGAAGACCCTTTTGTACGCCTTCCTGAAGAAGAAACCACGACCCTTTCGGGAGAGGTTTTTCCTTTTTCGGTTTCGGTGGCGACCAATGCCACTCACCGATTGGAATCGAACAATAAACTGGTGGCCTATCTGGCTTCTGAAATTGTAGAACTAAAAGAATTTGAAGGTCAAGAAGTGGAAGTGGATGGCGTGCTGCGGAGTGAAAAAATGCGCGAGATTTTGTGGGTGGATGCGGTTCGCTTGGTCGGGGTCGAACCAGAAGCTCCCGAAGCGATTACCGAAGAACGATTTATTACCAAACGATTTACTTTTGTCTTCCCCATCGATTGGGAATACTCACTTTCGCCGGATGGAACGGCTTATTTTTTGGACAAAAATGACCCGGCGAGAAGGGTGTTTTTGACCTTTTCGGTCAAAGACGTAACCAAGGCGGATCGAAACAAAAACCCCAACACCCTCATTGCGAACCTGGCGGGGATCGAAAACAGCTCGACTGATGAATTTAATCGAGAGCGACAAAATGTAACCCTTTTTTCGAACCTGTATGAGGACGTGAAATACGAGTTCCTTTTTACCCACAGCTTTGAGGAATTCGAAAAGAAGAAGGCTTTCTTTAAGTTACTCAACTCCTTTATCGAGGGAGAAGAAAATGTGATAGCCGTAAAGAAAGATCAGCAAAAAAAGTTAGCCGCCAAAGAAGCGGCAAAACTCAAAAAGATAAAGATCGAAGCGGCCAATGCACAAGCGGCTGAAAAAACACTGGAAGGCGAAAAAGAGAGCGAAGAAAAAGAAGCTCCAGAACCAACAGCCGAAATTTCTAAAACTCCAGATTCCCCAGCTGTACCGACTGCAAAAATGACGCCCCCATCGGAGGGCAAAAAGGTGGACGTGGTCGTAAGTGCCACACAAAAAGACTACACTAACCTCAATGATGCTCGTTCATTTACCTATACCAACGAGTATTTTAACTTTGTGCTCAAAGTCCCCTATGGATACTGGTTTCGTAACTTTGGAGAAGGCGAAAACAACATCACTCAGATTGGCTTTGGTCAGCGAAAACTCACCGATGCATCAAAGGTCGACTTCTGGATTCATATTGTAAAAACCGACACCCCCGTGGCTAAAACTTCGGAAAGACAGATTCGGGACGACATCGAAGTTACCTGGCCGCGCGATGGGCAGACGGCTTTTGTGGCCAAAGGACCACTGAATCAGAGAAATGCGATACTGAGTGTGTTGTCTTCGTATGGAACGCTTAAGTAGTCAGGAGTTATTAGTTTTTAATTGGAAAATAATAGTCAGGAGTCAGTAGTGATTTAGTGGGGTATTTTTCAACTTTCAGTTAGGAACAAACAGTAAATAGTATTTTTTTTATTTACTACTTGTTACTGACTAACAACTTCCAACTAAATACTTAAAAACTACTGACTCCCTACTGTTAACTCTCCGTTATTAACTAAACCACTACTGACTAATACAATCCTTACCCTCGGTAATTCGGGGCCTCCTTCAGGATTGAAATATCGTGTGGATGAGACTCTTTGAGTCCCGCTCCAGTAATCTGAACGAACTCTGAATTCTTCCAGAAAACGGGAATATCTTTTGATCCGCAGTAGCCCATGGCGCTTCGAATACCTCCACAGAGCTGAAAGATTTCAGCTCGGGCGGGGCCTTTGTAGAGGACTTTTCCTTCAATTCCTTCTGGTACCAACTTTTCATCGGCGACGTTAGCCTGTCCGTATCTTTCTTTTCCTCCGACGGTCATGGCCGCCATAGATCCCATTCCACGGTAGTATTTGTAGGTCTGCCCATCGGCATAAATCATTTCTCCGGGAGATTCGGTTGTACCGGCCAAGAGAGAGCCTACCATTACACAGCTGGCTCCTGCGGCAAGAGCTTTGGCGGCGTCTCCTGAATATTTTACTCCTCCGTCGGCAATGACGGGGACTTTATGCTTGTGGGCTACTTTTACCGCGTTCATAACCGCGTAGAGCTGAGGCACCCCCACGCCCGCAATCACTCGAGTCGTACAGATTGATCCGGGGCCAATTCCGACTTTAATTCCGTCGGCTCCGGCCTCAACCAAAGCTTTGGCGGCAGCTTCTGTGGCGATATTTCCGCCGATAACGTCAATTTTAGGGTAGTTCTTTTTGATGTATTTCACGGTGTCGAGTACGCCTTTGGAATGTCCGTGGGCAGTATCAACCACTAGCACATCCACTTCGGCTTCTACGAGTTTTTGCACTCGCTCTTCCATATTCGCGGCGGGGCCCGTTGCGGCCGCTACCAACAAGCGCTGATGAGCGTCTTTGGCGGCATTGGGATATTGCTCGTTTTTTTCGATGTCCTTTCGGGTCAAGAGAGACGAAAGTCGTCCGTCTTTTTTGAGTACCAATAGTTTTGAGTATTTTGATTCTTCCAAGATTTCTTGCGCCTTTTCGAGCGTAATGGGTTCACTGGCCGTGAGGAGTTCGGACACGGGTCGCATTCTTTTTTCTACGGGCAGATCTGCGTGCTTGGACAGATAGTCGTTTCGGGTAATTAGTCCCACAATTTTGGATTTCAGAGTTCCGTCTTCGGTGACGGGAATCGATTTAAATCCTTGTTGCTCTCGAATGGCAATAACTTCGGCAATCTTGTGTTTTGGGCTCACTACAAGAGGTTCTCGAATAAACCCATTTTCAAATCTCTTGACCCGTCGAACCATTTCGGACTGCTGATCGGGAGTACAGTTTTTGTGGATCACTCCAATTCCTCCGTGAAGGGCCATGGTGATGGCCATGCGGTCTTCGGTAACGGTGTCCATAGCGGCAGAAACAAATGGAATTTTGAGCCGAATGTTTCGTGTAAACTGGGTTCCGATGTTGACCTGCTTGGGCAAAATCTCGGAATACTGAGGAACAAGAAGCACATCATCGAAGGTGTAGGCTGGAGTAATGGTTTTCATGCCGTAGAATTTATAAAATTTGAGCGTTTTTCACAAACTGAATGGGAAAATACGGGTTAAATATGCTTGACATAATAACTATTTCATTTCAAAAGTCAAACAATTATTCTCATCTTCTTTTGTCTTTTTCTCTCAATTAATAAGTCCTAGTGACAAATTGACCGAAAGAAGTAGCATGAATTCTTAACGTTAAGTTATGTCTGATCGCAAAGACCCTTCTCATATCGTTGGATACTGGGGTGAAATCCCTCCTGATGATTCCGAACGACAAGAATCTTCTCCGATAGGAGATGAAATCGAATTTGTGGATCATGCTTCGGCATTTTGTGAGGGAGAGCTTTGGAATGAGTGCTGGCTTAATGACGAACATCTACTTCCTGCAGACAGAGACTGGCCAAAGCCCAGCAAACTCTCAACGAACTCGCGTGCATGCATGATGAAGTCCTGAACCTGATTGATGAGCTTCAGGAAAAAAAAGATGGAGCTCCAGTGGATCCCTCTTCTGAGATGCCACCTAAAGCTTTACTTCATGTGCCATATTCCGAGAGCCCACTTGGAGTCATGACTCATGGCGCTTACTCGGGGATTAATTCGACCGAAGAAGAACGCTGGCGTTTGGTTCGAGATCACCAGACTCAGTATCGTTTGCATCTTATCCAAAGCCCTGGACTGAATGATTTCTTTGCCCCGGAAGAAACGTCCCCCGATGGTTCTTCGAGCGTCTGTAATCAGGTTCTTTCCCCCGATCGAATCAGCCACAACCAGGGGCTAGAAGCTTTTGAGCAGGCTCAAAAATCAGATAAATTTGTGGATCCCCCTCCTCAGGCACAGATTTTGGCGCTTTCCCCAGGAGAAGGGGCTGATCCTGATGGCCCTATTGAGTTTGATTCGGAAACGGGCGTCTATACGGTGCCTTATGTGGAGGTGGAGGATTAAAAAACACTTGAAGAATAAGGTATAAAGAATTAAGAATAGGGAGGTATTTTTGAAATACTCGATTTCGACCTCGTAGTTTAATGGAAAAACATCGGTTTGCGGAACCGACGATCCAGGTTCGATCCCCGGCGAGGTCACCAGAGGTTGGAACCTTCTCTTGATATAAGAGAAGGTGGTGAAGCGTTTACTAAAAATCGCCTCCCAAGTTTTTGAGCCGGATGAGTTCCCCGCAAACTTAAGGTCTGATCCAAAATTAAGACCCTTTCATAATATCTTCCCAAAAAGAGTGGGGGTGGCCGGTTAAACGAGCACCACCCCCCGAAGCGTTTATAGACGATTGTTGATCACACTCGCCCATGGCGTTTCATCTAGGCCGAAGGTGACACTAGATTACTGACTGCGCCTTGTAGAAAACGCCTCTGCTCTGCCCAACACCGCATCTCCCTCCATAGTCGGAGCTTGAGTCGCGGCATTTGACAATCGGCATGAAGACGCCCCCACTGTCGGAATCCTTGATCCAATTCTGCATGTGCTTTCCCCGTTCCATTTGGGGTGAATAATAGGCTTCCGTCGTGTTACCGGTAGCCTCCCAGGGTTTCCTGCGCCTCAGAGTCTTTTCCCGAAAATTCTTATCGGGTTTCGAGTCTGGTCATAGCTTACCTTTCGCGCAGGAGAGAACCTCCCCACTCTCTTCCGCGCAAAAGGGCGTGATCAATAGTATGTAAAGATCGTCTGTGATGATGCTTCTTGGTGCTCGCACAAAAAATATTCTGGCAAAATACCAAAGAAGAATCTCGCTTCTGGATGGCAGATTATTAATGTTGATGAAAAAGCTCAATTATAACCAGTTGATGAATTGTGTGTTTATTGAGGAGGGTTCTCTTTGAAATATATTGCCCCCTTATTCCTTATTCCTTATCCTTTGTTCCCTTTGATGTACTTTTAAATTTTTTCCCATGTCTTTTCTTGAAAAATTGAAATCGCTTTTTACTTCTCATGCGTCCCAAACGGGCCTCGACTTTGGTCTGGGAGAAGGTGATCGGGCAAAACTTAAATCGGCTGATCCAAATATTGTAGTCGGTCAGATTCTGACCATTGAACCGCACCCTGATCCCAAGATCACAAAAGTTCGCGTGACGACTTGTAATCTGGGAGACGGAAAAACTGCCCAGGTGCTCTGTGGGGGAACAAATATCGAAGTGGAACAAGTCGTTCCGGTGGCCAAAGTGGGCGCGGTACTGCCGGGGAACTTTGAGATTGGAGTTCGTGAAATCCGTGGGGTGGAGAGTCACGGAATGATCTGTGCTCAATCGGAACTTGGGCTCACCGCCGAAAAAGAAGAAAAGGGTCAGATCTGGCCTCTTCCGAGTGAGTTTGGAAATCATTTGGGAACGAGTATTTGTCATTTATAGGAAGGGCATAACTTTGGGGGAATAAGGAAGTATGAATAAGGAATTAGGGGAATTTAAACATCTCTAATTCTTTACCTCTTGGAGTCCCTTGTTCCTCATTCCTTTATTCCTTATTCCCTTCTCTTGCCTTGTGATTGATCCCAAAGGCCTCTACAATCCCCGCGAGTAAAATGTGTTCCTTATGAAACTCTCTTGGAATTGGCTGCGGAATTTTGTGGATCTTTCCGACACAGATCCTGAAACCGTTGGAAAATCGCTGACGCTTCATACGGCAGAAGTTGAGGAAGTACTCCCTCTGGAGCCCTTCTTTGAGAAGGTCTATGCAGGAAAACTTTTGAAATACGAACTCCATCCCAATTCTGAAAAACTTCATGTGGGGCAATTTGATGTGGGAAAGAGAGGCAAAAAACAAATTATTTTTGGTTCGGTGCACCAGATCACTGTGGGGCAAGTGTTTCCAGTAGCTCTTGATGGAGCAGTGCTGCTCTCTGGACTGGAGATAAAAAAAGCCGAAATACGAGGGGTTAAATCGGAGGGGATGATCTGTGATAATTCGGAACTGGGATGTAAAAATGAAGGACTGGCTACTTTTTCAGATGCGGAGGTGGGCAAAAGCCTGCCGGAAATTTCGGAAGAATTTAGGGATACGGTTTTTGATATTGATAACAAAAGCCTGACTCACCGCCCTGACCTGGTCGGTCATCGCGGTTTTGCTCGTGAAGTGGCGGCCATATTTGGGAAGACTTTATTGCTTCCCGAACCCACGGTCGTGGTTCCGGAAATGAAAGAAGTTCCTCTTAAGGTAAAATCGGCCAACTGTAGTCGATTTTGTGCGGTTCGGGTTGATAACGTAGGCGGATCGGGAGCTTCTCCTTTGTCTGTTCAGACCCGGTTAGAAAATCTTGATGTGCGTGCTATTTCTACGTTGGTAGATATTACGAATTGGATGCTTCTGGAGTTTGGGCAGCCGATGCATGTTTTTGATGCGGCTAAGATTGAGGGAACTATTGTGGTGAGACCCGCCAAAAAAGGAGAGAAGTTATTGGCCTTGGACGGAGAAGAATATGTTTTGACCCCGGAAGATACGGTGGTTGCGGATTCTAAAAAGGTGCTTTCTATTGCCGGAATTATGGGCGGAATGGAATCTGGAGCTACGGAGGACACCAAAGATATTATTTTTGAATGTGCCCACTGGGATCCCACGGCGATAAGAAAAACCTCTCAGCGTTTGGGCCTTCGTTCGGAAAGTTCTATGCGATACGAAAAATCGCTGGATCCGTCGGCGTGTAGGACTGTTCTTTTGGCGGCTTGTGAAATGCTGACCGACCGAATCCCGGGAGCGGTTATTGCCTCTGGAGTTGCTGATACGGCTCCTTCTCCTGCCCCTCAAACAAGCATCCAACTCGATCCTGAACTAGTGCGACGCGCTTCTGGGATCAATATTTCTGATGAGGCCATCGCCCAAAAGCTGCAGTCTGTGGGCTTTGAAGTACATGAAGGCGACAAGGTGTTGGAGGTTGATGTTCCGAGTTTTCGCGCGACCAAAGACATAGCTATTCCAGAAGATCTGATCGAAGAAGTGGTTCGATTGTATGGGTTTGAGAATATTGAATCCCAACTTCCTTCGCTTCCTCTTCATCCCCCAAAACCCAACCCCCAGAGAAATCTGGAATGGTCGATGCGTTCTACTCTTGCGGCTCTTGGCTATCTAGAAACGTACAACTACTCTTTTGTGAATGAGGGGGAGAGTGATTTTTCGAACCTTTCTGATTTTGTGTCGGTCGAGAACCCGCTCTCTGATCAGCAGGTTCGTCTGCGTCAAACGCTTATCTACAATCTGGTTCAGAATCTGGAATCCGATTTACGAGCGGGCGGACGTGTTTCTTTTTTTGAACTGGGAAAAATCTTTTCGCAGCAAAAGAAAGTAATCACCGAACGACTTTCTGGGGCAATGATTACCGCTTCTTTGGAGGCCGATGAAGACACCCTCTTTTTTGAACTCAAGAGAGACCTGGAACAACTGCTTTCTTCTCTCGGAGTGAAAGCTACTTTTACTCCCTGTGAAGAAGAAGGACCGGATTTTGCGCACCCTTTTAAGTCGGCTTTTTTGATGGTGGGGCTGGAGAATATTGGTTATATCGGTGTCCTTCATCCTCGACTTCTGCCCGTCGAAGGGGCCGGGGTGGCCTTTGTGCAGTTGGATCTGGAGCGACTTCTGGATTGTACCGCCAACAAAGTGGTGAAATATTCACGCCTTTCTCCTTATCCTTCGGTTCACCGAGATCTTTCGATTGTACTCAAAAAAGACGTTCTGATTGCCCAGATAGAAGAAGTGGCTCACCAGGCGAGTGATAAGTTGATTTCGATTCAGTTTTTTGATGAATTTTATGACGCGGAAAAGCTCGGACCGGACGTAAAGAATCTCTCGTTTCACCTGGCCTTCCGATCCTGGAAAAAAACTCTGACCGAATCCGATATTGAAGAACACTTTGAAATGGTTGTAAATGCGCTTGAAAAGGCTTTTGGAGCCGTCTTGAGACTTAAATTTGATCAAGAAAAAACAAATTGACAAATGTGTCTTGGGGGATAAGAATACCGCCGAAAAAAAAGTGAGCTGTCTTTGGTAAAGATAGCGAGTTGTTTTTGTGTGAGGTTTAGGAATGCTGGAAAACAAAGAACTCTTTCTTCTGTGGGAATTGGGAATAAGGAAGTAGGTATTAGGGTGTTGAACATCTTTCTTACAAATAAATGTTAACGTTATGAAAGTGGCTCGAAGTTGGTTGGTGCTGTGTGTGGGGGTAGTACTTTTGGGGGCGAGTATGGCTTCTTTTGGCTGGGCGAGCCGGAAGGCCTATCACCGAATGACTTTTACTCAGAAAATTAAAACCCCTCAGCGAGACGTAAGACGTTTTTCTGGCCGCTACCGAGCTTTTTCTTACCGACTCAAAAAGTCCTCGAGCTATTCGGAACGAAAAGACTACTACCGTTCTCGATCTATTGCTCGAACCAAAAATACGCGTCGAGTCTCTCGGGCTTCTGAACCTCGTCCTTCAGTCTTTTCAACCATCACTCATTACGACCAGCCTTCCTTTCAGAAAGAAGGCGCGTATGTTCCCCTTAAGTACAACGAATTTACGGCGGATATCCCCGAAGGCTTCTTTTTGTACAAGGATGGTATTTTTCGACACAAGTCTGAATCTCTGACCTTTCGAGTCATTCGCACCGCCTCTGATTATTCTTGTGTGAGTGAAAGCTTTTCCCTGTGTGCGAGATCTTTGGGGGAGACCTTTAAATCAACTCAGGGAATCACCAGCGCCAATAGCTACCAGGGGGTAGCCCGAATGGGGCAGTCACAAGCCCATACTTTTGAACGTTTCCCGACTTTTATCGAGCGTTTTTCAGCTCATTCTTTTGGAGCTGATAATGTCTACTTTGTCCTTAGTGCGCTGGATCCAGATGATGGATCTGTTGTCCGGGTGGAAGGGGTGGCAGACCGAAGATCGGAAAAAAAGTCGGCCGTTCTGTTTCATCAAGTAGCTCGTAGCTTTCGATTTTAAATGTATAAAATGAAAAAAATGTTCGTATTGGTTTTGGGAGGAGTGCTGAGTGGAGCCGCCCTTGTTTGGACGGCAGATGCTTCGAGAAGCGCCTATCATGTCTATGCCATGAAAAAACAGTTGGAACGAGGCGGAGAAGTAAAAGTGCAATACGTTCGTTCTCGACGTGGATTTACGCATCGATATGGGGCTTTTAATCGCAAAAAAAATATTCACCGACTTAATTCTCCCGTCCCGAGAGCTCGTTCTCATAGATATAGACCTGTTCGACTCGAATCTCGCAAGAGAATGTCACAGGCTTTTCGGGCGCACAGTGTCCGAAAAAACAACCAGGCTAGTTGGCGAGACCGTGTGCATTATTCGGGATCTGTAAAAACGAATACGGGAGGGGATGTCCGACTTATGGAGACTTATGAAAACGATCGTTTTTCGATTCACGTGCCCAACAATTGGCACCCCACCCCAGAAAACACCCATCTGTTTACAAATTCTCGATCGGATTTCACTATTTCAGTTCATCGGATTGAGAACGGATGTCAGGGGGTGAGTTTTACGATGTGTGCGATTGCCCTCTCTAAAAATGAAAATATGCGGCAAAAATTCTTCCTCACCGGGAAGACGACTCGCCTCACCCGCGAAGCGCAGACGGTTTTGAATTCCGAAATCAAAACCAGTACGTTTTCTGAGCATTTCATAGCTACTCAGACCGGCCTCGAATCGATTTTTGTGAACCGGTATTATGTGGCGGATTTGGAGGGGGGAATCTTTGTTATAGAGACCAAAGGCGATGCGAGAACCGCGAGCGATTTTATCGAAACTTCCAAAGCTGTGTTTGATTCATTTCGTGTCTTTTAGGCACTCCCTCTCCAGAGAAGACAAAAGTATTACCGAGGTATTGACACCCCTCTAAACAATGTTTAAAGAAGGGGGTGAATAAAACCAAAAAAGCTCCTCTCGGGGTGGGTTCTTTGCGTATTCGTTTTCGGTGGAGATAAATTTGTTTTTGTGACCACGGTAGAATCATTTCCACCGCGGTTCGAAAACAGATTCCCTCTCCACTGACAATTACTTTGGGAGTTGAGCAGTGAGCCCTCCATCACTTTTTGACTCCCGAAGTAATTATCCACCCTTTTAGAACCTGAGAAGGAGTTTCTCATGGTCCGTATTGGATTATTCTTGTTTGTCTTTTTGGGGCTCCTCCACCCCATTTCCACCCACGCAAAACCGAGCATGCCCTTTAAAGATATGGTTCAAAGGGTTCGGGCCGCCCAGCTCTATGCCAAGCAGCCTAAGCCTTACTCCTTTGGGAAACACATCAATGGGATCTATGTTTCTCCCTATAGAGGTCACCACAAGGACAACTTGTTTTTCGTTCGGACAACCCTCATCGACAGCCTTCTGAAGTCTCGAGGGTTTCGGAGCGATCCGAGTGTCAATGCCGCCTACAAGGTTCGCCTTATGGTCGATAAGTCCCGTCCCATCTTTGTCGTTGGAGGAACGATTGATGGGTCGGTCTACCTCGTTGCGTTTAGACAGAATCGCTACTTGGTCCAAAAGGTTCGCAGGCGGCCATGATCTATGGGAGGAGAGGGAATGATAAGAAGCCGGCAACACGTTTGCCGGCTTCTTCCCCTATTATACTCTTTAATCAATAATAAAACTTACCACTTGACAATCTCTCGTAAGATATATTATAAACTCTTCGATATTGTTAAAAAATAATCCTCATGGCTTCTCCTGAAGAATCTTCTTTCCCCGTAACCCAAGAAACTGGTACTCGAGTTACTTATTCCGTGGTTGATAATGCTATCGAAAAGGATGAAATGATTAGTATCCGTGTTGAAGGCCCAGACGGAACGAATTTTATAATAGATAGAATTGTTCCTTCACTTGTTACTGTGGCTGAAGTTATAAGAGGTGTAATCGAACAGTACGAAGACCAGGAGATGCCTGATTGGCCGTCTGAACCAAAGAAAAAAAGTGCCGGAGTAGCTGATTTGGTCCTCTCGGATGAGAGTACTCTTCGCCTTTCCCCTCAGGCGTCCCTTAAGGAAGCAGACATTCAGGAAGGATGTTTTATTCGGGTGAGCCCTGATGGATTGACCGCCGGGTCTCCTCTACTGGATCTTCTGCCGCATCGGGGTGGAAATGTACCTCTGGCTGTCCAATCCCTACTTGATAGGGCTTCTTTGCTCCCTGCGCTGAAGGCCAAACTTCCAGCGCAAAATCTACAGAACAGGGTTCTCCCCCCAACCTGGGCCGTCCTTAATGAAGCAGCCTAAGAAAGATTTTCTAGTCGGATATCTTCACTGACATTGGATGTTCTCGCATTTTTTCGAGCACCTTACTCTCGATCTGTCGAATACGTTCTCGGGTAACGTTGAATTCTCTCCCCACCTCTTCCAGGGTGTGGGTGACACCGTCTTCGAGCCCGAAACGCATTTTTATGATCTTCTGCTCTCGAGGAGAAAGGTACTGGAGCAGTTCGGTGATGTTTTCTTTGATGAGAATTCGGTGGGCCGAATCAAAAGGAGAAATTGCTGATTCGTCTTCGATGAAGTCTCCGAGTTTGGAGTCTTCTTCTGTTCCGACCGGTGATTCGAGCGAAACGATGTCTTGAGAAATCTTGAGGATGTGGTTGACCTTCTTCACGTCCATATCCATTTCGGCGGCGATTTCTTCGGGAAGGGGTTCTCGTCCGAACTCCTGGAGTAGACGACGCTGGGTATGGGTGAGTTTGTTGATGGTCTCCACCATATGCACCGGAATTCGAATCGTCCGGGCCTGATCGGCAATGGCGCGTGTAATGGCTTGGCGGATCCACCAAGTGGCGTAGGTGGAAAACTTAAATCCTTTTCGATAGTCGAATTTTTCTACCGCCCGTAGTAGTCCAAAATTCCCCTCCTGCATCAGATCCAGGAAAGGGAGGCCTCTTCCGATGTATCTTTTGGCAATAGACACGACCAATCTCAGATTGGATTCAGCGAGTTTTTGTTTGGCCGAAAGATCCCCCATCTCGATTCTTTTGGCGAGAGATACTTCTTCTTCCGCGGTAAGGAGCGGAATTCTTCCGATCTCATTGAGATACATTCGAACCGAATCGTTGGCGATTTCTGAAAGATCGACCTTCGGCATCTCGGCCTCTTCTTCTTTTTCGGTTTCTTCTTTTTCTCCTTCTTTTTTGGCGACCTCAATTTTAGGGCCTTTTTCTTTTTCTTCCTTGGCCTTGAGGGCTTCTTTCCAGATTTTTTCTTCTTTTACGTCGATGACGTCGATCCCCAAATCAAAAAGCAACTCATAAAAATCATCTAGTATGGCAATGTTTTCTTCGATATCAGGAACCACTTTAATAAGCTCCTGTTCGGTAATAAATTTTTGGTTTTTCCCCTTTTCAATTAATTGTTGGAGTTCTTTTGGAAACTTAGCGATTCGATTTTGAAATTTTCCCATTTTTCGGTTGAAATTAATAAGTATCGGGTGGTGAAAGTAGAGGCGCTCTTCTTGAGCGGGTTTCTTTGTAGTTTAGAGGAGATGATCCGATCAGAATTGAGACAAAAACTCCTTCTTTTGTGAAGTAAGTAGTCGAATGTCGTCTATCTTGTACTTCATCATGGCCAGCCGGGTCAGCCCAAAACCAAAAGCAAAACCGGAATATTTGGTCGGATCTACATCACAGTTTTTGAGGACGTTGGGATGAACCATTCCAGCCCCCATAAACTCTATCCAGCCAGTGTTTTTGCACGTGCGACATCCTTCGCCCTTGCACAGGGTGCATGAAAAATCGACTTCGAGCCCTGGTTCGACAAAGGGAAAATATCCCGGTCGAAGGCGAATGGTTATGGCGCTTTCAAAAAGCTGACTGAGAAACTCTTCGATTGTCCCCTTGAGGTGTGATAACGATATGTTCTGGTCCACAAGCAGCCCTTCTACCTGATAGAACATCGCATCGTGACTGGCATCAACGTCTTCTGAACGAAAGACTCTTCCAGGCGCTATCAGGCGGATGGGAACGCCTTGTTCCCGCATGTTTCTTATCTGCATATTAGAAGTTTGAGTTCGGAGAACTCGGTTTTTTTCGGGTTTTCGGTCTCCACTTTTGATCCAAAAAGTATCCTGCATGTCTCTTGCTGGATGGCTGTCGGGAATGTTGAGTGCGTCAAAATTGTGCCATTCACTCTCTACTTCGGGCCCATCAGCTACTTGAAATCCCATCGAACTAAAGATCGATTCGACCTGTTTTTGAACCAGCGATATAGGATGAAGCGCTCCTTTTTTGAGCGGATGATGCTTGGTTACGTCGATCCACTCAGCCTTTAGTCGAGCCTCTAGCTGATCGTCTTCTAGTTTCTTCCGAGTGTTTTGGTGCTCCTCCCTCAGTGCCTGAGATACTTTTTGAACTTCAGGCCCTAATTCCTTTTTTTCTTCACTCGAAAGATTTTTCAGCGAACGAAGAATCTCATTCAGCGGACTCTTCTTCCCCAAATGCTGAATTTCGAACTGTTTGAGCTGTTCGAGGGTTTTTACCTGCAAAAGAGCGCTTCTGGCTTCTTTTTGCACATCGGAAACGCGTTTTAGTAGTGTTTTCACGTGAAAAATCTTGATCTTTTCGGAAAAATCGCGTATAGTATTTAGATTTTTGTTTGAAAGTCAATTTATCTTGCTTAATTTCTAACCTAAATATTTGGCCATGGTAAATTTTAGTTTCGGTCTCGGTGATGAGGATCAGAATGCGCAGACTACTTCCGGTAAGAATGGAGGGACTGTGGGTGATGACCAAAATGCACAAACAACTCCCCCCTCTGATAATGCCGTAGTGGCCCCAGAGGAAAATTCTCAGGATCAGAGTGCTCCCGTTGTAGAGGAAGCGTCTCTCACTTCTGACGATGCACTTGATGCCACTCCCACAGAGGAGGCAGAACTCCCCCCTCTAACGGCAGATGAGCCTGAAACAGTCGCCGAAACGGCTCCTGAAATCGAAGAGGCTCCTGTCACAGAAGACACGGCTCCTCCAGCCCCAGCCAATGATTTTATGGCGCCAGCAGACGAAACTGCGGCCCCTGTGGAAGAAGTGGCTCCTGTGGAAGATCCTTTTGCCGCTCCCGCAGCCGAAGCTCCTGCAACCGAAGCGCCTCAAGCTCCGGCCCCAGAGGCCGCTGAGGCCGATCCTTTTGGAGCTCCCGTGGATGTGGCTATTGGTGCCGATCCCACTCCCGCTCCGGTCGAAGAAACTACTCCGGCATTTGGAAGTGACACGGCGACTACTGATGATAGCACTGATCCTTTGGCTTCACTCGCTTCTATCAAATCTCAAATTCAGGGATATGTTCAGGGCCATCTAGACAAAATCCAGGAATACCAGAAACAAATCGAAGGCCTAAAAAATAAAATCCGAGACGAAGAAAAGCTCCTAAATGATAAGAAAAAGGAATTTATCTCAATGGTGGATGAAATTCAGGGACTTACGAAGGCCTTCAACAAAGGATCTGGAGGAAATTCTGATAATGAGCGTCGAGGAAATGGGGGGCGAAATGGACGACGACGAGGACGAAAAAACAGTGAACAACAAGGAACCAACAATAAGCAGTAGAAATTGTAAGGTGAAGTTCTCACTTCATACAATCTAGGAGAATCCAGCTTCACGATTTGTTAAATCGCTTTAGATAGCTGCGCCGGACATAAATAAAAACCGCTGAGGCAATTCCTCAGCGGTTTTTCTTCGTTTCAAATTCTCTTTAAAGTCTTATTTCTTAACCGCTTCCTTAAGGTTTTTTCCGGCTTTGAAGGTTGGAACAACCGTAGCTGGGATCTGAATTTTCTGTGAAGGATTCTGTGGATTAACTCCCGTTCGAGCTGCTCGTTGAGAAACTTTGAACGTTCCGAATCCGGTGATTGTAACTTGTCCTCCTCCTGCAAGTTCTCCGGTTACGGCTTCGAGGATAGCCTCGAGAGCTTCTCCTGCTGCTTTCTTAGTAAGTCCTGCGCTGGAAGCTACAGCGGTGATGAGATCTCCTTTTGACAGTGCCATTTTTAAAAAGGGTTAAAAAATAATAAAAGAAGCAATGCACATCTTAAGCTTTGGTTTTCCGCTTTGGCAAGGAATTCGTGGGAAAATTTCATTGTGCACATTTTCATATATTTTAAAGTAGTACATTAAAAATATTTAATGATTCCCTGATTGATTCGCTTTTTTTGCGGCTTAAAACTAGGCCATATTCATGTTTGCTCCTTCTCGCATTTTGAAGGCTTGGTAGTGGTTTCTGATTTCGTTGTCGTAGTTATTTCGAGCGTACCCTGCTCCGTTGTAATAATGAGCAATGGTGGACCATTCTTTGTTCTGCATAGCTCTGTGAAGTGGGGGCTTGTTTCTGATAAAATTCGCAAAAGCGTTGAATTGATCTCCTATAGTTCCGGTCATCATGACTCTTTTGAGTTCTAGGGGGGAACTAAACCCACACTTGGCGTAGTTGAATCCCATGATCTGAAACCGCCCATAACTCGTCCCATAGGCCTCTGCTTCTTCTGGACTGTATCCCTTTCGCCGCCCTTTTCGGATGTAGGGAGGCTCATGCCTTACCGCTCTTAGGTTTCCACTTCCTGATTCTTGGCGCATAATGGCCTGTATTACACAGGGATCAACCTTGAGGTCCTCAGCGACTTTGTTCAGAGCCTCTTTTTCTACGGGTGATAATGGAAGATTCTTGATTCTGTTTACTCGATTCATCTGCCCTTCGTTTTCTTTGAATCTTTTCTTGTTTTCAATTTCTTCTTTTGGCGACAGTGTCCGTATAGTATCGAATCCTTTCTGTTCTGCTTCTGAAACCTGGAGTTCTACTTTTTCTCCTCCAAAAACGGGAATGTATCTTCCTTCTCGGGTGAGGTATCCGACTTTTCCAGAGCCGGAAATAGACCTTTTCCCCACAACTCCATTTACCTTTACAAATTTCTGTGTTGGAGGGAGCAGATCTCCCAAACCGATGTTCTGTATGGCGCCTTCGTGTCCCTGAAAATCCACGATAAAGATCTTCCCTTCTTCGATCGTTTTGAGAAAGAGTTTGGCCAACTCGGGCTCTTTTTTGGCGTACTCGGCAATCTGTTTGTCTGTGAGGGGCTTTCCTTCTTCGGCTTGAGGAAGGTCTTTTCCCAATAGATGTTTGGTAGTTACTCTTTTGAGTTTTTCGGCTACTTCTGGTGACTGGAGTTTGTCTTTGTTCTTGAAAATATCGCTGAGCGTGTCCGTCGAGAGCTTTTCTTGTCCTTTTTTCACCGCCTTCTGCAGTTCTTCATGCTTACTAAATTTATCAATTCCGTAAAAGTGTGAATTTCTGGGAAAAAGAAGTCCCAATTCTTTGGGATCCTTCAGGGCCAACAACTGTTCTGGAGTTACATCGGCTAAGAGCTTTTTCATGTCATCTCGATGGAGAGAAGTTTTTTTGAGCTTCTCAATGACGGCCTTAAGTCCTCTGCTTTTTAACTGATTCAGTTCTTCTGTGAGAAGAGGGTTTACCTCGGGATTCGTTTTTTTTGCCAAATTCACGAAAGCCCTTACCACTCGCTCTTTCAATCCTGCTCCCTTTTCGCCCTTGTCTCTTCCAAAAAGCTCCATTTTTCCGTTGGATCCTGAAAATATCTTGGCGATACTCTCATCGTCTAGCGCTTTTAGCTGCTCTAGTGTCACATCAGCCAAAAGTACTTTCATATCCTCCCTATTCACCTGAGACTTGTTAAGATGCTCCAGAAGCCCCTTGACTCCCTTTTTTTTGAGCGCCTCTAACTCTAGGGGATCCATTTTTGGGGCGTCGGGTTTTTTACTTTTTATTCCCATTGCCTCTCTCGCTGCGGCAATGGCTTTTTCGTTTTTGAAGGCTTTTTCAACTCTCGCTTTTATTTGTGGTTCTTTTCTTTCGAAAAGATCCCTCTTCCCATCTTTGTCGGAAAAGAGTTTTACGAGTAATTCGTCACTCAGCTTCAAAATTTTCTCAGCCGAAATTGGTTTTATTTTTTCAACGATCTTTTCTCGAGACTTATTTTTGAATTCTGGGTCTAAGAGCTCTTTGAGATGGATTCCATGTCTTTTTTCGATTCTCCTTCCTGCCTTTTCTTCTCCCCTCCTGGTTGCCGCTTTAATTTGCTCTGGTGTTTGAATGCGCCCTCCCTCTGCTTTTGGGAGAGATTCATTGAGTCCATTTTGGAAGATAAAATGTCGCATTTTTTACTTTGCTTTGAAAGCGGTTTAAAAATCTTTACATTATACCACAGAAACCCCTTTATTAAAAGGAAAAATGACGACTGCTTATGTGGCTTTGGGCTCATCTCTGGGGGACGCGAATAAATACTTTGAGAATACTGAAAAATCGCTTATTGATGCGGGGATTCGTATTATCAAAAAGTCTTCACTCATCCAGACTCCCCCCATTGGAGGGGTGGCGAAGAATATTTTTACAAATGCGGTGTGGCGAATTGAGACCGATAAATCACCTCGGAAGCTTTTGGAATTGCTTCAGCAAATCGAGAACGAAAATGGACGAATTCGGGAAAAAAAGTGGGATGATCGCACTTTGGACCTAGACATTTTGCTTTTTGGAAGTACGATCGTGAACGAACCAGATCTGGTGATTCCTCATCCAGAGATGGAAAAGCGGGATTTTGTGATGGGGCCGCTTTCTGAAGTAATGAAAAAACCAATTAACAATTAGTAATTAGCAATTAACAATTTTGGCTTTATTGATACTACGCAGAGGAACATTATTGTTAATTGTTAATTGTTTATTGTTTATTGAAAATGTCGATTCAATCTCACATCCAACAGATCATTACTCATGTGGGCGATGACCCCTCTCGTGAGGGACTCGTCGACACCCCTGCTCGGGTTGAGAAAGCCTACGCCGAACTTTTTTCGGGATACAAAGTTGATCCAAAATCGATTCTGAAGACCTTTACCAATGAGGCCTATGACGAGATGGTTTTGGTGCGCAATATCGAGTATTTTTCGGTCTGTGAGCATCATATGATTCCCTTTTTCGGGGTAGCGCATGTGGCTTATATTCCGGACCAGCATATTACGGGGCTTTCCAAAATCCCTCGATTGGTAGAGGCTTTTTCACGTCGACTACAGAACCAAGAACGATTAACCACGCAGATTGCAAAAACACTGAACGAAGCGCTGAAGCCCAAAGGAGTGGCTGTTCAGATGACGGGACTGCACTTGTGTATGTCGGCTCGAGGCGTCCAAAAACCTAAGGCCGAAACGGTTACGACGGACTTTTTGGGTAATTTCAAAACCGATCCGAGTCTGAAATCGGATTTTTTGTTTCAGGTGTCTAGGTAAGCGGATCCATATATAGTTTATTGGAATGGCAAACACTCGATTTTTACCTTTTTTAACGAGAGAAAATTATTTTGAAGTCAAAAAGTTTGGGCGGCTCGGGTGAGCCGCCTGAGTTTGAGAGTCAAATGGAAAATGGATTGCTGATTAAGCTGCCGTCCCCATCTGGAGTTCCCTGGGAAGGATTATGCCGTTCGGGGTAATCGTGATGGTATCTCCCCGATGCATAAAGTCGATAAAACCATCCTCCTTGGGTTTTCTTTGTTCCCTGGCCCCAGGTTGATAGTGGTAGAGCAGCATCTTGGCCCTCTCTTCTTCAGAAAGTCCACACAAATCGTCGTAATGAGCGTGAACCTTTGACTTGAAGGGCGCTGTCTCGCAGTCGTGCAAAACCAAATCAGCCATATCGTAGAAAGTGCAGATCTGACTGGGGGCAAATTGGGTATCGCTTGTCCAGAAGACCTTCGGACCTCGGCCACAGGCTCCTTGGATCATCAGACCAAAGCTGTGATTGAAGGTCCGATTTGCTACGATGTGAACGGTTTGAATCAGCTCAAACCGAATCCCGTCCCAGACAAACTCTCCATTTTTACGAACCTGCCGAAGATCGAAGAAATCTGAAAGTTCGGCCTGCTTCCCCTGCAGGGTTTCCAGTCCCCCTTTTAGAGACTTGTTCCAGAGCTCTGTCATAAGGGGTTTGTAGCAGTATAGAGCTGGTCGCTTCAGATCTTTATTGAAGTAGGTAGCAAGGGCCAGATTCTCCATCCCGCCGTTGTGATCATTGTGCAGATGACTAATGTAAACTCCGTCAATCTCGCTGAGTGAGATCCCCGCCAGAAACAGGGCAAAACGCAAATCGCCTCCCGCGTCCAGGATCAGATATCTTCCGCTGGGTCCTCTGATGGCGAAATTGGACTGAAAGTCGCAGGCGTTGAGATCTGGCCTCTCTCCTTTCTTTGGTTTTGGGGGCAGGGTAAAAGCGGATCCTACACCTAGGGCGATGATTTGAAATTGTTGGGTTGCTGATGCATCCATAAAGATTATTTCCTCATGAGTAGAAGGGTGATCAAAGTTACTTTCTGGACTCTCCTTTCTAGAATTAACTCTCTTGTAAGTAGCAAAAAACCACTTGGTTTTGGGCTACAAAATCATTTTCTCAATACTGTAAAAGAACGGCCTAACCCTATAGAGCTTCCTTTTCTTGTCAATCATTGTCCTTCCTCCCTTTCTACCTCCATGAAATCAAGAAACCATACTGAGCCTTGGCTGAGCATTAACAAACTGTATCTTGGCCCATCCGGGATCCTCTTGTGCCGCAAAATAGGCCGCTGCCCCGATCATGGCCGCGTTGTCGGTGGAATATTTGGGGTGCACAGGCGTCAGGAATTCGAGGCCGTTTTGGGTACAAAACTTTTGGAATTTTTCTTGGAGAAAGGTGTTGGCAGAAACGCCCCCTACAAAGTGAATCTGCTTTATTTGGGGATACCGGTGGCAGGCGCGTTTGAATTTTTGGAGAAAGGTGTCGGCCACGGCGTGCTGGAAAGAGGCGCAGATATTGGGAGTGAAATCCTTTTCTTTAGAAGGAGAGACGCGATGAATCACGTCTCTACGGTGCTGCTGAATTGTACGATAAACGGCGGCTTTTAATCCGGAAAAAGAGAAATCCAAAGATTCCTTGCCCATCCAGATGCGGGGCAAATCGAAGGCTTTTCCGTCGCCTTTATTTGCCATTTTGCTCACGATTGGCCCTCCGGGATAGCCCAACCCCAGCATCTTAGCGGTTTTATCAAACGCCTCCCCCACCGCATCATCCAGTGTTTTTCCGATTCGAACCAGATGAGAAACTGATTTCCAGAGATACAAATCTGTATGCCCTCCCGAAGCCACGAGAACCAGGGCCGGAAAAACGATGTCGGAAACTTTTCGCTCCAGAAAAATTGAATGAATATGCCCGGCTATGTGATGTACGGGAATAAGGGGCTTTTGGTGAAGGAGCGACAAAAAGCTTGCCGCCGTAGTTCCGTTGAGAAGTGACGTTTGCAATCCGGGGCCTTGGGTTACGGCCAGCGCATCGATCTGATCAATGGTGCATTGCGCTTCCTCCAGGCATTTATCCAGGGCCCCCCGCCAGTTTTCGGCGTGGAGTCGGGCGGCAATTTCTGGCACTACCCCGCCCCATTCTGAGTGCTGCACCTGCGCTACGGTCACGGCGCTCAAAACCTGGGTGCCGTCTTTTACAACCGCTACAGCGGTGTCGTCACAAGAGGTCTCGAAGGCGAGGATGAGCATGGGGTTGTATCAAACTAATTTAAGGCGTTCGTAGGGACGCAAAATCTTGCGTCCTGATAAAAGCCTTATAGCGGGTTTCATGAGGGTTGTCTATTAACTTAAAAAGCACACCCCGCGGTCTTTCTGCGGGGCGTGTGAATATTGGACTTGGGATCATCTGATTACTCTTTTGATCTTTGGGTCACGACCTAATTATTGTTGACAATCCTATTCTGGTCTTTTGGAACTCCCGATAAAGGTTGATCCTTCTCCTGCATCAGGATCGGGTTCGAGCTCTGCAAATTCCTCCTGATCCGGCTCCTCCTCCTTCCGCTCTGGTTCGAGGCCTTCTTCCTCCTCTTCCGCCTCTGCTGCCTCCAGTTCACGAACTGTTTCATCCTTAATCGGGTCTGGTTCGAGCAAGGCTTCTCCTGAGTCTGCTTCCAGTTCTGCCTCTTGTGGATCTGCTTCCTCGTCTAGAGGCTTCGTCAACTCTAGAGGTTCCTGCTCTGTGAGATCTGGTGTTGGCTCTCCGTCCGGTTGGTTCACCCCATCTTGAATCGCTCTGCGAGCTGCTAAATGGTCCTTCAGTCCTGGAACTTCTTCAAAACCATCTTGGTTTTCTCCTTCGGGTGGTTCAGTGTTGGTCTCTGTCTCTACTTCTTCTGCCTCGGGAAGAGCGACTTCTGTCGGAGTGGGTGGTGGATTAGGATATTCTTCCGGCTCTGGAAGATCCTCGACGGCCGGTTCCTCCATTTCTTGATCTGGTTCCTCCCCTTCCGCTTTGTCAGAAGATTCTTCTTCGAGAGATGCTGGAAGCAAGCCCTCCTCTTCCGCTTTGGCCATTAAGGAATCTGCTTCATCAGGAGACAAAATGAACTGGGGCGGGGGGAGATGCATTTCATTTCCCGCTCTTGCTTGGCTCAGCATCTCCTCTGCTTCTTGGACTGCGACCTGGATGTTTCCAAGCAGCTGAGCGACTTTCTGAATCCTTCCCTCTTGCTCTGAGAAGTGCTTTTGGAAAGGATTCATCCTGCCGTGGTTGAGATTAAATTTTTTATCCCGAGCGATGATGAGAACATCGGTCAGAAGGTGACCACCGCCATTCGTCCAGTCATCACACTGGGCGGCAAAATAATGGAGATCTTCTTCTGCAAAGGTCTCACAGTGAGTTCGAAAATGCTCCAGAAGAAATTGATACCGCCCCTGAGCGTTCTCAATCTTCTGAGCGATCTGGGTGGCTCTTTCGGCTGAGGGAAATCGCTTTACCGCCTCAGCAATGAGAACCTGCTGAAGACTCACCTGCTCGACGGTTGGATTTTCTACGAACGCCTTCTGCAGGAGCGCGCTGACCTGTAATTCGTTGAGGTCTTCCATTGAAATGGTGGACATGGGATGGACTTCCTTTCTCTGAAAAAAAGTATTTCAGGGTGGTGATAATGAAAAAGATCGGGGTGCTTAATAAATTAGGCGCCCAATTGATACCCTCTTATACATATTCGTCAAGACCTTGGCTCCCAATCCTCTTACCTGATCCCCTGAAGCTTGTCTTTTTTGGCTCGAAGCGTGTTAGCGTGCTCTTGGGGAGTACGAAGGCTCCTTTTTGCTCCTCCGCTGTTTTGGAGGCCAAACTCGATCTCGCCCTCGACGTAGGATTTGAGAAAAAAACTCAACAAGACTTTTAGCGGAATACCCTGTGATTTGGCCTTGGCTAAAGCGGCTTTTTTGAGGTCTTGATCGGCAGTAAAGTTGATTTGGGCGAGCATGAGATAGTTTTTAACTAGATAAATTATAGTTTTCCAATAGTTTTATACAAGTTTTGCACAATTTTTTCACGATATCTGAAAAAGCCCCGGCAGGTTTGGTACCTGCGCGGGGCGTTGAAGGAACAAAAGGGGCCTTTTTGCCGTTTTGCTACAGCTCTTTGGGTGCTTCTCACTCAGGATCGATCCGTAAGGGAACACGGACGGGTTTTACTTCAGGTTCTGTTCTGGGGGCCCATTTGGCTTGATTCACATCCAGCTTGAGTTCCGTCGCACGAAGCATGACAAGACTCATCAGCTGCCCGCCCCCAAAACTCCAAGCGTCAACCCAAATTTGATCTTTGCACAGCAGTAGATCCTCTTCAGAGCAGTTTTGGATGGAAGAGACGTATTGGATCAGAAAGTGAAATCGAATGGTCAGATGAAACCAGTGAAAATGATCCACCGCTTCTTGCATATTGGCACATTCTCGCACCTCACGCTTGAGGACTTCGGCCCTCAGAACATCCATGGCCGACCCGCTTTCATCTTGGCGAACTATTCCCGCCAAACTTCGACGTTCGCCAACCGTAAGGACAATTCTTGAGGCCAATTTCCCCAACAAAGCTGCTTCAATCGTAGACTTCAGATCGGGGGGAAACAGACGACCTTCTAGCTCTGTTTGAGCCAGTTCTTCGGGCGATCGCCTGTCGACCCACTTCCAAACTGCCACCAACTGCTCGATGGGGATCCTCTTGGAATGCTTTTGGATGTAGCCGTCGATGAAGATGATCCTCCCTCGAAGCGTGAAAAATCCTTTGGCAAACTCTTGGGCGTTGAGAAGCGTGTTGATGTCTTTTCGACTGAGTGCCAACCGAGCAATTTCTTCTTCCCACCCGATAGCGACCGATACGGGCCAAACATCAGAATCTCGGCTCGCCAGAGTACGGAGGTTCCAGGTGGTTGTCCGAGCTGGGATAGTGAATAGACCCTCGGCCGGTACATCACAGATCCACCTTTTAAACTTCTCGTCTCCACGACCTTTTTTGACCGCGGATAGGATTGTATTGAGTTGATCCGTCTCGGTGATGACACAGCTCGAATTTATGCAGAAGAAACGGATAATCTGATGATTCAGATGCGGATCTGACTCGGCTTTTGCCATCTGGGCCACTTGGTCCGGATTGGGTGAAAAGTGCTGTTGAGCCAGCTTCCTCAGCTGAGACATCAGCAAAGTCGCTTCTTCGCTTACGTTATTCTTATCTACCAGCTTCCAGAGGCCGATAAAACATTCGGGGCCATTCATAACGCCCCCTTCCTCTGTTATGACTCGGCTCAGAAAACCATGACGCCGGCCTGAATCCAAAATTTTGGCCGCCACCAGAGCGGTCTGTTGGGCGTCGGTGCAGAGGGTTTTCCCTCGAGGCACCAAGGCTTCTTCGACGTCTCTCCAGTCCGATTTCCAGTAGATCATCTGATGCAGAATCCCGAAGTCCTCCGGGGTGTTGATAGGAAAATCAGGTTTTTGGATGAAGTGGAGCAGAATGGCGTTAATCACAAAGCCATCAATCCCCCTCTCCCCCGCAAGTTCTCTCATCTGAACCGGAGAGGTGATAATGCGGTCAGCTGCCTCAGTCAAAAGGGTTTCAATTTGATCGTATGCATGACGATCGTTTTGGATGATTCTGGCCAAATAACGGATATGCTCCATATTTTCGGCGGTTTTGGCGGTAATTGGTTCTGGGGTAGGCATTGTTCTTCCCTCTCTTTTTTCTCGTAGTCACTGCTATTCTGGTTAATGATAGGATGTATAAATCATCCCAAGACACATGGAACCGTCTTGAGCGAAATGCAAAGAGCGAGGGCTTTTTTACTTTTTTTCTAAAAAAGTGTCAATCTTGCCCTCTAAAGCAAAATCCCCCGAGGTCGTTGTCGACCCCGGGGGATATTCTTGTGGTGTTTAACTCCTTTCCGGCCACAAGGGATTTGGCAGATTACATCTTCTTGAGAAGGTCGAGCTCCTTCTTCATATCCGGCGAATCCTTTGCCTGCTGAGCGATGAACATAATCCGCCGTATCTTTCTCAGCAGCGGCCGCTGCGGCCCATAGAACACAGAGGACGCTTCGGGCAAAAGTCCCTTCTCCTCTGCCAGAGCCACAAAGGCCTTTTCGATCTTGTTGGAGCGCAGATGAGCCTCTTCTTGGAAGAATTGAATCCGCGCCATATGCCAGGCCGTCCTCATTCCGAACCAATCAACCCCAAACTCGGTGCGACAGAGCTTGGACAGGGGGGTATCAGGGCCCTTGTATCGGTTGACGCGTTCGTCTTGGTTGATGATAGACATCAGGTTCCGAGCCACATAACGGGCAAAAATCCGTTTCGCCTCGGGATGGGTTAGGGCCACTTGCTTCTTGCGGAGCATCTGGATGACGATTTCCAGCCTTACTTCTTCTGTGTTGTAGCCCTCCACCAGCAGATACCATCCGGCTGCCAGCAGAACTTGCTCTTTCGACAGCAACTCAAAGTCGAACTCTTGAGTCAATCCGTGGGCCAAAGAGTGGATAAATCCCTGAGCCCTTAGGATCGCATCAAAGTCCATCCCCAACTGCTGAGCGACCGTTTTGACCTTATTCAGCGCCACTAGATCAAACGCTTTCAGCGCTTTCTCGGTCTGGTCAGCAACAAAGCGTTCCATTCTGGGCACCAGCCATTCGCTCTGGACGAAGCCAAAGGTATCGACCATGGCCCAGTACAGATCTAGGCGATTACCTTCTAGGAGCATATTTAGGTGATCCAGGACAATCCACATCCTCTGAGGCTCTTTGACCAATCCTTTCTCCAGAAGGGCCTTGGCATCCGAGTAGCGTTTATTCACCAAAAGCTGATTGAAGGCCGAATGGTTGTGATGATCCCGAACACTGCAGGGCGGAGGACAGAGCAATGAATTATAGTCTTCACTGTACCCCTTCGGGATGTCTACGTATTTTACCAACACCCTTTCGGCGCTCTCCCATTTTTGCCTGGAGAGCAGATTTTGGTAGGCTTTTCCCGCCAACAGGCTCACTGTAGAAGCACAGTCTCTCGCTTCAAGATCTACTACACTCGCCCTCTTCTCCTTCACCCAGGGAACTAAGGTGTTTGCACAGAAGCTTTTGTAGTGCTCCACTACAGAGTATTGCTCCTGTTCAATGGCGCTTTGCAACGCCTGGTTCCGAAAGGCCCGAAGACGTTCTTGGGGCCGAGTTATTGAGGATTCACCCCAAGGCACCTTTCCCATGATTTCGAAGAGCGCTGCGGGCGCCACCTTCAGAGTCCCATCCATCACCTGTTGTGACCAGCTGATGAGGGCTTCGGCCTGATCTCCAGGCGTCTTCAGTTGTTTTAGTTCCGCCAAAGAGGGGTACTGCTGCCCCCCCAAAGCGGTGACCCCCACGGTCGGTTTCTCAGATTGAAAATGTTGCTGACAGCCAGACAAAAGGAATGCCACAAAAATCCAGTGCCACCACTTCACTCTTACATTGAACATCACCAAACCCTACTCTGTTCCCACGTTGTCACTAATATCCCGTCTCTATTCCTCTCACGGTCCTCCTCTGGAACCGGCTCATATGAGTTAAACAAACATTCTTCTCCCTCCCCAAAACGAAGCCATCCCAATCTTTGAAAAACAAAAACTCGGATCGCTTCGTGAGGAAAGGGAAGAATTATGTAAAAGAACAAATGCTCTCTACATCATTACCTACTCCCTGTCAATCTCTTCACCACTAAAAACTCAACCCAAAAATGGCTCGTGAACGCAGAAAAAACGCCCTGCCAGGATTGAGCCTGTACAGGGCGTATCAATTCAGAACGTCGCGATCATCCTTGATTCATGACGTTACCGTCGCTTCTTATTCACCAGTTCCTCATCCATCTGTGTCATGGCCTCGGCCAGATCTCCCACGCTAAAAGGGCTCCCCGGTCCTGAGGCAAATGGGAATGACTGCCCACCTTCTCCGAGAAGGTGATTGATCAGGCCGAAAGCCATCGGATCAAAAGGCGGGTTTCCGACTCCCATCATCCCGGGAAATCCCTTTCCACTGAGCAACACCTCCCCAAGCCCTGTTGCTCCCGGTTTGGATCGAAAAATATCCCTCATCCGTTGCATGGCCGCCACCGCGTCTCCCGGCTCATGGGGATCCATCCCTTCGCAGATGTCGAAAACATGCTTCATCATTGCTTCCGAGTCTTCTTCGGCCCCTCCGGGAGTGAGTGCTGGATCGTTGAGATCCATTCCCAACCCTTCGGCTCGTTGGAGAATGGCCTGAATGAGCGCCCCTCCACCGTGTTTCCAGAGTGTGGTATCGGCCTGGGTTATCAGGGCTTTTAGATCGGCTTCCGTGTAGGAACCTATCTGTTCGAGGTAGGCCAGAAGAAACCGAAGACGCAGCGTTTTTTGGAGGCGTCTTGATCTGCCAACGGCCACCCTCGTGCTCGAAACGCCTTGAAGCAGCATTTGGAACCCCTCCTGGCACAGCTTGTGCATAGGAGTGCCTTCTTCTGCATACCGAATGAGCGTGATCAGCGCTTGTTGCTCTTCTTCTGTACGCTGCCCCGGTTTTCGAACCATTTCGATCAGCTTCTTTTCGATGGTCCGCTTGAGGTCGGAAGGGCTGGTGGCACCGGGATAATCGGTGGCCCATGCTCTCTCCTTTGTCATCTCATCCATCTTGTTGGCCCACATCCAGAGGCCTACCAGATCGGTAAGGGCGCCTCCATGTTTCTGTACGAATTGGTCCATCCAGTGGACTCTCCCTCGTAAAGAGCTGAAGGAGTTCCCCCACTTTGTGGCGGCTTTGAGATCCTTGATCTTATTGCCCCAAAGCGCCGCCTGGATGATCTTCTCTTCCCACTCAACGGCTACTTCCTGTGGCCACTGACTGGTGTCGCGTTCGGCCATCTGGCACAGATCCCAGGCATTGGTTCGCTTGGGAACGGACAGTCGCTTCTTTGCGTTTCTTCTGCAAATCTGCACTTTGAGGGCGTCGGCACCTTTCCCTTCTTGGACCGAAGCCAACAGCGCGTCGAGCTGCGCAAAGGTCTCGATGCGGAAAGGAGGCTTGGTGAAATGTTTTAGCAGCTGGTGATTGAGGGTCGGATCAGGGGAATATTGACCCACTTGCTCTACCAGCTCGTCTGGACTCAGGACAAAACGACTGGCCTCAATCAGCTTTTGACGAAGGGCTTCCTCCCGCCGGGAGGTCTGCGACAGAAGCATTTCCAGATCATTCGGATACGCAATTGCCACTTTGTCGAGGAGAGCCAGTTCTTCCAAAACACGGCTCTGTTCTTCTGAATCTGCGACGCCCATCGCCGCCTGCATCACTTCTAAAGGGGTTGTGGTGGAGGTTTTGGTGCTTTCCAACAAACAGGATTTTACTCCTGCTGCAGACTCCTCATCGTCGTCTACCTGGTTCCAAAGCGTCCCAAACGCTTTTGGGTCGATTTTTCTTTCTTGATCGCCGTAGAGATCCAAGAGAAACTGATTTCTCAAATCCCCATAATGGATATAACTGCCCACTTTAGCCGTTGCGGCTTCGTCGGTGCAAACCGATTTGGCTCGCTCGATCAGCAGCGCTTCGGTCCGACGATGTTCTGGACCTTCCTGCTCAGGCGTTATCAGGCTGTGCATCAGCATGGCCATTTCTGAGGCATCGGCAATCGGAAAATCCGGCTTCTGAATGAAGTGCTCCAGAAGAGCCCTTTTGACGAACGCCTGCTTTTCATGAGCCGTTACAAGACCCGAAAGGGCCTTTGCATCAACGCAGAGCTCATCGGCTCTGGCCAAGAGCGCGGCAATCTGTGCTGGGGCGTGTCGGTTGTCTTTGATTCCTGAGGCCCAAACACTGAGACTGGTGACGTCCTCGCACTTCTGGATTTCTTCTTCCACTTGGGTAGTTGTGTCTCCCATGATTCTGATTCCTTTCTCTTCGTTCTGTTTCTGACTCTGTAGTTCAGGGGTCTTGTAAAAAACATTGCTGAGGTGAATGACAAATGGCTAACGAAAGATTCCGTCTGACCTAAATCAGCGAAACCTATTATTAGCCACTTGTGCGCCTTTTTTTGATGTGTGGTATGGACTGAAAAAGAACAGCGCAAATGAGAAAGACCTGGTCGATCTATTTGCTGTGCTTTACTACTTTCTTTTTGTGCCTTTGTCAAACACTTCTCCCCTCTCAAATTACTTATTAAAGTTCTTCTACAACCTGGATGTTCTGTTCGCGAACTTCTTTTTCGGGCATGGGAGAGGGAGCGCCGAGCATGAGGTCTTGGCCGGATTGGTTTTTGGGGAAGGCGATGACTTCTCGGATGTTGGGCTCGTCGGCAAAGAGCATTACCACGCGGTCATATCCCATGGCACAACCTCCGTGTGGGGGGCATCCGTACTGGAAGGCTTTAAGCATGTGGCCGAATTTCATCTGAATTTCGTCCTCGTTCATGCCAAAAACCTCAAAAATCTTGTGCTGCAGCTCTTGATCGTGGATTCGAATGGATCCTCCTCCGATTTCTTCGCCATTGAGCACGATGTCGTAGGCATAAGATCGGATGGCGAGGAGGTCTTTTTCTTCTTTTGAATTTAAAAGGTGCAGGTCGTCTTTGTGGGGCATCGTAAACGGATGGTGGGCGGCCTGAATGGTGCCGTCTTCTTTGATCTCAAACATCGGAAATTCTGTGACCCAGCAGTAGGCAAAATCGTTGGGATCAATGAGTTCTAGCTTTTTTCCTAGCGCTTTACGAACCGCTCCCAGGCTTTCACACGCGGTGATGAATTCATCCGCTCCAAAAAAGAGGGCGTCGCCTTTGCCCACCCCGGTTTTTTGCAGGAGAGATTCGATTTCTTCGTCGCTGAAAAACTTGAGGATAGGGGACTTTTTTTCGCCGGTTTCAGCGTCGAACAAGATATAGGCCAAACCTTTGGCTCCGTGGGTTTTGGCTAGTTCGGTCAGATCGTCGATTTCTTTTCGAGACAGCGTCGATCCGCCTTCTACTCTCAGGCATTTCACCACGCCGCCTTTTTTGAGCGCGCCGGCAAAAACCACGAATTCAGATTTTTCGAAGACGTCTGAAACATCTACCATGGGCATATCAAACCGCAGATCGGGTTTGTCTGATCCGTAGGTTTCCATGGCGTGTCGCCACGTCATACGTCGAAATTTCCCATCAACCAGGTATTTTTTCCACTCTTTTTGAGGGGCACATTTTTCGGTGAGGGTATAAAAACAGCGTTCGATGACGTTGATCACATCTTCTTCTTCGCAGAAAGCCATTTCGATTTCAAACTGGGTGAACTCGGGCTGTCGATCACCTCTGAGGTCTTCGTCTCGAAAACAGCGGGCGATTTGAAAATATTTGTCGATTCCTCCTACCATGAGGAGCTGTTTGAGCTGCTGAGGAGACTGGGGCAAAACATAAAACTGCCCGGGATGCATCCGGTTGGGAACGAGGTATTCTCGACTTCCCTCGGGAGTTCCTTTTACCAGGATCGGGGTTTCGATGTCGAGAAATCCTTCCTGATCAAAGTACGCCCGAATGGCCTGTCCCATCTGGTGACGAAGGCGCAGGTTTTTTTGCAGGCGTTCTTTTCGCATATCTAAATATCGGTATTCCAGACGAAGATCTTCGCGAATGTCTTTTTCGACGTCGATTTCAAAAGGCGGCGTTTTGGCCTTGTTAAAGATCTGTACCTGATTGATAAAAACTTCGATTTCCCCCGTATTGAGATTGGCATTGGTGGCCCCTTCTTGTCTTTTTTTCACGGTCCCACTCACCTGAATGGCCCATTCGGGTCGAATTTGTTCGGCGGCCTGATGAGCGGTGGCATCGACCTCGGGATCAAAAACAATCTGGGTTAGCCCGTGTTGATCTCGCAGGTCGATAAAGATAATCCCCCCGTGGTCTCTTCTTCGGTGAACCCAACCACAAAGGGTCGTGCTTTCGTTTTCGTTTTGAGCGGTAAGGTCGTTGCAGGTGTGGGTACGGAGCATGACAAAAAATAATTAACAATTAGTAATTCACACTTTTATTTCGGAGAGATTGTAGTAGATGTTGGAGTTTTGTATAGCTCGTCAATCAGGGGATGGGGAATAATTTTGACTCTTTTCTTAGTTCCGTTTTATACTGGGGGCGCAAATGAAAGCATTCCGTTTTTTCTTTATTGGAACTTATTTCTGGGCTGAATAGTCCCGGAGGAGCCTTTATTTTGCACAAAACAAATGATCTAAGGGCCCCGGAAAAGGGCTTTTTTATTTGATCTCAGGTTCGACACTTAGGTCGAACCCTACCGGTTCTACTTTTTAATCCCTGCCGCCATGTCCCATATCGTTGAAAAGGTCCTGCCGCATCCTAAGGATGTGAAATCTAAACTTCCCCTCACCGAAGCGCTCAAAAAAAATGTCGAGCGTGACCGTGGAGAGGTGTATGACATCTTGAAGGGCGCTGATGATCGTAAACTGCTCATAATTGGGCCGTGTTCGGCCTGGCCTGACACTTCGGTCATTGAGTATGCCAAAAAGCTCAAACCCGTGGCCGACCAGGTAAAGGACAAGCTCAAGGTTATTATGAGGATTTATACTCAAAAACCTCGGACCACCGTGGGCTGGACAGGACCATTGAGCCAACCGGATCCTTATGGAGAACCTGATTTGGAGGCAGGTATTTACTACTGCCGAAAAATGATGTTGGATGTCCTGGGAATTGGGCTTCCTATTGCCGATGAAGCGCTTTTTACCCACAACGATGGCTACTTTGTGGATCTGATTTCTTGGATTGCTATTGGGGCTCGATCGGCCGAAGACCAGGAACACCGTATTTTTGCTTCGATGATCCCCCATCCTGTGGGACTAAAAAATCCAACTTCAGGGAATATTCCCGTAGCGATTAATTCTGTTATTGCCGCCCAACATTCACACGTTTATGCGCTTCATGGACGTCAGATGAGAACGAGTGGGAACCCTTTTGCGCATTTGATTTTGCGCGGAGGAAGTGGACGACCAAACTACGATACCGAACATATGCGTCGAGCGGTGGAGCTGATGAAGGCAAAAAATATCCAAAATCCGGCCGTCGTGATGGACCTTTCGCATGAAAACTGTATTGATCCAGCCACGGGCAAAAAAGATCCGCTCAGACAATCGATCGTTTTAGAAGAAGTACTGGGTTCTATGAAATCTGATCCCGAGCTCATGGCAGCAACGAAGGGATTTATGGTGGAAAGTTTCCTTTTGGATGGCAACCAGAGCCTGAACAACGCTTCTTCGGCTTCTGAACTCACTCCCGGTCTTTCGGTAACGGATGGATGCGTGGGAATGGAAAAGACAGAGGAAATGATATTGGGGCTGGCGGAACAATTAACAATTAGTAATTAGCAATAATCAATTTTTTACTAAGGAATCCGGAGCAGGGCTGTTCCCTGCTTCGCTGTTTTTTAAACGGCCTTTTTGGGAGTTGAGACTTCTAGAAAGATTTGAATCAGATCCAAATTCGAGATTGAATCGTTTTGGAGTCGGAGTCCTTCCTCACTCTCTCCCCTTGACTTAATTTTTCATAGTCACTATACACGTGCTCAGTGAAGGATTATTTCTTGATAGATTTTCCTCCTTCCTGTTTTGATCTTATCGGTTGCAACTTACATTTGAGAAAGGAGCACTTCTGTTATGCCAGCTTCGAAATACATTAGAATTACGAGAACAATTACTCCTGGAGCCTATGGACTCTGGGAGGGGTATTGTGTTCTCTTTGGCAAAATCACACCGCATGGTCCCGGCACGATCCCTCTTCCTGTGCTCACTTTTATATTATACAAAGGAGGCTCTCCAGCGGGGGGTTGTCTCAGAGGCTCTTACATTGATGGAGGAACCGAGCTTGGGCAAATGACAGGCCCTGGAGAACTCTCTACTTCGGAAGGGATTCTCCACCTGAGTTGTTTTTGTGAGGATTCTGTTCGTGTGGAAGGCCGCCTAAAACGCCCCCCACGGCCTCCTAAACCTATTCACATCCCTAGCTGCCACCTTTTTTAAAACCGATGATCATGTTCAGCTGAGTTAAACCTGGCTGATCTGGTGTTTCCTGGAAGGGGCGAGGTTGCAGACCTCGCCTCTAATTTGAGGACCCGTTAACCTCATGCACCCTCAAATACGCCGCCCCAGCCTGTATTGCTTTTTCGGCGGCTTTTTGATTTACGTCCGGATCAAATCGATTTTCGCCTAAAAACCGCTTTCGGCTGTGTCCGATGAGGACTTTTTCTTCGGGGACTTCTCTGGCAAATTCGAGTAATCGGGCGTTACACGCCATCGTTTTTCCAAATCCTATACCCGGATCCAGAATAATATTACTTGGTAATACCCCCGCAGAAACCAGCGCTTCTCGGCGTTTGAGCAGGTCTTCTTTGATGCGCTGAACCGAATCAATTTGATGGGTGTGAACTTCTTCGATAGAGCGGCCGGGGAAATGATTAATGATACAAAGTGGTTGATATTGAGCTGCCAGTTCCCTCATTTTGGGATCCTGAAACCCCGACACATCATTGAGGATGGTTCCTCCTATTTCGAGAAAGCGCTGAGCCGTTTCTGGATTTCGAGTGTCGAGCGATATTCGTTTGGGATATTTTTCGAGTAATACCTTTAGTACAGACTCTACCCGTTTCCATTCCTCTGATGGCAAAATGGTTTCTGCGCCTGGGCGGGTGCTCTCCCCTCCTACATCTAAGAAGTCGGCCCCCTGCGCCATTAAATGCTCGGCCTGACGGAGGGCGTCTTCGGTTTTAATATACTTTCCCCCGTCGGAAAATGAATCGGGGGTGATGTTGAGGATGGCAAAGTATTTTGTCATGGAGAAAAAATAACGTTTTGGTTTTGACACGGCAACCAAATAGGGTACAAAGAAGTCTTGAAAAAGAGTGATAATATTTGACAAATTCAATTTTTTATCGTATTATACTCCTTACATCAAATTTTCATGCCCCACGAAATCCCTATTCCTTCTCATACCCTCGAGCAACTTCGATCGTTTCTGGCGCTGAAGCCTCGAATGGTCGTGCTGGCTCATGGGAACCCTGATGGTGACACCTATGGAGGGGCTTTGTCGATCTATTTGGCCCTCAAGCAAGCCGGTCACGATATTTCCATCGCGTGCGTAGATCCCATTCCCGAAAAACTGCATTTTGTTCCGGGCTGGGAAAATGTTGTGAATGATTTTGACGAACGGGCTTATGACGGCGTGATTTTTGTCGATTGTGGAGACAAACGGATGGCCAGATTTCAGGAAACCAAACCTCGAATTTTGTCTTCGGAAATGACTAAAATCAATATTGATCATCATTCTTCTAATGATCATTTTGGAGACATTAACTTTGTGATCGAAAATGCGAGCTCTTCGACCGAGATCGTGTTTCGAATCCTGCAAAAGCTAAATCTAGAAATCACCCCTCATATTGCTACGGCCCTCCTTTTGGGGATTTATACCGATACGGGAAGTTTTATGCACCAAAACACCACCCCTGATATTTACTACACCTCATCTGAACTAGTAAAACTGGGCGCAAATGTGACCAAAATTGCGCAGAACGTCTTTAATTCTTATGACCTTAAAACCCTTAAATTGTGGGGAAAAGTACTGAAAAACCTGCATATTTCACCCGAAGGAGCCGCTATTGTGGGGGTAAGCCGGGAAGACTACGAATCTTTAGGCGCCAAAAGAACGGACCTGGAAGGCGTTATCGACTTCATTAATTCTGTTCCCGAAGCCCAATATGCGGTGGTGCTTTCTGAAGACGAAAAAGGAAACGTAAAAGCCAGCTTCCGAACCCGAAAACCCGATGTGGATGTTAAGGCGCTCGCCGAACAGTATGGCGGAGGCGGGCACGTAAAAGCTTCTGGATTTACCTTTCCTCATGGACACCTCGAAAAGGAAGTAACCTGGAAGATTGTAGAAGACGAGTAAAGGGAGTAAAAAGTTAAGAACAAAGAGTAGAGTGTCTAGGCCTTAGTACTTCTTTATTCCGCACTTAGCTCCTCAACGGTGTTTTCAACTCCTTCTTGTTGGTTGATACATTTTACGTTGAGCAAGTCGACCTTAGCTTCTCCTGAGTAGAGATTGATGGGTTCACATTTTTCCGTGTCGATAGTTCGCCCCACAATTTCGGTGATCATGGCTGCGGCCCCTTGCTGCATTCCGGCTTCGAAGGCCATCGGAGCAAAATAAAAATAAGCCGCTCCATAAGCGCTTCCTCCCGCCACTACTAAAAATGCGAGAACCCCCATAATAACTTTAGCGATCGTATTGTTTTTCATTTTTTCGGTGTTAGAAATCGACTTGATATTACGAACTGAAATCAAACGTTCAACTCTTTTTCCCTTTCTGTTCTGGGGGTTTCCATCCAAAGCCGCTTTGGTTACAATTGATTCATGGTTCCTTGTACGCTTTCTTCTCAGGCCATTGAATGCTTAGTGGCCAAGGCTCAGAAGGGTGATGAAGATAGTTTCGCTCAGATTTTTGACTACTTTCATCCAAAAGTTCATCGTCATGTGTCTTTTCGGGTCGAAAACCAGGAAGCGGCTGATCTGACAGCGCAAATATTTCTGAAGGTGGTAGATCACTTTGAACGATATTCGCCTCGCAAAAACGCTCATTTTTCGGCCTGGCTGTTTCGTATTGCGAATAATACGATTATCGATTTTTATCGAAGAAAAAAGGACTTCTTGGGGCTAGACGAAGAAGAAGGTGCTTTTTTTACGCAGATTCCAGATGAAGATCGTCCTACTCCGGACGAAAGTGCAAATCTGCAGTTAAACACTGAAAAACTCCATACTATTTTGGCGGATCTTCCCGCACTTCAGCGAACGGTTTTGGAGCTTCGATACCTAGAAGGTCTTTCTGTTGCCGAAACAGCTCATGTGGTTGAAAAATCAGAAGGAAATGTTCGGATTATTCAGCTGCGAGCGTTGAGGGCTATTCGTGAACGATGGGGGGAGGGAGGAGAGTAGAGAGTAGAGAGTAGAGAACAAGGAGTTTTTCGTACAAACACCCTTGCGTTCTTTTTACCTTTATCGTATTTATATTTAGCGTTAGTGATTCCTCGCTCTTTTACATTGTTTCGTATAACAAGGTCAGCTGCTTTTGTACCGTCTATCCAAAAACTCTTGGGGGTGGTCGAAGTCGGCTTCCCCTTGTTGTTGTTTCCGTGAGGAGTACCAAAAATGTCGTTTCGAATTTTAACTCTCTTTAAGGGCGTGATTATTGGCTTTGTCTTGGGCATGGGAGTGGCTTTTTATACCGCTTCTTTGGTAATAGAAATATTTATAGAAAACCCCAAAGCCAAGATCGAAGTCTATCAAATGATTGAGAAATCCAAGGAGCATTGTCATCCCAGGCTTAATCCCTATGAGTGTCATCTTGCTGCGATGGATGTGACAATTAGTGAGCTTCCTATCCGACAATCCCATGTAAAGCTCTATCTCACCACCCAAAAGGAAGCACTCCTGGCTGACAACCGGGTCTATTTCTCGCTTTATCCCCCAGACATACAGGATGAATTGAAGCGCAGAGGCTATGCGCCTGCAGAATAACCCTCCCCAAGGGGAAAAAGCCCCGCCGTACTTATCACGGCGGGCTTTTTCTTGCGTGATTTGCTCAAATTGGTAGAACGGAAGAGATGGAATTACTACTGCCCGCTGGAGACCTACAAAAGGCCTATACCGCTTTTCGGTACGGAGCCGACGCGATTTATTGTGGGTGTAGTATGTTTTCGCTGCGGACGAAAGAGAATACCTTCACCGAAGACGATATGGCCGAGATTATTCCTTATGCCCAGAAGCAGGGAAAAAAAGTCTATGTGACGGTGAATGCCTTCCCGCATCAAACGATGATGCGGCTGTTTGTGGATCATTTACAGTTTTTGGAGCGGGTGAAGCCCGATGGGATTATTTTTGCGGATTTTGGGGTGTTAAAGCTGGCCAAAGAACACGCCCCCTCTATTGATAAACACCTTTCGGTACAGACTTCGACGGTAAATGCCCCCGCGCTGGAATTCTGGCGTGAGCTGGGAGTGAGTCGAGTTATCTTGGCGAGAGAAATGTCGCTCAAAGAGGTAGCCAAGGTACACGAATGGATTCCGGATATGGAGCTGGAAATCTTTATTCATGGAGCGGTTTGTATGGCTTATTCGGGGCGATGCCTGCTCTCCACATTCAACTCGGGGCGAGATGCCAATCGTGGAATCTGTAATCACAGCTGCCGTTGGAATTATCAGGTGTATGATGAGCAGGGGCGGAAGGTGGATGTGTCGGACCACTGTTCAAAAACAAGGGAAGACTCCGTCTTCGCATTAAATAAAAAAAATTCCATAGCTTCACCGGACGAATCGAACTTTAATGAAGAAAAAACTCGTTCGATTCGTGATTTTGAAAAGTCGGCTTTTATTGAGGAGGAAGCAAGAAAGGGGGAAATTATCCCTGTTGAGGAGGACTTTCATGGAACGCATATTATGAGTTCGCGGGATATGTGTATGATTGAGTATCTGGCGGATATTGCAAAAACGGGGGTGGTTTCGCTCAAGGTAGAAGGCCGAAATAAAACCGCTTATTATTTGGCCACGGTGGCGCGAGCTTATCGCCGAGCCCTGGATGACCTAAAAGCCGGGAAAGATTTTGATCCGGGTTTGTGGAAAGAGATCCAGGCGACGGCCAATCGAGGTTTTTTCCCAGGGTTTTTAAACGGAAAACCGCGTGAGGGGGATATTCAGTACGAGGGCAATCGTTCGACTAGTGAGAAGGAGTTTTGTGGTCTGGTGACAGGCTGGAAGGACGGGCGAGTGGAAATAGAGGTGAAGAATCGGATTGAGACCGGGGCGATGCTTGAATTTGTTCTGCCTCGAATGGAGGATGATTTTTCTATTGAAGCAGCGGGTATGCGTTTTGGCGAGGAAGAAGTGGATACTTTGCATGGAGGGAATACCAATAAAGTGGCCTCGATAAAGTGTGAAAAAGAGGTTCCGGCGGGGACGTTTGTGCGGCAGGAGGTGAAGAACCCGAGCTTTAAAAAGAGTGAAGAGTAGACAACAAGGAGTAGTAAATTCGGTCTCCCTGTCGCTTTTCTGGTATTTTGTGTAATTTTATCATATAATTATCATACAATTATCAAATCTTAAAATGAAAACAACTTTTGTTCCCACTACTCAGCTACAGAGAAACACCAAAAAGGTGCTTAATTCAGATGAGCCCTTTCAGATTATTCTGAATAATAATCAGTTACAGGGCCTGCTCGTTAATAAAGAAACAGCTCAATATCTATTGGATTCTGGTGTTTTAGAACAGATATTAGAAGAAATGTGGGAACTACAGGATGAGACCACTTCTTCTTTGGTTGCAAAAGCAAGGACCGGAAAAACCAGCCCCGTTTCCTGGGAAAAATTCAACCACAAACATGGCTTATAAATTGGTTATTGCTTGTGCAAAAACCTGGGAAAGAGATCTTTCTCTTCTTTCTGCCAAATCGATCGCTACTCTAAATAAAAAAATTCAAGAGCTATCTGAAGAACCTTGGCCAGGTTTTGTTCAGGTAAAAAAGCTGCACCATTTTAAGCTCGCAGATTTTCGACTTCGAGTAGGAAATTATCGGGTGCTCTTTATTCTGCATCGTGAAACTAAAACTATAGAACTTTTAAGGGTTTTGCATCGAGGGAAGTTGTACTGATGTTTTGTTGAACTCAAAAACCCCCTCCTTCGCGTGTCTGTTGATCACTCTTGAATAATACTTCTCCAATCTTTTTGCTTCATTTACGGAAGAACTCCCCCTTCAAAAGGGGGATTCTTGGTTTGACTACGGACTTTTAATTACGACCTTTCCTATCTTTTTGGGCAACACCAATTTCAGCTTTCCTTCCCGCTTTTTTTTGTCGTGCTGCATGGCATTTTGGATCTCTTCGTCGGAATAGGGGCACGAAAGATCAAACCCAAACAGCGGAAAAATATTTCGAATGCGTTCAGCTTCTTCTGAGGCGCACAGCCCTTCTTTTTCGGCTTTATTGGTTGCCATTATGGTCCCCATGGCAACGGCGGTTCCATGAGCAATGCTAAAATCAGAAAGCAGCTCTATAGCGTGACCAAAGGTGTGTCCTAGGTTGAGCACCATTCTTGAATGGGCTTCTTTTTCGTCTCCTTCGACCACCTTTCGCTTGATGTCGACCGAATCGGGAACGAGTCTGAATATGGCTTCGAGAAACTCGGATGATACTTGGGATTGGCCTTGAAACTGGTTTCCAAGCGCTTGGAGTGCTTCGAAATGAGCCACTGAACCAAGAATCCCGTGTTTAATCATCTCCGCCAGCCCGTTTTTCATTTCGGATTCGGGGAGGGTGGTCAAAAATTGGCGGCAACACCATACCGCTTGGGGCTGATAAATGGCCCCGATGAGGTTTTTTCCGTGACGGCAGTTGATTCCAGTTTTTCCCCCGACGCTGGCGTCTACTTGGGCTAAAAGCGTGGTAGGCACCTGAATAAATTCACATCCCCGCATAAAAAGGGACGCGGCAAAACCCGTCATATCTCCCACTACGCCCCCACCCACCGCAACAAAGGTTGCGCTGCGATCTAGACCGAGCGAAAAAGCCTTTTCTAAGATACCGTTCACGGTTTCCCACTTTTTATTCAACTCCCCCGCCGGAATCACCTGGACGGAAGAAAATTTATCAAAGGGAAAATTCGTTTTCTGAAAGACGTTTTCATCAGTCACTACTAGCACGTCCTTACCCCGTATTACTTGTTCAATTTGTTTATGCAACCAACTAAAATCTTCTCCGAATTGAACGGAATACTCGGTTTTTGATTCGGGAATGCAGACGGAAATAGAGGACATAATTCGAATGGAAGAAAGTATAGGGAAGTAGGTATTAAGAATATTTTTTATTTCAAAATCTGGTTCAATTTGAAAACAACTTCGCTTATTTTATCACTCCCCAAAAGGGCTACTCTATTTTTTATCATTTTTCTTTCGATCGTTGTGATTTTTGAAACTCGAATGTAGGACCTTCTGGGCAATTTCCCTTCAGATAAATCGCTGTCGTTAATCTCAACTTCTCGCTCTTTTTTTTCTAATTTTTGCGAGGTAATGGCCAGAATAATAATGTCTTGATATTTTCCGTGGCTACAATCGGCCACAACCAAGGCCGGACGCAACTTTTTCCCTTCTTGGTCAGAAAAAGGAAAATTAATAAGAATTATTTCGCCTTTTTGAAGCTTTTTCATGATGACTCTGAATAAAAATCATCATAAATATCGTCCTCTGAATTATCCCAGAATGAAAAAGACGACTTTGCCAATTGGGAAAAGTCTTTGAGCTCCTGCTCTTGGTGGGTATTGATATAGTTCTGGATTATAGCAGGCGAAACGATCGCTCCCATGGGGCGATTATCTCCATCTACTACTACCAAATAACTATCGTCTGATTTCTGCATTTCTTTAAAAATCTGAAATACTTTTGGCTGAATTTTTGAGGGCCGAGCCGTTTTTGCGAGATCTACAATCATGCTGTGAATCTTTATACTCGCGGCTGATCCTATCAATTAACTTTTCAATTGGAAAGATAATTTATCATTAGCACGATCGAACCTACTCACCACTACAGTATTAAGTCCCAGTACCACTCCCAAATCACGTCTCCGCCGTACAACATGAGCAGCAGAGCGGGCATAAGGAAAGCCCCCATGGGAAGCGCTGATTTTCGATTGTAGTCTTTGAAGGCCACGAGCCCGAGGGCAATGATTGAGCCACCGATATAAGCGATCAAGAGAGCCATTAATACGTATTTCCAGCCCAAGAGTAGGCCCATAAAGCCCCCCAACCAGAGATCCCCTAGACCGACCCATTTCCCCTTTGAGGCGTAGTACTGAGCCGCATAAAAACCCGCTCCAATAGCCCCTCCAAGGAGAAAATCCTCAAACGGAAGAGGGCGGAAGTACGCCCACATGGTGGCTCCTACGAGGGCGGGAGTCATGATTCTTAAATCTACCTCGTGATACCACCAGTCGTAGAAGAAGGCCACCAGGGTGACAAAGACAAAGGCCATGAGAATGGGAAAAAATGGTTCTCCGAAGAATTTTTCGGTGAACACGATGAATACAAAAAAGTAGACCAGCTCAATGATGAGATAGCGAGCCGAAATCCGTTCCTGGCAAGCCCCACATTTCCCCTTCTGAAAAATCCAGGAAAGGATGGGAATCAGATTCCAGGGTTTGAGGACTTTGCCGCATTTTGGGCACTTGGATCGTCCCCAAAAGATTCCCTTTTCTTCGTGATGGAGGCGGGTAATGAGCACACTGCTAAAACTCGCGAGAATAGCCCCCAAGAGACCGGCAATAAGATAGAAAAGCATCGCAGAAAAATATTGAAGGACCTTTGATTGCTTAATCGTACTTTTTGAACTCGTTTCTGTCTTAATAATTATGCCTTATTGCTTGACTTTTTTACGTTTTCATGCTATTAAATAAAGACTGTAGATCTTTCACATTCCGCTCTTAGCGAGCGACAATTTGCAATTGATGGAATTTTTTTCTTTTTTAGACGGATTTTCTCGATTGCAAATGTCCTGCTCGCTAAATAAACATGGGAAATGAAGCCACTGATCTGATGAGTTGGCTCATTGGATTTGTGGTTTTATTTTTCCATTTCGCTTTAACAGGGGGTCCTTATGCTTCTGTATTACTTTCATCTCTGGGGGCGAAGGATCCTGTATTTCCTTCTAACCCTGAGCATCATTGCTTGTCTGATTGGATATAGCCTGGTCTATCTCCGCTCAGATTCACTTTCCATTCGCTACAAACATCTTCAACAGCAGACTCAATACCCGAAGTTTCGGGCTGAGCATCAAGAACACACCAAGTTTCAGCCCAATCAGATTCAGAAGCCCTAGCTTCAATATGAAAAAGGAGGTTTTATGAACACCCTACTGATCATCCTGTTGGGGCTCCTCATCTTGGCGTCCTACTTTATCCCTGCGCTTCTCCTGTGGGAGTATCTTCGATACCGGCATTGGTGTCTTAAATCTGCCAAGGGGATCCTGAATCGCCTTCGTTATCATGAATACCTGATGTTCAACGAGGCCTTCCACAGCATCAACGCGCTGAAGCGCGATCTTGCTAAGGTAAATGCCTCATTGGAAACCATCGGTTCGAAGCAAGAGGAACTTGATCAACTCTGGGCCGCGTCTGTTAAGCGATTCCATGACCATGTTCTGAGCTTTTCGCCTCGGGACGTGAAGGCCTAGTCGAAACCTGTTTTCACTTTTCTATTCACGGTGATCATCATGAAACAATATCGTCCTCTCATCATTGGCCTCGTGCTCTTTATCGCAGGCTTTTTCTGGATCTGGAATTGGTTCGTTGAGAACCGAGAACTGTCATCCCCCACCCCCCCCGCACCAACGGCGGAGCTCTCCGTTCTGGAAACACCCGCCGAAGAGTGTTTCACTTTTCTGCGGTGCAACACCTGGATGGTTGAGAAAGGCCGCTCACTGAGCGGATCTTCTTACCAAAGCCTCAAGTCTTGGCTGAGACCAGGTGAAGTGCTTGTTGTTCACCTCGACAATGGTGTTGAGAAATCAGCCCAAACGGTTTCTTCTGAGGATGACTTTGCTGACATCGAGAGAATCCGTCACTCGGCTGCGGTTGTTTGGTCACACTACTACGCCATCCCCAAGGTTTGGCTAGCAGTGCCAAAGGAAAAACTGTTTGCGCTGGACCAGGCTTTCAGCTACTGGCATAACGCCTTGGACTGTGAAGGTGATCCGGAAAGCTATGTGCATGAAATGGATGCGATTCTTGATGACGCGGGGCTGACCCGGGCCGATCTAGGTCTCAAGAAGGCTCGGATCCAGCAACTACTGGATGAAGGATGCCATCCGCCTAATTTCGAACCTTTCCCAGGAGACTCCCAATGATTGATCTCCCTCTGATCCTGACCTGGACTGACTTCTTCGCTCTGGCTCTGATTGCCGGCGGACTCATCACTCTGGTGGTGAATTTTCTGCGCTGGTACAATCGGCCACGACTGAGAAAGGGGTGGAATTTGGATAAAGTTCCGCCCTCCCCCATTCCGGCGGACCCCTCCGACTCTGAAAAACTCCGTCAACGGATACTCTTCCGGTTGGGGCTTCGTCACGACATGCAAAAGTTCTCGTGGGATGAGGCCGTGCAAGCGCCCAAGATTCCCCGAACCAGTACTTTTTCTCAGGCCCAAGCGCGTCTTGGGGCGGGCAAAATTCTGGTTGTGGACTTTCAATATGGGGGTTTCCTCTTCAGCTTCGTAGTCTCCCATGGGGCAGACTACTACCGCTTACAGAGCCTGATGGCGGACAACTGCTGTATTGAAACCCTGAGCTTCCACGCCGTCGAGGCGTAAACCGGCGAGATCCCATCGCCCAGCGACCTAGCAGGACTATAACTCCCCGGGTGTCTTCACCGACACCCGGGCTCTTTTTTATACCCCAATTCAAGCTAAAACTTGGCTCTGTCCTCTTTTTGTCCAAAGGATGGGTAAGATACTACGACTTTGTGTGTCATAAATCGTCAAAAAAACTAAAAAGGTAACCAACCATGACCATCACTTTGGAAGGCCTTTATCTCGATGAAACTCCCCTATTCTTAAGTGGCTAAATTGCCCCTGATTCCTTTTCTCCTACAAAGTCCAAAACTAAAAAGAGCGGAAAAAGAGCGGGTCCTTTATTTCGGTTTCGTCGTTAAGCGCCCATTCTCCATTTGTAAACAATGTAATTATGACTTGTCAATTACCTCGAAACGTGTTATAAAAAAAGCGTCTTTCACCATTGCCTCAAACGCGATTTTCTGGTAAAATAAATAGAATGAAAAGGTCTTATAAAAAAGCAGTGCTCCGGCTCACCGTTCCGCGACTGAATCAGCGTGGTCCTATGGCGTTTGAGCAGATACTCGCCTCGCTGCATGGATTGCTGCTTAAATCGGCCAAACAACACCGGAAAGAAGCCGTTAGTTTTGAGATTGCTCGAGTGCATGGTCGGGTTTATTTTTATGTGGTTATCCCTGAACATCTCAAGACCTTGCTTTCTTCGCAGTTTTATGCGCAGTATCCCGAAGTTGAGATCGAAGAAGTGCCGGATATTTTCACCAAAAAGCTCATCAAGGACAAAAAAGTGCTCATGGCGACCCTTCGCCCAGCCGAACCGACGGTTTTCCCTTTTAAGCGATATCCTCAGTTTGAGGACAAAATGGCGCAGGCCTTTGAAGATCCTATGGGTCCGGTGACCGCAGCTTTGACGCATTTGGCTGATAAGAATGATTCAGCCGTCCTACAGTTTGTTATTACGCCCGTAGCCCCCAAGTGGAACGCTATTGCCCAAAAAACACTGCGTCGGTTTTTTGGCTCAGGCCCTTGGCAATGGGACTGGTTTCGATTGCTCTATCAATGGGCTCGTCTTTCTCCCGAAAAGGGCGTCAGAACGTGGAGATCGCCTTTGTGGTGTATGATGCTGTTTTTGACGGGGATGGCTGGTCCAGGATCAAATATTCTTCCTACGACCTCTGACAATAACAACAATGATGACGAAGAACAGGATTTGGATCGTGAGGCTCAGACTTCTGGGCGGCATGATCGAGAAACGGTTTTTTCGGCCTCTTATGACAAACTCAATCGTCTGCATTTTGCGACCAATATTCGAACGGTTTATGTCTGCGACAAAGACATGCCCGATCTTCAGGCCGAGGCCAAAATTCGAGAAATTGCGGGAACTTTTCAGCAGTATTCGTTGCCGCAGATGAATCACTTTTCGGTTTCTACCACAACCCAAGACATCAAATCTGACACCTTCAGAAATATTGTTTTTCGGCGAAGTAAAGAGCCTTTTGCTTTGTCTCAGGAAGAACTGGCGACCATGTTTCACCTGCCGACTGAAACGGTAACTTCTCCGGCTATTCAGTGGGTGGATTCGGCGAAGTTGGAACCCCCAGTCAATCTTCCTTCGGAAACTGAAAAAGGCATAACCCTGATTGGTCGAACCAACTTTCGAGATATCAACGATCTATACGGCATCCGAGAACTAGACCGACGACGACATGTGTACATCATCGGAAAGACGGGGATGGGGAAATCGACCCTGCTGGAAAACATGATTTTCTCCGATATTTTAGCCGGGAAAGGCGTTGGTGTGATTGATCCCCACGGAGATCTGGCCGAAGCAATTATTCGATATGTTCCCAAAAATCGAACCAATGATGTGATTGTCTTTGATCCGGCCGATCGCGACTTCCCCATTGCGTTTAACATGCTTGAGGGAAAAAATGCCGAACAGCGAGGACTCATTGCTTCGGGGTTGATTGGCGTGATCAAGAAACTGAATATCGATTCCTGGGGGCCACGACTAGAACACTTTTTGCGAAATACCATCCTGGCGCTGGTAGAAGCGCCCGACACTACTATGCTGGGGATCACCCGCATGCTGGTGGACCGACACTATCGTGAAAAAGTACTCCATTTCGTGCAGGATCCGATGGTGCAGAGTTTTTGGAAGACCGAGTTTTCGGCCCTTCAGCCGGCCAAGCTGGCCGAAGCCGTCGGACCGATCCAGAACAAGGTGGGACAGTTTCTTTCGACTCCCATTATTCGAAACATTGTGGGCCAGCCCAAATCAACCCTCGATCTGCGTTTTGCTATGGACAGCGGTAAAATTGTGATCGTTAACCTCTCGAAGGGAAAAATCGGAGAAGACAACTCGGCCATGCTCGGATCGCTCTTGATTACGAAGTTTCAGATCGATGCGATGAGTCGAGCTGATGTAGAAGAATCAAAACGACCGGACTTCTCACTCTTTGTGGATGAGTTCCAGAACTTTGCGACTGACTCTTTTGCGACGATTCTTTCCGAAGCCCGTAAGTATCACCTAAGTCTGACTATGGCTAACCAGTACGTCGCCCAGATGAGCGAAGAAGTGGCCGCGGCGGTCTTTGGAAATGTGGGAAGCCTGATTTCTTTTCAGGTAGGGGTCGATGATGCCAAGGTATTTGCGGAACAATTTGATGAAGAAAAAGTAGAACCCATTGACCTCGTGAACCTGCCAAAATATACCGTTTATAATCGAATTTTGGTGGACGGAATGCCTACGCCGGTCTTTTCGGGACAGACGCTTCCTCCTCCAAAATTTAGTATCGAGGATGATCTGGATGAACGCGCCGAAAAGATCGTTCGATTTTCACGACAACGATATGCCAAACCCCGAGAAGTGGTAGAAAGTAAGATTAACCGATGGTCACGTCCGGAGGATGAAAAGCGCCAGAATCAAAAGAAAGGTGCTGATTCATCCCCCCAATCTGGAGGTAAGCCAGAAACAAAAAAGGAGACGCCCAAAGCATCAGAGAAAAAAACGCCCCCTGCAGAGGCCCCAAAGAAGACTTCAAGACCTGCAGAAGAGGCGTCAAAAGACACCAAAGCACCTGCGGCAAAGGACAAGAATACTACTCCAAAAAATGTTTCGGATCAGAAGGCCGGAATTAAAAATGATTCGGGAAAAACAAAACCAAAGAACGCGAAGCAGTAAGGTTTCCCTCGTTATTTCATTCGCTTTTTCTTTTTCTCCCGTTCTACCGACTTCATTCTTTTTTGGTATCGGGCGCGAACATTACAAAAGGTTGTTGCTCCAGCAATCAACGTTAGGGCGAGTACGATATACAACCACAATCGCATTGAGAACCCGGGCACGGCCGCAAACCTTGAGAGGACCAGAATAACCCCCAAAGAACCCAAGATATAAAACTTCCAGAGCTGGTTTTTAAACGATTTTCGAAGGTACTTGTTTTTGGCGATGAAGGGCTGAGTGAGGCTCCCCACAAAGCACAGGGCGATGAAGAATATCAACAAAAAGTATCCCAAAATAAAATCTCCTCCAGGGTTTGGGTCGAGGTAATACTGGGTCGTGGCCAGACGGGCAAGGTCGAAGTACATGATTGAGATTTAATGTCGTCTGTATTTTGACATATTTTGAGCGGATGACAAAGACTCGCGAAGATTTACGTCTCCTTTGTTCGATCCAGCAGAGAGAAAAAAAGACACAAAATTGTGCGTCTTTATCCGACTTCGCGATTAGATTAAACAGCGCTCTATAGGCTTATTTTGACCCTCTTATGGGCTTTTGAGATCGTCCAAACGGCCTTCTCGGATCATCCTTATCTCTTCTTCGGCGTCTTTTTTGCTGGATAGTTCTTGGGCTGCTGCTCCGTCGTATTTTGATTTTATCGCCCCGTGCATGAGGGCGTCTTCTTTGGTGAGGGGTTGAGTGAGACGCTTAAAAACGATCTGACAGATTCGTTCCAGCGGGTAAATGCGGATCACCTGCGAAGTGGTTTTATTCCAAATGGGGATCATCAAATGTCCGGAATAATGAGCATCCACGATGCCGGTGAGATCAACCGAGAGCCCTCTTCGGTTGATGGAGCTTCGCGGATAGAGGACCCCCATAATATCAGGGCTTTTGAGAGATACTTTTTCGAGGGTTGAAGCGATGATGGATTCCCCAGGGGCTAGTTCAAAAAACTGCCCGGGCTGAAGTTCGATTTTTTTGTAGTTGTCTCCGGCCGATTGGGTTACGTCGACGGTAAGAATCTCTCTCCCTTTTTCGGTGAGGCGCCAGGTCTTGGGCAGGTAAAACACCGTTCCCAGACGAAGATCTACTGCATGAGGCTGGTTTTGGTACTGATCGATCGCAGGCTCAAAAATGAGTTGGTTGGCCTGGATGAGTTGGGCGATTTCGTGACGGGTGAGGATCATGGGGAGGGGGGGCGATGTGAACTTGTGTAATGGGCCATCATATTTTTTGGGGTAATTTAGCGATTTTGCTCTGGAATAAAGAAGTAGGAAGTAGGTATTAGGCGATCCAAGAGGTATAAATAAAGCTATTTGCCTTCCCCTTATTCCTTATTCCTCATACGTTCTTCCTTTTGATTTACTGTTTAGTTACTTCCCCCCCACATCTTACAGATCGAAAAACTCGCCTCTTTTTCTTGGCCCATTTCTTTGAATTTCTCGTAAAAAAACAGGTACAAACCGAGATTCAATACGCCGAAGGCGCCAAAGACGAGGTTCATTTGGAGTGTGTGGCTAGTGGAGTTGAAGATAATCTCTACTGCTGCAGCTATGATCGCTATCTCAACCAGGTACTTTATGTTTACGTGGTGGGTTTTGAGGTAGGACATGAGGATTTTGTAGGCCTTTACCAAAACAATGGCATGCGCAATTCCATGCAGAATTTGAGTATCGGAACAGGTTTGACACTGAATGTTTTCCCATAGACCGCCGCCCAAATCCCACATCTTGAGCCCCATGTGGGTAATGAGAAAGAGGATAATGATGAAGATGAAGAGGGAGACGAGGAAGTCGAGAGTGCGGATCATGAGCAGAGAGAAATTATGAATTAGTGGCCCTGGTATTTGTGGTGTTTTTGAAGGTGGTACTCAGGTATCAGGTAGAAAGTAGGGGGGAAAACTTGTCATTTCGAGTGACAGAATTTTTCGAAGCGACGAACATGAAACGAGAAATCTCTTAAGGCATTTTCTTTAAGAATGATAACTTCAGAGCTCCCTCATCTCAATAATATTGTCTTCTGAAAGTAGATCATTCGGGATGACTTCCCCTAATTCTTATTTCCTAATACTTACTTCTTCTGCAATAACGAACCAATCTCTTTAACTATATTTCAGGCGCTCATTTGACAGCGGCCGTTCCAAACCCGTTGAATGTTGCTTTCAGTACAAACCCACAAAACACAATCATAAGTATCTCATAGACTCTTTGGATGTATTCCCAGAGGGTGTGAACCAGAAGGGGCTCGAGGATGAAGAAAACCAAATGAAGGATAAAGAGAAAGATATAGACGAAAAAAGAGAGCAAAAACAAGGTGTGGATGAAATAGAGAGTGGTCATAAATTTGGCCGGGACGTCTTGGGCTACACGGAGATAGTAAAAGACGAAAAAACACTGGGTCAAAACCGTCATGAAGTAATACACCCAGTGAAGCGGATCAAACCCTTCGTAGGGAGCTACTGAGTTGAGCGCTAAGGCTACGAAATTTCCCAGAGCAAAAACCGTGAGGGGAGTGTAGAGCCAGAGGGAGGGGGCGAATAAGTATTGCATGGAGCAATGAACAATAAACAATTAGCAATTAACATTGTAGGGACGCAAAATTTTGCGTCCATCCAATTCATTTGTGGCTCCTGTTCTTTATTTCACTACCTTATAACGGGCCTGGATGGAGTTTTCCCCCAGTCTTTCGAGGTGTTGGAGTTCGAGGCTGAGGTCAACGTCTTCGCTGAAAAGGCCGATCCCTTCCCCGATTAAAACAGGCGAAAACGTGAGTAAGACTTCGTCGATGAGACCGGCTTGAGCAAAGAGGGTGTTTATTTGGGCGCCTCCGGCCAAGATGACTTGGGAGTACCCTTCGCTTTCTAGGTTCTGAAGAATTGCTTGAGGGGAATCGGAGGTGTAGACCAAGTCAGGATCGTCGGAGGTGAGGGTTTGGTTGCGAGTAAGAACGATATTTTTTCGTCCTGGAAGGGGTTTCCCGATCGTCTTATAGGTATTGGCCCCCATTATAATGACTCCTGCGGCTTTGGTTTCTTTCACAAAAAGTGCTTTGTCGGCTTTTTCGGTCCAGTCGGGAAAGTGTTCGGAATCTTTTCCGATCTTTCCGTCGAGGGAAAGGGCCATGAGGAGGGTGGTTTTCATGGGGAGAGTATAGAGTATAGAGTCGAGAGTAGAAAGTAGAGAGTATTTGGCCTCTCTCTTTAACAAACTCTGAAAGTAAGTAATCCCCCTGCGAATCGGGAACCTGATATGAATCAAAATCGATCACTAAAGAAGCTCAATTTTTCGGAAGGCTTTGGCGCTGATGAGGGTTTTGAGTCAAACTATGGAGTATCATTAAGTTAAAGCGGCCGATCCCCAGATCGACCGCTTGAGACTCTCCAGGAGAGGTGAAGAGATCAGCTGCCAATATGGAGGATGTCAACGGCGATAACGAAGCTAACTATACATATCACCACTCCAATCAATCCCCACTTGATTCGAGTCCCCCACTTACCAAGCCCTTGGTGGCACCGTACTCCACTACTGTCACTCATAATTTTCCCCACTCTGTCTGGAAGATTGCGACCCTCATAACTAAGGATCTTGTTTGGTATTTTAGTATATTTCTATTTCTTAGCAAGTTTTTTGTATTCTTTTGTCGGAAGATTATTCAGCCACTTTGGTTTACGCGCCCCCTTGGTTTTTGTAGGATTTGATCGATAATTCTTAAAAAATCTTTCCCATGACCTCTATTTCTTCTCTCCACGCGCGCGAAATCCTTGATTCTCGGGGAAACCCAACGGTAGAGGTGGAAATGAGTGATGGAACGCATACCGTGCGAGCCTGTGTGCCTTCGGGGGCGAGTACGGGAACACATGAAGCGCTCGAATTGCGGGATAAAGATGCCGGTCGATATTTGGGAAAAGGGGTTACCAAAGCGGTGGCAAATGTAAATGAAAAGCTGGCGGGGGAAATAATTGGTATGGATCCAGAGGATCAGTCGGCTTTGGACCATCGTATGCTCGAAATTGATGGAACGGAAAATAAAACGAATTTGGGAGCCAATGCGATTTTGGGGATTTCTCTGGCCGGGGCTCGACTAGCGGCTCGGAACAAGGGAGTGCCTCTTTTTCGGCATATTAATGACCTTTTTGGCGGCGGCATGAGCCTGCCTCGTCCGATGATGAATATTGTTAATGGCGGCTCTCATTCCGATGCGGGGCTGGCGATTCAAGAGTTTATGGTGCTGCCGCAGTTTGATGATTTTTCGGATAATCTCCGGGCGGGGGCAGAGATATTTCATCACCTCAAAAAGATCTTAAAGGATCGAGGGGAGGCCGTCGGTGTGGGAGATGAGGGTGGTTTTGCGCCTCACCTCCCCAAAATTTCGGATGCGTTTGAGGTGATTATGGAAGCTATTAGTGCCGCTGGCTATAATTCGGACCAGATAAAACTCGCGGTGGATGCCGCGGCTTCGGAGTTTTATGAAGACGGCAAATACCTGGTTGATGGAAATGCGCTGAGTTCGGATGAATTGGTCGATTTTTACGGCGACCTGATGGATAAATACCCGATTATTTCGGTGGAGGATTCTCATTCCGAGGATGATTTTGAGGGTTTCAAGGCCATGCAGGCACGTTTTGGAAACGATGTACAGTTGGTGGGAGATGACCTATTTGTGACCAACCCCAAGCGACTTCAGACCGGAATCGATGAGGGACAGGCCAATGCGATTCTGATCAAAGTCAATCAGATTGGGTCGCTGAGTGAGACTTTTGACACCATCCGACTGGCGAAAGAAAACAACTTTGGGACGGTTATTTCTCATCGTTCGGGTGAAACCGAAGACTCATTTATCGCTGATTTGGCGGTGGGAACAGATGCGGGACAGATCAAAACCGGTTCGTTGTGTCGGAGTGAACGAGTGTGTAAGTACAATCAGTTGTTGAGGATTTCGGAAGCACTTTAGTTTTCTGGCAATGACTCGTTTTGGGCTTTAAATGCTGGCTTCGTCGCTTTTTTTATGGTATAATTAATAGATGCCTACCCCTAATCCGGCTCCCAATTCGCCCCAGGATTCAGAAAAATCTGACGAAAAGGCGGCTTTGACGCCTAAAACGGAGGTCAAACCGAAGTCTAAAGAGCTTCAAGATGCCCCCGTAGCGGCGGTGGAAAGTGATGTCGCTCAACAAACGGGAGATATTATCGAAGAAGATGACGATCTTTTGATCGAAGAAGATAATGATTTCTTCTGGGTGATTCAGCGAGCGGTTTGGGGGATAATTAAAACCCTTGTGGTGGTAGGAGGAATTGGTTTTTTTGTCTGGGTGATCTGGTTTGGGGATTCTCCGACCCCAGCGATTCCAACTCCGACAGAGACAACGTCTGAAACCGAACCGGTAGCAGAGGCTCCGACCCCCTGGTTTTGGGAGTCTTGGTTTTCAAAAGCCCCTTCTTCTGCTGTGGAGGAACCCCCTGCTTCAGAGCCCGTTCCCGCCACAAAACCGCCTCAAAACTCAACGCCCCCCCAAAAACGTCCCGCAAGCTCCCTGCCTTTGGCCCCGCCGCCTCAGGAATTGAGTTTGGTAAAATCATCGGTGGCGTGGCTTCATAATGCCGGTTCTTTTTTGTCTCTGCCTTCTGCACGGCTGATTCCCAGCAATGTCCCCACCCTACGAGCTCAAAGAGTCGAGGCTATTTTGTCCGACATTCGAGGGCTTTTAAGACAATCAGAAACACTTCAGCAACAACTTTTTGAAGAATTTAACCGTCTGACCGAGCTTTCTCGGGAATCGAGCAGTGACTCAGTCACCAATGGAGAAGCTTTTTTTAATGCTCTTCATGCCTTTCAGGGTTTTGAAGCCGAGACCTTTTTGGATCAGAAAGTGAAGGCCGAACAGAATGTGGTGAAATACTCAGCCCTCGCGAGTGGACGAAATATCATTCTTCAGAATATCCAGCATTATGATTCTCGACTCCGACGGTTGTACCAGGACTTGGTCGCCAATAAGGAGGCGGTTATTCAGAACATCCAGGTGGTGGATTTCCCCGATAGCTCACTTGAGATTATCCTTTCTCCCCTGGAATGGCAGGCCATTGGGCCGGGACGACGCTAGTGTCATTCTGAGTGAAGACCGTCCTGAAACGTATAACCTTTATACCCTTTGCCGGAGCAGGGTTGTACCCTGCTCCGCACGTTTCTAATGTGACGTATCCCCCCTCCTTCAAACCTGATCTGACTTATTTGATAGAACTGTTTCGAAGCCGGGCACAGCCCAGCTCCGGCTTTCATCGTCCTTCAATTATGTCTATTTCCAATCCTCCGTTTGAGTTCGCAGATGACCAATACCAATGTTCCTCTTTTTCTACGTATTGTTTCTTTACGGGATTTTGCCTGATATATTGAGCCTTCTGAAAATAAAACTTCTCTGTTTCAATTACTATGGGCATATTCGTCTTTTCCCAGAGCTCAAACTTTCCCTCTTTTTTAAACAGTTTTTCAACCGTTGGCTCACTTTCTTGGATATTTATTCTCAATTCTTTGGAGGTATAGGCTTTAAAATCTCGAAGAAAACCTGAAACATCTGGGGATTGGACTAGTAAATGAATGTGATTGAGCATAAAGACATATTCGAATACTTTAAGTGCTTTCTTTCTCCGACAAAATTCTAGGCTCGAAGCGAGTATCCCCCACCGGTTGTGTCGATCGAAGAGATAATAGAGGTTTTTCACGCTTAAAGTGAGAAAGTATATTCCTTGATTTAGGTCTTTTGGAATTCTTTTGGAGGGCATTTTTGGAGAGAGTAAATGAATTACTTTTCTGTGGGTCTCTTGTGCTGACTTTTTGATAGAACTTTAGGGAGCAGGGCACAACCCTGCTCCTTCCTCTGCTTTGCTTCTCTTTCCTCCCGTCATTCGGGATGACCTCATGTCATTCCGAGTGAAGACCGTCCTGAAACGTATAACCTTTATACGAGGAATCTCTTAATGCCTCTGCTTTCCAGAAAGCCCTCGCCCGCTCTACCAACAGCTGTTTTGCCACCGGCGTTAACCGACTCAAGAAAGACTGATAAAACGAAAGGGACTTTACCTGTTCGGCTTTTTTCTGACTCACAAAATCGTGTAATTGGGCCTTGAGCCAGTCTTTTAGGGCTCGGCGGTTGAATGTGGGAGCGGATCCGGTGGCTTTTGGGACGGGAGCGAGCACGGCGGTGGGAATAACTGTTTCTTCTTTGGTTGGAAGGCTGGTCTCAAAATCTTCTTTGGTGTTGGTATCGGGATTTCCTTCTTTCCTCTGCAAATAAGTACCTTCTTGATCGGGAGGAAGGAGGCAATTGCCACTCCAGTGGTCCTGATCTTGAGCATTACTGACTCTTTCTTGTTCAGAAGCGGTTAATTCTTCCCCCCAACAGACAAAGTCTTCTGTTGTTTCGTGACTGGTAGAACCAAACAGCCGTACCTCGACTGTTCCGCCTGACTGAACCAGCCCCCCTCTCTTGTCGGTGGTAAGGAGGTAGCCGGTAGGTGTTTCGGCTATCCCAGAAAAAGGGAGGCCAAACTGCAGCTTTAATTCCTCCCCTTCTCGAACATAAAAATCGGTTTCTATCCAGACCAGGGTCGTCCCATTGTGCAGAATTTCGAGGTATTTGAGGTTGGCCTGTTTTTCACTGGAATGGGTTATGGTGAGTTTTATTTCATCGATCTGATCGGGGGATCCCGGGTTCGATTTGATCTGATTCACCTGCAGTTGTACGTGGTCTGGCGCAGCTGGAAAATTGAGCGAAGACAATCCCTGACTGTGAATAAGCTGATCGTGATCTTGTTGGGTGATCAGGGGGACGAGCTGCTGAGTATTGGGGGCAAAATTCCAGGTCTCGGCCCATTTTTTTCCGTTTGTGGTGCCGTTTTTGGTACTTGGATAGGTGATTTGGGTTAACAATTGGTCGTTTTGGTACAACTGGATCGTGCTGCCTCCATTGGACAGTGTGAGGGGAGAAGGCGCAAAGAAAAAGTAAGCAGGCTCTGAATTCGGGGTCCACACCTGTGTTTCGGGGGCCCAACCGATCACCTGATTGGTTTTGAGAGCGTCTTTTGCTTCGATGAAAGGTTTTTTGGTGCCTTTTCCGTTCTGAATACTCCAGGTCGAAAGATCGATGGGATCGTTCTGTGTAGGCGTGATGACAAACTCAAACCATTCCTCTTCTGTGCCTATGGTTACGGGCTGAATTTCGGTAATCTGGACGGTAAAGGTTGGGACAGGACCCCCATCTGCCTCGATAGGATCTGGTTCTGAGTCAACGGCCTCTTCTTCTAGAGCGGGTTCTTGAATAGGAATCGTGAGCGGTTCTTCTTCCTCTTTTGGGGCCTCTTCTTGAGGAATCTCTTCTTCTGTTGTTTCTTCGGGCACAGATGATTCTGGGGATCCTTCTTGCTTGGAAGGATTGGTTTCTGTTTCCGTCTCGGTGTCTGGGACCTCCGCTTCCGGCTCTGATTGAGGGGGATCAAAAGACAAAAAGGCTTCGGAAAGGGGCTGAAGTATCCAGTTTTCTGTCTGCGAAGGGTTGTTGTCATGGCCTACTCGGGCCAAAAAAGTGTCGGATTCACATTTGGGATAGGTAAAAAATGGTTCTTCTTCCGCTCCCGTTTCGTTTTTCATCCCAATTTCTTCTCCACTGTTTTTTAGGCTTCCCCAGCTGCTGTCTATGATAGGTCCGGTGTATTGGGGATATTTTTCCGAAAAGGCGGTGGGGTTGTCCACAATGACGGTGGAAGAATTGGGGATAAGTTGGGTGTTTTGGCCTTCGAGGGCCTTTAGAGTGTGATTACTTCCCTGCTCAAAAAAACGCCACTCGCTCAGATCAAGCGTTGACTCCGACTGATTGTAGACTTCTATCCATTCGGCATCGGAGGTGGCACAGGCATCGATTTTGGTAATCACCAGTCGTGGTGTGGCGTAGGTGGCAAGGGGGAGAAAGAGGCCGAGCAGCCCCCAAAAGAGCCTTATAGACGGGATATACATGAGAAAAAGGGTTAAAACCCGTACTTTTTCTTTTTCTGAACCGAGACGCAAATACGGATTTAAGGTTGATTTAAGGTTTGGGGGGCCGATTTGTCTTGGGAATGGGGGTTGAGGGGATTTTTTTTGTAAAAGTCATTCCGAGTGAAGCCCCCCCTAAAACGGACAACCTTCACCCGAGGAATCCCTTAATTCCCCTATTCTTCAGAAAGTTCTCTTTCTTTTGATACACTTGGGGATCCCTCATCTCTTTGGTCTTTCTTCTTCCTTCATTCGGGATGACTGTTTTCATCAATCCCAGAGCGAACACTCCCTCCCTCCCCCTTGTTCAATATTTTTATACTTAAACATATCCATTCCGCTCTATCAAGCGTAAAAATTTGCCTAAAATCTATCCGACGGGTAAGATGATTTGAAAGTTAAATTTCAAAACACAGTTCTTTCACATCTCGCCCCATCCCCCTTCGCCTCTTCTTCAGTAGAAAAAGCAGAAAGAAGTGTTGTTTTCAACCTTCCTTCTCCGGCTTCGGCGGATTTCACTTCATTTTTATCTTTAATCTGAGGTGTTCAAGTAAAGAGTATGAAGTAAATGATCTTTCTCTAAGCCCATCACTTCAAAAAAATAAAAAAATGTTTTTACTGCTTACAGCAGAAGTTCATTTGCTTCCTTCTCTTTGCTTTGCGATGTCGCTGATGAGGCCTAACCCCCTCTCCCAGCGTCCGTAGAATGTGAGGTTGGTCCTTTTTTGTCTCTTTTGTAAAAAAGACGGCCCAAAAGCCGCCTTCCTCTTCAACCGTTTTACGGTCTCACAAAAACTGTTCGCATTTTATATCAATTTGATCTCGTGTCAAGTTTTTCCCTGGAAGGCATTAAAGAACACGGTCGGTACGCCGAAAGCTACCAAAGCAAGGCTCGAGTTTTTGGATCGGTTATCCTTACCTCCGCTCACTTCATTCTCCTAAATTAGTTCTGAATGTCGATTGAGTGGAGGTTTTTATTTTGGATTTAATTACTTTTCTTCCCAAAATAATCCGGTGAAGCCTGAATTCACCCTTTTATCTTTGGCTTTCCCTTTCATATTGTAACGCTTGAGACTATCTGATCTGCGAAGACGGATAAATTTCATAAGGATGAGTAGAGAACAAGGAGTAGAGAGTAAAGACTGATGGATTTTTTATATTATAAGTTAACCGCCACAGATTGCTCTGTGGCGGCATATGGATGGGAGGGGTTTTCTCTCGAAGGGATGATGCCTAGTTACCGGAAGTTTCAACCGGATAGACGATTGCGGCAGGTCTGTCGCCCGATGTTTTGAAGTGCAGAAGTGGGTGCAGTTGCCGCGTATACCCTACCCCCTGCTGCTTAACCCACGCCTTTAGCGCTTGTGCCTGGGGCCGTGTCAGCATGTAGATCTCTTTCCACCCGCCGATATGAACCGGGATTCCGATCGTAAAACCAGGCGCCTTTTTGAATTGGGCGATGAAGGTTTCCAGTTCTGCGAGCTTCTTGGCGCTGACCGTTAGATGGCTCGTCACTCTTTTTTCTCCCCCTACTTCCACAGAGGCTGGGAATGTCACAACCAGCGGAATTGCAAATGTGGGGGGGGCTGATTTCCCTCCTGCCCACAGATCTCCAAAGGGAGCCATAAGCATCAGGGCCAAAATGAAAAATGGGACAAAGCCTTTTCCTGTCAACATGGTGGATCTCCTGCAAGTGACGTTTATACAAGGGTGACTACTGAGCGCTTTTGTGAAGGTGCCCAAAAATAACCCTTGTATATACTATTGAAACGAAGAGAAAACCTGCTCTCAAGTACTTGCGTACTCCTCCGTGGGAGTCTTTTTTTCTTAAAAATTGAAACTCACCGTGAGAGCAAAGGGCTCTTCGTTTTGAGACGTTAAAGAACACTGTATCTATACCTGCTTTTCTCTTTTTGTCAATCTATTCATCCCCTCCTCAATCACTAAACTTATCTTGATGGCAAAATCACAGGATCAGTTCGGAATTCGAGTGGAAGAATCTACAGCGGCCTTATCTTATGACGAGGCGCTGAAGGCCGAAATACTGGAGCAGTTTGGATTTCACAGTGTGCTGACTTCTTCGCATTTTGTGGAAACGTTGTAGGCTCTAGAGGCTTTCTTTTTTGTTTGTGCCAAGGGATCTCTATCCTGCTCGTTATGAATGATATTTCTTTGCTTTCGATCCTCGCTGCCCTTTCTCTTATAGCAAGAGAAAGGGCCAACATGGCGCAATTTCTGAAACCCTCTCTTGTTATAAGAGCGGGTGGCGAAGCTCTTACTTCGTAGTGACTCCTTCTCTCTGAGCCGGGAGAGATCCTCTTGGGCATCAATTAAGTTATTCTCTACTCTTTGTTCCTCACTTATACAAATGCATTCTGCGGCCCCAACGTTTTCGGATTTTCTTTTTCATTTGTGGAGTCAGACCCTTCAGATGGGGCTGGATTTGTGGGAGGTGTATGGATTTTATCTGCTTGGGGGGACGATTTTGGTGGCGGGGATCGGCTTGGGAGCCTGGAAATTGCACCAGCGTCAGGCATATCTGAAGCGATTGTGGCGGTTTACGCTTTTTTTCCTGACCAAACGGCAGATGGCGATTCCTTTGGTATATACCCTAGCGGAAAGGAGTGGCAAAATGGGGTCGGGAGAGCTGGAAAAACTGCTCAAAATCTACCGACAGTGCCGTGAGACCTCTTTTCGGCTGCAGCCGGGCGACCGAATGCATCTGGAACATGAGATTTCGAAGTTTTTGTTGGTGTTCTTTTCGGATCTCGAGCGATCTGGCTCGCTCGAAAAAATCCCGGCTTTGGCTCGGGTGGTGCAGGATCTGGAGTTTATTGATCAGAAGCTGGTGGACCTTCAAAAGGTCTACAACAAAGAAACTGAGAAGTGGAACCGTCTGTTGTCCATCCCGGGATTGAATGGTATGGTTTATCTGTTGGGACTGAGAAAGGCTGAGAAATTTGAGAATTTTATTGATCCTTAAAATTATGGATTTTACCTGGGTTCACACCCTCGATCCGGTAGCACTTTCGGCCTTTGGGTGGGAGGTTCGTTGGTATGGTTTGGCCTATGCGCTGGGTTTTTTTATAGTGCTTTTGGGCGGGCGCAAACTCCTGGATCGATCTGATCTCGAAATCGGTCATGAGGAATTTGAACACCTGGTTTTTGGAGGGTTTTTGTTTGGAATTCTGGGCGGACGGCTGGGGGAATTTCTGTTTTATGCCCCCCATATTTTTTGGACCGACCCGTTGGAGGTGTTCAAGATCTGGCATGGAGGGATGTCGATTCATGGTGGAATACTGGGGTCGGCCGGATGGATTGCCTGGTGGTGTCGAAAAAATCAGATTTCTTTTCTTCGTATAGCCGATATTTTGGTGGTTCCGCTGGCTTTTGCTCTGGCCTTGGGTCGAGGTGCTAACTTTGTAAATGCAGAACTGGTGGGCGTGGCCACCGATCAGACCTGGGGGGTGATGTTCCCTACCTATGACTACCTGCTGCGGCATCCGACCCAGCTATATGAACTGGCCAAAAATCTGGTTCTGGGAGGAGGCCTCTGTTTCTTTTTCTTTCGGTGCCAGATCTGGAAACGTCCCGGGGCGCTATTGGGGATTTTTTTGGTGGGATATGGCGTGATGCGGTTTGGAATTGAGTTGTGGAAAGTCCCCGATGGGATGGTCGGTCCATTGAGTACAGGACAGTGGTTGTGTGGAGGGATGGTGTTGGTGGGGGGATGGCTCTTGGTGCGTTTAGAACGAAAAGTGAAGAGGAGCCCCTAAACCATTCTGGAGCTTTGACATTCTTTTGTTGTTTTATTAAGAATACGGGGCTCTTTGCGGCTTTGGAGTAACAAACTCTTTTTGAGTCTTGTGACTCTTTTTTTGTCATTTTCCGTTCCCTCTTTTTGCAAAGGATGTGGTGGCTATGCCAGATGCGACTTCCCCCTCTCAAACGCTTATCGACCTCCAAAATGCGCTCTTGGTTGGTCTCACTCGGGGGGCTTCGCCCTCCAATCAATTGGTGTATAAACGTCGTTTCAGTGATGGACGTGAATGGATGATCTTTCACTCGATCTCTGGGAAAGACTCCTCTAACTCAGTGATTAGAATGTGTGATCTGGAGCTCGTTATCACAAATCGTGATCTCGAATCTCTGCCTCCAGACACTCCACAAGATGTGATTCCCATTTTGGAGGACCTTCTCGGTCGTCTAGATACCTATCTGCGAGAAGGAGAAGCGCCTGGATTACTCTACCTGGAATTCAACAAAGGTGAGAGAGAGCGCTGGGAAGCCTTCTTTGAAACGCTGAAAGTTTTTTGTGCAACGGAAGAAGCGCACCTTCGTGTTTCTCTCGCTTCGGGATGGCCCCTGATCACAGCTGATGTTGAGGAAAGCTCCTACCAGCTCCCTCTGAAGCGCCAAACTCATTTTGGGGTTACTCTCACGAACTTCCAGTTCATGCAACACCTTCCTTTCCACCGATGTGTAACGCTGGATATTGCTGGAAAAGAACACCACTTCTTTTCTACGAATCTGGACCAACTTCCCGACGATCTCCCTCGCCCGGCTCGAGAACTCTTAAAACTGATACTTGAACGGGCTTTTCATTACCAAAAAAACGGCAAAATCCTGAACGCGTTCTTCCTGGAGGAGTATCCTGATCACTGGAAATGGGATATCTTTTTCTTTCGGGCCAAACGGTTTTTCACTTCTCTGCCGGGAATACTGACTGTGACAGCCTTCATTGCCGTCCTTTTGAAATGGGTGCTCTAAACTCAAAGGGCGGGACGGAAATGACTTTTGCAGGCCACCCTTCTACTGGGTGGTCTGTTTTTTTGTGTACCGCACCCCAGAACCTGAGGTGCGGTGGTGAACGATGAGGGTGAGGGTGGAGGGTAGCAGATCAATACTGGGGACGGTTTTCTGTGGCTGCATCGTAGGTCCCTACCAACACCAACTGAAGTCCTATCACCCACGTCCAAAAGGCTATCCAAGATTCTGTATTGGTTCCCGCTTGGAGGATATTGTAGTGGCCTGCAAAAAAGCCTCCATCCAACACCAAAATGATCCCGGTAATTACCGAAGCCATACCAGTGGATGTTTCTTTTGCTCTCCCACTTCGTTTCTCCATTTGCAGCTTGGTCCAGGCCATCATGGCGCCAAATCCAGCGCCCACCAAATAAATTCCACTCCACCAAAATGAGGTTTTTGGGTGCCCCGCCCAGAAACTGAGTAATGACATTAGTCCTAGGGCTAAGAGAGTTGAGGTTACTTCCATTTCTTTTGTTTCGGACACTTTTCACGCCTCCATCATCGTTAAAGATCTGTGAGAAGGTGCCAAAAGACCGTCTTTTGGCCCTTGAAAACAAGATGTATCTTCAGGCTAACATCGTGACCTGATTTTTCAACTCTCGGCCCTCTATAAAAAAACCCGTTCGGCGCAGGACGCCGAACGGGGTGGAAATGATAAGGTTCCCTTTTAGCTTTTTTCAAAGACGAATAACAACCAGCAATTGGTCCCCATCCAGGGGATAATTTTAAGCAAAACGGCACCGGAGGCTGTGTCTTTGGCCCTTTTTAGAAGTGGGTGGACTTTCTTCTGATAATCAACTACGGATTCAAGCCCGGTGTTGCTCAGCTCCATCGAAAGTACGGCTGATGTCCCGACAAAAAGGAACCAATGCACTTCGAAGGGGCTTCCCATAGCGAAGGCTAAAATGTGTAGCAAGCCTCCTACTACTGCTTCGGAAAAGAAGGCGGCTCGATCGTTCCATCCCTCCAGTATCCCATTGGCGGCGTATTTAAAGGCGGGGCCAAGCCGGAGGAACAAATTTCCTCCCGCGGGGTTTTTGGGAGGTTTTTCTACGCGCAGATGCTCTTCGAGCAATGCTTTTAGCCGTTTAATTTCTTCCTGGGCGGCTTCGAATTCTTCTCGGGTTACGGGTTTATCGGTATCAGTATCGGACACGTTCGCTCTCCTGGTGATTTGGTGCAAGATCTGGTTTATAACAAAGAGGGAACCTGCCCTCTTCTCATTTTAATGAGTCAATCAATGCTGAAGTTTGCTCCTTCTTCCCTATTGGGTTTGAGTGAAAAAACTTACGGAGGGCACATGGCTCTTTGCTATGAAACGGAATGAAAAAGAACGATCTTAGATTTATTGCTTTTTTGGGTTTTGTCTATTCTTTGAGGAACGAAACCGGCCTCCCTGAATTGACTTTTTACCACTTTTTATTATTATGCGCAAATTCTTTTACGTTCATTGCTGATACAAACTTATTTTTAAGTCTTGTTTTTAGCTTATTATTCATCATTCCCTCTACGCTACGGAGTAAACGTCATGGTCCAAATGACCGAATATGATCTATTTCTCTTACAAATCGAAACCGCGCTTTTGGCCGGCTTGTGCCTGGCCAAGGAAACTACCACTGAGCTTCTCTATCGTCGATCACTCACCGATGGGCAAGTATGGATGATTCGTCATACTCGCTGCAATCAAACCGATGACCCTCTCCGTTCCCCAACTCGTTCCTCGCAGAACACCACCGTTTTCAACATCTGTGGCCAGAAGTTCACGATTGAGGATCAACGAGTTTTGGGCTTGCCTGATGATTGGAATAGGAAGCAGGATCTGCAGACGCTCCTGAAACAGATTGCCCAAAAAATGGAGGGATTTCTTGCAGAAGGCAATCGGCCGGATTGCTTCTTTTGGGAAAAAGAGCCAGGCGATCGCGAAAAACTCCTGGATGCTTCCCATGCCCTGGCGCTACTCACCCCTGCCCAGCTGGGAGACCTCAGAAGGGCTTTGGTCTGTGGCCTAAAACGACACCTCACAGAAAAAAAACGCGTTTATTACCTACGCCATCTTTCTTGTGGTTCTGGTTTTCGGGTCGATCTATCCAGAGATCCCTTCTCTATCAAACTTCTGATCTTAGGTCATGAATATTGTTTCTTCGACTTGAGCCTGAGCTCCCTTCCTGAGCTTCCGCCAACAGAGGTTCATCAGTTTCTGCGGACCCTCATAAAACGGGCTCAGGAGTTCAGTAAAAAGCATGAAGGCCCATGGGCCCTTTCTCTTTCCATCTACCCGCTGTCCTGGAAATCCTCTCTTCGAAAGGCTTTCTGGCGTTCGATATTCATGTCCATCTACCGTAATCTCGTCTGGTTTTTCATCGGGGGAAGCATAATCGCTGCCTTTCTATGGAGAGTGATTCACTAGTTATCGGGAATGATGAAATCACGCCGCGTCCCGGCTTTCTGGGGGCGCGGTTTTTTTATCAAAAATAAGTCTTTCCCCGGCTACCGTAGTAGCCGGGGAAGGCGGTGGGGGGAGCTCCCCCATGGATTGGGGGTTTGGACGTCAGACCGTTATAGGGGCTTTTAGTTTTGCCTGTAGATAGGCGTCTGGGCAATAGGTAGACTTGAGCCACAGTATAGGCATCAAAAGTGCATACAGTGTTGCCCAGCAGGTAATCATGATGAATATTTCAAGCCAACAACTTGCCACAAAAGCCACCGCCCACAGGGTCCAGACCAGGACATAAAACCCACTTTTACTGAGTTGATTCTCCATCCAGATCTTCATGAGGTTCTCCTCCCTCCGTCTTGTTTTAGAGCGAGCCACGAGCAAAAACAATCACTTCGAGGCATCAGTACTTTCTTTTATATATTTAATTTGACTTTTTGTCAAAAATATACTAAAAGAATGTATGAATATTATCCTGAAAATGCGATTTTTGACCATACTTTTTTGCCTTTTTCCCGCTTTTGTGTGGGCTTCGACCCTGCCGAGTGCGAATTTGTCCATTCAGCCGAGTGTGGGGGTGATGGATCAGCCGATTGTTTTTTTGGCGGATGATTCTCGAAATACCCGAGGCCAAAAAACCGGACTAAAATACCGTTTTCGGGTGCATCCGGATGAAAAATGGACGGAATACTCACACCGCTCACAACTGAGCTATGTGCCGCGAAGAATGGGCTCTTTTAAGGCTTTGCTACAGGTTCGTGACCAAGATGGACGAACCTCGACGACTTATCGAACGTATAAAGTGCGCGAGCACAGTCCACGTTATGCTCGCATTGAGGTGATCAACCCTCATTCTGCCGTGGGGAAGCCGGTTTACTTTCGACTCAAACTGATTGTTCCATCTTCTGAGGACCCCGAAAAGGTACTCGTGCGATGGGACTTTGAGGGAGACGGCACTTTTGATACGGGATTCAATAAATCAAAGCTGGTTTCGCATATCTATTCGGCCCCTGGACGCCTGAATCCCGTGGTTCAGATTCGCTGGCCCGAAGGCTGGGAGCAGACTATTCGGGGACTTCAGATGGTTCCGGTTCAGAATTCACGTGGCCGAAGCCATATTCCCTCCAACCGTTGGAATCGAGTTAATCTGACCCATTCGGCCCTGGTGCCACCGGTAGTAGATCATTCTCCTTCGGCCTCCTCTCTGTATGAGGGCACTATTGTTCGTTTTGACGCTCACAAAAGTCCTCTGGCTCAAGACGGCTGGATTGAATGGCTTTTTGATGGACAGGACCGCAAAACGGGAAAAAAGGTGGAATATGCTTTTGATTCCCCAGGGACTCATCGGGTCTTGGCTCGGTCGTGCTATCGTCGATCCAAACCCGAGTGTCGAGACACCGAAATCCAATTTCAGATCAAACCTCGCCGGATTCAGGTGGCTCCTGAAATCAGAATCACCAACCATTCTCATCCCGGAAGCGGGGGCGGACAAAAACCTCTTGTCTGGGCGGTGGTTGGAGATGAGTTGCGATTTCATGCTTCTGTTCCTCATCGAGGTCAACTGAGTGGAAAAACCCAATATCGATGGGATTTTGAAGGTGATGGAATCTTTGATACGCCCTTTTCGGTGGCGCCTTGGGCTCGGTATACGTTTTCGAGGGCTGGAAAGTTTACCCCCCGGGTTGAAATCCTGACCGATCGAATGAATGCCCTGTCGCAGATGGCGAGCTCAAAAAAGATGGTGTGGGTGGAAAATAACACCGCTCCCACTGGCCGAATTGTGGTGAAACCCAAGACCATTTATCCCCGAGACAAAGTAACGCTTACGGCCGAAGTGTATGACGCGCAAACACCTCAGGGCCAACTGCAAATGCGCTGGGACACCAACGGTGATGGGATCTGGGAAACGGATTTTCGAGGGCACCGTATTTATACGGGCCGTTTTGACACCCCCGGAACGTATCCGGTGGTTATCCAGGTCCGAGACAAAAGTGGCGAGGTGAAAACCTTCTCGAAAGAAGTGTTGGTTTCTCCCTTCCCCTCGCCCAAAGCACGGGTGGTGGTATCGGACAAATTTGGAACGGTGAACAAGACTTCTTTTCGGTTTGATGCCAAAGGCAGTCAGGGCCATATGCTTCAGTATGTCTGGCATTTCCCCGAAGACACGCGTGGACTGGCCAAATATACCTCTGCGAATTCTCAGATTTCAAAACGGTTTCTGACCCCCGGGCGAAAAGATATTGTGTTGGAGGTGATTGATGGGAGTGGGCAGAGAGATCGGGTGGAGTTTCCGGTTTTTGTGAGAGAGGGGGCTGGCTCTACGCTTTCAAAAGTGGCCTCTTTTTGATTTTTTTCTCCTTGTTGCCCCCTCTCTTTGGTGCTTATTGAAAGGCTGAAACATGTGAAGCAGGGTACAACCCTGCTCCTTCCTGGAGTTCTTCTTCCCAAAAAGATCTTCGCGCACCTTCTCTTAGACTTACGGGAAGATTTTCTCAAGAATTCCTTCTCTTTGGCAAATACAAACAAGAACCAAGCAGAAGCAAAGGTTTTTATGGTCTCTCCTGGAGGATTTCTTATTGGTGGTTTTGAGCCTTCCACTCTTCGAGCGACATAGGTCGAATCTGAACCTCAGAATTATCTATCACTCCATCTCCTTTGCACTTTTTAATGTAGCCTACATACTTGGCTCTTCTTTTTGGGTCTTTCATGCCGTCTCGAAACAATTTCTTTCCTTTTTCAGAATTTCCTACCCCTTTTAGCGCCCACTTTTGGAAGGAGCTGAGGGCTGCATCTTCTTTTGACACTAATTTATCGTAGAGCGCTTTTAGTTTTTGAGGGTCTTGGAGGACTTGATCCAAAAATTCTCTTCCGGCGGGAAAAGAACATTTGATCCTTCCTTTCTTGTCGTATTCAAACAGCTGTTCAACCCCCATGACTCTAAACGAAACCCCATCCTTACTCGTTACAGGTTTTGTGGCCGCTTCTACGCGATTACACACGTCCGAAAGAAAAAGAAAGACGGTGACCGAAAGAGCTCCCATGAGCAACTGAGGACGCGTAAGCTGGAGGCAGTCTGGGGTTCTTTCCATTTCATCCTTATTAATCTTTCCCTGGAAATCGTCAACCCCAATTTCACCTCAACACAAAATATTCACTTATCGTTGAACCTGACATCATTGAGTTTGATTCTTTTCTCTCAAACTTGGATCACGACTTCTGCCCCACGGCTCGGCAAAGTTCTAGCACCAAAAAACTTACTACAATCAAAGCTAGCAGTTTGCTGATGCCAGTGAGAAACACTGCTCCGGCTCCAAGGCCGGCTGAAATCCCCACGAGTAAAACACTGGCTTTGGACTCTCCCATTTTTCGGGCCAGGTTGTGGTGGAGGTGAAAAAGGTCACCGGAAAAGGGTGATTTTTTGTCTTTAAAGACTCTTCGAAACACCACAAACACCGCGTCGAGCAGTGGGAGTCCGAGGACGATGATGGTGGTTCCGATCTTGGCGCCGGAAAAAATCGACATGACCGCCAGCAAAAATCCCAAAACCTGCGATCCGGTGTCGCCCAGGATGATTTTGCCCTTCCAAAACCACCACCATCCCCCCAGAGTGGCTCCGGCAAAAAAGAAATTGGCAAGGGTGAGGTGCTGATGAGCCGGATCAAAAAAGAGCTCGGGGCGAACCAGCCCCAAAATTCCCAGGGTCAAAAACCCCACTCCGCTTACGCCCGGCGCCAGGCCCTTCAGACCATCGAACCAGTTGAGGGCGTTTTGGACCACCACAATCCAGATAATAGTAAGCCAAAAAGAAATGACCGGATAAGCCCCCAGCTCGAAGTTGGTTTCGCGGAAGGGATTGCCGATAAAATCGATCTGGATACCGCTCCAGTAGACATAAGAAGCAATGTTGAGCTGTAATAGTAGTCGAATAAAAGGACTGATGGGATGGCGATCGTCGATAAAACTGATGCCCCCCAACACCAGCAACGCTGGGACCAAAACTCGAAAGTGTTCGTTGAGCGCACAAAAACCCACCGCACAAAGCGCGAAAATAAGCCCTCCAGGATAGGGCAGCCGAGGACGCTTGAGCTGGTACCGGTGTGGAAAGTCGAGGAGTCCCATTTTGGGAAAAATCCGAAGAGCGCCCCAGGTGAGGAGAATCGAGAGGGTGGTGCCGATGAGGAGGTGGTAGAAAACCATGGGCGTGTGGAGGCTCATTGTATTTTCGGGAGAATGAGGAATAAGGAATTAGGAATAAGGGGTAAACAAACCGTTTAATTTACCTCTTGGAGTCCCTAATTCCTCATTCTTACTTCTTTATTCCTTCTAATGATTTTTTATTTACTACGCTACCGCCAAAATCTCATACTCAAATTTTCCTCCTGGAGCGGCCACTTCTACCTTTTCTTTCTTCTTTTTTCCCAGAATAGCTGATCCAACCGGTGATTCATTGGAAATTCGGTGCATGGTGGGGTCGGCTTCGGTGGATCCGACAATCATGTATTCGTGCGAATCTTTTTCGCCTTTTCGTTTGAGTTTTACCGTAGATCCAATCTGAATGACCCCGGTTTGGGCTTTGGAATCTGAGATAATCTCGGCGTTTTTGATCTGTTCTTCGAGTTCGGCAATTCGTCCTTCGATAAAGGCCTGTTGGTTTTTGGCTTCGTCGTATTCTGAGTTTTCCGAAAGGTCTCCATAAGAGATCGCTTCGGCAAGTCTTTTGGCCACTTCTTTACGGCCTTTGGTCTGCAGTTCTTCAAGCTCTTCTTGAAGTTTTTTGAGCCCCGCTTTGGTGACGAGGACTTTTTGATCGGAAGTCGACATGAGAAAAAGATTAGCTAAATCCACGGGAGCATAAGGTTTTGCGGGGAAAAGGCAAGGTTTTGTTTTTGTGGAATATTTCCAAGTAAAGTAAAGCAATCCCTGCTTTCTGCAGTGTCAATGTGAGACGGAGAGGAATAGCCACAACAAGTGACGTTTTTTTGCTACACCAACATCATCGTCGCCACTCCCACCGCCGTCACTATCGCGACCGAAATGGCGACTTTTTTGAGGAGTTTTTTCGATCCGAGAAATCCTACGTACAAAATCTTGATGATTGTGTTGGTAAAAAGCGCAATGGCGATGGAGTTGGCGGCGACTTGAGAGGAGAACTCCCCTAGTTTGGCTGATTCGAGGGTAGAAAGCACGATCGCATCGACGTCGATAATCCCGGAAAACATGGCGGCCATGTAGACCCCGGATTCTCCGAAGTATTTTTTTCCGAAGACCACCGCCAAAAGGACGATGACAAAGATCGCTCCAAATTGCAGCGCGGGTTTGATTTCAAAAGGGCTGTCGATTTTTATGTCGGGATGCGTTTCCCAGAATCGGAGCTTTTCGTCGCTGCGTTTAAACAGGTAGAGCGCCAAAATCGCTCCGGCAATCGCCATAGAGATCGGAATCCAGACCAGCTGTTCGATGATTTCTTTGGTTCCCAGCAGCAGGATTTCTACTAACACTCGGACCTGCATGGTCGCCAGGCCGATCAGGATTCCCACGGCAAAGATACTGGAGAGCCTTATTTTGGCAGACTGAGCGGCCATAGAGGTGGTTACGGCGGTACTGGAGATTAGAGATCCTAAAAACCCGGTCAGGGGCACGCCTCCTCGGGCGCCGAAATATTTGATGAGGAAGTACCCCACAAATCCAATTCCCGAAATCAGCATCACCAAAAGCCAGATATTGAAAGGAATCAGCACGCCCCAGGGATCGATGGGAGTCCGAGGCAGGAAGGGTAAAATCGCTCCCGAAAGTGCCAACAGCTGAAACGATCCGATCCATTCTTCTTCGTTGAGGGTCTGAACAAACCCGTGGAGCTTGTCTTTGAACGCGTTGAGACTGGCCAAAAAGATCGTCAAAACAATGGCCATGACCGGTTCCCCGACTCCGACTAACACACCAATCCAATAGGTCAGCATTGCTGAAAGTTCGGTGGTTATCCCAATCCTCTTCATGGCGAAACTCCCATGAGAATAGGCAATTACAACCAGCGAAAGAATTCCTCCAAAAATTATCAGTGGGAGGTACTGATAGTCAGGGAAAAAAGTTGAAATCGTCCCCATGGCACACAACATGGTCATGGTTCGCACCCCCATAAAGCTCCTTTCTTTGGCACTTTCGATGGCTCGCATTTCTCGTCGAATCCCCAAAAAGGCGCCCAAAAACATGGCGATCAAAAGCTCAAAGAGCGGATGAGTGAGAGAAAAATCAGCGACCATTGGGTTTTGTTTTTGATTAAATCTCTTGATTATAGCATAGGTAAGAGGTTTTTGGCAAGGCAAATAATGAACTAGGGGTCTGAATTGAATAGTTCATAAAAATCGTCATTTCGAGTCACGGACCTCCCCGAAGCAAATAAACATAACACGAGAAATCTTCCTTTTGTTTCATGAGATAAGAACTGAAGAAAGTGTTGCTTATCTTGTCACTTCTTTTGTGTTTTTTCTCATTTAATATTTCGAGGATCCCTCATTTTGTCGCTGATTTAAAGAAAAACCGCAGCAGATTCGGGATGACGCATTATATAATCTTGGGGAGTACTCTTACTTTTTCATCTTCGCTCCATACCCCTTAATCGCATCCAAGACCTCGGTAGGAATCATCCAGATGGTGGTATTGGACTGATCAGAACTCAAATCATTAATACTCTGAAGCGTTCGCAGATGCATGGCTCCGGGAGTTTCGTTGAGGGTTTTGGCCGCGGCTGAGAGGTTAACCGAAGCAATTTTGTCTCCTTCGGCCTTGATGATGACGGCTCGTTTTTCTCGTTCGGCTTCGGCTTCTTTTGAGATAGTACGCTTGAGCCCTTCGGGGATAATGATGTCTTTAAGCGCTACGTCTTCTATATCGATTCCCCAGGGGTCGGTGATGCTGTCGACGGTTTTTTTGATGCGATCGGCCACTTTGGCTCGATTTTGGAGGAGTTCATCGAGGGTTTCTTCTCCTACCGCGTTTCGCATGTTGGTCTGCGCGACCTGAGAGACGGCCCAAAAGAAGTTTTCGACCTCCAGCACAGATTTCGCCGAATCAACGATTCGATAGTATACTACCGCGTTGATTCGAACGGGGATGTTGTCTTTGGTGATCGCCTCTTGATCGGGTACATCAACGGCTTTGGTTCGAATATCTACTTTCCACAGACTCTGAAAAATCGGAATGACAATTCGCCACCCGGGTTGCTTGATGCCGGAAAACTTTCCCAGCGTAAAAGTGACTCCTCTTTGATACTGGTTGACCTGCTTGATGGAGGCCAGGAGAAGGATGAGGACGGGGATGGCGAAAGGGAGGTAGAGCATGAGGGGGGAGTGTTAAGAGTGAAGAACAAAGAGTAGAGAATGATTGAACTTGTGAACTTATCAACCAGGAGCTTAGGAACAAACTAACTTTACGCCACTAACTGTTTCAGCGTTTCCTCAATTCTTTCGGTCGCGTTTATATTTTCGGGGAAGACGAATTTTTCGCCCGTCATAGTTTCGTAGAGCTGGATGTATTTTTCGGCCGCGGCGACTTTGATTTCGTCATCGAGGAAACTGGATCCGTCGTAGTTTTCGGTATCGGCCTGGATGTCGATGCCTTTGTCGACCAACATTCTTCGGACGAATTCTTTGTCGAGACTTTCGGGTTCTTCTCCCGCGTCGAAACGCGCCTGGTAGGTGTCGGCTTTCCAATAGCGAGAAGAATCGGGGGTGTGTACTTCGTCGATGACGATGAGCTCGCCGTCAGAATTAATGCCCATTTCGTATTTGGTATCGACCAGGATGAGGCCTCTTTCTGAGGCGACCTCTTGTCCTAGAGCAAACATTTTGAGGGCGTAGTCTTCGGCCTGTTCGTAAATCTCTTTGCTGACGAGGCCTTGTTCGATAATCTGATCTCGTGAGATCGCTTCGTCGTGTCCTACTTCGGGTTTTGTAGTGGGGGTAATAATGGCTGAATCAAAAGCCTGGTTCTTTTTCATGCCTTCGGGCATTTCGATTCCGCAGATCATACGATCGAGGTTTTGGTAGGCGTACCAAGAAGAAGTTTGGGTTGATCCGGTTAAGTACCCTCGGACGATGATTTCTACTGGGAGGGGTTTAACGTTTTCAACAAGTGAAATATTGGGATCGGGTACGTCTACTAAATGGTGGGGAATGATTCCATCCAGGCGTCGAAACCACCAAGCGGCAATCTGGTTGAGTACTTGGCCCTTGAAGGGCACCGTCCCCAGCACTAGGTCGAAGGCCGAAATTCGGTCGGACACCACGATGGCACGAAGATTTTCGTTGAGCACAAAGCTCTCACGGACTTTTCCGCTGTGATGCGATTGGGCTTGGGGGAATTTGATTTTGTTTACGGTGGAAGCGAGAGCCGACTGAATGGTTGTTTTCATGGGTATAATTTATTTTTTTTTGGAGAAGAATCAAGGCGTGGATAGATCTTCAGTCAAAACTTTGTTCGCTTCTCTAAGGGAATCTCTCTTCATTTTTCCCGTGAAAAACGAAGCAAAAAACGTTGGGGGAACAAACTCGCGATTCTTTCTAAGATCTTCTGAGCTTCTCTCCTGGCGCTCAAACAGTGTTCCCCCAAACCCCACGGGCTATCAGACGCTCTCACCGGGTGGGATTGTCGAGGTTGCTCGACCTTTGAATCTTGTCGCTCAACCTTTTTGCTTGTTTCTTGTTTTTCACTTTGGTCTGCAAATTTAAGGTTGTTTTCTTGCGATAAGTACTCAAATACTATATTTGTGGGATAAGAAATGCGTTTTGATATTTGTACCTTGTTTCCGGAGGCTTTTGAGTCTTTTTTGTCGACTTCCATCATTGGAAAAGCCATTGAGGCGAAAAAAATAGAAGTGAACTGTATCGACATTCGGGATTTTGCCGACAATAAGCACCGAAAAGTAGATGATGTGCCTTTTGGAGGTGGAGCGGGAATGGTGATGATGCCCCAACCGCTTTTTGACTGTTTGGAGCACGTAAAGGGACTTGTAGATGATGAGGCTCCGGTAATTTATCTGACTCCCCATGGAGAAAGGTTTGATCAGCCGATGGCTGAATCCCTGGCGGAAGGAAATCTGCAACGATTAATTCTGCTTTGTGGACACTACGAAGGTATTGATCAGCGCGTGCGCGACACCCTGGTCGACCGAGAGATTTCTCTGGGGGATTTTGTGGTGACGGGAGGCGAACTGCCGGCTCAGATTATTGTCGATGCGGTAGCCCGACTTCGGCCGGGGGTTATTGGCAAAGCCGAAAGCCACCAAGAAGAGAGTTTTTCGGCCCGTTTGGATCGAAAAAAAGAGTATCCCCACTATACACGCCCATCGGATTTTCGTGGGATGAAGGTACCCGAAGTGCTGCTGAGTGGGCATCATGCGAAGATTGAGGCGTGGAGGAGAGATAAACTTTCGTAGGAGGTAATGAAAAGGTCTCTGTCTTGAATTATGAATCATGAATTATGAAGTATGGGACCAAGAGGTATAGATGAAGGTTTGTGTTTTGGTTTTTTGGAGGCACTGATTATTCCCTGGTCCTAATTTTTTCTCCGAAAAAAGACACCCTCCGAATGAGGGTATCTTCTGTGGTGATAGAAATATAAGGAGCCGGGCACAGCCCTGCTCCGGTCCCCTTCTTCCCCCCTAACACCTGATACCTAATACCTGTCTAACGCCCTTTGAATCACTCCACCAACTCCCCTACCAAGATCAATCGGCTGGTATTGGACCCGATGGGCGTACAGGTCATCAGCGTAATGATGGTTTTGTTTTCGGGATGATTGAGCACTGAAATTTCTGTGGGCGCTACCACTTTTTCTTCTTTGATCTTGTAGGTGAACTTTTGTCCTTCCCAGTAGACTTCTACTTTGTCGCCGACTTCTACTTCGTGCAGCAGGGCGAAGACGTCTTTAAATCGTCCTGGATCCCATTTGTAAAAAGAAGAGTGTCCGGTGGCAAAAAAGTTTCCCACGGTTCCCGGATCGTGCGATGTGGGGTGTACTACCACGCCGTCTCGGAGCCCTTTCTGGATATTCCCCTCGAGCTGAACCCAGTTTTTGTGGGCGGGAACTTCGACAAGGGGGACATTTTTGGCAATTCGAGGAATGTAAATTCGATTGTCAGAAGGCAGTACGTCCATATCGTTGAGCAGGCTTTTTACCTGTCGTTTTGGTTTGAGTTTTTTCGTTTTGTAGAGGTTGGTTCTTCGATCGACTTTTTTGAGTTCGATAAAGTCTAGGGGCGATTCCACTACTTCTTCCGAAGAAACCTCAATGACTTCTTTGGATTCAAACATCTCCACCACAGAAGCCTGAAGCTTTTTGGCTTTAAACTGAGCGATCTGTGCAAAAGCCTCGTAGTTGAGGGCTAAGTGTGTTCCGGCCCAAACCCCCAGAACCGTTCCGGCAAAGATTAGGGAGTCTTTCCAGAAAGGACGTCGTTTTTTGAGTTCAAAATCGAAATCAGACATTTTTTGGTAATTAAAAATTTAATTTTCAGATTATTGTATCAGAGGAAAAGATCTTGTGCAAATATTTTTATCAGAAAAAAACCTTCATGGAATAATTGCACTGCAGAAATGCGAATTCAAAGGCTATATTTTTTTGCTTTAAACCCCACGGGCGCTCAGACACTCTCACCGGGTGGAATTTTTGATGTATTTCGACCTATTTATCTCATCGCTCAATCTTTGTTGTTCCCCCTTGTTGAGAACTTCGGTCTGCAAATTGTAGTGGGATGATTTCTCCTCACTCAAGATTAACTCCTTGAGCATTTCATTTTTCTTATTTTTTTTGCGCGGTATATTTGGTTCTGAACTCTTTTTCCCATGAAAATCTTCTTCTTTGGCACTCCACATATTGCGATTCCCGCTCTGGAACGTCTGGCCTCTCTTGAAACAGTTGAAATTGTTGGTGTGGGGGTGTTTCCGGATCGGAAGGTGGGTCGGAAGCAAGTACTGATGCCCTGCCCGGTGAAAGAAGCCGCCGTACGATTAGGCCTCAAGGTGGTTGAAATTGAAACCAAGCGTGATTTGAAATCGATTTTTTCGGACTCCGAATTTGATATGGGATTGGTGATTGCTTTTGGAATGCTTTTTCCCGAATCAGTGTTGAATATTCCTCCACTGGGAGTGGTAAATGTTCACTTTTCACTACTGCCCCAATATCGCGGAGCGAGCCCGGTGCAATCGGCAATTCTGAAGGGCGAGGAGGTATCAGGTATCACTTTTCAGCGGATGGTGCGACGACTGGATGCGGGAGAAGTCTTGTGGCAGCAGGCGTATCCACTGATGGGGAAAACTTCTGAAATATTTGCTGATTATGCGGAAAAAACCGCCGAACTGCTCCCGGATTTTATCGATCAATACGGCGGTCGTTCGATTGTAGCTCAGCCTCAGGACGAAGAAGCAGCGACGTTTTGTGGAAAGTTTGAAAAGGGCGATGGCTTGTGTGATCTGAAAAAGGAAACCGCGGAAGAAATTGAACGAAAATATCGAGCGTTTGATCTTTTTCCGGGGATTTTTGTGAAGACAAAAAAAGGGAATGTGAAGCTGGTGGAGGTGAGTCTCGAAATAGGTGTGGATTGTTATCCGTTGGAGTGCGCGGGAGGTTCTGTTTTGTATGTAAAAAAAGTGCAGGTTCCGGGGAAGCAGGTGATGGAGGTGGCCGATGTTTTGAGAGGGACGCCGGACTTGTTTGTGAACTTTTGAGTTTTAGAACTTTTTCAACTTGTGAATGAGAAGACTCTATAAATTCTCGATATTCGATGATAGCCGTTTCAATGACTTCTCTTTTAGATTTCTTTGTTTTTTGAATATGTTGATTAATCCAATCAACTAGATCTTTTGGAAGAGTAAGTGAAATAACAGCGGTTTTTGGCATGGCTTGAAATTTTAAATTGTAGCTCCCCCTTCTTCCTTCGTATGCCAGATCCTCAAAACGACTACCTTCTTTTTATGAACAAAGTATCGAATTCGATAATTCTCAATAATTAAATCTCTGATTTTGAAGGCTTCGAATTTTCCCTCGACCAATACTCCCAACTTGGGAAATTCCCCTAAGGCTTTCAACTGCCGAATAAGGTGGCCCGATATTTTTTTCGCGGATTCGGGGGCTTTTTTATCAATAAAATCTCTTAACTTTTTTAAATCAGCAATAGCCTGACCGGTAAGAGCTACATTCATTTGTGAGCCAGGGGCGCAGATAGGTCATTTTCGCTCCCCCAGTTTTCCATCCATTTAAAAACGGTTTCCCCCTCTACAACACTCCCCTCTTTTACGTCCTGCAATGCGGCGATAGTATCCTTTTCTCTTTGATGTTGTGCTAAAAATTCTTCAATGGCCTTATTCATCAACCAGTTTCGACTCCTTTGGGTTTCGATCGCTAGTTGATTAAGAGCTTCTTGGGTTTTGGGTTTCAGTCGAACGGTGGTGGTCATGAGAGTAATAGCTAGTAATTAATGCACAAAAATACATCTGAATACATTGTATTCATTCTTACTAAAAAAGAAAGCGATCACCTAATAGATGACCGCCGTAAACACTGTACAGAGCGATTCCCTGGCATTGGGGATCAGTCATGTAACTTTTCCCCTTTCCGGTCGACCCCCAGCCCTGTGTATTTCCAACAATTCTCCACGAGATCCCAGTAGAGATCACAGGTCACTTTGTGTCTTCTCCCATCTTTTTCCAGATAGGCAACGCAGAAGAGCACTGTTTTTCCCGCGTGCCCAGCAATCTGCTCAAGGCCTTCGGCCTGTGGACCGGTCTCTGGTCCCCAATTCCCCTTTTCAAGAAGTGTCATGAGATCGTCTTCTGTGAAGGGATAATCTTCCATTTTACTCAGGCGTTCTCTTATTCCCTGGCGAATCTTTTCCGCTTCCTTCTGATAAACACTTCTAATTACCTGATTGTGGTCGTCCTGCATGGCTGTCTTCTCCTATTGGCCTCAATGTGAACCGGTGATGGGTAAAAAATATCTAGAGTGGGTAGAACCCGAAAGAACTCCTGCATTTTATTCATTGATGAATTTAGAGAAAGACAAATAGTTTTCTTAAATGGGTGCGGCCAGTCAGTGCTGGCCGCGCATGTGGCGTAAGGCAATCGAACGAGATTGACCTTACGACGCTGGAGAGAATTCCAGGTTCCCGATGACCGAAAAGGACGCGCCTTTTGGTATTGAGAACTGCCTGAACGTACAGGTGAGGGTCCCCTTCATCCCCTCCTCGTCAATTTGAATGGTGTATTTGCCACCTCCGACATCAGTCCACTCTCCGCCTGAAAGGCTGCGTTGAATGATGGCCTGAACGGCGCCATCGGTTGAGATCTGCGCTATCAAGCGACCCAGTTCTTCTCCGATGTGGGACCTTGAGGCTGTTGTGGCGTTTCTTACATTAACACTCATGACTTCGCTTCTCCTTGTTCTGGAATCCGTGGTGGGGAAAAGCGCCCCTGAAAATTCAGTACTTTTTTGAACTTTCAGGGAAGTTTTTGAGAGCTATTGTGAAGAGCAATTTATATTTTTATGGATTTGTGGGACAAGGACAAATTGAATGTAAATCAGAGCGGCCAACCAGAGGATGGATGGCCGCTGAATTGCTGCGTAGGGAGGTCGCATTTCGGAACTCCTTTACGACGAGGCGAGAGACGTGGATACAATCTCCCATCTTTGATAGGACTCTAACCAGGTTAGTTCACAGACCAAAAATATCGTTTGGCTCCCCGCTTGAATCGGCGTTTTGTAGTATAGGTTCGGTGTTTCAGGTGGTTTTCTTTCTGGGGCCAACACCCAGCTCCCGTGCTTGAGAGCCCTCTCTAAATCTTCTCCGTTAACGGGAAAACCACTTTCATTAGCCTTGGTGTGAGTGATCTTTCGAGCAAATGCCGAATCATTCATTCTGATCCGTGCATAGGCTTCCATAATTTCTGAATCTGGTTTTGCGAGCATTGATTTCCCCCTTTAATAATCAAGTAAAAATGATGGGTTTTCTCCACGAAAACGCCCCTCTTTTCTCAATAAGTGGTGGTATTGAGATGAGAGGATCGTCTTTTGATTTTTTTAAAAGAGCTTTTCAGTTTTTATAGATTTTTTTGAGGAAAACAAACCGAACGATAAAAAGAGCGGCCAACCAGAGAGCGGTGGCCGCTGAGACGGGCGCATGAGTCAATTGAGTAAGTGGCCTCAAGAGGGCTTATGACACCAATTCGAGAGCTATTATCGTGTAACTTACGCCATTCACGGTTGCCAACTCCACCTGGATCCGCCCCTTGGGGGTCTGCTTGGAATAGATTTCTTTTCCCGGGGTATCGCGACTCCACCCCTCTTCACCAAATGCGAGTTGAACCTCCTCTCGGGTGAGATCTGATTCATCGCAAACGCCAGCAATCAGATCATTCATCTCTCCACTGGCGAGGTTCAATGTGTTTAGATAGGCATCCATAATTTTGTCCATTTGGTTCTCTCCTTTTTGAGCCGCCTGAATGTAGTAATTACAGAATGAATAAAACTTCCCCCAAAACTCAATGATGGTTTTGGGCTTTGAGGGGGGTTTTATCTATTTGGAAAAGAGCTTCTTGATTTTTTTTAGATGATTTTTGAGGGGAAGACAAATGGTTTGTAAAAATTTTGGAGCCACTGGGATGTGGCTCCTAGAAGTTATTTGACCCAATAGAGCATGCCTTGCCGAAGCAATCAGTTCCAGGGCACAAGTGAATGGACGTTTACATCTCTGATTCTCCACCTATTACCCACCGCTCTCTCCATCAGGCATAACAAGTCGGTTATTCCGTTCCCCAGGCTGCACCTCCAGTATTTTCTGCTGTCCCCCGGAGGTCCTGCATTCCCAAACCTTTTCTGGCCAAGGTTGTCTACCACCCATTTCTGCATCAGAAAAGCTTGTTCGACCTGTCTGGGATAAATCCAGGGGGTCAGTCGCCAGACTCGTTCTGTTATCGCTTGCTGCTCATCTTGAGAATGGCTCCGAAGAAAAGCGCCTGTTGGACTGGCGAGAAACTCAGGGGAATCGACAGCATGACGGGGCCGGTTTTGGGCTGGATGTATTCTATTTTGTGGGATTTGCCTTTGATCACTACCCCGGTAGAAGGTAAAAGCACCACTCTTAAAGACCCGAATATGCCCCCTCATCAATCCAAGTTCTACCAGTGCCTCTCTTCCTCCTCCTTGGATTGCCCATTGGCTTGGACCTTTTTCTTGGTAAGAATGAAATCGACTCCCCAGGAGGAAATCGTCGAATTCTCGTCTTGAAAGCCTTGGTAGTGAAGCCAATGCCTGCCTATACATCATCGATAATCTCTCCGGATAATAGGCTCGTGTTGCTAAAAAGGCATTGTGAAAATATGCTTTCATACTTTGCTCCTTTCTCGGTGACTTATGTGAAAAATCAAAAAAACGCCTCCGCAAAACTCAATGAACCTTGAATTTTACGGAGAAATTCTGTGGAAATGAAAAAGAGCTTTTTATTTTTTAAATATTTATTGATGATATTGCAAAAAAAAGGACGGACCTGTGGTTCCGCCCTTTTTTGTCTTGCTGTGATGTTTGTGCTAAGGCGTATTCTTTACGCCGAGATAAACAAGGGGAGAAGATTCAGCAATCTGTTACATGCCCATGCCTCCCATCATGGCAGATGGGTCCATGCCTCCGGGCATTCCGCCTGGCATTCCTCCGGCTGGCGCTTCGGCCTTTGGAAGTTCTGAGATCGCGGCTTCTGTGGTGAGAAAGGTTCCTGCGATTGAGGCGGCGTTTTGCAGGGCTGATCGGGTTACTTTCTTCGGATCAATGATTCCGGCTTTTACGAGGTCTTTTAGTTCTCCGGTGGCCGCATCAAATCCGGTGTGGATTTCTTTGGCGTTGAGAATGTCGTTTACGACGACTGATCCTTCGTATCCCGCGTTTTCAACGATCTGTCGAACAGGCGCTTCGAGTGCTCGGAGAACAATTTCTACTCCGACCTGTTCTTCGGCGTTTTTGGCTTTGTAGCCTCGGAGTTCTTCGGCCGCTCGCAGCAGCGCACATCCTCCTCCGGCAACGATTCCTTCGGCTGAGGCGGCTTTGGTGGCCAAAACGGCGTCTTCGATTCGGTGTTTTCGTTCTTTTTGTTCCACTTCGCTGGCGGCTCCAACTTTGATCACGGCTACTCCGTCTCCGAGCTTGGCTCGTCGTTCGGCAAGTTTTTCTTTGTCGTAGTCGGAGTTTGATCCGTCGATTTCTCGTTCGATGTCTTTGATTCGAGCGTCGATGTCTTTTTTGGCGCCGGCGCCGTCTACGATCAGAGTCGCGTCTTTGGTGGCAACTACTTTTTTGGCGCTCCCGAGATCTTCGAGGGTGGCGTGATCGAGTTTGAGGCCTACTTCTTCTGAAATCACTCTTCCTCCGGTGAGGATGGCGATGTCTTGGAGCATGGCTTTTCTTCGGTCTCCAAATCCTGGGGCTTTTACGGCCAGCACGTTGAAGGTTCCTCGAAGCTTGTTGACCACGAGCGTGGCGAGAGCTTCAGATTCTACGTCTTCGGCAATGATCACGAGATTTTTTTCTCCTGATTGAGCTACTTGTTCTAGCAGCGGAAGGATTTCTTGAATCGAAGAAATCTTTTTGTCGGTGAGGAGAATTTTGGCGTTTTCGATTTCAGACGTCATGGTGTCTGGTTTGCTCACCATGTAGGGCGAAAGGTAGCCGTTATCAAACTGCATTCCTTCTACGACTTCCACATCTAGACCGAGGGTTTGTCCGTCTTCAACGGTGACAACTCCTTCGCTTCCTACTTTGGCAAATACGTCGGCGATGATTTTTCCAACTGCTGGGTCTTGGGCAGAAATAGTGGCTACCTGCTCGATTTTTTCGTTGTTGTTGACCGGTTCGGCCATTTTTTCAAGCGCGTCAACGATGACTCGAACAGAAGAATCAATTCCTCTTTTTACCGCTACAGGATTCGCTCCGGCAGCTACGTTTTTGAGTCCTTCCTGGATGATGGCGTCGGCCAATACGGTTGCCGTTGTGGTTCCGTCTCCGGCCACATCGTTGGTTTTGGTGGCGACTTCTTTGGCCAGCTGGGCGCCCATGTTTTCGAATTTACACTCAAATTCGACTTCTTTGGCGATGGTTACTCCGTCGTTGGTGACGGTGGGAGAGCCGAAGCTCTTTTCCAGAATTACGTTTCGGCCTTTTGGGCCCATGGTTACTCGAACCGCATCGGCTAGGTTTTTTACACCTTTTGATACTTTTGCTCGAGCGTTGTTTCCGAATTTAATGTCTTTAGCCATTTGATTGGGGGTTATGGAATTAAATAGTGGTTAGAAGGAATTAGGTATAAGGAATGAGGAATTAGGGACTCCGAGAGGTAAATAACTATGTTTTGTTACCCCCTTATTCTTAATACCTTCTTCCTGTTTATTTTTTCTCTACAGCAAGCAAACTGTTAGAAGAAACTACATACAGCTCTTCTCCATCAATTTTTACTTCGGTAGGAGCGTATTTGGTGAAGATAACGATGTCGCCTTCATTCACGCCGATGGGAATATGTTTTCCTTTGTCGTCGAGGTTTCCTGGTCCTACAGCGAGGATTTCACCGCGCATGGGTTTTTCCTTGCTGGCGGTGTCGGGAATTACGATCCCTGAGGCGGTGGTGATCTGTTCTTCGATCGGTCGAATTACGACATTGTCGTACAATGGAACGAGTTTTGCCATTTTTAAAAAGGGTTAAGAAATTTTTACCGGGGCAAAATTAGCACTCTCAGGGCGAGAGTGTCAAATGTTTTTTTATTTCGTGGCCCAAAAAATTTGTTGGGCAATGCGGAGGTCTATGTGGCGAAAGGGCGTTTTGTAGACGTCGAGACGTTCGGCCGCTTCTTTGAGTTTTCGCAGTTGTTGCGGGATGGGGCGCTGCAGATCGAGCCAGATTTCTACGTCCGAGAGTGAGATGAGGTGGAGTTCTCGGGCCAACGGATAGTAGTGAAGCGATTTCACGGGGAGCTCGATGTCTTGTTCGAGGGTGGTTTTGGCCAGAAGGAATTGGTCGAGAACTTCTTGGGTGAGAAATTTTTGGTGGGGCATGAGGTCTTTGGGATAGTCGTAGACCTTCACCACCAGCAGCTCTTTTTGGGCGGGAATATCCAGAATCACGCCGTTTTGAGCGATGACTGAAAAATTGGCGGTTTCTTGGTTGAGCAGGGTTAAAAAAGGCGGCGACATGGTGACTTTGAGCTTGATCTCGGCGGGCCATTTTTCGTGGATCTGTACTTGGGTGATTTCGGGAAAAAGCTCACGAAGCCGTTTTTCGATCTGTGATTTTTTGAGCGTGAGCAGGTTCTTGCCATAAAAATCACTCAGCAGGGCGGTTATTTTTTCTGGATTTACGTGCGGGTTGTCTCGCACGATGGTGATTTTGTTGAGCTCAAAATACGGCGAGAAAAAAGAAAAACCGATAAACCCGGCAATCAAACAGACAAACACGCTGATCAAAGCCGACCCCCGAAAAACCCACATAATCGGGTTCCACAAAAACTTCCGCAGGTAGTACAACAAATGGTTCCGCGACCGGCTCGACTTTCGTCTTCGGCTAAAATTGGAGTCGATGAGAAAGGATTTCCGGCGGTTTTTTCGCATTTGTTTTGGGACGGGGTTCGGGAGATAGTTTACTTGGTGTGGAGAAGGGAAACAACTGAGAGTTGGCTACTTTTCGTCATTCCGAGTGAAAAATTTTGTAGCTGAGAACCTATAAAACGAGGAATCTCTCAATACCTCTTGCTTTCTGAAACTCCGTATTATTTAGGGATCCCTCATCTCGTAGTTGATTCGTTTCAATACCGTTTGTTATTCGGGATGACCAAGCGGGGCAGACACGTGGGTCTGCCTCTACGAGCGCGATGTTTTTGTTCTTCCCACAGGCACACGCCATGTGCCCCTACACCGACATGACTTCGGTTTCTTTGTTTTTGCTCGTGGTGTCTATCTGTTTGTTCATTTCGTCTACCTTTTCTTGGATTTCTTTTTCCTGTGATTTGGCTTCGTCTTCCGAAATTTCTTTGTTGTCTTTTTGGGCTTTCACTTTTTTTAGGGCGTCCTGACGGGCCTGTCGAACCGCAATATGAGCGTTTTCGGCCAGTTCGTGAACCAGTTTGGCCAGCTGACGTCTTCGGTCTTCGGTCATGGGCGGGATGGGCAGCAGGATGTACTCTCCCATGTTTTGGGGGTTGATCCCGATGTTGGACTCCTGAAGAGCTTTTTCGATGTCGCCGATAAGACTTTTGTCCCAGGGTTCGACCCGAACGGTTTTGGCGTCGGGACAAGAAATATTGGCCGACTGCTTGAGCGGACTTTGGGCGCCGTAGCACTCCACCAAAATATCTTCGACCAGCGCAGCGCTGGCCCGTCCTATCTGAAGCGCGGCGTATTCATTTTTGAGGTGATCAAAAGCTTTCTGCATTTGGGTGATGAGGTCGGCAACAATCATTTTTTGTGGGGGTTATTTCCGCTCTCAGACTAGGTTTATTTGAGGAAAATGTCAAAAGGCTTCCGTTCTTCGCCTATATATGGTATAATTATTAGATTTATTTTCGATAAATGCGATATTTTCACTCAAATCAGCATCGATTCTGCTTCATGATGGACCACCGTTTGGGGCGCCCCAAATCCACTCAAAACCCAAACCAGGGCAAAAACGGACCCGCCGAATGGAGTACGGCAACTCAGAATGAGCTAGCTCGTCGGGTTCGTACTCAGGCCAAATCCGAAATGACCCAGCTGAAGACTTCTGTAGACAAAGACCAGTTTACCGTCGAAGTTAAACGGGGGGATACGGCTGGAGCGTTGGTGTTGGGGATCTTGGGAAGGGAAAAGATAGATCAAATGCTAGAGTCCCTCCCGCCCCTGTTTGATAAGAAAGGGAAAAAGAAGAAGCGGTCTTGGTATAAAGAAATTAAGGCCCAAAACCTTACTTCGAGATCTAAAAACAAAACACGGGTGGTAGCGCTGCGAAGTTTGAGTGGGCTCGATGTAGGACAACGTCTGGTGATCAGAAAAGAACAGGGGCGGTACAAGGTGTATTTGATTGACAAAGGGCAGACACTGCAAGCGGCATTGGTTTCTGCGGGGGTTTGCAAACAAAAACCAAAGACCCCTCCGAAAGCGGTGGTGCCGGTGGTGCCGAAAGGGAAGGAGGCTCCAAAACAGCAAGAAAAGCCCAAGACGGAACCAGTTTCCCCAAAAGAATCTCCTGATTCACCTTCGGGCGAAGAATCTTTTGAAAAACCCATGTATTTTGCGAGAACGGTTGCTCATGCTGACCGGCTCGCTACAAAGGTAAATCGCACAAAAAAACTAGAAGCTTCACCCAATGCAAAAAAATTCTTCGAAGGACGAGCCGCGGCTCATGCAGAAAAAAAGACCCCTCGCACGGTTCAGAGTCACCCCTTTAGGAACTACCAATCAGAAATCCTGACCCCAAACTCTAAGGCAGACAAACAAATCGCTCAGATTGCGGAGAATCGAGGTATTGAAAAAACAACCGTAAATAAGATTGTGTATGAGGCCTCTCAACTCGCGCCCCTTATCGAAAAGAACCCTTCGGCTTTTGTGGAGGGAATGAACAAGCTTGAAGCCAAATTTGGAGTTGATTTTGCAAAGGTTTTGGAAGATGCCCATAAAATGACCGGACTTTCGGGGCTCTTTGCGGCCTTTAATACCCCTGCTGCCCATTCCGCCCTGAAAGGAGTGGCCTTTATGGGAGGAGTGGGAATGTGGACATCGCTTTATCGACAAGAAGGCTGGCTCAAAGCGCCAAAATTCAAAGGTTATACGGAAGATTTCAAGACTGGAAATGCCCTGATCGATACGGGGCAGTATTTTGTTCCCTTCTACGGAAACTATCTAGACTACCGCGACATGCAAACCGCGTGGGCCAAAAATCAAAAATTAGAAGCCTTTTTATGCGGAACGAGTGCGGTGATCGGGACGGCTCTTGATACGGTTTCGCTGCTTTCTGCTTGGACCGGAATCGGACCTCTTGTGGGACAGGCTGGAAAAATGCAGGCAAAGTTAGGTATCCGAGCGGGAATTACGGGGCTGCGTAATGGAGGAAAAATTATGAAGGGTCTGAAAAAAGTGGGACGAGGAATTACTTGGCCTTTTCGAAAACTCGGGGAGCTCGGACAAAAAACAGCCAATGTCTTGGGAAAAACAAAGCCTGGTGCTTTTATTGGAAAGGGATTGGGCACAATCGATAACTGGGGGGCAAAGTCGGCAAAGGCTATTGGGGATGTGGTGGAAAAAGTTCCGGGGGGAAAATTTTTGCGAAGTACTGTGGGGTGGGCTGCTTCACAGACCCTGTCGAGTGTTTGGGGAGTGCTTACTTTTCGATCACTGAGAAAGGTGAAGCCTGGTGCTATGGGGGGAGAAGAAGAAAGAACTTCTGGAAGAGAGTCCGGCCGAGAGTCTGCACGGGAGTCAGGGATAGAATCTGGTCTGGAGTCTGCGCGAAACTCTGCCAGAGAATCAGGAAGAGAATCCGGTCTGGAGTCTGCGCGATACTCTGCCAGAGAATCGGGAAGGGAATCAGGCAGAGAGTCGGGCCGGGAGTCTGCGCGATACTCTGGCAGAGAATCTCGTAGAGCCTCGGACCGGGAGGCTTCTCGTAGATCTGAAGATGAAGCCAGAAGCAACTCTGAACGGGAATCTTCTCGCACCTCTGAAAGCGAAAGAAACAGTTCAGAGAGCCCCTCGAAACGAATTTCTGCTGGGGGAACAACTCGTCTGACTACCCACTTGAGTCATTCAGCTTCAAAAACCAAACGAGCCTCTACCCGTGAATCTGCTCGAGAAAGTAATAAAACTTCTGCAAAAGAAGCGGCGCCGGTTAAGGTGGATCTTCCCAAAAAAGTTCAATCGCTTCCTGAAATATTGAACTCACTGAAAAATAATCCCGATGTAAAAGCGGTATCTTTTGATTTCATGCATACTTTAGGAATCTGGAACTCAGGGGTTTCTGAACGTCATGCTCAAATGTTTAAAGGGGCTTCTGATGTTCTTAAAAAACATAAGATCTCTGTCTCTCCAGAAGTTTACAAAAAAATCCGAAATGACATTTGGAATCAAATGAAAAAGGAGTCTAAGAAATCAGGTCTTGATTTTAAAGCGCATGAAGCCCTGGAAAAGATTGTTTCGAGAGTCGCTCAAGAGAACAAGGTTTCGCTCGATAAAAGGGCCGTCAAAAAAGTGGCTCGAGACCTTGAAACTGACATTTACCGTGTTGAGCTGGAAACTATTCTTGCCATGCCTGGAGCACAAAAGACGCTCAAGGAGTTGAAACAATCGGGAAAAAAGGTGGTGGTTTACTCTAATACCTTTTTTAGCCAAAAACAGACCGAGGCTTCTTTGAGAAAAATTGGTCTTATGCGACACCTTGATTTTGTGGTGGCTAGTTCAGACATTGGTTATAGAAAATCTCCTATCCAGAAGGAAGGATTTGAAATTGTTGCCAAAAAACTCGGTTTAAAACCAGAGCAAATTGCTCATGTTGGAGATGCTTATGATGCTGACTTCAAAGGCGCCAAAAATGCGGGCTTCCAGGCTATTCGACTTAGTTTTGGAAAAGAAAATAGTGGACAGTTCCTTGATAAACTCAACCCTAATACCGCCGGGTACGCTCAAAAGGTAGGAGCCTTCCAAAAAAAGTATCAGACCGGTCAGATGAAAGAATTCATCCAGGATTATTTCAGTCCCAAAAACAGACCCAGACTAAAAAACAAATTAACTCCTGATATTGAAAGATCCGCTCTCCGGGCTTATGAAATTGGAAGGGAGAAGTTCGGTCCCGCTCTGGCTAAATGGTCTCACGATACTCTGCGTGAGGCTTCTCAAAAAAAGAATGGTGTAATTTTTTGTATGGGACGTGATGGAATTTCTTCCTATGTAATGATGAAAGAACTTCTGGCTAAAAGACCTGACCTATACCCAGGAATGTCAGTTGATCGCATTCGATATATTAATGTTTCTCGCGCGGTATCGGGAAAAGTCCTTGCTGATATGGGAATAGCTCGAGAACCAGGCACCCAGAGAAAGGTAAAAGAATTTAGATCCAGAGATCAGTTTCGGGGTTACAAAGCCAAACTGGATGACTACTTAAAAAAGAATAAATTTGAGGAAGCGAGCGATGTGTTCGTTGTTGACAGCGGTTTTCATGGCAGTATTCAGGATACCTTTACAAAACTATATCCAAACAAAACATTTGTCGGTAAATACCTCCTTTATAGTAAGCACCGAGACTCCTCACCCACCTATGACAAAAATAAACATGGTTTTTTACATGAAGAGAATCAAACGACCGGTAAGGCTCGTGGAGATAGAGCTTTTTCAACTCAACGATTTATCTACTTAATGGAGGATTTCTTAAATGGATTTAGTGTTTCTAATAGAAGACTCGTTCGAGATGATATTGACGGAAAAGTACACGATGTCCGGGGATTTGCCCACTACAATGAAACCGCCAACCCTCATTTGGTTCCAGACCACTGGAAAAATGGGAGAGTTTTTAATCTCTATAAAGCGTCCCTCCTCAGGGGGCTTCGTGATTCGGCGGATTCTTTTGCTCGACAGCAGAGATTGCAGGGCACCCCAGAGAATTCTGCTTCGATAAAGCCACTTGCCGAATTTTCACGATACTACGACACACTTATGGACCGAAGTGAGAAAGGTCAGGTTGCTCTCCCAGAGACACTAAGAACTGATGAACAAATCGATGTTTCGTTGTTCAATATGATCGCCCGAAATGTTGGATATCGAGGGCAGGGATTTGGAGAAGTATGGAGAGCGTCGGTAAAAGAAAGCTAATCAGCTTAAGCTTCCTTTTAGGCTGCGTACCCCAATCTCTCTGCGTGATTTTGATTTCTCTCTGCCAAGTCGGCTACAAGAGCTGGAAAATCAAGAGCAATTTCTCTGAACCGAGCCTCTGCCTGACGATCGTTTGGCGCGTCATTGCTCCAAATATAAGGCTTGGAGGCTTCTATAATACGATATCTTAGATGCGCTATTCCGCCTTCTCCTATCGCTCTCATTTTTTGGATGAGGATCTCTTCTAGGTCTGCAAGAGCATCTGCTACTTCTATTTCATCGAGACTAGAATACTCAGCCAACACTTTTACCTTTGTGGTTTCTCCTGGAAGGAGGAGGTCCTCCTCAGCTGTGACCTCTAGGGTCTGCCATTCATTATAGGCTCGATTGGCATCTGCTTGTTTAATTTCTGCTGATTCTGGGGCATTATCTACCATTATGGAAAGAGGGTTATAAATCCTTCTTTGATTCTAGTACTTTTCCCGGCCTTTGTCAATTGTTCTCATTCCCCTAAAAGTGTGTTTCGAGGAGATTGGTCTCCCCCCCCAGGCTTTTTTGACTTTCCTTGACCCTCAGCTTTTCCCCGCTACCATTTCGACGCAAAAATAAAAATGAATTAAGAATTATGAATTATGAATCATGGGGGAGGTTCTTGCTTCTCAATTCTTTTTTCTTGCAGACTAAGGTCTGTGGCTTTTGTGACGTTTTTTTGAGCGGATATACTGTCAAAAAAACGGACATTTTAAGCCCTGAATGATAAGGCATGAAGGAGCTGTCTTGGCTGTTCCGTTCCATAATTCATTATTCATGCTTCATGATTCAAAAAAACTCTAATTGTTAACAGTTAATTGATAAAAATGGTCGACCTCAACCCTCAAGTTCAGCCCTCATCAAAACCCGATACCCCTTCCACCAGTTTCCCGCCGCCTCCTATTCCTCCGACGGGGGGATCTCCGGTGGGCGGAAGTGTAAACCCAGGGACGGGCGCTGGTGTGGCTCGACCTGCCCCCGCTCCCCCAGTACCACCTGCGTCTTCGGTGAATCCGGCGCCGGTTTTTGGGGCTTCTGGATCAGTCACGCCCCCTCCACCGGTTCCTCCGGTGGCTTCGGCGCCTACTCCTCCCCCGGCAAATACAATGCCCAAACCAGACCCGGTTTCTCCGGCTCCTGCGGCGGTGGATCCTCATGCCAATCACAATTCTTTTATCAAACCCATTCCCAAAACCTATCAGCGGGTGAACGTGAATGATCGTCGGATTATTAACGGATCGGATGAAGCCGATGTAGTGCAGTTGTCGCCCATGAAACATAAGTTTGCCTGGGATGCGTATCTGGACGCGAATGCGAACCACTGGTTGCCAACCGAGATTTCGATGCAGCGAGATATTGAGCTATGGAAAGATCCCAATGGCCTGAGCGAAGATGAACGACTGGCGTTTAAGCGGGTGATGGGATTTTTTACGACGGGAGATTCGATCGTGGCGAATAATTTGGTCCTTTCGATCTACCGACATATCACCAGTCCTGAATGCCGAATGTATTTGCTGCGGCAGGCTTTTGAAGAAGCTATCCACACTCATGCCTACCAGTATATGGTGGAGAGTTTGGAGATGGATGAAGGAGAGATTTTTAATATGTACCGAGAAGTCGATTCGATTCGAAATAAAGATAATCTGCTGTTGGATTTTTCTATTGGCGTGCTGAACGAGAATTTCACCACCGCGTCGGACGAAAATGCCCGAAAGTTTTTGGAAAACCTGATTGGGTTTTATGTGATCTGTGAAGGGTTGTTCTTTTATACCAGTTTTGCGGTGGTGCTGAGTTTTCAGCGCCAGAACAAGCTTGTGGGGTCAGCCGAACAGATCCAGTACATCATGCGGGATGAATCGATGCACATGAATTTTGGGATCGATATGATCCACCATATTCGTCAGGAGAACCCCCATTTGTGGGATCCGGCACTGGAAAAAAGAATTTATGGAGCGATTGATAAAGCGGTCGAACTGGAAACTATTTTTGCTAAAGACTGTTTCCCGAAAGGAATTTTGGGCATTAACTCGGATCTGTTTGAGCAATACATGCAGCACATTGCCGATCGACGGCTTGAGCGGATCAAATTGGAGCCGCAATACAATGTAGAAAACCCTTTTCCGTGGATGAGTGAAGCGATTGATCTTTCGAAAGAAAAAAACTTTTTCGAGTCTCGCGTGACGGAATATCAGACGGGAGGGACGTTGGAGTGGTAGCGTCGAGCTATTTTTTTGTTTGGGGGGAGCTCTCCCGCCAACAAAACGGAAACCTCCGAAGGAGCGGGGCTGTGCCCGGCTTCTTATGTTTTTGTGTGACAGGAACCTTTTCCACTCCGGGAGTTCTGCTGGGTTACTAGAAACTTGCGGAGCAGGGTACAACCCTGCTCCGGCTCAGGTACACTTCTAGAGTTTGATCCGGGAACTCCATCCGGCTCTGGAAGCTGCATCCACTTTTGTGTTACTTCTTCGCTGTCCTTCCTCTTATAACAAGAGGAAGGACCGAAGTTTACATCGTTTCGAACATCTAAGCCCTCTCTTGCTATAAGAGAGGGCGCCCAAAGCGTTGTCTTGCTAGTAGAAGTACCTTCCAGAGGCGGGAGAGTTCCCAGCAAACCAAGGGTTACGGTTACACATTAAACTTAAAATGAATCACATCTCCGTCTTTTACGATGTAGTCTTTTCCTTCGGACCGCAATTTTCCGGCTTCTTTGGCGCCTTGTTCGCCTTGGTTGGCAATATAGTCGTCGAAGGCAATTACGTCGGCTTTGATGAAGCCACGTTCAAAATCGGTGTGGATTTCTCCCGCCGCTTGGGGGGCGGTGGATCCTTTGCGGATGGTCCAGGATCGGACTTCTTTTTCTCCGGCGGTGAAATAGTTTTCTAGTCCGAGCAGGTCGAAGGCTTTGTGGATGAGCTGCTGGAGCCCGGATTCTTTTACGCCCAATGAACTGAGAAATTCGGCGCTTTCGGCCTCGTCTAGTTCGGCCAGTTCGGATTCTACTTGGGCCGAAATGGGTGTGACGGGAATCTGGGGGGGAATGGCATGCTGAGCACGAAAGGTGGCTTCGTCGAAGGTGGCGAGTTCATCTTCGGCCACATTGGCGACGGCCATGTCTGGCTTGGCTGTGATCAGCTGGAAACGCGCAAATATTTTGGATTCTTCTTCGTCTTTGATTTCTACTTTCGAAGCGGGGTCTCCGTTTTCGAGCACCGCTTTGCTGCGTTCGAGAAGCTCGAGCTCTGACTGGGCTTCTTTGTCGCCCGATCGAGCTTTTCGCACGACTCTTTCGATTTGTTTGTCGACACTCTGAAGGTCGGCCAAGACGAGTTCGGTCTGAATAACCTCGAGGTCTCTTTTGGGGTCGACCGACCCGGATACGTGGTGGATGTCGGTGGACTCAAAAGCCCGCAATACGTGGCAGATCGCCTGACATTCTCGAATATGAGAAAGAAACTGATTCCCCAACCCTTCCCCTTGGGAGGCGCCTTTTACTAGGCCGGCAATGTCGACAAACTCGACGACCGAACGGATGGTTTTTTCGGGCTGAGCGATTTTTACCAGCGCATCAATTCTTTTGTCGGGGACTTCCACAATCCCGACATTAGGATCAATGGTACAGAAGGGAAAGTTCTGCGCGTCAGCTTGAGTTGATTTGGTGAGCGCGTTAAACAGAGTTGATTTCCCTACGTTGGGAAGGCCGACGATACCTATTTTGAGGTTCATGGAGGAGTGGAGTTAAACTGTAAATCGGAACCGATTAACAATGAACAATTAGTAATGAGCAATTTACGGATAAAAGCCTTGAGAGCAAGGGGTTCCCGCCTTTTATTGACGTCCCAACTAAAAACATGTAACTAATACTAGTTCTTTGAAAAACTGCAATTCTATGTGCCCTTGGGTTTGATACTTTGACCCAAAATATCTTTGTGAAACAAGCGCAAACCCAGTGGTTGCGTAGGATTAACCCGAAAAAGGAAATAAAACTTATGGCCCTCTATGACTTACGTTCACAAAACTTTGTGGGACAAGTTGCTCAGGCTTCCCCTGGGGATCAATTAACTCTTTTGGGGAAACGCAATTAGAATCTCCCGCTCTTTATAGGGGATGAAACGGAAAGCCAGATCTCGCTTACCGTAGAGACCCCAAATTCACCGGGACGGGTCGATAAGGCCCATCGCCATATCGTGACGCCTTTAGGCACGGTCTTCATGATCGTGGAGCAGAAAGATTCGGCGGGGCGTGTGCCCCAGATTGGAGATAGCTGTTTCCATTTCACCTTCTTTGACGCAGAAACCCTAAAAAACAGAAGTAACTTCCCCTATAACTACAACGACGGCCCTCCCCGAATCGATATCGAACCGGGGCAGGCCACCATACTGCGTTGCTTCCAGACCGCGATGCTGATTGGTCCCGATGAGGGAGAAACCTCGGTTCGATACGAACCCTGGGTTTATAATCACGTTGGATTCAGTAACATTTTTATCAAAGACCGATCCCAGGATGTCGAGACAAGACTTCCTTTCTACCGCTCGACACCGTCACCGATGATCTATCCCGTCAAAAATGGGCGGGTACTTTTTTACGAAATCGACGGAGTGGGGCTCATGGTTTCGTTCCTCCCGGGTTGATCTCGCCGCCTTTAATGAAGGGCCAGAAGTGATGTTTGCTTCTGGCCCTTCCCCCTCTTTTGAATTATTCTCCAAAACCCCCTCCTTCGCTTCTGGGATCTGAGGGTCCTCTTTTGGCTTCTGAAAAATCTGAAGAGGATAAATGTTTGTTTCCCCCTTCGCAGGGGGACTTTTCTTGCCTCCATGTATATTTTCGCAATACTGTTAATTGATTATTGTTAAATGTTAATTGTTCATTGCTTTCATGAATTTCTACCAGCTCAACTTTGGGATTTTTAGCCTCAAGATTTATGGGTTTTTAGTGGCCTGTGCTTTTATTTTGGCCTCGTACCACTTCTTTTTGACGCTGCACAAACGAAGTGTGCTGGTGGATTTTTTTCTGCATCACTTTTGGAAGTGGCTTTTGGTGGGAGTTTTGGTGGGGCGACTGGTGGTTTTGGCGCTGCACCCAGAAATCCTGACGCAGCATGACTGGTACTTCTTCTTTGCCTTTTGGGAGGGGGAAATTAATTTTTATGGAGCGATGCTGGGCTTGTTGCTCTATGCCCGCTGGGACCTAAAACATCACGGATATGCCTTTTCTCAGTGGCTGGATATGGCGGTTAAACCGTTCCTGATCGGGATGGTTATCGTGGACATCGCGGCTTTTGTTTCGGGCGCGGTGTACGGAACCGAGACCTCCCTTCCCTGGGGGGTTCAGTACGAAACCTTTGGCGTGGACATCCTCAACCCCGTTCACCCGATTCCCCTGTATTCGTTTTTGATCCATTTCTGGCTCTTGGTGTGGTCTTCTCGGCGCGCTAAGGGGTATGAAAAAACGCCTGAAAAACTGGCTATTCGGGTGGGACTTTTGTTTTTTATTGCCGACTTTTTGCTGCAGTTTTTGTACGGCGACAAGGTTGAACTCGTCTTTGATCTGGTGCGATGGAACCAGGTGTTTGATGTGGTGGCGATTTTGATATTGGTGTGGCGAGGGAAGCGGAAGAAAGTGCTTTAGGAACTTTTGATCTTTTGAACTTGTGAACAAAGAGTAATGGCAATTATCAATTAACAATTACTAATTAACAATGATGGAAATACACTTGAAGGAGCGGGGAATAGCCCGGCTTCTTTTTTCCTATTGTGGAAGTTGATACAACTGCTCAGGGGGATTCTACTGTTTTCGTAGAAACCTGCGGACCAGGATACAACGGCTGCTCCGGCACAATAGATCAGCTCCTCTTTTTGGTGCCGGGAACTCTCCCGCCTCTGGACGAGAGTTCTTTATTTACTTCAACGCTTCGGGCGCCCTCCTCTATTAGACCATCCCCCTTCTCTCTCGTTCAAAGTAATTACACCACTACGGCGGACAGGAGAGAGGGCTTCTCTGTTTGAAGTAGAATTTTTACTGGTCCTTTCCCTTGGTATAAGGGAAAGGACGGCGAAGCGCAGACGAAAAAATGGAACGGTCTTCCAGAGTTGGATAGGGTTCCCCCGGCACCAACAGAAGAAAAACTCGACTAAAAAGAGGCGGGAGTGTGCTCGAACCTAGGAAAAGTAAAAGAGTTAAGATTAAGACTTAGGGGGCTATCGTGTAGATGTCACGAGTACGTGGGTGGCTACGTCTGGTTTCGGTCTCCGCTTCCGAGGTTGGTAATGGTGTTGACGATCGCGAACGAGAGGAGAATCATGATGATTCCGATCGCCGCATAGGTAAGTACTTTTTTTCCTTCTTCCATTTTGGAGTCTTCTCCCATCGAGGTAATGTAGAGATAGCCTCCGTAGATCACCATTCCGGTAGCGATTACTCCGAGGAAATAGAGGAAAAAGTTGATGGTGGCCAAGATAGCCTGCCGAAGGGATCCTCCCCAGGCCGAAGTGGCGCCTCCAATAGCGGAGGGGTTATCGGCGTCGGTGATCAGGGTATTTTGCGCGAAAACAAGGGAATCTGATCCCAAAACAAACGTCCCCAAAGCCAGGGTAAAACTCAGCCAGATTTGAGGGGATATTTTTTGCATCGCGGGGGGTAGTATAGGGAGATCAAATGGTAATTACAAATCCGGGTCGGCCAGGTCGGCAACGTCTTCGTCTTGTCCATAATCCCCTCCGTACACTTTTTCGGTGTGAAGGAAATCGTTGGAGTAGGTCTGTGAAATCCAGTGATAAACGCCTTCGGCAATCCCGTTTCCACCGCCAAAAACCCCGAGCAATAAAGGCAGCAGCAAGAAACTGGCAATAGTGGTGTTGCCACCGGCTAAGACGTTTCCGATGAAAAAGAAAAGGGCGATTCCCAGAATGGCTCCGTATACATGCACCAACAGATGCTTGGTTCCGGCCACAATCTCGAGGACGAAAAAGGCGAAGAGCGCCGTACAGACGATGTGCAGCAGGGCGGCTACTCCGATTCCGGTAGGACCAAACATTCCCGCTCCCAGCATGTAGGCGGGAAGGAAGAAAAAGAGGATGATCAACGATCCAAAAAACACGTGCGTGAGGGTGGTCGATCGAGCGTGGTAGCGTTCTTCCATCACGCTCATGATGAAACTATGGCTCAAGTTGGCGACCAAGGTGGCCATGAAGACGGCAAACACCATTACGTAGAGAAAGAGCGGGTGGGTTTTTTTGACCGTCAGGGTGATTCCAAATTCGGAGGTTTCTACATCGGAGGGCGACAGTACGTCTCCGACTACGGACCAGAACAAGAACAAAATCAGCCCCCAGACCATGGTTCCGGCTAGTCCGGCGCCAAATCCGGCAAAAAAACGAAGGAATATTCGAGAAATGGGATAGTGCCCCGTTGCCGACGCATCCACGCTGTCGGGGGTGGATTGGATGGAGAGTTCTTGGCCTATGGCCGAGGCCAAGGGAGCGGCTCCGGCTTCTGGGGCGGGAGAGGCTCCTATTTCTTCTTGGGGGGGCTCTGCGGTTTCTGGTTCCGGTTCAACTACTTCTTCTTGGGGTTCTGTTCCTGGCGCTTCTTCGGGGGCCAGTTCTGCTTCTTCTGAAACTACAGGAGGGGTTTCTGGCTCCTGGGTGGGTTCTTCTTCGGGAGTAGACTCTTTGGTTGGGGCTTCCTCGGAAACTACTTCTTCTGTGGTTTCTTCGACCGCTGGTTCTGGTGTGGCTTCCTCTTCTGCGGTTGGTTCAGGTTCTTCGGTAGATGTTTCTGGCTCAGGGGTTTCTTCCTCCACCTTTTCAGATTCGGGTTCGGTTTCCGCGGCCTCTTGCGGGCCCGGTTCGGTTACTTCTGATTTGTCCGGTTCTGAGACTTCTTCTGTTGCAGGTGAAGGTTCTTCTGTCTTCTCGTTCACTTCTGCTTCATTTGTAGCTGCGGATTCTTCCGCCACTTCTGGAGCGGTCGCTTCTTCTGGCGAAGTGTCGGCTTCACTTGGCACTTCAGCTTCGGGATTTGGCGTGGCCTCTGTCTCTGGAGTGGGATCTTTTTTGTTTTCTTCTTCAGAACTATTATCGGCAGGGGGCGTAACCGGATCGGCCATTTTTTTGGGGGTTTATTTTTCACCCTTTAGTTTAGGGATTTTTTGGGAAAGTTAAAAAAAGATTTCCTGCCCCCTTTTTACTAACTCCGGATCCTTGAGCTGCGCCTGCCCGGTGATCACCCCTTCGAGAAATTCTTTTTTGGGATGATTCTGAAAACGGTGAACAATCGCTTTTAGGTGTTCGATATTCCCTACGCCTCCAGATATGACGGTGTAGATTTCTTGCTGCATCACTTTTTCGGCGATGTCGCAATTCGGTCCTAGGCCGGAATTGTCTTTGGATTTGTCGGTGACGATGGCGTGTCGAAATCCCAGTTTAAAAACATACTCTACTGCTTGATCAAAGCTCATTCCCCCACTTTCGGTCCAGCCTTTGACCCCAATCATTCCGTTTTCGATCATCGCCAGATCCACACTCAAACGATCAGATCCAAAAGTTTTCACCACTTTTTCCACGTCTTCAGAAGGGGTTCTGAAAACCCAGGTTCCCAGACTGACCCGAACATTTGGGCGTACTCCACACCAGCGGGCAATATCTTTTTCGCCTCGAATCCCTCCCCCCACATCCACGATTACATTTTCGGGCACGGATTTGATAATCTCGATGATTCGTTGGGCACTTTTGTCGTCGGCTCCGGGGTTGAGCGAGGCGTCTAGGTTTACCAGATGAATCATAGTTACCCCGGCTTCTTGAACATATTGCTCGATCCGAGCAAAAGGATCGATGTGGTCGTAATCGATGGGTGAATCGAATTCTCCCTGATGAAGACGAGACAGTTGGCCGTTGAGGAAGTCGAAGGCGGGAACAAGCATGAGTAAAGAGTAGAGAGTGAAGAGTCGAGAGTAAAGAGCATTGAAGTGTTTACTTTTTTCTTTTTTTAATTATTAAAAGCGAACTAAGAGCGAATGACTTACTTTTTTCTGAGAAAGAATAATTCTCGCTTTTAGGGGGATTTGTTCTTTCTTCTCGTCTTGTGATAGGAGCCCTCCATGTTGTTAGAGCCTGCCCCAGCTCTTAACGTGCCGTGTGTGGTTGTCATTCAGCCCGACGATCTGCATGTTTCTCCGACGCAACATCAGATCCAGGCACTAGCCACCTTTGCTCGTGAAGGTGGTGCGGTCTCGCTCAATAAAGGTGAAGAAACTTTTTGGTGCAAAGATGGGACCCATACTCCACACCAACTCAGAGCCTATTCGGCTGACTCTCTTTACCTCGCTCTGCGATCTGAGCCCTGAGACATCCCTTCAACAGCCCGCCGGCAACAAAGCCGGCGGCATTTCTTTTTTTTACCAAATCGACCTCTCTTAATCCTGTAAAGGCCTGCTAAATTCGCACCTTCGTGAAAAACTATTTGTCTAATGGCCCTGTTGCTTCTTCTAATGCTTCAATCGTTATTCCGGCCCTAGCCGCATAGTACGCTCTTTGGGCTGGTGGGATGTCATTAAATATTTTTCTGGTATAACTCCCATTTACATCAGATAATTCCTCATAAATCAACCGTCTATCAACTCCATTTCCATGTGACCTGGTAGCCACTTCTCCCTCTTCATCTCTGATCGCCCAGTAGCAATTGGCTCTGGTAAAAAACAGTTGCGCGTCTAACTGGCCCCACCTCTTATGTATTTCTCGATAGTCTTCTGAGACGGCCTCCCTCATAACAATTTGAGGGCTTTCTGATTCGGTCATTAGGTCTAGAGAGTATTTCATCTGCATTAATTACTAACTCTCTTTTGATCTTTTTCCCCCTTTTGTCAACTGCAATCTTCCCTCTTAATCTATAACTTCGCCCCTATGACTGAACAGTCCTCCTCAACAACTTGACTTCTTTGCTCTTTTGTGTAAAACCTAACTCGTTAAATATATTATTCACTCTTATGGCACCATTATTAGCTGAGCTTCATTCTCCTTTTGTAGATAAAGATTGCATATTAACTGAGGCTGAGGATGCTCAAGACTTCTCGGGAACGGACCAAACAGCCCCCCTTGTGCATCGTCTTTCAGAGGCGATAAATGGTGCTACACTGGATAAAAAAGATCGGAGGTCTTACAAAGGGGTAGAAGATGCTTCGAAACGATTTTATCAGGATTTGCAATCCCTCTTAGCACTTCATGAAGGAGACGAAAGACTGTCACGACTACTCGATACTTTTCAATACCACAGATTCCGATTCTTGATCTATTTTATTCATCTTGGTGATTCACAAGCCCTTGAAGAAGTCAGGAGTCAAGCGGATTCCAGAAATAACCCCTATGCTCAGAGTGCCCTTGGAGAGGTTTATTTAATGGGCGTGGGAGTTGGAGAAGACAAACAAAGAGCTTTTCATTTGTTTGAACAGGCGGCTCTTCAGGGTAACGCCGAAGGGCAGTATCATCTTGCTCGATGTTATGAAGAAGGTCATGGAACAGAGAAAAATGAATCCCAAGCGCTCTCTTGGCTTGAGTGCTCAGCTCGACAGGGCTATCGAAATTCTCAATATAGCTTGGGTCTTCACTTTTTTCGCCGAGAGGATCACGATCAAGCGTTGAAGTGGTTTAATGTGGCGGCAGATCATGGTCATTCTGAATCACTTAACTACCTACTCCATTACAAAGAAAAACACAGGCTCACCTATATTTTTGATGCTACGGCAGAGGCTGTGTCGGGATATGAACAAGAGGCAGAATCTGGTTATGATCAGGCACAATTTGATTTGGGCTACTATTATCACACATTTACAAAAGAAAGGGATAAGGCTTTTTATTGGTTTAAAAAGGCAGGCTACCAGGGGCATGCCTCCGCACAACACTTTTTGGGGGAATACTATCTTGAAGGGAATGGTCTGGATAAAGACGAGGAAAAAGCTTTTCGTTGGTATCAACGTTCTGCTAAGCAAGGCTTGGGTTCTGCGATGGAAATGATGGTTCATTGTTACCAAAATGGTGTAGGCGTGAGAAAAGATCCGGAAAAACAAAGAGCGTGGGAGACGAAGCTTTTGCTTCATTTAGCAACCTGATGCTCGTTTTAGTGATTCTCTTTTGCCTCCTGGGATCAGAGGAATTCTGAAGAATAAGAAAGGTTTAATTTTTTTGACTTTTTCTTGTTTTATTGTAAAATTAATCCATCTAGCCGCTATGAATCTGTTTTTTCCTCGAAAGAAGCATTTCTGGCCGCTGGTCAGGAATTGTTCTTTCATTTTTGTTTGGAGGTACCGATGTACGTAGACAACACCCCTGTTCCCAATGGCAATCCCAAGTATGTCGTGGTGATTGAGGCCGACGACAAAAGCCCCACCCCGTCAGATGCGGACCTGGAGGCTCTCATGAACTTCGCCCGCGAAAATGGGGCCACCTCCAGTGATGGAGATAATGACGAAATCTTCTGGATCGTGGATGCCACCGAAGACGCTCGCCGAGTCTGGGACTTCACCGAATCAACCCTCCGTGGTGCCCTCCGGTCGTAACCCATCCCGCCCCCGCCTGAACAATCCTTCCTTCAAGCCCGCCGGCTTTCTCGCCGGCGGCGCTTCTTTTACTCTGATAAATATTTACTTGTCAAAGCCTATTTTCCCCCTAAAATCCCCAAGCAATACAGATTGTGTGTTGTTTTACAGTAGTATTCTCCCCCCCAAGGAAAAGGGGGACCCGAGAAGTCGGAGCGTATGCGAAGACTTTTTGGGGAGAGGAGAAGGTTACGAAATATCTTTAGTTTTCTTGTAGCGCAGCGAAAAGACAACGGAAGATATGAAGTCACCGACGACGAGACGACGGAGAGATGGCTGAGTGGTCGAAAGCGATGGTCTTGAAAACCATTGAGGCGGCAACGTCTCCGAGGGTTCGAATCCCTCTCTCTCCGCCACTATAAATTTGGACCGAAAAGGATTCTTCTTTTTTGGGCTGTATTTTAGATGAGGAAATATTTCTTTTGGTTCCCAAAAAAGCAGAGCGACAACAAGCCATCTGTTGCCGCTCATAACGGAAGGAGCGAGGGGGGCCTGCCAATTTAGATGAGATAGACCCGAAAACCTTTCATGTCTCTTTTTACAAACCCCCATTTCCCAGGAATAGGATTCCACATCCATCTTGAAATGAGTTCGTTTGGCTCAATGTGGAGCACGCCAAACTCGGTTTCGATGTAAAAAGTAGAAAACCTTCCCCCCTGTGGACGATCTCCGTATTTCCAGAGGCCTTTGTGACATTCTCTTGAGCAGGCCTGAGCCCAAACAATTATCTCCTCGCCTTGCTTAATTCTCAGCTCTCCATGTCTGTAGCCGTTGAAATTTAGGCACATTCTTAGCGTTGTTCGAGGAATCTTATGCCACTTTTGAGGCAGAAGTCGCTTATCGAATCTATCCGATGCGGGATCAAGAGCTACCCGATAATTGGCCGCTTCGTTGAGGGTGTAATAATGCTGTTTAGCCAGCGTTAATTCGAGATCAGCTTCTATCGAAACCACTCCAAATCTTGTGTGAACTCTGAATTGCTCAAGGGGATACCCAATTACTTCTTGAGTTTCCTGATCAAATCTTCTCCACCCTCCCCCTATTTCCATGAGTATTTCATCGGCCGAAATCGAGGGACCAAGTCCTTCCCCGGCCTTCTGCCTCTCCAGTCTTTCTGGCACGCTCGGCATGTGGGGAACCTCGCTCCCATTGGAAAAAATGTGAAACAGGGTTTCCCCCCTTCTTCTCAGCCTGATAAAGTCTCCTCTCTCATCGACGTGGTATTTGATGATCTGCAATTCCGTTCCCGGTATTTCAAACCACCTTTCTGGTGTGAGAATTTGTGAATATCTTGTCCAGCGCATTCCCTTTTCCTTCCGTCCTGTCAAACAGCGGATAAACCTTCAATGATCGTAATTATCATTGAGTTTTTCACTGCCTCCGAACTTAATCATCACTTCCATTTCTGTCAATTCTCTACTTCTCCCCAGAACAATTTTGCCCTGCAAATAATTGACTTAGCCCTCTTTTTCCCGTACATTTTCGGCCTACAGGAGCCCTTTTTTTCTCTCGGTTCCTTGTTGTTAACTGTATTTCTCATGCTTCCCCTTCCCATTTTCATCACCAATTTCAAAAACTTTGAACAGGCTACCGGCGCAAACGCCGTAAAAATGGCCAAGATCCACGAAAAAGTGGCCGAAGAGACCGGGATGAGTATTGGGGTGGCCGTCCCGAGTTTGGATTTGTATCGCGTGGCGAGTCAGGTCAAGATTCCTGTTTTTGGACAGCATGCCGACCCCATTGACTACGGAAACTGCACCGGGCATATTCTTCCGCAGGGAATTCGAAAGAGTGGCGCGATTGGCGCGATGATTAATCATTCTGAACGACGAATTGATCCTGAGAAATTAGAACCAACAGCCGCTTGTATTCAGAAAGCGAGCTTGCTGCGTCTGGTTTGTGCCGAAGACCCCGATGAAATCGAAAAGTTTTCGGGCTTTGAGCCAGACTTTTTGGCCTTTGAACCGCCGGAATTGATTGGATCTACTTCGGCTGCTTCTGTTGCTACCGAAAATCCAGCTTCCATTAAAGAATCGGTAGATCGAGCACGAGGGATTCCCGTTCTGGTGGGAGCGGGCGTGGCCACTACCGAAGATGTAAAAGTCTCTCTCGAGCTGGGCGCTCAGGGCTTTTTGGTCGCGACCGCGGTGGTCAAAGCCGATGATGTGGAAAGCAAGCTGAGAGAACTTGTCTTGGCAATGAAATGATTATTGAAATGTTCCTGAAGTGATTTTGAAGCGTTTTTTTCTGGAGAGCACTTGTTTCTAGAGAAATTACGAAGGATCTTCGATTTTTTGTGGAGGCAAAGCGGAATTATTTTTTGATGGTCGTTCTTTGTTGGTGGTCCAAATATGGAAGATCCCTCGTTCTCACTCTGTTAATCATATTCTACTTATCAAGTCCTTGTTTCGTGTGAACTTCGGGAACATTTCATTTATTTCACCTCCTGATTCCCTTGCCTAAACCCGGTTCATCGCGTATACCTTTGGGGAACAGATCAAACCTTTAACTTTCTGGCCATGGACATAATCCTCTCGTTTCTTGCCTTCTTGTGGAGTCTCTCCGATGTTGTTTTTTCTACGCTCGCTTTTCTCCTCGTTTTCTCTGGTATTGTGATCGTGCATGAATGGGGACATTTTGCGATGGCTCGGGCTTGTGGGATCACGGTGTATGAATTTGCGGTGGGCTTTGGAAAAAGAGTTTTTGGCTGGAAGGGCCAGGACGGGGTGGAATACAACCTGCGTGCTCTGCCGTTGGGCGGATATGTGCAGATGATGGAAGACGAAGCCCATGAAAATGATCCGGGCAGTTTTCAGTCGGCCGCTTTGTGGAAACGCATGGCTGTAACGCTGGCGGGGGTAGCGATGAATTTTGTGGCCGCAATGGTGATCTTAACCGTCTTGTTTTGGCGGGGAACGCATCCGATACTGCTTTCGGAAGAAGACATTTTGGCCGCCGAAAAATCTGGCGTGGTCACCATGACCGACCCGGATGAAAATGGAAAACGAAAAATCCTAGATATGCAGACGATCCAGCTCCCTCTCGGGGAAGCGATGGTATTTGCCACGACCGAAACGGCGCGAATATCAGTCGCAGTGGTAAAAAAAGTCGGAGAAATCCCGGTTTCTCTCTTCAAAGAATCGTCTTTGCCCGAGGGCATTGCCGGACCTTTGGGAATTGCTGAGGTGACTCATAAAATTATGCCGGGAGGAATCTTTGCGCTGCTCAAACTCGGAGCGCTGCTTTCGATCTCTTTGGCGGTGTTTAACCTGTTGCCCTTTCCGGCGCTGGATGGAGGGCGATTTGTGTTTCAGGTGTTGGAGTTTGTGATGGGCAAAAGGCCCAACCCCAAGTGGGAAGGCGCGCTTCATTATGCGGGTTTTGCGGTTTTGATGGGATTGATTGTGATGGTCACCTTCAATGATGTGGTGCGTATGTTCTTTTCGTAGGCCCGTTTTTTTCTGAGTGTCTTTGGGTTTGTAATCTCCGGTCGAAGTGACCATAACCATTGCTGTTTTTGGGGTTTCGAGCCGGATCGGTTCGAACCTAAAGCGGCTTAGAAAAGAGGAGTATGATTGATGATGGACATTACCATTGCTGGAACGGGGCTCGATGGAAAGCCTCTCCCCCCTTTGGATGATCTCAATCGAGGACTTTTTGAGATTCAACGCCCCTCGGCCCAGAGGGCGATGAATATTCAGTTTGCTCTTTCTGATGGGGAGTCTGTTCGATCCATAACTCTGGGGGGGCTTTCGGGAACTGACCCCATCATTCTTGACCTGGGAGAAACCAAGCTTCGTCTTCAGCCCGGTGAGGTGGTTATGGTATGGCCGCTCCACAAGGTGAAGATGACCTTGATTTCCTATCTCTGCTACAAGACCAACCTGCCGAAACTGAATGTGCTGTTTTTCCTCTGATCGCTCTCCTCCCCAAAGAGCCGATGCCTTTCTGCGGAGTCCCCACTCATGTTGGGGCCTCCGCTTTTTTTAGTTTTTTTGGACCTGGGCTTTGGTTTCGAGAATGGTATCTCTTATTTCTTGCCCCAATCTTAAGTATTCGGACAGGATTTCCTCTGGAGCTCTTTCCTGAATTATCTTCAGAACTTCTACGGTAAACACGTATCCTTTTGGAGTATTCCCATAATTATCTTTTATACGATCAATTGTTTCTTCAGAATTGACCGCCATGGCAGCCGCATCAGAGAGCATTTCGTCGAGCTGTTCAAAAGTAGTCAGCTTTTCTGCCGCTTGTGGATAATTTGAGGTGACCTTTTGTTTTATAATTTCGACCACTCTCTTTTGGACTTCGGTTTTTTGATCGGGTGGTAGTGATTCTAAGATTCGAAAGATAACCACATGGGATAGTTCGTTATTTTTTGTGGCCTGGGTGGCAAAATTTCGATCAAGAAAAATCGCATTTGTGTGAGGGACGTGAAATCCTCTTAGGGAATTCAATTTTCGGGGATCTTGATATGTGTAAGCCTGTACCTCAGAGGGTAATGCCCCCAGAATATCGTTTCCATAAAGTTGCCTCAGCCCCTTCCATTGGCGAGCCTGAAGCGACAGAGTTTCTTCTTTCTGAAAAAAATCAGGATTCGTAAAATAAGCCGCCCTCAATCTTTCTTCTAGATTTGGAAATCTTTTGTGGAGCATCTTTTTTTTGGCTTCGGCTATCAGTTTTCTGACCTTGTTAACGCTCTCTTTATAGAGAAAAATATCTGAGATACTTGAAATGACCACTTCTTCAACTTTGACTATTTCCCTCTCTAGAACTTCTCTTTCTTGATGCTCTAGTTCTGAAGAAAAAGCCTCTTTTGCGGCTTTTTCTTCGACTGGAGAAGAACACATTTCGTCTTTGTGGATATCACACTTTTCAGCCATAATTACTTCATTTATTCTTTTCTTGGTGATTTTCTTCTTTTTTCTTTTTGAAGGCAATTCCCACCAAACGATAATAAACATTTTGGGCTTTGACTTTTTTGTTCCTCGCTCTAAACTCTCTCCAGCCTAAATTTTTCAACTTTTCGCCGCCTTAGCTCAGTGGTAGAGCACATCCATGGTAAGGATGGGGTCTCGGGTTCAAATCCCGAAGGCGGCTCCAGGCTTCGTTTGCGACGAACGAAGTGAGTCGGAAAAAGAAGCCTGTCCGGCGTAACGTAGTGAAGACGGACTACTTGAGGCTGAGCGCAAACTACGCCTGGTAAACCAGAAGAATCTACCCTGGTGGTGCAAGAATTTACAGTAGGAAGGGGAGAAGCTTGTCCGGCGAAGCTGTTTGACGATGCTTAATTAATCGCGGAGCGAGAAAGACGGACTACTTGAGGCTGAACGAAAACTACGCCTGGTAAACCAGAAGAATCTATTTGATTTGTGCAGATTTTTTTTACTAAGGGCGAGGCCTGTCCGCCATAGTTATCGCAAGACGAACAAATACATCGTCGGTGACTGCTTATCTTGCGTGGTCTTTCGAAAGTACTTTTGGGGCCCTTCTTTTTGGGGAGGGCTTCTAGTTGTCCTATCCAACTCGTATGCCTTTTTCCGTGTTGCTCAAAACAACAAAATCTTACGAACAAAAAATGGTTGGGACCCGATATACGGGCCCCAGGTGAAAACGATTCTGCCCCTGTTCATGAAGAGGTCGATACAACGATACATGAGTAGATGAGAAACATCTTTACTCCGGCAGTCGTCGGGATGATAAGGAAAATGTGGTTCAGGACCGAAAGGATTTTTCTCAAGCGGGATTTTTTTTCTTTTCCCAATCCAACCGTGCAGCTTCCGTAGAAATACGTTGAGCCCACGATCGCGGCCAGAGTAAATAGAATCACGAGACCTCCCCCGAGGGAGTCGGGGGAAATGGGACCAATACCGTGCATGGGTTTTCTCCTCGAATGAATGACAAAAGAACCGTTTCGCAGAGAAACTGTTCTTGAATGAATTGTTTCATGCTGCTTTTTTATTTTACATACTTTTGGCATCTTGTCAATTGCTTCTCTTGGGGTTTTTAGTGGCTCCTTACAGCTTCCAATATTTGGTATTTAAAAAAAATATCAGGTATGAAAATGGGGGGTGATGAACCGAAGTCCATCACCCATAGGGCTTATCACTTCACCACCGTCAGGGTAAAGTCGGCCTTTTTGAGAAAAAGACAGCCTGTTTTTTGTAGGCGTCTTTGCAATCGCTCACCGAACCATTTGGGCACCTCTCCAGCCTCCAGTATGCGAGGCATATCGGATTCGAGTTGTTCCCGAAGGGCGAGGGCTACTCTGTGCTTCAAAATGTAGCCTCGGCTTATTTTTTTGGCGAGCTGTGCACCGAGATCGTCGTTGCAGATTGCTGCTCGGATCTCTGACCGAATTACCATACTTGCTTCGGGAAAGGCATCGATCGTGGTTATGTATTGGCTTCTGCTGATCTTTTCTACGTTGGCGAGGGGTGAATGAGGCCCCTGCCATATTTTTTGAGCCTGAGAAAAATCAAACTGCCCGTTCACCAGGATGATATTTGATGAGATGTTGTAGGTTCCAAAAAGGACCCCGATGAAAATGATGGTCCACACCACCTGGAATACTTTCTCAAGGGCCATTAATAAAAAACCCTCATCCTCTAGCCTTCCTAACTCAAAGAGCATATATCCAAGAGCCACCCCTATTAACATAAATAGCAGCTCGCAATCGCCCGAGAACTGCTCCCAGGATGTTTCATTAATGGCTATTTCAATCCCGAAAGCGGAGAGGGGCAAAATCAAGCAGGCCCACCTTATTATTATTCCGAAGACATGCATCTTTTTCCTCCTGATACGGCGATAGTGAAGTTATAGACAAGTCCGCTGCCAATTATTTCGATGAAATAATTGGCAAGGGATTGGCTATTTTTTTGCTGGGTAAAAGAACCAAGTGGAGCTTAGTATGGGAAAGTGAAAAGTCAAAGCCCCCTTCTTCATCTTTGAGAACGATTTCTCAGAGCAGCCTGAAGCCCTATTCCTGTTTTGTGTTCGGAAAGACTCCCTTCTATGGCTCTTAGATCTTTCTTCGTAAGTGCAGGACCAGAATTGGTGACGGGTTTTATATCGTATTGGGCGAGAAATAGTACCCCGTAGACGTGTTCATATCCACGTAAAAGGTGTATGTCGGTGGTGGCGGGTTGTATCTCATTCCCCGTAAAAACTCTCTCAACTCGTAAATGGGTCGAATCGAAATTCTGTGCCATCCAGTGGGCCATTTCTTTGGCACATGTCAGGATTAGTTGGCCTCTCTCGGGACTCAGGACTCGACTCACTTCTTCCATGGCTTTCCCTATCCATTTTTCAACCTCTTCGTAGGGTTGCTGATAATACTGGTCTATCGCAAGGTCTGAGGTTATCAGCTCGAGAGAATGGTCTGGAATCTGCCCTAGAACCTCTAACATTTCTCCCTGAACCAAGTATTTATTGATTAGTCTTGGAGCAAGCGGACGGTGTTTTGAGGGGATTTTAAAGGTCCTGGGAAGAAGACGTTGTTGGCGTTTTAGATCTTGTATCTTGGCTTTTGTTCCTCCGTCGTGTCTTCGACTTGGTTTTAGGTCTACCCCGACAACACTCTTAATTCCCTCCTTCAACCATGCTTGTACTCGATCAGCGTGAGACCCACTTCCGAGTTCTACATGAGTAATGGATCGATCTTGGGGAAATTCGGATAAGGGCATGGGGATGATTAGTAAAAAAATAAAAAAGCGTTTTTGTATGGCTCTTTATTTGTATCGAAGGTCCTGACGAGTCCGCTCTTTTCGGATGTTCTTTTTCATTATTGGGCTTCGCGGCCTCTCAGGAACATTTCTTTTTTATTTTTGCTTTTATTTCGTGGCGGCTTCTACAAAAGCGGCAAAAAGCGGGTGTGGCCGAAAGGGGCGGCTGAGGAATTCGGGGTGGAATTGGGATCCGATCATAAACGGGTGATCTTTGATCTCGACGACCTCGACGAGTTCTTTGTCGGGAGAAACCCCGGCAATACAAAATCCTTTTTCTTCGAATTGATCTCGATAGTGGTTGTTGAATTCAAATCGGTGTCGATGCCGTTCTGATATTTTGGTCTCGCCATAAACCTGAGCGGCTTTGGTGTCTTTTTTGAGCACGCAGGGGTAGGCTCCCAGACGCATGGTCCCTCCTTTTTTTCGGATGTCTCTTTGTTCGGGGATGAAATGAACGACGTGGTTTTTGGATTTTCCTTTTTCGTCGAATTCTTCACTGGTGGCATCGTCGATACCCAGTACATGACGGGCAAATTCAATGGCCATGATCTGTGATCCCAAGCAGAGTCCTAGATAGGGTTTTTTGTGCTCTCGACAGTATTTGGCGACCTGAACTTTTCCTTCTATTCCGCGGTTTCCAAATCCTCCGGGCACAATAATTCCGGCTACTTCGTTGAGCTTTTGGAGTTCGTCGGGATCTTGTTCTTCGATTTTTTCGGTATCGATCCACTCAATATCTACTTTTCGTCCGTGCATAAATCCGGCCGCCTTGGCTGATTCTATGACGGAAAGGTAGGCATCATCGAGTTCGTTGTATTTTCCGGCCAGTCCGATAACCAGTTCTTTTTTGGTCTTCTTGATCTTTTCTACTACGCCCTCCCAAACCGATAGATCAAATTGGAGATCTCCCAGATCGAGTTTTTCGGAAAGAATTTCTCCGTATCCAGATTTGTGATATCGCAGCGGACATTCGTAAATGGTTTTGACGGTTTCAGCGGGGATGACGGCTTTTTTGTCGACGTCGCAGAAGTAGGCCACTTTGTTGAGCAGCACTTTTGGAATCTTCATATCCGCTCGACAAAAAATCACGTCGGGATGGATTCCCAGGCGTCGCAGCTCTCGGACCGAAAGCTGGGTGGGTTTGGTTTTGAGTTCTTTGGAAGCGGCGAGGTAGGGCAAAAGCGTGGTGTGCACCGAAAGCACTCGTGATCCGTATTTGTTTTTCATCTGACGAATCACTTCGAGAAAGGGTTCTCCCTCGATGTCGCCGACCGTCCCCCCAATTTCGACGACCAAAACTTCGGCTTTGGTGGCTTTGGCGGCCTGTTCGACCTTGGTAATGATTTTTCCGGTAATGTGGGGGACCACCTGAATAGTGCCGCCCAAATAGTCTCCGCGTCGTTCTTCGGCAAGGACTTCGGAATAAATTTTTCCGGTGGTCACCGAACAGGATTGTGAGAGCGGGATGTCGATGAATCGTTCGTAGTGCCCGAGATCGAGATCGGTTTCGGCTCCGTCATCGAGCACAAAAACTTCTCCGTGCTGAAAGGGCGACATGGTTCCCGGATCCACGTTGAGATAGGGATCGAGTTTCATGATCGCGGTTTTGATCCCGGCTGATTTTAAAATCGCGGCGGTGGAGGCCGACACGATTCCTTTTCCGAGACTCGAACATACTCCCCCCGTTACGAAGACAAATTTGACCTTGCTCATCGCACGGGATTGTAGTTAAACGCGGGCGGAATGCAACCGCGGTTCATTAAAAAAGGCGGACACGTGGGTCCGCCTCTACGATGGTTATTGTTGATGTGATTATCCCTGAATTTTTCCGGCTGATCCCAACACATCAATCTTGTGTTCAACCATTTTTTGAATTTCGTCTCGGGCGGGCTTGAGATAGGCCCGGGGGTCGAAGGCTTTGGGGTCTTCGATGAAGGTTTTTCGGATCATGGCGGTCATGACGATCCGCAGATCGGTGTCGATGTTTACTTTGGCCACCCCGTACTTAACGGCTTCTGATATGGTTTCTTCGTCTACTCCACGAGCGCCTTCTAGGTCCCCTCCGTATTGATTGACGATGGCCACGTACTCCTGCGGCACCGAAGAACTTCCGTGCATTACCAACGGCGTATTGGGGATTACTTCAGTCAGGGTTTTTACCCGATCGATGTCGACTTTTCCGTCACTCTGAAACTTAAAGGCTCCATGAGAGGTCCCGATGGCACAGGCGAGTGTGTCACAACCGGTTTCTTTGATAAATCGAACCGCTTCATCTGGGTCGGTGAGACGCGCGTCTTTTTCGTCGACCGAAACGTGTTCTTCGATTCCTCCCAGTCGTCCCAATTCCCCTTCTACGATAACGCCTTTTTCGTGAGCGAAATCGACCACTTCTTTGGTGATTCGAATGTTTTCGTCGAGGGGTTCGTGAGAGGCGTCGATCATAACGGAATTAAAACCCGCCTCGATCGCACTCTGACAAACTGAAAGATCCGCTCCATGATCCTGATGGATAATAATGGGCAATTCGGGATTTTGTTCTGACAGGCTGTGAATGATGTCGACGAGCATTTTTGTATTCGCGTATTTACGAGCGCCGGAAGAAAGCTGGAGAATCAAAGGCGCTTTTTTGGCCACATGAGCGGCCACAATGGCCTGCGTTATCTCCATATTATTCACGTTAAAGGCCCCAATAGCGTATCCGCCATTGTAGGCATCCATTAGCATTTCCATTGGGTTTTGCACGATGGCCATTTTGAAGGGGGTTAAGTATTTCGGGCCCTAAATTACGTTTTTTGGGCGGAAATAAAAGACACAAAGAGTTGACACATCTATATTTCTATGATACTCAATCATAAGTTCTTTTACATTCTTGTGTATTTATCCTCTTTTGGTCTGGAAAAAAGCTTTTTTAAAACGCTCATTCTGACCGGTATAAAGAGGCGAAGATCTTTAGGAAGAAGAAAATTTATACTTTGAGCCCCTCTCTTGTTATAAGAGAGGGGCCGCGAACCGCTCATAAAAGAGCACTGCCAATATTCAGAGCGGGGAGAGTTCCCTGGCACCAATGAATATTATTGTTGCTGTTAGTTTCTTTCTTCCTGAAGGTCTTCAGGGATTATTGTGATATACATCCACGTAGTATTGCTCAGTTAGGAGAATACCGATGGTTTGGATAAGACAGAGATATCAGGCCTGCCGTGATATGTTCTTCCCGTTCTGTTTGTTTTTGCTCATGCTGGCGGGGCTTATCTGGATGGCATCATCCACCAAAGGCACTCTTTGGCTTATTATGAGTAAATCTGGTTATGGATGGCAAATGCCTGCCGACAACCCCTTTTACTCCCGTCCCTACTCACTCCCAACCCATTAAAACAATGAAAAAAAGGTTCCCCAAAGGGGACCAGTAGTTTTGGTGATCGTCGCAGAAGCGCCTATTGCCCTCTCGTTGCAAATTATTTGATCTTCCCCCCTACACAAGGATATAAAAGACGCCCCCCGGTTCGTTGATCGGGGGGATCTTTTGGAGTGGAAAATAGAGAGTTCATTGTTTTTTACGGGATACTGGCCTCGGGGCCGGGCTCTTCTCCTTTTTTGAGCTGCACGGTTTTATTTCTAACGGTTTCGGTGCCACAGATCCAGTTTCCGTCTCCGGTACTCTGGATAATGGATCCTCCTCCACATCCGGTGGGGTAGGGGTAGAGCTTGTTTCCGGGCCGACAGTTGTTTCCGCCGGAGTCACAGTATTGAGCGCCTCCCACTGCACCAGCAACTTTGAGTCGCAGGGTTCCCTGCGGATCGGTGTTGAGTCCATAGTTGCCTCCCGCGTCGATGAGGAGACAGTTGCTCCCCTTTTCATCACAGTATTTATCGGCTCCTACAGGTCCTTCTACGTCTAGTTTTAGGGCTCTCTCTCCACTACTTGGCGGGGCCCCAATTCCGATTCGGTTATCGGTGGGGGTGGCCCTGTCGATGTCGGTGTTGTAGAGGCCTCTCATGGTATCTATCAGCATGTTTACTTCTCCAAAAGTAAATCTACCGCCGACGTTTTTGGGGTCGATATTGTTTACATGGCTCGTAACAGAACCGGTACTGTGGCCGACCGAAAAGCTGATCACTGAAACGATGAGGCCGAAAAGAATTATGTTTTTCATAGGCACTTAATTTTAATAAACACAGCGGATGGGGTATCCCCCATTCTTAGATCCCCCCTGACGAGCCATGGCCATGGTTTTGTAGAAAAATCCTATTATTGGCTCTGAAGTAATGATGGTCTCACGGGCTCCCCAGTATTTGTATTCGACGGTGTACCCACGGACTCCCGCAAATCGAAAATCAAGTGCCTTATATATGGGACCTGGTTCCCGATCTTTGTCGTCGTAACAGGCGTACTGTCGACCACCCGCGAATAATTCACTTCCACACACCGATCCCTCTTCTGCCAGAGTCAGTTCTAGCTCATTCAAATCTTCGGCGGTAGGCATCCTGGAGTTCCCAGGGCACAAATCTCCTTCTTCTTTGTAGTTCATCACCTCCCCCCAAGCATAAAGCCCTCCTCGTTCGGCACATTTGGCGGGATCTCCTCCGTAGCACCACTTTTCGATAATGCCGTTGTCTCTGGGGAAGTCACTGACTTCTTCCAGCATCACGCCTACGTCTAAATTTCGCCCCGCCCAACAGAGGCTTCCTGCTCTCACAAAAGGATAGGTTTTCCCGTCTCTTTCATCGGTAATGGAGGCACATCCTCCCCCACCAATGCCTTCTGCCGGAACCCAATTATCTTCTCCACTACTGGCTAATCCTCCTGATTTTTCGGCGACTTCTTCGGCCAGTTTGCATTCTCGATTCTTACAGACCCAACCGCTGCCGCCCCAGGCAACGGTATCTCCGGGAGTACAGTCTTTGGGGAGAAACTGAACTTCTCCCATGTCGATGCAGTTGTTACCGTTCTCATCACAGAATTTTTCGGCGCCTACTTGGCCCTCAATGTCTAGTTTTAGGGGTTGTTCTCCACTACTCGTTGCCTCGCCCGCTACTCCCATCCCGTAGTTTCCTCCACCGTCTATCAAAAGACAGTTGTTGCCGTTGCCGTCACAGTAGTCGGTGGACCCCATTGCTCCGTTCACGCCGAGCTTTAGCGAGGCCTCTGGAGACGATCCTATTCCGATTTGATGCTCTCCACCACTGTTGTAGATCCCCTTAAGTGTTTCCACAATCGTGTTCATTTCTCCTACCGAAAGGCGGTCTCCAGCGTGCTTGGGAAGGATGTCATTGGGGTGGGTGGGGGTTTCTCCTAAAGCAAATCCGCAGGTCATCATAAAACCTCCCAAAAGGGCGTAACCGAGTATGTTTTTTACTTTCATTGGAAGTCATTGTTAGTTTCCTTGGGAGCGGCTTTGTAGGTGTAAAAAGTGCAGGTCGCCGGAGCGCATCCCCATTCCGACCCTGTCCACTCTAATATCTGATCGGCGGCACATTCGGGGAGGGGCGGGATTTCTTCTAGCGCATAACAGGCTGATCCGTCCGCATTACAGTATTTGGTAGCCCCAATGGGGCCTTCCACATCCAGTTTTAACTTTTGTTCTCCCGAACTGGTGCTGTCTCCTGCCACGCCAATTCCGTATCCTCCCGCCGCATCAATGAGCAGACAGTTGTTTCCGTTTTCATCGCAGTAATCGTTGGCCCCCAGGGCCCCTTTTACATCAAGTTTGAGCTCCTTTTCTCCGGCATCGGCCGGAGCGCCAATTCCGATTCGGTTGTCGGAGGGGCTGTCGGGGTCCACGTCGGAATTGTAAACGCCTCTCATGGTGTCGAGGAGCAGGTTTACTTCGTTGGCAGTGAGGTTAGCGCCTTGTTTTTTGGGGCTCAATTGATCCACACTGGCCACGGCCGCGGCATAGCCCAGCCCCAAACAGAGGGAAGAAAAAAGAATGCAAGCGCCGAGGTTTTTTATTTTTTTCATGTTTCTAGTGCTTAAATCCTGGAGGAGGAAGAAGTTGAACTCGCTGGTCGGGGCGAATCACAAAAGAATGCTTATTGTTGTCACAGGGGTTTTGCTCTTTGTCCACCCGACGAGTGGGATCTTTGGGAGTACAACGAATATCGGGAAGGGCCGGAATCATTTTTCGAGTTTTCCGATCTTTTTTAGGCGTGGGGGGGTAGTATCTTCTCACAAAATTGAGGTCGTACCTTTGGGCCGCGAGTTTTTCTTTTTCAATTCCCCAGGGATTAATTCGGTCGCCATTTTCTCCCCATTTAACCGCCCCTCCAAGAGTATTTCGACTCAGGACCGTCCCTTCTAATATGAGCTGGTTTCTCCAGAGCGATTCGGGCGAGTGATCTTCTCGGTATTCGGGAGATTTTTTGAGATCCTGATCGGTTGTGGTCACCGGTCGATTTAAGTCGTCTGTAGAAATAAGTCCTCCGTCAGCAAAATACGTCCCGACAAAATATTTCACTTCTCGGTAGATAAATATATTTCCGGTTTCACTAACGGGACGAAGAGATCCCTGCATTAATTTTGCTTCGGGATTGGTGTTGATCAAAATCACTCCCAACGAACTTTCGAGCTGTTCGTATACTAGATCCCCTTCTATCACCAGGTTTCCGTCCTCGATGACCAGAGTGTGCCGCCCTCCCCCAATAAACGAAACGCTTTCAGGGGTCCCCAGGTGGACATTGGTGTCTTTGAAGTAAGTGACCCCACGGTCTTCAAATTGCTGTACGTCAAATCGCGCTTTTCCCACTTGGGTTCCTTCCTGGGGCACTTCTCCTCGTATCATCTCATAGGCGTTTTGAGTAATGAGTTCGCGGGCATCTTTGAAGTGCGTGTCCCCCATTTCTACAATGGTGCTTTCGTCTTTTTCAAAGGAGAAATTACTGCCTAGTGTCAGAATTTGGCCTTCAATATCTACTCCCAGGGTCAGTCCCTTAACCGATGTGTTGTCACAGGCATCAGGAAGGTCTTTACAGTCGCTAAAAAACGGGGCGGTTTTTCCGTCTGGAGTCGTAACACGGTTTCCCAAATTCCTTCCCGGATGAAGGACGGTCTTCTGACCTCCGGCAGGATCGACCAGCGGGTATTCCACTTTTGAAGTGAAGGCCAAATGCGGTGTTTTGTAGCTTTTCGCTGGGGTACGAAGTGTGGTCTCTATGTTTTTGTTTTGAGGCCCTACGGCACCGCCTTTGTACGTCACGATTGCGCCTTCACCATTGTTGAGTGTTTCGATGGCCAGTTTTTCAAAAACAAAGGCGTCGGGTTCTTTGGGGGCGTGTCCGCGGAAAGACATCTTTAATCCTTCCGGGATCAAAAAATCCACGCTTTCGGACCAGACTTCTCCCCAGAGCTTTTGTGCCGCGCCAATAATAAAGTCTAGCTGTGCCCCTTCTTCTGTTTCGTAGCTGTTTTCGGGTTCTCCGGCTCCGGTGCTTTTTATTTCTGTTTTTATCGCGGGCTCAAACAAAATTCTGTTCATCCCGTTTTCGGCAGCGGGGACTAGCTCGATTGAGGTGACGGATTCTTCAGGAAAATTTCTCCAATCAACGTTTCGCACCTTTACTTCAAAAGGGACTCTTTCGCCCTGTGGCTGAAATATGTAGGCATTGTCAGACGCTCCTATTTTTCCTTCTTTGGTGACCCCCGATGGAGCCAGCGCTACGAGTTTAATTCGTACATCTCCTTCATTCATCCCAGAATAAAAATTGAAAACGTGGGTGCTTTCTTTGGTTCTCATTATCCCCGCATCGTACAGCCGTCCTTCTTCGTCCCGGCCCTCGACAAAACGCAGCCCATCAAAAAAGGCGCTGTCGTTTTCGATGACATTGTACAACCCCAATTTTTTTTCGTGTTCCAGGTTGGTCCCGATTCTTCCCATGTTTTGAGCTTTGACTCGGATGGTTCCCTGTCGAGTGGTTCGGAACATGTATTTGGAACCCCGTTTGGGAGAAAATGATGCTTCAAAACCGCAGCTTTGGGCGCTAAAGATCGGGGCGTGAAATTCGCTGTTGTACTCCCCTGGTCGAGTACAAGACTCCGCCATTAATCGAGCGGAAAGGCAGATGCTGGCGCCGCCTAATTCTCCGGGGTAGTCGGCATATTTATCAAAGGATTCGATTTGTGATTTTTCATCAAAAAAGAGGTCATCACAGGAGGGATAGTGGCCGTACAGAGGGTTCCCAAAACCATCGACCAACAAGAGTTTGAGTTCACAGGCATCTATCCCGTTGGCGGCAATCCCCCCTGACGCGATTTCACAATGAGGGTCTTGGGTAACGGAATTCCCCATAATAAGGATAGAGGATTTTTTTTGGTCGGCATTTCCGGGAAAAAGATCGATAAAAATTTCTCCCGACTCCTCGGTATTTCCGGCTTCATCGGTGGCCCGAACCTCGACTACGTAGCTTCCGGCTTTGGTAAAAATGGAATCTTGGTTGAGATTAACGGCCTCAGCCGCAAAGTTAACAAAGGCTCTTCTGGTATCAGAAAGGCTTCGGACTACGGCTTGGACTGTGCCTTCTGGACGGGCTGAAATAAAGGCCAAGTTAACCGCCTGATCTGTCACCTGAAGAGAAAGAGGGGTATGGGATTTTTGATAGGGACTCAGGTCGGATACTTCCCCGCCCCCTTCGTACACCAGACTCATAGGAGGGATCACGGGAGGCACTCGATCGATGTAGGCTTTGGGGGTGGTAAAAGTTACCGAAACATCGGTTTCAGGTTCGACGGTTAGAGTCTGGGAATCCCCTGTATTTTCGAGGCGTATTTCTTGGGGAAGAACTTTGAATTCTCCGGTTTCCAGATTGGCACAGGAGACGTTTTCGACGATGGTCCCGCTGGCGGGGTTGTCGGCCTGAAACCCAGCAATATCGGTGGGCGGGTTGGTTTCGTTGGGATAGCATTCCCAAGAGGCCCATCCGGTTGCGGGAAGGGTAAGCATTAGGGCCCCTACGACGTATTTGTTAACCGAAGAGGGATCTTCTGATGTGATCGGAGGGGCGTCTTTTTTCCTTTTCACCCACCAAGTAATTCCTCCCACCAGAATGATCACCGCCATTCCCCAAAAAAGAACGTTGAGGCCGTCTTCTGAAGTTTGTGGTGCGACTTCTGGTGTTTTTTGAAGTGGGGTGATAGCCGAAAAATCGACCTCCTCCCACATCATTTGGTCGGCCTGTATTTCGTTAAAAATAGGGTCTTGTTCAAATCTTGCCTGAAGTTTTTTTTCACACCCGGCCCGGAGCTGTGCTTCTAGGCTCTTCCCCTGGTCTTTGGAAATCTGTTGGTGTTTTACTTGGTGCACAATTTTTATTTTGTCTTTGAAACACTGGTTGTATTCATTTACGGTCTGCTGAAGAAGTTCTCTCTTGATCTGAATTTTCTGCTGCAATTTTTCTTTGGTCTTCTGAATTCGCTGAAAACTACTTTCACTGGTTTTTCCGGACTGAACCGAATTGGAGATCATCTTTTTGATAATCTGTTCGTTTTTGACTTCCTTGTCTTCCAGCTGAAAACCAATTTTGGTGAGTCTTTCAAAGGGCGTGGGGGTGTCTTGAGGCTCCATATTTGTTTTTTTTATTCTCGATCCCCCCCCACTCCTGATTGATTATAACCATTCCCCTGGATTTTCCACTTTAAAAATGGTATAATGATTGGATTTTGTAATTCAAAATTCCATGTCGCTTGAATGGTCGAAGACTTTGGAACTGTTTACTCACGAGTATTTCCTCATCTCGTTTCTGCCAATTTCCTTTTTGGCCGCGGGATTCTGGATGCTTTTCTTTGAGCGTGCCCGCGCCAAAAGAGCGCCTTTTTTGTACCTCTTCTTGGCCCTTCTGGCCGGATCACTTTCGGCTTTTGCGTTTAAAATTTTTGGAGACACGATTCATCTGCAGAATTTTTGGGGCAAAGTGGCGGGGGAAGAGTTTTTTAAGGTCTTTTTTGCCATCATCGCCATGGAATGCGTCAAACAGCGATTTGATACCATTGCCGGCGGCGTGGTCTATGGGTTTACCGTGGGGCTTGGGTTTGCCATGGCGGAAAATATTGTTTATCTGATCAATTCTTTTGAGTCGGTCGAATTTGCCGATCGGTTCTGGATTACTTTTCAGGGGCGGTTTTGGTCTTCGACCCTGTTGCATGGGGTAACAACGGCCACCTTTGGGCTTTTTTATGCCGGGGCCTACCTGGCTCAAACCGTCCACAAACACAGCCACGAGTCGCCTTTGCACGCGCTTTTGGTGCCGTTTAAAGAAAAAAACTTCTGGCAGATTGCCACCTTTCATATCTCCCGAGAGCACCTGCTTTTTTCTCATAAACCGACCCTCACCGGACACTTTTCGAGAGGCGTCATCTTTGAAGGGTTTTTGGTGGCGGTTATTGTCCATGCTCTTTTCAACTGGGCGCTGGACGCCATGCGCATTGAGATCGCGTTTTTTATTGCTTTTGGAGGGATGTGGTTTTTGAAACAGAAAGTCGAGATTGTGAGTTCGGAGCACCAGCTAAAACTTTTTTCTCAGCGAAAACGGCTGGGACGCTCAATTCGAAACGTGTACGACTGGGTGGGGACGACGTGCTCACTGAAAAGCAGAAGAAAACACTTGAAGCAGACCTAAGAAGCTGCCCAATGCGTGAGGGATCTCTTCCGGCTCTGTTAGTAGGCAGTACTTAAAGCCAGATCTTCGCCACCTTCTTTTATAGCAAGAGAAGGTTCCAGTTATATGATTAGTTCAGGATATGTTCCTACTTTTCAGTCTTTTCACATCTTTCGATTTCTCTTCGCGGTTTCTCAGAACCTGTTGGACCGTTCCTTCTTTTTTCCGTTTCCATTTCCCACCTTTGCATAGGCCTCAAGGATCTCTTCCACGCGATCGGGCGTGCTTTTGTGGGTGTAATAAAGAGAGGTGGCGAGCACTCTTTTGTCGGTAGAGGTGGTACGCGGAAAATCTCGAGGAACTTTTATGATAACGCCTTCTCGAACTAGAAAATTAAATAAAATTTCGGCTCGTTTGGAATTATTGCCCCGAAAAGACATTCGAAAATTCCTCTTTCTTCCTTTTTGATTTTTCTTCTTTTCTTGCCCGACCAAGACCTTGGGGATTTTTTCTTTTTTGATGTGTCTTTCCAAGAAATCTGCGATCGCTTCGGTGTATTCTTCTCGCGTCTGTTTGCCGTTGAGCTCGGTTATTACCTGAGCGAGTTGTCGAAACTCGAAGGGGAAATGGGCTCTGGGAGTTTCTTCTTGTTCGTTTGTGGCAAGCTCTGAACGTCTGAGAAATTGTATCTCAAAAGCAAAAATTGTTTTTGGTCGTCTTAAATGCTCCTCTTCCTGATATTTTACTACAGCCGTAAGACATTTGTACCCCTCGCCAGAGTGCTCATTTTCATCGATCTCGATCTTGCTGAGAACCCCGCTTCGGTGTGTTGGCTTATTTTCTTCGTCCCAGGCTAAAATCTCTGGAAAAAATGTGGACATATCCTCGGGCGAAAAATAGTTTTTTTCTTTAAATTCGACTGCTACCAGGGGTTTTTCTCGAATACTGGCTTCGGCTTCGAGGGAGTGTGCAACCGATAAGATTTCGTCCTGACCTGCCTCATCTTCAAAAATAAGCCTCATTCGAAATAGGTCTTTCATAATCTTGAGCTCTCCTTCTTTTCTCAAAAATTTAAGAAGCGTCCTAATGCCTCCCTTGACCCCTACGTGTAATTCTGGAATCCGATCGTGGAACCCCGCAAGATTCAAATTCGCCCCTTCAGGATGTATTTCGAGCTGTTCAGCCCAGTGAATAATCTGTTCGGGAGAACAACTGTCGAGTGTTTCAGCGATAGGTCGATTCAGGTCTACTGGCTGAAGACCGGCAAATATTCCCGACTCCCCGTTTCCGATAGGATTACTTCTTCGTCCGAGTGTAAAGCCGACCATTTCTACGAAATGTCGGAACTGTTTTGAGACCGAGAGTTTCTCTAATAGAAAAGCAATAGTCAGAACTCGGCACAAAGAAAGACGGTGGGCTCCCGCTTTTGAATTTCTATCCGGGCTGAGGAATTTGAGCCGATTCCTGGGATCCGCTTGATCCAGGGTCGCGCTTTTTAACAGACTTCTAACTTCTTCCTTATGGGTTACGCCCTTGAGAATTTTATCGCGGACAGGCCGACTCAGGGGAAGTTCTCTTCCTTCTCCAGGAGCCACCAGAAAGGGGTTGTGATGAATAATCTCGGCCGCATCTTTGATTCGTCGATTAAATCTTTTTATCCCTTCATCGTTTTCGAGCGAAAAAAAGCGATCTTCGAACCACCAAAAAAATAGAACGGGATCAATGGTCAGCGCCCTGGGGATAGCAAAAGTTTTGAGCGGATCTACCAAATCGATCAACTCTTTCTGAGCTCTTGTTTCGGGATCTAATCGCTCCCCCACTTCATCGTAGCTTCTTATGGTTGGCATTTTTCGTGCCTCTGGATTCGTTGCCAGATTGAGAAAAGCGACAACAAAGGGATTTCTTACGGGCGGTTCTCTTTCCATTGTCCGGATTCTATGCTCTGTTTCACCCTCCTTGTCAATACTCATTCTTTTGACCGATTCCCCCATTGATTTTTTCCTTTGACTGCGTACCATTCGATCGCTTTTTTGCTTCTCTTCAATGATCGACGAAAACTCGCAACCGACGCCGGAAGAAAATGAGGAAAATACGACTCCCCAAAGGGATGAATCCTCGGAAGAAGAAACTACTGCTCCGGAGTCGGATGCTGTAACAACGGACAATGAACCGACCGAAGAGTTCTATCCGGTAGAGAACTGCAAAAATGTTTTCAATCTCGACATTACGTCGGATATGAAAGATTCCTACCTCAGTTACGCCATGAGCGTGATTGTTTCTCGAGCGCTGCCCGATGTGAGGGATGGGCTCAAGCCGGTGCACCGACGAATTTTGTATGCCATGCACGAAAACGGGCTTCGGCCCGGAGCGAAATATCGTAAGTCCGCTACGGTTGTGGGGGCGGTATTGGGAAAGTATCACCCGCATGGAGACGCGGCCGTGTACCAGTCTATGGTGCGAATGGCCCAGGACTTTTCGCTGCGGTACCCGCTGGTCAACGGTCAGGGAAACTTTGGATCGATCGATGGAGATAACGCCGCAGCCATGCGTTATACCGAGGCCAAAATGACCAAAATGGCCGAAATGCTCCTGCAGGACATCGAAAAAGAAACGGTGGATTTCCGCCCCAACTACGATGCCACCTGTAATGAGCCTTCCGTGCTCCCAACGGTTGTGCCCCAGCTGCTTTTGAACGGAACGATGGGGATTGCTGTGGGAATGGCGACCAACATTCCGCCACATAATTTGAGCGAGGTCTGTGACGCTTCGGTAGCCCTGATTGAGAACCCCGAAATTACGATTGATGAGCTGCTCCAGCACGTAAAAGGGCCAGATTTCCCCACCGGGGCAGAAATATATGACGGCGGGGCGATCAAAGAAATGTACCACTCTGGTCGAGGCGGTGTGATTATGCGTTCGAAGGCCTCGATTGAAGAACTAAAAAATGGAAAGTCGGCCATCATCGTGACCGAAATCCCCTACCAGGTAAATAAGGCCGAATTGGTGATGAAAATCGCTGATTTGGTCCGTGATAAAAAAATTGTGGGGATTAGTGATCTTCGAGATGAGTCGAATCGAGAAGGGATTCGAGTTTATATCGAGCTCAAAAAAGACGCCTTCCCCAAAAAGATCTTGAATCAGCTGTACAAAAACACACCGCTCCAAAAGAGCTTCAACCTCAATATGATCGCTTTGGTGGATGGAATTCACCCGCGACTGCTCAATCTAAAAGAAGTCTTGGAAGAGTTCCTGACTCATCGGTTTGAGGTGGTTCGTCGACGAACGGAATATGACCTCAAGATTGCTCGAGCTCGAGCTCATATATTGGAAGGACTCAAGATTGCGCTGGACAATATTGATGCGGTGATCGAGACGATTAAGAAGTCCGAAACCAAAGAAATTGCCGGAGAACAACTGCAGGCCAAGTTTGGATTGACCGAAATTCAGTCCAAAGCGATTTTGGAAATGCGGTTGCAGACGCTTTCGGGTCTGGAACGACAAAAAATCGAAGATGAATTGGCCGAAAAGTTGGCCCTAATCGAAGAACTCGAAGGCATCTTGGCCAGTAGAGAAAAAATGGCTGATATCATCAAAGATGAGCTCACCCAGGCCAAAGAAAAATTTGGAGACGAACGACGGACCAAAGTGCATCCCAACGGATTGGGTAAATTCTCGGCCAAAGACACGGTGCCCGATGAAGAAATGTTGGTGGTTTTGACTCGACAAAACTATGTAAAACGACTTAATCCTTCGGTTTTCCGATCTCAGCGTCGTGGTGGGGTGGGCGTGGTAGGTGCCAAGACCAAGGAAGAAGATATTATTATCAAGACGATCTTTGGAACGAACCACAACGACCTGTTGTTTTTTACCAATCAGGGACGGGTGTTTTCGCTGCCAATGTACGAAATCCCCGAAGCCTCTCGAACGGCTCGCGGAACGCCGATTGTGAATCTATTGCAGTTGAAACCCGGAGAAAAGATTACTGAAATCCTGAACCTGAGCCGAGCGACGGGAAAGTTTATTTTTGTCTGTACCACGGGCGGAACGGTCAAAAAAACGCCGATCGATCAGTACGAAAATGTCCGAAGAAGTGGACTGATTGCCTGTGGACTCAAAGAGGGCGAAACCATGCAGTGGGCCAAGGTTACCAGTGGAGAAGATAATGTCTTTATTGTTTCGAGAGACGGAAAATCTATTCGTTTCTCAGAAAATGATGTTCGCCCCATGGGACGACCGGCTTCTGGTGTTCGTGGAATGCGATTGAAGGAAGGGGATGAAGTGGTGGAAATGGATGTGTTTACCGATGACAAAAACTCGAAATTGCTTGTAGTAATGGAGAACGGACTGGGAAAGATGTCGAAAGTGGTGTGCTATCGAGAACAGTCTCGTGGAGGAACGGGGGTGAAAGTGGCTAATATTACCAAAAAGACCGGAAAAGTAGCCGGATCAAAGGTAGTTGATGGGGGGCTGAAGGATCAGGGCGATCTTTTGATGACGACGAAAAACGGACAAACGGTTCGAATCCCTGTGGAGTCTATTAAAACGGCGGGGCGTTCAACTCAGGGGGTTATCTTGATGCGCCCAAGTGATGGAGATCTCGTGGCTTCTATCTCGCATATTGTTGAGGCGGATGATGGGGCCGAAGGAGAAGAAGAGAAGAAAGGGGAAAAAGAATAAGACGGAAGCAAGATGATCCCCCTGGTCTAGATAATTGAGAGGGTGGGAGGAGGAGAATAGTTAAGAACAAGGAACAAAGAGTAAAGAGTTAAGGAATTGATTATTATTGATTCTCGTTCCCAGGCTGAGGCTTGGGAACGAGCTTGTGTTGAAAACGGGTGCATCTTTGATTTAACACCGCTTGACTTTTCCGTAAATTCTTTTATTATTACATAGTTCTTTTCGGTGTCCATTTTTTTTCATAATTGGGGGCTCTGGCCTCCTCCTCTCAAATTTTAAATGCAAGACAAATAGAAAGGGTTTCACAAATGCAAGACTCGCTACTCCCCCACTTACAAGCCTTTCTCCTTGGAGATGAGAACGCGACTGCTGCCGTTAGGTCTCTTGAAGAATCGCCCGTGGATCTCAGCACTCTCGAATTGATGAGAATGCTGATGGAATATCTTCGTGCAAAACAAACTGGAGAGCCGGCTATTATTCTTCGGCTTAATAGCCTGGTACATACGCCCGAAGAATTTGGGGCTATTGCCCGCATGATTCATGGAGAGCCTCTTTCGGCCTACGATGATCCGCCCCCGATTCTCGTGGCTCTCGCAGGGCTTCGGGATCGTGGCTTCACCTTTCACCCTGAAGACGAGAGACAAGGAAGATATCAGACCTCAGATGTTGAGATCCGCTTCCCTGGTCCCGACACCGACTAGACTGCTTTTTCCCAGATAGGGAAATGGGGCCCTGCTACAAGGGCCCCATGATTTTTTTTACGATCAAAAGCACGGTTTTGCTTTCTGTCGGACTCGAAAACCCCCTCCTTCGAATGGTTTTTGCACTCTTTTGTTAAGAGCTTCTAAATTCTTCTTGCTCTCTTTCAGAATGTGTCCCCCTTCGCAGGGGGATTTTATTTTTCAGATCCAAAGGCTTTTTCCATTCGCTCCAGGTAGTCCCAGTTTTCTTGGATGTGGGACTTGAGCCGGTCGAGGGTTTCCTTGTTTTCGGGTTTGAGCAGGTGGCGGCTTCGGCCCTGGGTGCCGAGGAATTCTTCGAGCTTGGCTTCGGGATTTCTGGGCCGGGCGTTTATTTTCCATTTTCCCTCGTCTACTTCGTAGAGGGGCCAAAAGTTGGAGTCGGTGGCCAATTGGGAGATGACCATCCCCTTTTGGGGATCGGACTTCCAGTTGGTAGGGCAGACCGAAAAACAGTTGATCACCGCAGGGCCTTTTACCTCAAAGGCACGGTTGGCTTTTTTCATGAGATCGGCGAAATTTGCCGGATTGGCCTGGGCCACGTAGGGAATGTCGTGAGCGGCCAGGATTCGGGTGAGATTTTTTCTTTTTTGGGGTTTTCCCACTATTTCGGATCCTACGGGAGTGGTGTTGGTGCGAAATCCTGTGGGTGTGGCCCCAGATCGTTGGTACCCGGTGTTCATGTAGCCTTCGTTGTCGAAGCAGATGTAGACAAAATCGTGTCCTCGCTCGAGCGCGCCCGAAAGCCACTGAAACCCAATATCGTAGGTGGCTCCGTCGCCGCCTACGGCAAGAAATTTTATATCCTTCTGGCTTTTTTTCAGTTTTCCCCGACGCTCCCAGGATTTCCAGGTGGATTCGGCGCCCGAAATCACCGAAGCGGCGTTTTCGAACAGCGAATGAATCCAGGGCGTGCGAAAGCTGGTGTAGGGATAGGCTCCAAAGCAGATCTCGCTGCAGCCGGTAGCATTGGCCGTAACAATGGGATTATCGATAGTCGTGAGAACTTGTTTTAAGATCACTGAAATCCCGCATCCGGGACACAGACGGTGTCCAGAAGCTAGGCGTTGAGGGTTTTGGGCCACGACTTTGAGGTTGGGGGAAAACATAGTTAAGAGTTGAGAGTAAAGAGTAGAGAGTTGGGAAAATGTGTTTGGTGGGGCGATGATAATGGTTTTTCCCTATAATTCATAATTCATGCTTCATAATTCGGGGTAAGCGATTTTTTCTCTGTGCCGGAGCTGGGTTGTACCCTGCTTCGTACGCTTCTGTGGCAAAGAAGCGCTCTTTTTTGGTGGGTTTTTCTTTCTTCGCGGTGGAACTTTGCGGAGCCGGGCACAGCCCCGCTCCGGCGTGCCGCCCCCTCTTTACCCTTGTCTTTTTCGCTTATCTATGCTATAATTCTTGGATTTATAGTCCTAAAAAATCATATCAGATGGCCGAGCCTGTTACTGCTCCCTCCTCTCAGGATTCAAACCCAAAAGAAGTTGCGCTTCAGATGGTTGCACAATTTGTTGGAATCCCAGAGGCACAGAGAGAAAAAATAAGAGAAATTATCAAAAGAATTCCGGCTCGTTCTGCCCTGCAGGCGGTGGAGATCCTTACTCAGGGGCAATCAAACCTGGTTTCGATTGTTCAGAATGGGAAGGTGGAACTGAAGAAAAGAGGCAACAAACGGCGAGAAGATTCCTCCCGATCAGAAGATGAAGAACATCTTAAGGCTCTTGAATCTGAAATGAACGATATCTTTAACTCATAAATAAGAATGCCACCTGAAGCTGCCAAATCCAATCATGAAGCTAATCAAGAAAGCTCTCCAACGCAAAAGCTTGATGCGGCTATTACAAAATTCCAGAAGGCTATTCAGAGCACGGATCAATCTGGGTTAGATTACTTCAACGACAAAAATGCGGTCGCTAAAGCAGAGCAGCTGAGGACAAAAATGGTGGCTGGACACGAAGCGAGGGTGAATAAAGTGTCTTCGCATGCAAAGGAGAAGATGGAATTTGAACGAGGTACCGCTGAAGAGACTAAGGATACTATTAATGAAATGGATTACGCCGTTCATTCGGCAGAAGCAGACGAAAAGGAAATTGGAGAAAAAGTCCGGGCGGAAATGGCCAAGACCATTGAAGAAATGGTCACGATGTTGGAGGGTCTAACCGCCAGCCTTGAGGGCCAAGAGTATGACCATATCAACCAAAGACTTGATGCCATGAATCAAACCTATGATGTAAATACGGCTTCTGGTGATGAGCGAAATATCACCCAGGTTGACTTAGCGGGGAAAGTGGCTGAGGGAATTGTAGAAGAACGACGAGAGGAGTTTAAAAAAGAGTGGAACAAGCCAGAAAACGTTGCCAAAAGAGAACAGACCGCAGCGATTAACACGGTAAGAGAGGCGGGGGCATACAGTGGTGAATTTAATGGTGCCTTAGACACACTCTCTCCAGAAAATCTAGATGCTTTGCAGGGGGAACTAGAATCTCAGGTTCCCTCTTCTGATCAAGCAAAAGCTGCAGAAAGTTACCACCGTAACCTTGCCAGGATTGCTGAAAATGAACGTCTGTTTCCTGATGACCCTCATCGAGAAAGGGATCGAAAATATGCTCGCAAAGATTACCTTAAACAGCTTAAATTTGCTCTTGATAACCAAAATCAAGCTACTTCTTAATTTTATAAAAAATGGAAAACAAAAACCCAACCCCTGAAACAACGGCCACCGAAGCTAACTCGGTTCAAAAAGAAGCCGAAGCGGCCCGATCTACTTCTGAGGAATCTAAAATCCAGGAAGAAAAACCCAAAAAAAGTGTGTGGAAACGAATGGTTTCGAAGATCAACTTTACGCGCCCCCAGACCGGATCGGCCGAACGATTCTTGGTGTCTTTTGTGGCGGGATTTTGTGGGATGATTATTGCCCTGGCCTGGAACAATGTGCTGACGGATTTTGTGGGGCTGCTGCAGTCTTTCCCGGTGCTAAAGCTCTTTGGAGGACTCGTGGCCGCGATTTTTATCACGGTGATTATCCTCTTTGTGGCAATGAGTTACTTTAACCACATCAATATCAAAGAAGAGGCTCGCGATCGTCGGCTGCTGAAAAAAGTTCACAAAAACCTCGAAAAAGATGTGGCGTTGCATGAGAAGATGCAGGCGGAATCAGTTAGCAATTAACAATAAACAATTATTAATTTTGTAGGGACGCAAAATTGTGCGTCCTTTTTTTACGTCTAAAAAGGGGCGGCGGAGGCTGGCTCCGCCGGTTTTATGCGCCCCTTTCTCCCCAGTATGGGTTAACTCAGCTCCGATAAGGCAACCCAAACATATTTCTTCTTGCCTTCGATGAAGACCTTTACCGGCGTGGTTTCGGTTGTGTGGATGTGCCCTTGGCATCCGGTCCAAATGCAGCCACCAACTCGCCACCCAATGGTGAGGACGGCGTCGGCACCAAAGAACTCTTCAATCTTGATCTCGGCCTTCTCCAGGGCTTTACTCAGCCATTTGCACTTGCTCACGTGAATGGCAATGGCTTCGGCCTTGCTACTGGCACCATAAATGGGCAAGTTCCCCTGAACATCTTGGCGTGGACAGTGTGAATTCAGTTTGTGCCCTTGGAACATTATCAGCTCCAAAATTTTGAGAAGACTCTCTGGAGCCTGAATCACGGTTTCCTTATGGCGGCGCGATGAGGCGATAAAAAGTGGGCGTTTCTTCCCGCTCATGTGTGGGTCCCTCCTTAGGGAATGCTGGGTTTTCAAAGAAAGGTTTGCTGCTTGGTCTGGGTTTTGAAGCCCAAACACAGCCTCTCTTTATATCTATTTTTGGCTTTGTCAATCTCTTGCCTTGGAAACAGGCGGACCAGGGCAAAACTCTGTTCCTGCGTAAAGACTCCCTATTTTCTGTGATGGTGCACGGGGAGCAAATTTCCTGTAAACTGCTGGGGTATGAACATTGATCAAGCGATGATGTTGGGGCTGGTTCAGGGGTTGGCCGAGTTTTTGCCGATTTCCAGTTCTGGACACCTTTTCATTCTGCAAGAATATTTGGGAATGGCCCCTTCTTTGACCTTGGAAATCTGGCTGCATGGGGCGAGCTTGGGGGCAATTATTTTGTTTTTTCATAAAAAGATCTGGCAGCTTGTTTTGGGCTATGGACGCCGAATCTACATTCTTTTTCGAGGCTGGGCCTACCCCAAAGACTTCGAAGAGCCGAATGCCGAGATGGCGCAAAAACTGCTTTTGGCGACCTTTTTAACGGTTTTGGTGGCGGTTCCGATTGAGAAAATTTTTATGCCGACCATGACGACGGGGATTGTAGCGATGACGCTGATTGCCACGGGAGTTATGATTGTGCTGGCTGAGAAATTATCGCCCAAAAAATCTCGCCTCTTTACCTATTCTCTGGCGGTGGGCCTGGGATTTATTCAGGGACTGGCGGCCCTGCCGGGCATCTCGCGTTCGGGGATTACGATCGCTTTTTTGGTGGCAGTGGGGGTACAAAGAAAAGAGGCGGCGGAGATTTCTTTTTTGCTGGCAATTCCGACGATTTTGGGGGCAATGGTTTTTGCCGCGAAGGAAAGTGACGGTTTGGTTTTGGATATGCCTTTTTGGGTGGGGATGGGGGTGAGTTTTTTCGCTTCTCTGCTCGCAATTAAGTGGATGATGAAGTTGGTGGAGGGACGGTGGATTTGGTTTGCGCCTTATTGTGTGGCTTTGGGAGGATGGCTTTTGGTGGTGAGTAGTAGATAAATACATGTCATGCCGAATCGTCAGGGTTCCACTTTTGATTAAACTAAACATGAGGGATCATCCTTTTTTAATTTAGTATCAGGAGTAATAGAATTTATTCCCAAGAATAGGATAAATCTTCAAGATTTGGATTCTTAGTTCTTATTAGGACAAGTTTCTTTTTTCGGTTCCATTTCTTGATTTGCTTCTCTCTCTCAATAGAAGCCTCAATAGAACCTAGTCCTTCATAGTAAAGAAGCCTGGTTACGTTGTATTTAGCGGTAAACCCACCATATTCATGGTTTTTATGTTGATGAACCCGATTTTCTAAGTGACTGGTAACACCAACATAGAGAACGAGTGTTTCACTTCCCATGATGTATACATATCCTTCTTTTTCTCTCATGCATTAGATCATATGGATGATCCCTCATGTTGTCGATCTTCGTTTCAATACCGTCCGTCATTCGGGATGACAATAATTTATTTATTTTTTTTCTTTTTGGGCTACATTCCTCGTCGATGCCCAAACGAGTTCGCCCCCACGTAAACCCGCTCTCTATTCGAGAAGAATATGCTTTTGCGGGATTTGATAACAATCATCCGATCCTCGTGGATGTGGGGAGCTGTAAGGGCGAGTTTGCCGCGGCGTTGGTGGACAAGTTCCCCTCAAAGAATTTTGTGCTGTTTGAGATTCGAAAACCGCTCCTGGAAAAACTGGAACTAATGTTTGCCGATAAACCGAATGTAAAGGTGTTTGGGGGCGATGCGGGTCGGAATTTTGAGTCGATTTTGGCCCCTTCGATTGACCGTGGAATTCTTGTGGAAAAGGTGTTTATTAATTTCCCCGATCCGTGGTTTAAAGAGCGGCACAAAAAACGCCGATTTATCAATCCTGTGTTTTTGTCTCAGGCAGCAAAGTACGTATCGCCGGAGACCGATTTTATCTTTCAGACCGATCAAAAACCGCTTTTTGAGGAAACGGTGGAGGTGCTGGAAGAAAGCCCCTTTTCTCGCCTCGAGTATTTTGATGAACCTCCGTACGGAGTGCGGACCGATTGGGAGGTGGCGACCACCGCTTTGGGGCGGGATGTTTGGCGGATGAAGTTTGGATTGAGTAGAGAGTGAAATTGGAAACCTGCGATGGAGGGAACTCCCCCAGCTCTTAAAGTGGCTTCTAAATTTTTGAAAGTGCTTCGCGTACCCCCTCTTATATCAAGAGGGGGTTTCAGTGGGTATTATATTCCGAGATGTTTTATGAGGGCGTTTTCTACTTGTTGAAGCTGTGTTTTAGAGATCTGGCTGAGACGCTCTTTTTGTAGTCTCTCTTTGGATATGGTTCTTATCTGCTGACAGCAGACTTTTGAGTTTTTCTCTCTTCCCTCTCCGGCTGGAATAAAAACTTCGAAGGGATGTACCTTCTCTGTATTTGAGGTGATGGGTAGTATGGTTATGAGGGAGCTAAAACGGTTGGCGATGTTGTTGCTGATAATCAAAACTGGCCGAAGTTTTTTCATTTCGGCCCCTTGGGTGGGGTCTAATTGAGCCCAATAGATTTCGCCTCTTTTCATTTGTCGAGTCCATCATTAAGCGCAATCTCCCAGTTTTCATTTTCGATTTTGTCTTCTTTGGCTGATTCTTTGTAGGCTTTGGCAAGTTCTATCTGTTGGAGCAGGGTGAGGGCTTTTTCGAAAACTTGAGAGCGTTTTATGTTGTGTTGGGCGCGATATTGTTCCACAAAATCAAAGAGATTTGTGCGCATCGAGACGGAGACCTTTTGAGTATTCATACTTTTTTTCTTACTTTTTTATGCTACTCCGAACAATTAAGGCGTCAAGAAAACGCCGCCCCACTCTTGAAGCGAGTTCTAAATCTTTGAAAGTGCTTCGCGTTGCCCCTCTTAACTAATCGGTGCTTTGGGCGGCTTGTTCTTTTCGTTTTTGTTCTTCTTGTTTTCGGGCGAGGAAGTTTTTGAGCGCTTGGATAGATCGAGGTCCCAGGAGCCCGTCGGGTTTGATTTTTCTTTTTTGAAGTTTTTGAAGTCTTCGAAGTTCTTTTGGGTTGCCTTCGGCCGCTTTGATCTGCTCATTAAGGCTTGCTTCGGCTTGCTTTTGGAGTTCTTTCTGGAGCTGTACGATCCATTCTCGTCCGGTTCGAAGTCCGGCTCGGTTTTTGGTTCCGGTTTTGTTGTCTTCGTTGGGCTTGGCGGTGATGCCGAGCTCTTTGAGGAGGTGTTCGTTTCCGGGGGTTGAGAGCGTTTTGTAGAGATTGTCGGCGTTGAGGTTACAGGCTTTGGTGCTAAGGGCTTTCGGATTCAACTTGCCCATATCAATGTTGTAGTTGAGTTGTGGTTTTGCTTCTGAGGCTTCTTTTTTTGATTCGGGTTTTGATTTGGGTTTAGATTCGGGTTCGCTTCCTAATTTTTTAGCCGCCACGATAGCCGCCGGCTTCATGGCGGCTCTCATCATTTCTCCTATTATTACTGGGGCACTTTTTCCAGAGAGAGATAATTCATCTCGAAATCCGGCTTTCACTTTGGGAGATAACTTGTTGATTAATTCCTGAGCTCTTGGAGGAAGCGCCTTAAAAAGGGCTGAGGCTTCTTTTTGAGGGGACAATTTCCTGGTAATTCCGTCTTTTTTACGCTGAAGTCTCTGTAGTTCTTTTAGATTGTCTAAGTGATTTTCAGGCAGTTTTCCCCCTCTATTGGCCTCTCTTATGGCATCGTCTATTTTATTTCTTAGTTTGGTAATTTTTCGATCGGTTTGTTTGGCAATTTCTTTGCTTCGCTTTGTTACTTCTGTTGCCTTAGACATATCCGGTCCCTCTTTTGGATTAGTTGGGGCTTTTTTGCGTGGTTTTGGGGCCATTTTTTTATCCAGATCTATTTTTAGATCTTCGGCTTTTTTGAGATTGGTATCGAGAGCCTCTTGAACTCTTGCGGCTTCTTTTGCCGCTCCTGGTTGATCTGGATTAGCTCTGAGCTTTTTCAGATCGCGTTCTTGGTTCTGAATAGACCTTCTGAGTCGATTCTCTTGGGCTCTTTGGACCTGAGAAATTCTCTTAGCGGGAACTCCTTTCTGAATCGCTTGGTCTACACTTGCGTTGGCTTCGGCTTTTGTTTTGGCTTTTCTTACCGCCTTAAGGGCTTCTCTTTTTACGGCGGGGTCCTTTTTGGGTTTGAAGATTTTATTTTTGATTTCACTCAAACCACCTTTTATCTTGGCGCCCAGGTTTTCTGCCCCTCCTTTTAGATTGTTAGCCTGCTCTGCAGTGAACCGAGCGGCGGTTTTCCCCCCTTCCAAAGTGACGGTGACGCCCCGAATAATCTTGTTCCCTATAGGATTCTTTTGGATTCTTGAAACTCCATTCCGGGCCATGGCAGCTACGTCTTGCCCCAGTCCAATTCCGGCCTGAACAAAGTTTGACTGTTTTGCGGTATGGGCCATGTCTCGAGCTCTTTGGGTCAAAGCCTGCCCTTTTTGGGTAGCCAAAGCAACTTTACCCCCCATTCTCACACCTTTTATAGCCCCAGCAACCCCCGCTCCCGTTCCAAAAACTTCTCCGACTATCTGACCAATGATTCGTGCTTTTTCTTCCTGAGGGGCATTGATAAATTTTTCTTTTGCGGCTTCTAGTTTGGGAACGAGCTTTTCCATCATGGCAATCCTTTCGTCTGGGGTTCCCATCATAAAAGCGGCTGTTCCTTTTGCCGCATCCCAAATGGCCTTGTAGGTAGCGGGATCGGCAAAAGCCTTGAGTCCTTCCCACGTCCCCTGCAGTACTCCAATCCCATAACTTTTCAAATTATCCCGATATTCGCCATTCATAATAGCCTCTCCGGTTCGGTCGAGGGCTTCCTCCATGGTGTATTCGGTAGCGTTTTCAACTAGTTCATTAGACTCCTCTGCAACTTGGATACTTCCTCCCAGCGCGGCAAGTTCATTTGAAAGTGGGTGATCACTTTTGATTTCCCCTTCCAATTTTTTCACCATTCCGTCCATCACCTTTTTTTTAGCGTCCATCTGTGCTAAAAATGGCTCTTTTATGTCTTCCGCGTTCTGCCAAAAGCTCTTCTCTCGCAGGGCGTCCCCCATTTGCATCTGAAGCTTTGTGTATTGGTTTCTGAGGTTTCGGACTCGGGCTAGTTTTTGGGCACTTTCTTGGTAGGCCCCCAATGATTCGGCGTTCTGGTATTTTTCTGCAAATTTTTTCAGGTCGTCACCGAGTCGTTTTTGGATGGATTCTGTTTCCTTTTCCGCCTTTACCCGAGGCTTTAGAGCCTCGGCTTGATATTTCTTCAGGAGAGATGAAAGGCCACTTTCTATCCCGGCTTTGGCTTCTGCATTGTTTTTCGCAAAAGCGCTTTCGGTAAGTTTTTTGTGTATAGAAAGAGCTTGCTGGGCGATTTTTTTTTCATCGAATATGTCGCTTCCTGCTTCTTGCTTCTCCCCTTTATCAATTTTTTCGGTGGTGGTCACGACTCTTTCTCGAAAACCACCTTCGGGCCCTCCTCGGTAGAGGAACCTACCGGCAGAATTTAGGGAGAGAGGGTGAGAATAGAACGTTTTCATTTTTAGAGTTCTGCGAGGATATCGTCTAGTTGTTCCAGCTCTTCGGCTTCTTTTTTGCGACTGTGGGCTTCGGCTTCCACTCGAATTTCTTTTCCTTTGCTTATCAAAAACTCGTCCATGTCTTGGGCGAGCTTTTGTCGAATCTCTTGTTCGGCGGCTTGGGTTTCTTGTTCGACCTTTTCGAGGTCTTGCTTGGCTTTGGTGAAGTAACCGATCAGTTCGGTAATTTCTTCATCGGGAAAATTCACCATGGCTCTCACCCACTCGATCTTTTGGTAAACGGCCAGCGCTTCAGAATCGGCAATGAGTCTTGCGGCTTTCTGAATGAGTTTCGATCTCGCGTCTTCTGCCGCCGTATTTTGGGCAGAACGGTGATCTTTTTGGGCCGTTGTGGTGTGATGAGTCATCATTTTCACTAAAAAATCCTATTATTATACCACAAAAAACCCACTTCCCCAAGTGGAAAAGGATGCTTATTCTGCTCTCTTCCTTCGTCCTAAATCCAATCAGGCACAAGTCGGTCACGGAACCTCCTGCCCCACCCCCTGACCGTTGGCATTTTTGAAATAGATTCCTTCCGTTTATCCCCGAGCTGATGGTCGAACTCTTCACTTTCTTCTCGCGTTGCAATCAGGGTCATAATTCGTTTTAAATTTAAGATTTCCCAGGCCAGATATTCGCGGTATGTGATTCGGGTGTGTTCGTAGTCTCCAAAGTTATATTGCCGAATATTGGGCACCGTCTCCCCCAAATGAAGATACTTATCCCGCCATTCTTCATTTTCAAGATTCTGAATAATTCGGAGTGTTCCTTCGCACAAAAGCGCCAAACGCACGCTTTCAGGATCTTGATAGGATTTTGTCTCAAATGAAGCCAGTCTTGTTGGGTCTCCAGGAACCACCCATTGGGCGTTGTATTGGGTTGTATCCCGCGCCTGATAGGAATCAATCGCTTGTGGGGACAGACTCGCCCCGACCACAAAGTTGGCCACTTTTGCTCGTTGAAGAATTTGATTTTTCCTCCGTCGCTCACCATCCGGTCTATTCCTGTTCACAATCGCCCTTCTATCGCGCTGATAAACTCTTGCCGGACAGATATTTAAATTGTCCAGCTCTTGAGCCACTCTTTTAATTCGATATTCATCCTTTTTTAAGAATTCCTCCGCCTCCTTTCTGTGAACCTTTAAGGCTCTAAACCTAATCTCCATCAGCCGAAAAGCGTCGATTTTTTGGAGCCACTCTTGGGCCCGCTCTACGACAGCTTGGTTTTCGGGGGAAAGGGCGCTTTCTGCGTTGGCTTTTTCCATGTTTTGGAGGATTATTAATCTTAATATCTTTATATTTTCAATATTTTTATGATTTTGTCAATGTTTTTCTATTTGGTTTATCAATCCTTCTTGTAGATCACCATGCTGTGCTTGGAAGACATAACTATTTCGTTCGCTTGTGGCCCCTTTTTTGCTCCAAAACCCCCTCCTTCGAATGGCTGTAGGACTCCCACAGAAAGAGCTTCTGACTTTTTTGATGCAGCCTGAAATTTGTTTCCCCCTTCGCCGGGGGATAGGGAATTTTTTCCAATCCTTCTCATCAAGTCATTAATTAGCCTGTCTAACATTTTATTCCTCTGTACTCATTAATAATTAGGATGATCCCTCATTTTATGTCTCCGCTAAAGCACAAAATAAGTGGATTCGGGATGACTCACTTTTTTATTTTTTCTAATGAAGTACAATTCCTTTGATGATCGATGAACAAATCATCGACCGGTGGGTCGAAAAAAAATACATCTCTAAAACCAACGGACCGAAGGCCAAACGGGATCTGGCCGCTATAAAATCGGAGACTTCATCCCGACGCTGGATTGTGACGGCCAGTGTGTTGGGGGCGGCTCTTTTTGGTATTTCGGCGCTGCTGTTTATCTCGGCCAACTGGGAGCAGATGTCGGATGGGGCCAAATTGGCGCTGATTTTGGGCGGAGATGTGGCGTTTTTGCTTTTGGGGGTGTATTTGGCTTATGTGCGGATTAACCTCCCTCGGGTGGGTGAATCGCTGATATTTCTTTCGGCCTTGGGTTTTGGGGGCTGTCTGGCGCTGATTTCTCAGATTTATCACCTGGATGGCCCGGCGCATGGGCTTTTTGGGTTGTGGCTGCTGGGAATTCTGCCTTTGGTATACCTTTTTCGCACCAAGGCTTTGGCGGGGGTGGCCAGTGTTGTGGGGATGATCTGGTGCATTTTGTTTGTGGGCCAGGCAGAACATTCCACTATCGACGGGGTCTTTGGCTCGGCCGAAGAAGTGCCGCCTTTGGTGCTGATGAGTTCGCTTTTGTTGTTGGTTGTGGGGGGCATACACAAGCGCTTTTCGGGGTTTTTGGATGTGGCGAGGATGTATCGCCTGACGGGGCTTTCGGTGGCGCTTTTTTGTCTGTTTCTGTTTACCTTCCCCGGTTTTGTGGAGGAGTACACGCTGGGCGGTCATTTGTGGGGTAGCTGGGGGACGGATTTTTGGGCGGAGCGAAAAATTTTAAACGTAAAAATGGGGATCCTCAGCGCGCTGACCGCGTGCGGTCTTTTTGGCGGGTTTTTGTATCACAAAGGTGTGGCCACCAGAGAAATGAAGATCGAAGTGGCGGGGGTTATGTCGGTGCTGATTCTTACGCTGGGTCTGTTTTTGTTCCCCTACTATTCGGTGGTGTATCCGATTTTGTTTAACCTGCTTTTTATCAGTATTTTGGTGGTGCTGCTGCGGCATGGTCAGCACACTCACGATATGAAACTGGTCAATACGGCGCTTTTTTGGCTCGTGATCGTGCTTTTGGCCCGGTATTTTGATCTTTTCTGGGACATGATGACTCAGTCTTTGTTCTTTTTGGTGGGGGGCGTGCTGTTTTTGGGTCTGGGGGTGGTGGCCGAGAAGCAGCGGAAAGGACTCAAGACGAAGTAATAGAACTCCCAATTTCTCGAACCTCAAGGTTGAGACCCCACCTAGCCTCCCCTACCAGGGGAGGGACACGTTGAATCTGACTGTACGCATATTCCCTCCCCATGAAATCTCTCAAACTCACTCTCGGTGCGACGCTGGCCTTTTGGCTGATTATTTGGGGGGTGATGATTGGGCAACAGGAGTTGATTCTGAATAAAGGAAAAGAAGTTATTTTGAAGACTATCCCGCTCGACCCGCGTGATTTGTTGCGAGGTGATTATGTTATCTTGGATTATGAGGTGTTTGAATCGGCTCGATCTCAGCGGAATTTTGAGTACTTATCCGACGGGACGATCTACCTGATCCTGCGCCAGAAATCGGACAAACGAGTAAACTTTTCGCGGGTGACCGACCGGTTCCCCGACCGTGAAGATCTGGTGCTGAAAGCCACCAAAAAAGGCGATCGGATTGTGTCTTCCATCGGAAAATACTTTGTGCCCGAAGGCCAGGGGAAGGAATTGGAAAAAGAAAGAAATGCCCGAAATATGGAAGTAGTGCTGCGGGTAAATCGGCGGGGGGAGGCCCGGATTGAGGATATTTTGATTGGGGGGAAGTAGGGTCAACTAGGGAAAGGGCCCATGTTATTCGCAACGATCAACCTCTGCGACGCTTTTCTGTGTCTATTCGAAAGAACCCCCAAAGATGGTTGGACGACCGTTTTTTTTAGACCCCCATCACCTTCTCAAACCGCTCGGTCACCCCTTGCCACTCCTCCACCGTGAGGGTTTCGGCTCTTCGGTTGGGATCAATTTCCCCGAGCAGTGCGGCGGAGGGGACGCCAAAGAAACCTCCAAAATAGTTGCCCATTTTTTTGCGGCGATTGCTGAATCCCGCGTTGACCACGGTAAAAAATGATTTTTGTAATTCGGTGGCAATAAGCGGTTTTTCTCGCACGTCTAGCCGGATAACGGCCGAATCAACTTTGGGGATGGGGTTGAAGTTTTCTTTGGGGACCAAAAACTCGATCCGACACTCGGCAAAAATATCGACCGAGAGCTTGAGGATCGAATTTTTCTTGGGATCGGTTAGTTTTTGGGCGACTTCTTTTTGGACCATCAAGACGGCAAACTGGGGGGAATTCTGGGTCCGATCGAGCAGTTTTTTAAGGATGGGCGAGGTGATGTTGTAGGGAATATTGGCCACCACCGCATACGGTTTGGCCCCGAATATTTCGTCTAGATCGGTGGTGAGAATATCTCCAACCATCAGGTTAAAATTGGGTTTGTGCTCAAAATCCCGTCCCAGAATCTGCGCCGCTCGAGGATCAAACTCGACCGCCGTCAGATCCGCTCCTTCCTCCAGGAGTTTGGTGGTGAGAAACCCCAGTCCCGGCCCGATCTCAAGAATTCGTTTTCCTTTTATCTCCCCCGCCGAGTCCAGGATCTGCTGTCGGATTTGGGGGTTGTTCAAAAAATTCTGACCGAGGTGTTTTTTGGCGAAAGGCATTTGAAGAGTGAAGAGTCAGGAACAAAGAGTAGAGAGTAAAGACGATCTTACTTATAGCAAGGGGCTACTTAAATGGCAATGGAATGGGGGGGATGAACTTGTGATCTTGGGATCTTTTGAACTTTTGAGTTTGGGAATTCCTTTTTCTTTTGGTCTGGGAACTCTCCGAAGGAGCGGGGCTGTGCCCGGCTCCTTATGTTTCTGTGTGACAGTAACCATTTCCACTCGGGGAGTTCTGCTGGGCCACTGGAAACTTGCGGAGCAGGGTACAACCCTGCTCCGGCTCAGGTTCTTCTTGCACGCTCGTAGGGAACTCCATCCGGCTCTGGAAGTGTGCAGGGGAACTCTCCCGCCTCTGACTGCCGGCACCTCCCTTCTTTTGGTGCTGGGAACTCCATCCGGCTCTGGAAGTGGCATCTGCTTTATCGTTGATGCTTCGCTGTCCTTCCTCTTATAGCAAGAGGAAGGACCAATATAGGTGTCTCATAAATCATCGAAGCCCTCTCTCCTGTCCGCCGTAGCGGTGTAATTATTTTGAAAGAGGGCGAAGGGGGATGCTCTAAGAGAGGGCGCCCGAAGCGTTGAGACAAAAGCAGAACCTTTATGCAGAGGCGGGAGAGATCCCCTGCACAGAGGAAGGGCGTGCACACTTCCAGAGCAGGATGGAGTTCCCCTGGCACAAACAAAGAGACAGCTTTTCATTATTTGACTTTTTTCTAAAAATACATATAAATACAAATGATATACTTATGAGCATGAATCTTCCAAAGCCTGAATTTCGGATTCTTCTTCCGGAAGAAGAGGACCTCCCTCTTGAGGAGCATCCGCAGGAAGCTCTGGAGCAGGTGGCGCACGTAGAAGAACTTTTTGCGCTTCAAACCGCCGATCTGATAAAAAAAATGGTCGTGGAAGTGGCCGGGTTAAAGCTCCTTCACAAAGCCACTCCGGAGCGTTTGCAGGAGGTTCGAACGCGTTATGAAGGTGAAAAAAAACGATTACAGATTGCTTCTCAGGCGAAGATTTTTGAGCTCCTTTCTCTTGGAAATTCGCCCGCTGACATTATTGATGACCTGGAAGCTTATGAGTCGGACGCAGAAGAGGCCTTAGAATATCGCGTTCAAACGGATAATCACTTGTTTGCTCGTGCTATGGCTCGGGCGAGACAAGACACCAAGAAATTGATCGAAAAACTGGAGACTTTTCATCCGCTTTCCGACGCCCAAAAATCGATACTCTATCGACGGCGAGATGCTAAAGTCGAAGCGCTTGAGACCTGGGCTTCGGTGAATCAGCTGGCTATTTGGGGTCCCAAAGACAACGATGATCCGTTTTTTGAGCCGCCTGAGCCGGTAATCAATTAAATTTATATGGTTTTTATTGAAGACGACCCCGATCCGCGCGACCTTGTGCCCCCTGTTGAAGAGGCTTCCGATGCGGTTCTTATGATTCACAAAGCGATGGGAGACGTCGTGCTGGAAATGGCCGAAAGAGTTAATACTTTAAGAAGAGAAGATAAATACACCCCCGAAGTAGAGGCCCAGCTGCGAGCAGAGTTTAATGCCAAGACGGCCCAGCTAAAGGAGGCTCTGGCCGCGCTGATGAAGCAGGCGCTGGAGGATGGAGATCTTCCTCGGTCGTAGCTACAAAATATTCACCATGCCCTTTCCCGATCATTTTCCCCCTTTTCTCCGCCTCGATCCCGATGAGGAAACCTCCGCGATGAAAGACATGGTCCAGTCTCATGAACTGGCCATGAAGGTTTTTTTGCAGGTGGTGCAAGAACACGCAGAAGCGATGGAGGCGCTAAAGGCCAAAGACCAACTCACGCCCCAGATTCAGGAAGAAATGTCGGTCCATTTGCAAACCCGGCTACAGGACGTGGTCCGTTCGCATCAGGAAATGATGGATCGGGTTTTGGGAGAAGAGTGAAGCAACTTATGAGTTTGGGAACTTAGGAACTTTTGAGTTTTTTGGGAGTGCCAGTTCTTTGTTTGTGCAGGGATCTCTCTTGAGCCGGAGCAGGGTTGTACCCTGCTCCGCAAGTTTCCAGTGGCCCAGCAGAACTCCCCGAGTGGAAATGGTTACTGTCACACAGAAACATAAGGAGCCGGGCACAGCCCCGCTCCTTCGGAGAGTTTTTTGGGAGTGCCAGTTCTTTGTTTGTGCAGGGAACTCCATCCTACTCTGAGTATGTGCACGCCCTTCCTCTGTGCAGGGGAACTCTCCCGCCTCTGAGAGGGAGTACTGCTTTTGTCTCAACGCTTCAGGCGCCCTCTCTTATAACATCCCCCTTCGCTCTCTTTCAAAATAATTACACCGCTACGGCGGACAGGAGAGAGGGCTTCGATGATTTATGAAACACCTATATTGGTCCTTCCTCTTGCTATAAGAGGAAGGACAGCGAAGCGCTTACGCAAAAGTAGATGCCACTTCCAGAGCCGGATGGAGTTCCCAGCACCAAAAGAAGGGCGGCACTGGCAGTCAGAGGAGGGAGAGTTCCCCCTCTGGTGTCAATGACGAAATTTGACAAACACCGAAAAAATCATTAATAAATAAATGAAGCTGAAGACCCTCTCTCCTGTCCGCCGTAGCTTTGGAACTACTTCCAGACGAAAGCGAAGGGGGATGCTATAAGAGAGGGTGGCGAGGCTCCTTTTGCTCGAGAAGCACCCCACGTCCCGATCCGGGAGAGTTCCCCTCCCTAGGGTGGCCTACCAGGATGAGGTTCTCATGATACAATCCTTAATATAATTCTTGCTGGGGAGGTTGAGACCCCCCTCTTCTCCCCCCTAACAGGGGGGATGATCGGTTGATCTGATTTTGCCTTTAATCTAAATTCCCATGCCAAATCCTCTGTCTCGTCTGCGTGAATCTGCTGCTGAAATCTCTGAGCATCTCCCCACCGGGCCAGAGCTGGTGAGGGCTTTGGAGGCGGGGGTGCGGGTTTCGGCGACGGCTTTGATGTTTGCGGGGGCTTTGGGGACTTTGGTGGCGATGGCGCCGAGGGATGCGGGGGCTTTTTGGGGAGCGAAGAATACGGGGTTTGATAATGCGGCGAATACTGGGTATTGGACTTGTAATGATATGAAGAAGGGAGCTGACTGTGCTACAAATACCGCGCCTAAGAATATACTCTCACTTGGCCATAAAAGAGAAGCTTGTGCTACAAATACATTTGGAGATATTTTCTGTGGTCAGTTTGAAATTGATGATGAAGGGAAAATTCAGCCTGAAAATGGGATTGTTTATGAAGATGGGAAAGAAAGAACTAGAGTGAGAAATGGTAATTTTTTTGCGGACCATTTCACAGCGCCCGCTCCCGTTACAAGCAAACCATCTCCTCCTCGAAAGTCTAGAAGTGGGGCATGTTATATGAAAAATCCTTATAAGTCTGGCAATGTGACCTCTGGTGATTGTTCTAATGGCTCAGGGAGGGTGTATTGTAGTCCAAATGGAAGAGATACACAGTGCTCTGGACCTGGCGGAAGCTATCTTCGCTCCTATAATGCATCAATTAGCAAGGCCTGTGGTTGTGATTAAATATGTTTAATTCGGCGCTAGGAAACCTTTGCCATAATTGCCTGTATGATCTGATTTTTGTTTTGTTCCTGTCTTATTTCTAAGCCATAAAGGTCCTTTGCAATCTTGCGTACTACATTCTTTTCATATTTATTGAGCTGACTTACTGCGTCTCTTTTATTCTCCTTAAACATTGCATCTATCTTTTTTCGGGTAACTGATTTATTTGCTCCATTATGAGTAAAGTTTACTGTGGTAGAACTATTCACATTTGTTGGCTTCTCTTTCCCCAACTTTGCCAACATAGCCTTCATATATTTCTCAGCATCTCCACTCACTCCTGAATTTTTGATTAGTTCTGCAGTGGCTGTTTGACTCTTTCCGATAGCAATTAACTCATCACGACTAAACCCAGCATTTTTCAGGTTTTCCATTAAGTTTGATTCATTCTTTGCACCAGCAGCTGATCCAATAGCTGTTTGAAGTTCCTTAAGATCCTCCCTATTGAATTTGGCAGCCACCTTTCCTGCTTCATCAGAAATTCTCCCTTTTTCGTTCGCTGCATTTTCAGGAGTTGCGGTCCCGGATTTCGTTGCCAGTTCTCCTGCCAGCTTCGCACCTCCGAGTCTTTCAAGTTCTCTTTTTATTTCGGCGTTGGTACCAGTTCTAAATAGTGTCTCTAGTTTTGTTGTATCGACCCCCTTCTTTTTTAGCTCTGAAATAATCCTGTTTGCAACCCCGCTGTTTTTCAACTCTTCTGTTCCCAATTTTTCACTTCTCATCGTATTGTGCAAAGCTTCTACAGCGCCCCTTGCTCCACTTGTAGAAGTTCGAATACTATCCGCTACTCTATCGGCTTTCTGACTTGCCTCAGCACTCCCTCCAGACATCAATCCCATACTGACATAATCCTTCTCCCGTTCTCTTCTGGCATTCTGTTCCATCGAATTGGCGAATGTCTTTGGTGCATCAAGAAGCGCATTGATAGAGGTTGTCCCCCCTTCGGCCCCAGGCACTGGCAAAAACTGTCGGTCCAGAACTCCGGCATTGAGGGCAAATTTCCCTACCTCCAGGGCGCCGCCCATAACTTTTTCCTTGATCCAATCTCCAACAACACTTTCCTTAATCGCCCACTGCGCGGTCTGCCAAAATATCACCACGGTGGCGATTTTCCACATGAGGCTGTAGAGGCTTCCGCCTTCTCCAGAGAAAAGATTGAGCCCTCGTCCCATTTTGAAGATTTCAACTGAGTTGCTCACGGTGATTCCGTGCCCCATATCCATGGCGCTGATCATCACAAAACTCAGAGAAAGCGCCAGAGCAATCTTGAGCGGCATGATAATGTTCTGAATAATCCTGCCGGCGATGTCGCCTCCAGCTCCTCCAAATCCCATAATGGAGGCCCCTACAATGGCCGGAGAGATGATGAGAACGAGCCACATCACGATGACCCTTGAGAGGAGGGCTAAAAACACGGCTACCAGGGCTACCAGATAGGCCAGCCCCATGATGAACGAGAAGAGCCCCGCCACTACGACGCCTTCAAACCCTCCACCTTCGTTGGCCGGTTGGAGGGGGAGTTTTTCGAGGTTCATAAAATTACTTCCGAACGCCAAAAAGAGGTTTTTCTGTGTGGAGTTCATGCCCGTCATGTCGATCTCCTTGTTCATACACACCAGAGCGTCTTTTGCGTTGGGATCATCTCCTCCCTGACAGAACATGGCGTTCACCCATTCGGCGAAGGATTTACAGTTTTGCTTCTCTTGGCTTTCTGCTGATTCTGGGTCACATTTTTTACTGACGTCGTTTTTGTAGACCTTGTAGAGTGAGTTGTTGATATCGCTTTCGGCAATGGCTTCATCACTGATACTCAGGATGGCGACCGTTCCCACGTGCACCGCGTCCAATATGACTCGAAAGGCCAATAGTGAAAAATTCACCGCGATCATGGCGACGATGATTTTGGGGAGTTTTTCTTTGATGCTCCAGCTGTTTTCACCGGCCAGCGTTCCAAACAGGTTGGCAAAGGCCAGGTACAACAACATCAGCACAAACCCCACGTTCACCACGTTTCGGCAAAATCTCCACAGTGGTAAAATCGCTTCCATTGGAGCCGCCCCGGTGATGAACTCGGTTCCCAGCAGGTCCCCTCCAAACTGGATCAGCAACAGCGCCAATATGGTCAGCACCTGGATCACCACCGACATCACCTGCGCGACCGAGTTGAGGGCCTCGTCGGCGACGCCTTCGGCAAACGCCATCTCGGGCCCCAGCAGCAGCCCCAGTCCCAAAACACCCACCAGCATCAGGGCTGGTTTTTTCATCCATCGGGCGCACCATTTTTTGATCATGGGGGGGGTGGGGGTATAAATCTGATTATTATAGCATAAAAATAGGGGTTTGTGCAAGGGGTATGGGGAACTTGGGAACAGAATCAACTTCTGAACTTATGATCTTTTGAACTTAGGAACTTTGGAGTTGGGGGAATTGGGAGTTTTGGGGATGTGCACGTCGTTTCTCTGTGCGGGGGAACTCTCCCGGCTCTGGATGGGGGTTCTGCTTTTGTCTCAACGCTTCGGGCGCCCTCTCTTATAGCATCCCCCTTCGCTCTCTTTCAAAATAATTACACCGCTACGGCGGACAGGAGAGAGGGCTTCGATCTTTGAGGCAGAGTGTTTTTTGGGTCCTTCCTCTTGCTATAAGAGGAAGGACAGCAAAGAACTAACACCAAAAGCAGATGCAACTTGCAGAGCCGGATGGAGTTCCCTACGAACGGTCAAGAAGCACATATCTCTCAGAGCCAGATGAAGATCCCCGCACAAACAAAAAACTGCCCCCCCCAAAAAAACTCACAAGTTCCTAAGTTCCCAAGATCAGAAGTTCATCTTTCTCTTGCCCATTGTGCACCTTTCTCTAGACTGGGGGTACTATGGTTTCTGGCAGTTCTTGACGAAGAACTGGTTATCTGGAATCCCCCGAGGCCCTCTGGAAAGCCGAAGGTACTCCCCTCTCACGGGAGAGTGCCGAATTTCCTTTTTGGAAAAGACTTTTTTGCACTTTTTTTCTAAGTTTCTGAAATTCCTTATTCTCCATTTTTTCCATCTTTCTCAGCAGCCTTTTTTGGTCTAGGAGACGAATCTGAGAAATTATGGCATGACTTTTTTGTTGCTTCTTTCCTTTGGTAAGGAATACCGGAAAAAAATATTTCCCTGTTTTGTTTTTACTGGTTAAAGGAAGGGCCAAAAACATATTTTGATTAAATTTTCGAAGTATGATGACGGGCCTTTCAAAGTATTTATTTTTTCCATCTTGTTCATGCCCTATATTTACCCCCATCGAACAAAACCAAATCTCTCGTTCGTGAAAATATTTAGTTTGTTCGCTTTTTTGTAGGCTACTTTTTAACCGATTCCAAGTATTAAATTTTTTCATCCCCCGCTTCTATCACCTCTTCACCATAATATCAACCCTCACATTTAAGGTTCGCTTCATAATTCAAAAGTCCAAAATTGATAAAAAACTCACAACTTCCTAAGTTCCCAAGATCAGAAGTTCATCTTTCTCTTGCCTTTTTCCGCCCTCCAGGGTACAAATGTGGATGTAAGTCTGTAAGATACAACCCAATGAAACTCCCCCACCTTCGTGTCATTCTCGAAAAACTTCAAAAAGACATCTTTTGTCCACGCTGTAAGCGGCCCTTTGAGGCTTCGGAGATCGATCTGGTATCGATGATCGACGACGAGGTCGAGCTGCGGTCTTATTGTGAAAAATGTGATTCCAAGTCTTCTATCTTGGCGGCTGTGGGACATCCTCCGACCAAAAAGAAAAAACGTCGTTCTTTGGGCCCTAATGCCTCTTCTCCTTCTCGTTCCCTCTCGCCGGAGGTGATCGAGGATCTTTCTTCTCGAATGAAAGAGTGTGGTGGGGATGTGAGGGACATATTTGAGTGAAGAGTGGAGAGGTATCAACTTTTGAACTTTTGAGTTGGGGAGTTATGAAGCATGAAGCATGAATCATGTGATTTGCGATCAAAGTTAATCAAACTTAGGGAGTTGTTGAGGTGGGGGTGTTTTTGGGGCCTCTGAATGCCGGGGCCTCCCTTCTTTTGGTGCTGGGATCTCCATCCGGCTCTGCGGATGTGCAGTCCCTTCCTCTGTGCGGGGAACTCTCCCGCCTCTGGAAGGAAATTCAGCTTTCTTATCAACGCTTCGGGCGCCCTCTCTTATAACATCCCCCTTCGCTCTCTTTCAAAAGTAAATCCACAGCTACGGCGGACATGAGAGAGGGCTTTCTGTGTTGATGGCCTTGCTAACTGTGGTCCTTCCTCTTGCTATAAGAGGAAGGACAGCGAAGCGCTAACGCAAAAGCAGATGACACTTCCAGAGCAGGATGGAGTTCCCTACGAACGGGCAAGAAGCACTAATCTCTCAGAGGCGGGAGAGATCCCCGCACGAACGAAGAACTGGCACCCCCCGCCCTCATGCCATAGAAACGTGTGGACCAGGGTACAACCGGGGCTCCTTCGTAGTACACCTTCACAGTTCACAAGGTCAAAAGTTGAATAGCTCCCCCAAATAATTGTTAATTGTTTATTGCTAATTGTTCCCCCTTCCCCTACCCTTTGGTCTGCATGAAAAATCTTCTTATCGGACTGATGATGGGGGCGGGGTTGGTGTTTTTTCGGGCGGATATTTTGGACTATTGGGCGCGGACCAATCTGACCGAAAAGTTCCAGCTGCCGGCCGACTTTACCCAGGCGGATCTGCAGGGAAAACTAAAGCAGCTCAAGGCCAGCGCGATTGATCTGCAGGACAAGCTGAAGGAAGCGTCGGATAAGAGTCAGGATAAATATACCGAGATGAAGGACGCCCTTTATAAAGCCAAAAAGGCCGTGGAAGATTTTGAGACCGCGGTGGAAAATCTGAAGACTTCCGGGTCGGAGCTAAAAGAAGTGGTTACGGAGTAGAGGGGGGGGATCAACTTTTGAACTTCTGAACTTTTGAACTTGGGAGTTTATGAGTTTTTGAGTTGGGGCGTTATGAAGCATGAATCATGAATAATGAATCATGTATTTTGCGATCAAAGCTAAAAACCCTCTCGCGCGTTCAAACTTAGGGAGTTTGGGAGTTCTGGGGAACTGCAGTCCCTTCATTTGGTGCTGGGAACTCCATCCGGCTCTGGGGATGTGCAGCCCCTTCCTCTGTGCGGGAAACTCTCCCGCCTCTGCATAAAGGTTCTGCTTTTGTCTCAACGCTTCGGGCGCCCTCTCTTATAACATCCCCCTTCGCTCTCTTTCAAAAGTAAATCCACAGCTACGGCGGACAGGAGAGAGGGCTTCAATGTTTGAAGCAGAGTGTTTTTTGGTCCTTCCTCTTGCTATAAGAGGAAGGACAGCGAAGTGCTTACGAAAAAGTGGATGCAACTAGCAGAGCCGGATGGAGTTCCCAGCACCAAAAGAAGGGAGGTACCGGGGCCCGCACAGAGGAAGGGCGTGCACACTTCCAGAGCCGGATGGAGTTCCCTGGTACCAACAGAAGGAATACTCAACCAAAAAGAGGCGGGTGAGTTCCCCTGCACAAACAAAGAACTGGCACATCCCTAGAGCCAGTTGGAGAAAGTAAAGCGCTTTGAAACCACTCAAGGAACATTCCATTTTTTTTTATTTTGGCTATTTTACTTACCTCCTAAGACCACCAACGTTCGATGTTCCATTCTCAAGTTGCTCACTCTCTGGTTCGGCTGCGCGAACTTTTTCCGCCCACGCCGCTGCAGTTTTCCAAATTTTTATCCGACCGATACAACGCCGATATTTATCTCAAGCGCGAAGATCAGTCTCCCGTGCGGAGCTACAAAATCCGGGGGGCGTTTAATTATATTTCGCAGCTGAGTGAGGGCGAAAAAGCGCGCGGGGTGGTGTGTGCTAGTGCCGGGAACCATGCGCAGGGGGTGGCGTATGCGTGTCAGTTTTTTGGAATTCGGGGGACGATTTTTATGCCCGTTACCACCCCTTCGCAGAAGGTGGAAAAAACCCGGCTCACGGGCGGTGAATTTATCGAGATTGTGCTAACGGGGGATACGTTTGACCAGGCCAATGTGGCCGCGCAAGAACACCACAAAAAACACGAAATTCCCTTTATTCCGCCCTTTGATCACCCGTTGATCATCGAAGGCCAGGCTACGGTGGGGGCCGAAATCCAAGAACAAACCGACCAAAAATTTGATTTTATCGTCGTGCCCGTGGGAGGGGGCGGGCTTTCGGCGGGGCTTTTTCGGTATTACGAAGAAGTGGCTGATCGACCCGAAATCATCTGCGCCGAACCTGCCGGAGCCGCAAGTCTGAAGGCGGGTCTCGAAAAAGGCGAACGGGTCACGCTCGAGAAGATCGATAGTTTTGTCGACGGCGCGGCGGTGGCGCAGATTGGTGAAAACAATTTTGAGGTGCTCAAAGAAAAAGTGCAGCGCCCCATCCATCTGGTTCCCGAAAATCGCTTGTGCGAAACCATGCTGGAGTTTTTGTTTCACGAAGGCATTGTCCTGGAACCGGCCGGAGGGCTTTCGATCGACGCGCTAAAAGACTTTTCTCGCGGGGAACTTTCGGGCAAATCGGTGGTGTGTGTGGTTTCGGGGGGAAATTTTGATTTTGAACGACTCCCGGATGTAAAAGAACGGGCTATGAAATATTCGGGCCTGAAAAAATATCTCATCCTGCGAATGCCTCAGCGTCCGGGAGCGCTGAAAGAGTTTTTGTCGCAGCTGGGCCCGGACGAAGACATTGTACGCTTTGAGTATCTCAAAAAATCCGCGCGTATGTTTGGATCGGTGCTGCTGGGGATTACCACGAATAACGCCGATAATTTCCCGGCGCTTTTTGGCCGCCTGGATGCAGCGGGATTTGATTATCAGGATATCACAGAAGATCAGGTGGTGATGGACCTGATTGTTTAGGTGTAGTTGTGGACGAGGAGGGTGATGGCGGTGTTGACCCCAACAACGGCTCCGGTGCCTCCGATCGACCAGGTTAGGCGATAATTTTCTACTCGGCGAAGGCGTTTGTCCATTTTTTTCAGCTGGTGGTTTACTTGGTGGATCTCCACCTTTGTTTCGGCTCGGCTTTCTTTTATTTCGGCACGAAGTCGCTCTTCTGAATCTGTGATTTTATCCACTAAAAAATCAATTCTCATATTCAAAGTATCAAACTTTTCGAGACTCTTAATATTTTGAAGCTCAAGATTTCGGCTAATTGATTCTAGAGACTCCATTCGTTTTCCGTACTGTTTTAGCTCTCTCTCTACCCCATTTATTTCTTTTCCCTGAAGTTTCATTTCCTGTTCTAAATTTCCCATCCTTACCCCTAGTCTACCAATGCCTTCTCCCTGTAGCTGCACCTCCTGTTCGACTCCTCCCAACCTTTCTCCCTGCAACTGCATTTCCTGTTCGACCCTTCCCAGTCTTTCTCCCTGCAACTGCACTTCCTGTTCGACCCTTCCCAACCTTTCTCCCTGCAGCTGCACCTCCTGCTCTACCCTTCCCAGTCTTTCTCCCTGTCGAGTCAATTCTTCCTCAACGGCTTCCATTCGGATCTCCATTTTTTCCATTCTTGTCTCGATCACCCCGATCTTTTCTTCCACCTTTCCAATTCTTTTTTCGAGGGATCCAATTCTCTCCCCCTGTAGTTGTACCTCTTGCTCGAGGCTTCCTACCCTTTTTTCGAGAGAAGAAACTTTGTTTCCGAGGGCGTTTATGGCCTGGAGCAATTGAAAGTTGGAAACGTCTTTTTCAGAAGTCATACCCCCACGTTAGATCCTGGTTTTGAGAGCGTCAAAATTTTTTTATGCCTAGATTTAAGGTTGGCTTAAGGTTCGTCTTCATATTCCCCTTATTTATGCACCCTGCGATCATTTTTTTGGAAAAACTCATTTGGGGGGGAGGTCCCGATCAGATAACCCCTTATTTCTGTCAACAAAAACCCTCTCCCAAGCCTTTACTTTTGGGCCAAAAAGAGTAATTTTTTTGAACAAATATAAGGGGATTTTTGCGCCTTAATTTAAGGCCTCCCCACGCCACAAAAAAACTCAAAACACAATGTCCTTACTAAACCTTAAAAAAAGCCTTTTGATATCGCTTTTTTTGAGTCTTTGGACGCTCTCCGCCCCTCTCGCATTCGCCGACCCCAATGTAAAACCCTGTCAGGATAAGCATGGGCGTTTTTCGGGGATGTGTGGAACCTCTGGCTTTGGTTTTACGCTTGGTTGTTCGGGAGGGAGTGTGGTCGATACCAAACCTGGCGCTTGTGCTTCGGGATACCGATGCTGTATCTTAGACGCTCGAAACGGGGAAGCCTGTGGAGATGCACGTGACGCCAAGTGTCGGCCTTCGTCTGGCTTCTTTGGTTGTGGGGATGGATTTGAGTCTGACTCTGGAGGTCGTGACTGTGCTTCGGGTCTACGGTGCTGTAAGCCGATCCCCGGATACAAAGCTCCCGCCAAAAAAGCTGACACTCCCGCGGCTACAAAATCTGGTTCCAAACCAGAGTCTGGAGTTTCTTCGGGCGATGGAGCGAAGACCGAAGGACTCTTTGAGGACATTGGAAAATTTGCCGGAAAGGCCGCTGGATCTTTGATTGATGGGATTTTTGGTGGGGGGGACGACAAGAAAAAATCAGGGCCCATGATCAACCCTGGTCAGGTGCTGGGCAAGGCGGTTGATGCGATCGCGGGCACTTCCGATTCGGGACTGGGAAAAGCCGCTACGGCCATAGCCTCAGGGATTGTAAGTGGAAAATCGGCCAGCGCTTCTTTTGATGGCGTGGTCGATGCGGTCAAATCTCGTGCGGGAAACCAGTTTGATCAGGCCTACAACGACATTGCAGGAGGGGCTGCGGGGCCGGATGGAAAGTTTGAGGTGGAGAGTTATGCTTCGCAGTTTAATACCATCGGGCAGCACAAATCGGTGCGAGAATATGCACTCAACGTCATCAATTTTTTCCTTTCCTTTTTGGGACTCGTGGGAACCGCGGCGGTGATCTATGCCGGGACGCTGTATGTCACGGCTCGAGGAGAAGACGGAGAAATCGATAAGGCCAAAAAAATTATTTCGTTCGCTTCCATTGGAATCATCCTGGTGATGGGATCGTTTGCGATCGTGAATACGATTATCAAAAATGCTGGGACCGGCGGCCAAGACCGAGATGGAGCAGCGGGAGCAGCCGCGGCTTTGGCCGGGGTATCAGGGCTGCCTTCTTCTACCACGACTTATTCCGATGGGACCGAGGTGACCACCACCATCAACCCTGATGGAACCAAGACCGTCACCACTGTCGCCCCCGATGGAACTAAGACCACCGTCACCACCCCCCTTTCCGAAGCTGGGCCAGGCGCGTCAAACCTTTCTCCTTCGCAGCAGAACTTGGTGGATGCGCTTTTCAACGTTTCCCCCATTGTGGTACACGGAGAAGAGCCCTCTCAGATCAAAGACTACGGAGATGGCGTCTGGATTTCGCCTGAATATGCGGTAGAGGGGGTTAAGTTTGGCGTGAGCCAAAAAGTCGATGCGATGTTTGATTTTGGAAACGGCGTCAAAAAACGACTCAACACCCGAGAAAACGAAGGAGCCACCGTTTCGCATATCTATTCAGAACCCGGAAGAAAACTGGTTCGGGCCATTGCGCAGACCGAAAACGGACTCAAGAGCTACCAAAAAACCCTCGTGGTGGGCGGTATTGATCCGGTGATTAACCTGTACGAATCGGCACAAGTAGGCGTTCCGATCCCGCTAGATGCTTCGGCTTCGAAGTCTTATGTGGGCTCGATTGTGAAGTACAAATGGGAATGTGGTCAGGGCACGGGCTGTGAAGAAGGCCCCAAAACTTCGGCTACCTTTACCCAGACCGGAACCCACGAAATCAAACTCACGCTCGTGACCAATTTCGGCGCCGAGCGATCAGTGAGCTACAAGGTGAAGATTTATTCCAACGAGGAGTTGCCGGTGGACTTCTCGTGGGAGTAAAAAGAACTTTTGAACTTAGGAACTTATGAATTTCTTATATTGTTGATTGCTCCATGTATAAACGACTTTTCCTCATCTTTTGCACCACGACCTTCCTTTTGGGAGGGGGGGCGGTGTGGCAGGTGAGCCCGGCATGGGCGGCGCTGAATGCGAAGACCAAAAGTGTTTCCGACCTCAGATCGACCGTTTCGCGTCTGCAGGAAAAAGTGAACACTCTTTCAGGCCAGGTTCGGCGTTCGGAGCAGACTTTTGCGCCGCTTCAGGCACAATATGAGGCGCTAAAAAAAGGGGGCAATGTGGCCGAAATTCAGGCACGGATCAAACAACTCGATGATCAGATCACTCCTTTGGAACAGAAAATTAAATCGACCCAGACGAATCTAAATGACCTGGTTTCAGAACTGGAACAAAATATTCAGACGGCTGCCAGCAGCATTACCGTTCTGGAGGCCCGAGCAAAGCAAGCCGACGAGGCCTATCATTCTTTTAAGTGTAAGTTTTTGGCCTGTGAGACGGAAATGAAGGCTTCTGTGGACGCCAAAGTGGCCCTTTCGAAGGCCAAAAACGATAAACGAGAACTCGAATCAAAACTTCAAGAAACCAAAGCCAAACAAGATCAGCTGATCAAAAGTGATCATGCCGATGTGGCCGCGCTGAATGAGCTAATGAATAAGCGTGAGGCTCTGGAACAAAAAATCCCCACCCTCCAAACCGATGCGGCGGAGCTGGCTTCTTTTGCCCCGAAATACGAAAAGGCCAAATCCGCGCTGCAAAAACTCAAATCCGAACTGGCGGCGGAAAAGGCGCAGCTGGAAAAACTAAAAGTAACCCTCTACAACCAGCAGCAAAAAGGGGATGTGGCCCGACTCAAGTCCCTGAATGATCAGATTGCGGCGGCCAAAAAAAGACTGGGATCGTTGACCTATGACAATGTATCGGCGTTTCCGGCCTGTGCGCCTTTGCTGAAAAAATTTCAACTCTGTAAGCAGGCGGTTGATGACCCGAAAAATTCAAAATGCCGCTTCGGAGCGACGGCACAGATCGGACAAGAAATCATCAACAGCCGATGTTTTGAAGAACAGGTGGCCAGTTGTCAGGCTTTTCATGGGCAGTACAAAACTTGTGTAGATGCGGAGCAAGCAAAAGCAAGGGCCAGTGTAAAAGCGCTTCAGACCGATCTTGATTTGATGAAAAAAGGCGGTGGGGGCGAGCTTTGTTCGATGCGAAAACCGCTCCCTGGTTATACGCTGGTTAATTCTGGATTCAAAGGCGCGTGCCAGATGCGTTGTCATCCTGTGGATCAGCTGGAGGTAGATAGTGCTCCGTGTAAAGCCGGGGCATCGATGGCCTGTTGTTATCCCAAAAGTGCGTTCAGAGCCGTCCAAGAAAAAAAGGCCCCCGTGGTGGTAGCGCCACCCGACAGTGTGCTGTGTGGAGAAATCAAAAATCAGCCCAACTGGTCGACGCAGCGATCGCTTTTGCAACAGAAATACGTCAAAGCCATTGCCGCTATTCAGCAAAAAATTGGAGCCGGAGCCGATGGGAAATGGGGCCCAAAATCAGAAACCCGACTGAGTGCATACTGTAAAAATAAACTAGGTGGTCTTTCTGGTCCTCGAGGAGGAAAGGTAATGACTTCTCGCCCTTCTGTCCAAACAGCGCCTCAAGCGACCGAATCAACTGCTGTGGCGCCTACCCAGCAAGCGGCTCCTGGACCAACCAAAGGGGCTTCTGGATCGGGCACAGGACAAAGAGGCACTCTGCCTCCCAACCCGTCCCCTTCTTCCGGACAAAAACCAGCTCGGACCACGGCTTCTGCCGCGGCAACCGCCCCAGCTGTTTCGCTTACCAAGGCTCAGATTTGTGCGCTGGAAGCTTCTGTGATTGATGCTTACCAACCTAAACACCCCAATATCTTTTCGATCCAGAAAACCATTGGGGTCACCTCCGACGGATTTTGGGGCCCAAAATCAAAGAAAAAATTTGCCAAGTGGGCCAACGACAACTGTCTGGATTCTTTTGGGTGTAAACGAGACGAAGAAACCACCGAAGACATGGTCTGTGAAAAAAAGAAAAAGACCGCCCCAGCCAAAAATGATTCCCCCGCCCCCCCCAACGATGTGCTCTGCCAGAAAACGGATGAAGAAATCAAAGCCCTGGGATGGGGCGCTCAGGCCGTGATTGATATTCAGAAAAAGATCGGATTCACGGCCAAAAAAGACCTAGATGGAAAATGGGGGCCCGGCTCAAAAAGGAAATTTGGAGAGTGGAAGAAAACGAACTGTGGAGGAGGGGCCGCGGCGACTAAAGGGGGAGGCAAAGCCGGAGGCCGAAAACTGAACTTTGCAGGCGGGCCCAAAAAAGGCGCCAAAGCCACCTCGACTTCTACCTCGGGGGAAACTTATACTGTGGAGCTCAAAGCCACTGGAGACACCGCCCCCAAAACCTACACCATCACCGTTGAATCGGTGACCGCCGAAAGCATGACCCTCAATGGCGTGACCATCAAAAGAGGGGCCAAAGGCGAACTGGATCTGGACAAAGATGGTAAGCCCGATGTAACGCTGAATGTGGACGAAATTTCCAAAGGAAAAGCCGCCGCTGAAGCGGCCGCCGTGGCCGAAGCAGCGGCTCCTTCGCCAACAAAAGTAGCTGCTGCGCCAGGAGCTGTTCCTAGCGGAGCTGGCGGAGTTCGGCCCGGAGGTTCTGTGGTGGATGTGGCACAAAAAGGGGGCGCTAGAACGATTGCCGCCACTAAACCAAGTGCGGGAGCTTCAGCTCGAGGGGCGGCTCTGAAAGCAAATATGCCCGTGACAAAACCAAAACCCCAATCTGGAGCGACCCACAAACTTCCTCCCGCAAGCAAATCTGGAATAGATACCTTAGTGGCCCAATATATGCCTCGAACTTCTGGGAATGCGAACTTTAATGCCTGTTTAAAGAGGGAGACAAAAAATGAGGTGTTGAAGTGCCAAAGAATGGATTCGGCCATGAAACCTATTTGCTTTGAGTCCCTAAAAGATATACCGCCTCAGATTTTGATCTGTAAAACAGAGGCAGAGAGTGAAAGAAACTTGGCCCGGATTGATGAACAAGACAAGGCCCAAGAACGAAAATGGGCTCAACAAGAGGCGGCGCGAAAGAAAAATCAATCTCAATCACAGAAACGAAATGACCAGAAATGCAAAGCTTCTAAAGGGAAAGACTATATATGGGATTCTGCATTGAAAATGTGTGTTCTTACGGCGCGAGCTAAGGCCGCTCAAGCCGAAGAGTTCAAGAGAACAAGGCCCTATTATCTTAGTGCGTTTGAAATCTTTATATCTTCCGTTAGAAAGGATGATTCTTACGACTACTGTAATCATGTGAGCTCCCCGGTTAAACAATCGAGCTCCTGTTCAGAAAAAAACCTTGCTTCATCGGTGATAAAAAATTGCCAGCAGCGTATTTCTGATCTGAAATTTAAAGGATTTCATACAACTGTTCCGGACCCGAATACGGGTTTGTATGAGTGTACGGTTGTTATTTTTGGAAAGAAAAATTAAATGCTTAAAAACCTCCTCTACTTCCTCGTCCTCACCATCTGGCTTGTGCCGGGGGTCGCTTTGGCGGCGGATTTTAGTGGGAAGTTTACCGTGACCATTAATGTCGAGCAGGGCGGGGGCTTGGGCACAGCCGAAGGAGCGAAGATTGATTGTTCGAGCAAAAAGGCGGCGCTGGATAAGTGTCGTTCGGCCTTTTCCGCTATGAACAACGACGATGATGCGGGTAAAACGGGCGGCAGCAACTGTCTGGCTAGCTTTGGAACTGACTGTTTCAAGGATGGAGAAGTAGTTAAAACCGGTGGAATAACCAAGTCTGGATCCTGTCAGCCAGAACAAAAAGCCTACGACGAATGTCAGGCCAAAGCGGCGGCAGCAGCTGTGAGTGATATGCTGGCCGGTGGGAGCGACACCAAAGGAAAATCTGATTCTGTTATGTCTGACTCAGGCGGAGACAGCGACTCTTCTGGTGGAGGGTCTGATTCTGATGGAGGTGGCAGTAGTTCTAATGCGGAAGGATCTGGGGGCAGTTCTGGAGGGGGGCCGGGTATGGGGGGCACCGATGCCATGACCGGAGGCGAAAGTAAGTGTCCGGGAGGAACGGCCTTTTGTGGGCCGGGGGTAAAAGCCGGTTCGGATCTGACCAAAGCTTCGATTGATAAGTCTGTTCACACCGGGTTTGATCTGAAAAAACTCATGATCGGATGGACGAAGTTTTTGTTGTCGCTGGCCAGTGTAGCGGCGGTTATTGCGCTTATCTATGCGGGATTTTTATACGTTACGGCGTTTGGCGAAGACGGCCGCATGGACAAGGCCAAAAACATCATTCTGTGGGTGGTGTTTGGATCGATCCTGATTATGGGATCGTTCGCTATTGTAAACTCACTTATCAAAGGGATCGCGTAGATCTCCCCTTTGGGGAGGAGTGTGGAGTAAAGAACAAAGAGAAAAGAGAAAAGAGTAAAGAGTTTAGGAATTGTAGGGGGGCGATTAACAAAGAGCATTAACTAAAATTGTATTATGAATTATGAATTAAGAATTATGGAGACGGTAATCAAATTGGCTGATGCCAAGCTCGTTTGTGGTATACCATTTGTATCGTTCGCCCCCCTCAGAAATTCCATTTGTGGGTTTTTCGGGGATTATCAATTAATTTCTGTCCAATGAAGTGTTTATTGAGACTTCTTTCGTCTTCTCTCCTCCTTTTCCTGCCCTTTTGTGTGCAGGCGTCGGAGCCGGATGTGTATGCGGGGGTAGCGACGAGCTTTTCGGGGAAGAGTTCTCCGGGCGTACTGTATGAATGGTCTTTTCCGGGAAACAAAAAAATGACTGGCCCAGAAGTTCAGTATACATTTACAGATTCAGGACAGTTTGAGGTAACGCTCAAGGTGACCAAAGGCAAACAGACTAATCAGGTGACCAAGCTACTGACGGTGGGGCGAAACAATTTTCCGGTGGGAAAAATTCAGGCGAATAAAACCGCGGGCATGGTAAAAGAACCGTTTCAGTTTTTTGCTGATTACACCGATGGCGACAAAGATCCCCTGAAATATCAGTGGATTATTGAAGCGGCTTTTACCAAAAAGAAAGAAACTCTCTCGGGAGCGAATGCTGAATCGCTCACGCATCAGTTTGCCGCACCGGGACGCTACCGAGTGATCTTAAAAGTAGCCGATGGAAAGATTTCTAAAATGGACAAAAACCCGGCTGAATCTTCGATTTATGTAAACGTGGTCGAGGCCAAAGACAAAACTCCGGCCAAACCGGCCAACCGACCTCCGGTAGCGAAAATTTATCACGTCAGTCCAAAATCGGGGACGACCAAAACGGCTTTTCGGGTCTATGCCAATGGAACCGACCCCGATGGAGACCGGCTCAATTATCACTGGGTCCTGAGTGATGGAGCCGAATATGATCAGAAAAATATTGCCCACCGGTTTGAAGCGGCCGGGTCTTATGATATCGAGGTTCAGGTTTCGGATGGAACCGTTTCGACTTCGGATGTTACCACTATAAACGTCATCGAAGAAGTACTAGAAACTGTAGCTATTCCGGGAGACGAAGAAGAAGGTCCCATGCATAGTTCGGGTGGATTTAATGAGGTGATTTTGGTCGACCAGTTGCTGGCCTACCGAGCGCAGATCGAAGGATTTATTCAGGCGGGTCTGCCTCCAACACAAAAACGAATGGCGCTGGAAGACCAACAAGTGGTGGATGAAATCCTGCGTCCTTTTGGGGTGTCAGCGGCTCGAAAACAGCTGGCGACTTCGGATAATCTCAACCTGGCGCTCGCGGGGCAGCAGGTGGAGTTACTCAAGCAGGCCAAACAAGCCGAACTGGCTACCACTACTTATTCGACCGCCAAGATTAGTCTTGAAAACTATCTGCTGAATATTGAGAAACTCCTGCAGCTTTTTGCCCGAGATAATCCCCCTCTTTCTGCAGCTACGGTCCAGATTTCGGCGCCTCAACCTAGTATGGACGAAATGGGTGACCAGCTCGAGACCATAAAAGATCAAAAGCAGGACGAACTTCGCGAAGCTCAAGAGGCCGGAGACCTAGATGCTATGGCAGAGCTAGAAGACGAATTGCGCGAGATTGATACCCAGCTGGCGGAAGTGGAAGAAAACGAAAACAAAAACCTGGATCTGAAGAAGAACCAGTTGGCCAACGAAAAAGATAATCTCGAAGCAAAGAAAGAAGAACTGGTGGCCAAGGGAGCGCCTCCAGAAGAAATCGAAAAAGTGGAAGAAGTAATTGAGGCGGCCAAAAAAGACCTGGAGATGCTGGAAAACAAGATCCAGGAACGGAGAGAGTTGTGTGAAAATCCACTCTCGGTGAATCCAAACTTTCTCAAAAAACAACTCGATCAGCAGCTGATTATTCGGAAAAACCAGATAAAAAAATCCGAGGACTACTACGAGCGGACCAAGCTCGAAAATGAGTTTCGTCAGATTCAGGCTCAAATTGACGGCCTTTTTACTGCCAACCTACTTACCGATTCCTGTTTTGATTCGAGTGAGATCAATTCGGTAATCCTCAAACGAATCCTCGATCAGATTAAGGCCGACAAATTGGCTCTGATCGAAACCTCAGATGATCCAAGGGTCCGAAAACGGTTGGAGGGGGAAGTCACTCGACTTGATGAACAAATCAGCCGTCTGCAGCAAATCATGGAGTTTGTGCAGATCGATTTTGAGGCGAATGTGCATACCACGATCTTTTTGTACGGAATTCTCGAACAAAAAGGAGAAGCTCCGGTGCTCTTTGAATGGGACCTGGGAGATGGCCGAATCAAAACGGCTCAGAATGTGTCTTTTCGATATCCCGATCCGGGGCTTTATCAGATTACGATCTCGGCTTCTGATGGTTTGACCGAAATTGGAGATACCATCATAATGAAGATCGTTGAGGGGGGAACGTCCGAATAAATCGAAAAGAAGTAAGGGGAATAAAATTTTAAAATAAATACTAAATGGCGCTTGAAAAAAAACCGGAAAAAGCGGCTCCTGCGGCGGCTAAAAAGCCGACGCCTACCCCCAAAGGCACTCCCCCTGCAAAATCAGCAGTAGGGCAGACTTTGGCGGCTTCGCTGACCAAGACAAAGGGCAAAACGCCCCCCCCTCCGAAATCGACGGCCTATTCTCCTCAGAAATTTGTCTACGGTTTTGTGGGTCTGGGACTGCTTTTGATTCTGAGTTTTTATGGAATCTTGCTCTGGGGACTTTTGAGCGGGAATGTCGACAATCCGGTCTTTATGATTCTGGATATCGAAGCCACAGAGCTCAAAGCGCTGCTGCTCAATCTGACAAATGCGATTTTTGGAGTGGGCGCTTTGGTGCTGCTTTTTGCTACGCTTTCCAAGCTGTTCCAGTGGGCCATGATGCCGCCCACCGCACTCGACAAAAAGGCCACGCTGACTCGCGGAGGGATAAACGGACTCTTGTTCCTGTTTATTTGTGCACTTTGGGTGGGTTTTTATTGGCTGATTACTAATGCTGGTGCCCAGGAGAAATTTAAAGAAGATGAATCGATGATTATCACTGCTCCCGGGGTGGTGATTGGACTGACTTCGCCGGTGAAGGTGGAGTTTGATATCGGAGAAAATATATATCAGCAGATCGATCCGTCTTTGATCCGACAGATAAACTGGGATTTTGATGGAGACGGCAACCCCGATGCTTCGGGGCCAACGGTGGTTCATCGATTCCTAAATAAAGGGGAAAACAACGGTCGGTTCCCCGTTCGAGCCGAGGTCCACTACTACTCTCCTGGAGAAGATAAAGAACGAATTTTCACCTCCAAAAGAGAGGTAATCATCACAAACGAAGCGGTGAAAGCGAGTTTTACGGTGAACCCGGAGTTTGGCCCCGTACCACTCAAGGTTGAGCTCGATCCTTTTCATTCCACCGACCCCGATGGAGAGATCTACCGATACGAATGGGACCTGGATGATGACGGTGAATATGAGATTATGAACGACGGAAAAGACAAAGTAGAAAAAGAGTTTTATAAGGTCGGAGAATTCCCCGTTCGCTTACGAGTCACTGGTTCGAACAACGACACCGATGTTCAGGAACGAACCGTTACGGTCACCGAACCAGAAGAACGAATTCGCGCTGAGATTTCTTCTAATATGGATCTCGAAGGCGAAACCCCCTTCAAGCTCGTTTTGGACGCCTCACAGTCTTTTACACGAGTGGGAAAGATTATTCGATATGAATGGCGAGTCGAAGGAGATGAACGCCTGTACGTGGGAAAAAAGCTCGAAAAAACCTTCCGAAATGTGGGTGATTTTGAGGTTTCTCTGACGGTTCAGAATGATGAGGGGCTCAAAGACCAAACATCTCAGATGATTCGAGTTCTGAAAAAGAAAAAAGACGGACTGGTAGAGGTAAAGGCCACTCCCCCAATTGATGCGGATACCGAAGTTTTGCGTGGGGAAGAACCTTTTGAAGTAGTGCTAGACCTTTCGCTTTCTCCGATCGAAAAAATGGTGGATTGGACGTGGGATTTTGAAAATGATGGAATTATTGATGCTCGAGGCGAAGTGATTAAGCATATCTTCCGAGTCCCCGGCCGATTTGATATGAAGGTTGTTATTACCGACTCTGAAGGCGAAAAATATGAACACACCCAACGAGTTGTCGTTGATCGAGCGGGCGTCCGCGCCAAAATTTCGGCCGATCCTTCGGCCGGAGCGGTTCCCTTTCGAGTGACGCTGGATGGGTCGGGGTCTTCGACCGATGAAGGAGAAATTATCGACTACATCTGGGAACTGCCAGATCGAGATCCAGTGCACTACGGTGCCAAAATCACTTATGAAATCACGCAGGTGGGCGTGGTTCCGGTTAAGCTAACGGTTCTGACGGACAAAGGAAAAACCGCTACGTCTGAGATTGTGGTTTCTGCCCGAGCTGAGGGAGTGCACGCGGATTTTACGTTTGATCCTCCCGCCGGGATTGCACCGCTAAAGGTGCGTTTTAATCCCACAGCTTCTCGTGGAGCGGTGACGCAATATGCCTGGGATTTTGGAGATGGCGGCGTGTCTTATGGATTCTTGCCCACGTATGAATATCAAAACCCCGGCACCTATGAGATTACGCTGAAGGTGAAAGACCAGAACAATGTGATTTCTGAAAAGAAGAAGATGATTGTGGTTGAATAGGGGCTGGGAACTCATCCCCCCCTACGCATTTCATCAAAGTAATTCCATTGCTACGGCGTACAAGCCGGCTCTGCCTGTTGAACTGGCTAAAAAATCAACGCCTCGCCACCTTCTCTTATAACAAGAGAAGGTTTTGTTTTTTGAAGATGCAGGGTTGTGCCCTGGCTCGCAAAGTTCTAATTTTTTGAGGTGCAAATATTGACTCTCCCCAGTCTTTCTGCGATAACTGCTCTGTATGTAAAGTTTTGCTTTTTTTGGCTTTGAATTGGAGGAACCTACAATGTTTACTAAGGAAAGCTTCATACTTCTCTTAATCATTCTTATTCTGGGGGTCGTCGCCTGGGGGTTTGTTGAATACTTTGATGTCATTGTGAAGATTGTCCTGGCCGTCGTTTTTTTTAAAGGAATGTCTTCACTTTCCAGCATTGAATCACAGATGGCTGCTCAAACTAACTTTTTAAACGAAGTTACCAATCTTCTCAGAGAACAGAATCAACTGCTGAAAAAAATCGCCCCCCCCCCACGATAAAACCTGAGTTTTTACAACTTTGCATCTCTGTTTCTGGCCGCGCGATCCCCTCTTCGGGATCCGCGGCTGATTTTTATTCCCTTGTTTTTTAGCTCATTACAAATCTTAAATTATAAACCAAGGCTTGACTTTTTCTTTTTTTGTTACATCATTCACTTTGTTTTAATTATAAGAAAATGTCCAAAAAAGCTTTAGTCGTTTCTGATGGAGGGAATGCGCTTGACGCTCCGAACGCTCATAAACCTGATCTACTCGAGATCGTTCTGAATGAGGTTCCTCTTGATGGAGTTGGAGAGCAGGACTTGATGAAATCTCTAAGAAGAGCGGTTTCTGAGGCAATGGTGGCGGACCCAAGCCGGCCTTCAAGACTGGATTTTTTGAAAAGAAATCCGGCCAAGGTGGCAGCGGCAAAGTTACAGGCTTATGCTCGAAGAAGAAAGCTGCTTACGAGTAATCCTACCATTTCACAACGGAATGATGGAAGTTATGGTTTCGGCCTTCTACTGGAAGAAAAGCTTGTTCCCGCAACCAATATTCCCGCCGAGGGACAAAGCCGATTTGTTGATCAACTCCGTCTGTCTGATGAAGACGTTTTGGAGCTCCGAGTTCACGATATCCCTTCTGATATTCGTGAAGCAACAAGGCTTTTGGCGGAGCGATACAGCTTAGATTTTCACGTAAATCTCTTTACGAGGGGGAGTGAGGGGAATTGGATGAATATGTTCCCAGAAGAAATCCAGAGTGCAGACTTTCAGAATGCACACAAACAAGGGTATACCGGGGCTTTATCTATCGCCTTTTCGACCAAAACCGCGGACTCTGAGGCCCGAACAGAAGAATGTAATGCTTGGTATCAGCCAGAATCAAAAGTTCCTGTTCGATCTTAAGTGTTCTTGGTTATGCCGGAGGCTCCACCACATTGAACGGGCTTTTTCCGGTCACTTCTCGGATCATTTCTCCAACGCGGATCACGGGGATGCCGACAATGTTTTGGAAGTCGCCTGTGAAAGGTTTGAGGAAAAAAATTCCGGTGCCCAATATCGAGTAGGCGCCACATTTTCCTTTCCAATCGCCAAAGGTGAGGTATTTTCGGATCTGGCAGTTGGTAATGTCGTCGCGAAAGGTGACTTCGGTACTTTCGAGCGCGACACGTTCGAAGTATTTGCCTTTCCACTTCCCTACCAGAGCCGTTCCGGTGATGATGCGCTGGGAGTTGCCTACAAACTTCTGCAGCATTTCAAACGCGGCCTTTTTAGTGGGGGCTTTTCCGATGGAACCGCCTTCGAATTCGATCATGGAGTCAAATCCTAGGACCAGCACGTTGTCTTCCTTTTCAAATTGATGCCAGACCGACATCGCTTTTCCCAGGGCAAAGGTTTCGACCTGCACGCGGGGAGAAACGTTGGGGTTGATGTGTTCTTCATAGTCCGGCGCGACGGCTTCGTATTGGAAGTTCATGCGGTTGAGAAGATTGCGTCGATTTTCGGAGGTGGAGGCGAGGATGATTTTCATGGAAGAAATATACCTCGTGGAAAAGAAAAGGTCTTCTTGACTTTTTCTTATTTCCTTGTATTATTTTATTGTGTGTAACCTTTTTGGTTTCATTTGGTCTTTTTCTTCTCGTTGGATTTCGGAGGTTTTGCGATGTTTAATCAAGTCGACCTGTCTTTGGTTATTTCCATTGGCATTAATGTCTTCATTCTGGCTTTCATGGCTTACATGATGAACAAACGTACCTTAGAAGCAATTAATGAGGTCGTAATAAAGTTCGGTGAGATCATTGCAAAGCTCAATAACCGTGTAGCTTCCCTAGAGGCTCAACTGGAAGCGGCGAATTCTGGCAAGCCGGCTGATGAGCCTCTAGTCTCCTCCTGATGACCAACAAAAAGGCTTGCACCAGCTTTTGGCTTCCGCGTGTCTCTCTGAGGCGCGCGGGATTTTTTTTATGATTTTCATTTATCCCAAATCTGGACTTTCAAAAAGTCTCTGGAGCATTTCATTTTTATTCTTTCAAAAATCCGTTCTTTAGCATCTCCCGCGCCTCTTTTTCCTCTATCCCTCGCGTCTCGAGGTAAAAAATCAAAGCCGGATCGATGGGCGTTACGGCCGCGGCATGGTCGACCGATTCGACTTCGTCGGTTTCTACTTCGAGGACGGGAAGGCATGTGCCTTGCGCCTGGTCAAACAGCCATATTTTTTCGGCTACGTGCACATCGGCCTGGGTGGAGCTCGAATCGACCAAGACTTTTCCGTCGAAAGTTATCTGGCTCTCGTCTTCGGCGACGCCGTGGAGGTTTATGTGTCCTTTTTGGGCGTGGTTTTGGGTCTTCTGAATTATTGTCCAGGATTTTTGATCTTGGCTTTTGGTGCTCACCCTTCCTATCACTTCGCAAGTAGCGTTTTCGCCTTCGAGATTGATTTCTAGGTGGAGGGTTCGGCTGCCGGGCTCGTGATCGGTTATGTGGAGGATGTGGTGGGTGTTTGCGGGGATGGTTATTTTGGTTGGGTCGCAGGGCCATGTGCCCTTACGAGAAGAGATCGATTGGGTGGTGGATGAGGGAGAGACACTATGAATCGCGTCTGTACGGATGGGGGAAGGAGAATCGATGGCTGAGGGCAGACACTTGGAGCTGCCCCTACGATGATCGGCTTCTGGCGAGGCCTCCTCCATCTCCATCTCGATCAGGCGGTTCATTTCGCCGGCGAATTCCAGGGGGAGGGTGGCTACTACTTCGTCGAGGAAGCCGTTTACGATCAGGCCTTTTGCTTCTTCTTCGCTGAGGCCTCTGGTCTGAGCGTAGAAAAGGATTTCTTCGGATATTTTTCCCACTTTGGCTTCGTGGATGACCTGGGTGGTGGGGTTTTGGTTTTTTATTTCGGGGATGGCTTTGGAGACGGATTGATCATCGAGCATGAGGCCGTCGCATTCGACCTGGACAAGGCTTTCAGACGCGTTTGGCTGGACCTCTACCAATCCTCGATAGGTGGCGATGCCGCCGTCTTTAGAAATCGATTTTGATTTGATCTGAACTCGATTGTTTTTGCCTCCTACCACGACTTTGGCGCCGGTGTCTTGGTTTTGGCCCTCGGCGGCCATGGCGACTCCCAGATGGTCGGTCGAAGCGTTGTCCCCCACCAGTAAACTGCAGGGATAGAGCATGGTTACGCCCGATCCTAGATTTCCGCCGACCCATTTCATTTGGGCGTCTTTTTTTACGATCGCCCGTTTGGTGTTGAGGTTGTAGGTGTCTTTGCTCCAGTTTTCGACCGACGAATACCGAAACTTAGCCCCTTCCCCCACAAACACTTCCACGCATCCGGCATGCAGCGATTGACTTCCGTATTTGGGCGCTGAGCAGCCTTCGATGTAGTGGGCCTGGGCGCCTTCTTCGAGCACGATACAGGTGTGTTCGAATTGGCCCTGGTTTATGGCGTTCATACGAAAGTAGGCCTGGAGGGGGGCGTCAACTTTGACGCCTTTGGGGACGTACAAAAACGTTCCCCCGGAAAAAACAGCGTAGTGCAGGGCGGCAAATTTGTGATCGGTGAGGGGCACGCAGGTGGCGAAGTATTTCTGAACGAGTTTGGGATGATTGATGATGGCCTGGTCGATGTCTTCAAATATGATCCCCTGTTTTTCCCATTGGGGTTTGAGATTGTGGTAGACGTTTTCGGATTCGTACTGAGCTCCCACTCCAGCCAAGTATTCACGTTCGGCTTCGGGAATTTTGAGTCGCTCAAAGGTGTTTTTTATCTTGGGGTCTACTTCTTCCCAGGTTTTGGCATTGGTCTGGTCTCCGGCACTCGCATAAAATCGAATGCGGTCAAAATCCAGGTTCGAAAGATCTGGTCCCCATTTGGGAAGGGGGCAGGATTGGAATATATCCAGGGCTTTTAAACGAGTTTTCAACACCCAGTCGGGTTCTTTTTTTTGCTGAGAAATCTTCCGGATTACCTCCTCGTTGAGTCCCATTTCAAAGTTTTCCGCGTAGGGCGCGGGGTTGGCTTTTTCTAGATCTTTCTGAAGATTTGAGGCCATCATTTTGGATCATTACTTCCTTTCGGTTTTCGTCGGGAAGTAGGTATTAAGAAGTAGGTATTAGGGAGCTTCTGAACAAAGAGTGGGAATGAGGTCTTATCCGCTTTAAGAACTCTGCAGACCAGGGCACAACCCTGCTCCTTCGGGCGGTTTATGATTCGAGATGACTATTTACTGTCGGTAGCCCCCCTTTTTTCTCCCCCAAAAAACCATCGAAGCCCTTTTCGTGTACTTGCTTGATCACCTCGACGCCTCCCGAATGTATGATTTTTCCTTTGGCGCATACGTGGACGTGGGTGGGCGTGATTTCTTTGAGGATTTTTTCCGAGTGCGAGATGAGAATGAGAGACCTGGTGGTATCTTCGGCCAGGTAGGTCTTTAATTTTTGGGCGATGATGTGCAGGGTGTCAACATCGACGCCCGAATCAATTTCGTCCAGGATGGCGAGCTGAGGGCGTAATGTGAAAAGCGTCATCATTTCTACTTTTTTTTGCTCTCCCCCCGAAAAACCTTTGTGGGTTTCTCTTTCGAGTGCCTCTGATTCCAGTCGTAGTTCGTGGCCTTGATCCTGAAGGGTGCGTTTGAATCGGAATTGAGATTTTTGAGGGTCGGCGTAGTTTTTTTGGGCGGAAAAAAGCAGGTCTTTTACCTTCACTCCCTCTACGGCCGGAGGTGTTTGAAAGGAAAGAAAAAGGCCTTCTTGAGCTCTCTGATGAGGCGCCAGCTCGAGACAGTTTTGGCCTTTGAAATGAATTTGCCCTTGAGTGACCTGATGAGTTGGATCGCCCATAATTACCCGTCCCAGAGTCGATTTACCCGATCCGTTGGGCCCCAAAATGACGTGGATTTGATTTTCCTCCACCTCAAGAGAAACTCCCTTCAGTATTTTCTGGTCCCCCACCTGGGTGTGTAAATCCTTGATTTGTAGCATGACGATGGGCAATGTACCCGATTTTTTGGGGCGGAGCAAGGGACAGGAGATTTTTCCTGGGTAAAAAAAAGCATATAAATTTGTGTCATCCCGAATGACGGACTGTTTTGAAACGAACATCGACAACATGAGGGATCCTCCATATGATTTAAAGCATGGGAGATAAAGAAGGATATGTATACATTATGGGGAGCGATACTCTCGTTCTTTATGTTGGAGTTACCAGCGATCTAGAAAAACGGGTTTATCAGCACAAAAATCATACATTTAGAGGTTTTACAGCTCGGTATCACATAACAAGACTACTTTATTTTGAGGGTCCTGGATCAATAGAAGGTGCCATAGAAAGAGAAAAAGAAATCAAAAAATGGAATCGAAAAAAGAAACTAGTTCTTATAAGAAGTAAAAATCCTGATTTGGAGGATCTTTCACTTCGTTGGGAATAGATTCTTTTTCCTTTTATCTCATTAATAATTTGAGGATCCCTCATTTTAAGTCTGATCTGACATTGAACCCTGACGATTCCCACAGGGATGACCATCATATTTTTTATTTATAAGGAAGGCCCTCGGGATGACACGCATTTAATTTTTACCCAGGAAGAATCTCCTGTCCCGAGCAAGCCCTGCGGGGCCGAAGAAACAATTGGGCATTTGATTGTTGGCTGAATTTATCTCATAATCGGGTCTTCTAATTTTTTGAAAAATGTCTGCACCAGGAGAAAGAGAGTGGCAATTTGAAGGGATGCTGTTTGATCACCCAGAACTACGCCCAGATGCCCTGCTTCGAGATCACTTTGAATATGTTCGCCAAAGGGGCAAGGGTTCGAGCCTCGAACAAATGGCTCGGGACGGGATTATAGTTTCGAATATGGCTCGGAAAGATGGTCTTCTCATCTTGGATGAGGGAAGACGTGATATTGATGTAAATCCTCTTCTCAAACGCTATCTCCCGGGCCTTGGAGGCATTCTCTTTGCTCCTGATATGGCATTTGCGCCTGAACTTGAGTCGGCCGATACCCTCGAAGAAACTAGGGCTGTATTAGATGCAAAGGAGGCTTCGGGAAAGCCCATGAAGTCCGTTTTGGAGAAAGGTTCTTTTACTCAGGTTTTGGAATTTGATAAATCGATTTTGTTGGCGCATTTGGAATCACTCTTTGAGGTAAATGATGGGGAAAAAAGGGCTCAATTGGATGCACTATGGGCCTCTCAAATAGCGATTGAACCTTCTCCTGGACGGGAAAACCTACTCTTTTTTGAAGAAAAAACAGAAGACCGCCTGCTTCACCAGTGGCTCAAAAACCATCTTGAGGATCATTTTTCCGCCCTGGAATTTGTGGGAAACCAACTCCTTCGGGGAGATAATCCTCGAAACACCGAAAAAGTGCTCGAAGCGCTGTGTTCTGGGGGACAAGGCCGAGACGCGCTCTTTCATCGTTTATTCGAAACCATTAGGGCCATTGATGAGGCTTTGGCACCCGTGGGCGTTGTGATGGAAGACCTTCATACCCCAGAAGAATCTTCCATTCCCAAAGGATTGATTGCTCGAAAAGGCGCTCTGGTAGAAAGGTGCCGGGCGCACTTTCTGAAAGTTCTGATGCCCAATGTTGTGCTTGGGCCAGTCCCAAAAACGAAGGTTACTTCGTAATTACGTCCAAAAAAACAAAAGTGGGAATTCGATGGTGCCTAATATCAACAACGCCGACCCCGCACTGGCGAGGAGGATTCGGTTTTTGGCTTCTTGAAACTGGGGGGCATAAAACCCCAAAGCCATGCATCCCCCGACCACCGCGGACAAGAAGGTGATGTACCACATAGATCCGGACTGCCAGAAATAGTTGGTAAAAGAAGGTTCCAGACTGATGAGCGTTTGGGCCAATATCCACAGCCAAAAACAGGCGCTGAGCCCAAACAAGAAGATGAACGTGTACATGGTTACGATATACAGCTTTCGAGGGAGCCGTACGTCTTCGACCTGTTGTTTTAATTTTTCAGTATCCACATTAGCCAAAAGTGACTGCACTTCGGAGAATCCTTTGTCGAGATTGTCGGCAAACTTATTGGAAAACTGCGCAAATTCGGTGCGGCTTTTTTCCCAGTCTTCCTGGCTCATTCCTTCCATTTTGGACGCCTCGATAAAGAGAGTGTCGTCTTTGAGCTTGGCCATGAGTCGATCGGTCAGTTTTTTGAGGTGATCGATGGCGTTGGACTGCTTGAGGCGTGAAAGCAGATCGATTCTTTCCTGGATTTCTCTTTTTTTGTCGAAGTTGAGGTACTGGTCGTATTCCTGAATCAGATTGGTTACTTTTTCGATGGCTTCGTCGACTTTTTCGTGGATGAAGGCGATTTCTTTTTCTTTCTCTTTCAGAATTTTTTCGGTCTCATCGACTTTTGGTTGGGCTTTTTTGGGTTCTTCTTTTTTTACCGGTTCTGGGTTTTCGGCCTTATATTTTTCTTCGTATTCGGGGGGGATTCCTTTTTCTTTGTACTGCACTCGTTCGAGCGGAGAAAGCCCGGCAGGCACGAGAGAGGTAATGGTAAAGCCGTATTCGGATCGAAGTCTTTTATACGCTTCGTATTCACTGGCTTCTTCGATGGTTCCGTTTTGATCGGCGCCTTCGTCGTCTACTGCGGTAAACTCAAAGACTTTTTTGTCGGTTTGAGGTTGAGTTTGAGCCGCGGCTTGAGGAGACGCTTCGTCAAAAAGGCCGATCGACAACACCGACACCCCCGATTGGGCGGCCTTGGATCGCGCTTCTTCTTCGGTTTCGGCTTCTATCGAGCCGCTGACGGTTTTTCCGTCTGGAGTGACGCCTTCGAAATAGTATTTTTCCATTTTTGTTTTTTGATGGGTTTATTGTAGTGAAATTTTTGTTGGTGAATATATTGTTAGCCTTGCAGCAAAAGGGTTTACATTTTTAGAAGTGTAATCTTGGTG
>CAYFJZ010000005.1:0-207500 GCA_964343715.1 uncultured Candidatus Peribacteria bacterium | reverse complement strand
TCATGTCTCATGATTCATGATTTAAAAAAGATATTTTAATTTCACGTTTGTGCAGCACAAGAACCTTTTGTGTTGGTATCTGTAGCGAAGAGGGTACACCTGATTCCATTCCGAACTCAGCAGTTAAGCTCTTCAGCGTCGATGATACTTGGGGTTACCCTGGGAAAGTAGATCGATACCAACACTGAAGGTTTTTATGTATGTGCCTTCTTTTCCATTCATAGCGCTTTTGCTTCATTAATACTCTAAATACTTCGTTCCCACCTTCTCTTCTCAAGAAGTCTCCATTTGATTCTGATTAGAGTCCAATGGTTTGTGTGGTTACTACTATTTAAAAATTTGACAACATCTGGCTGATTAGTACTTTCTTTTGGCCTTTTTTGGCGTATGAAACAAAAAAAATGGATGATTCGTTATCTTTTTTGTTATTTTATTATGCAGGTTTTCAAAAGACTAAAAGCCGCTCAAAAAGCCTTTGGATTGACGCCTCGAGAGAAGGCGAGTTGTGATTTTGTACATTATATGTCTCGACAGAAGTTCCCACTGTGTGGACGAGCTATGAAGCGTTTGAAACGTATGGGAGGAGTAACTCGAATTCCCACTCTTAAAGATCGTTTTTATCGTTCTATTGGGGCTTTGTTTTCGATTCGTTCTGAGCGTTAATTTGTGTGTTTAAGGCATTCCTTCTACTTCGTTGAGCTTTGCCTCAAATACTTCGGGGAGACTTTCGAGTGAGAATGATTCATTACCGTATCTGAATTTTTTTCTTCCGTAGTTTATGGTGAGTCGTGTAAGAGAATTTGTGCTTTTTGTGTAGGAAGCTTCGAACTGGAGTTTGCTTTTGTAGAGCCCGTTGGTGATGAGGAATTGTTCGTATTTTCGGTCGGCCAGTTCGACGTCATTTCGAGAGAGCTCGAATCCGGCATTGGCGAGTGATTCTCTGACAAGGGTTCTTTCGAGAATCGCTTTTTTGGTGTTTTGTGGGATAAAGTCTTCAGACTCTTCTTCAGAGGCCTGGAGTTCTTTTTTGAAGCTAAACAAGAGTTGTTTGAGATCTCTCATCTGGATGGGACGATTGATTTCTTTTTCAACTTCTTTTCCTTCTTCTACAATGGTAATGTTCTTGGGGACGGTTTTGTGAGATTTATTGTTGATGGTGATCAGAGGGAATTCTTGCTTGGGGGTAAAGAATTTTCCAGAAATAACTCCGCTTCCGATCTTCCCTTGTTTAAAGACTAAAAACTGGTTGTTTTTTGAGCTGAAGGTTTTCATAACGCTCACGTCGATCCCCATTTTTTTTAGGGCTCTTACTAGTGATTCGGTGTCGCTGATTTTTTCAGAAAATGATTCTTCTACGGGGGCTTCTGATTGGGCTTTGAGTTTTTGAATTTCCTGCGTTATTTCTTGTTGATAGGCTTTTTGTTTTTTTATGGATTGAATATCTTCTTTGGTGAGTCCACTAGAACCGGCTAGACTTATGTAGGCGATGAATTCGGTTTGCTCGGGGGTAAAAATGTCGGTTCGCCCCAGCTTTTGGGCGATGTTTTCAATGTCGAGAGAAGTGAAGAGAGGGAAGAGTTTTTTGGTAATAGTTGGATCTGGATTTTGAACGAGGAAGGTGTTCATGAACTCGAGAATCTCTTGAGCTACCTCGAGAGTGATTTCGTCTCCGAGTTCGGTTTGTTCTTCTTTTATCTGGGCTTCTTTTTCTACCAACAGGGTATAAAGTGTGAAGGCTTCGGGATTCTGAAGATACTTATTGTTGGTCAGGAGCTCTTTGCTCAGTCGACGGGCGGAGGTGATTTCTTTTTGATCTTGAGACTGGAGAGAGAGTTCGTTGAGAGTGGTGACTAGCTTTTGAATTTGTTTGTTGGCCTCTTGCCTTTGGTCGTTAGCGATAAGGGTTTCTATTTCGGCGAATTGTCGGTTAAAAAGATCTAGTCGGGAGGTGCCAGAGGCTTGATTGTAGAGCGCGGTGAATAGGTATTCCTTGTCGTCGGAAGAGATAGACTGGAGATGTGATTTATGAGCTTTTTCAAAACGCTCCCATTTGTTTTTTAAAGCGGTGTTTTGGCTCATGAGTGTTTTCCATTGAGACGATTGTTGGTTATTTCCGAAGGTTTCTAAGAGCGCTGGAGCTTTGGTTCCATTGCTTTCTAGAATGTCGTAGTGAGCGATGACAAAAGGACTGACCAGACGATTGAACTGGATTTCTTGTTTCATCGATGTAGGAACGAGCGCGAGGGCCTGAATGTTTTGGATGAGAGATCCCAGTATTTGATTTGGAGGAGGAGTGATCCAGGTTTTGGGTTCCTGGTTGGCAAATGATTTGAGTTGGCTCTTCCAGTCTTTTAGGATCGATTGTGAAGCGGTTATCTTTCTTTTGAGTTCCGAGGGAAGGAGATCTAACTGAAAAGGTTTGAGCCTGAATTCTTTTTTGAGTTTCGAATAAAAGAGCGTGCTGATTTTACCGGTGAGGATTTTTTGGTTGAGGGTAACTTTTGAGCCAGAAGGGATCAAAAACGGGTGATTGGCTTCACGCCAGAGAACTTCTACTGAGTGGTTCAGGGCAAAGAGCGTAATGTTGTCGCCTTTCTTAGAGACAAAGAGGGAGGCGTTGGGGGCATTTATAAGGAGTGGGCCTACCATGAGTTGTCCAACTTGAGGAGTATTGGAGAAGGAAAATTCGTTTTTTTGGTTTTGAGGATCGATGAGGTCTGCACTCCAATATATCTCCCCTTCGACGAGTTCTTTTGAGGAGGATGTAAAATCGGTTTGAGTTTCGGGGAAAACGCGAAAAAACTCACCTTGAGTTGTGAAGTATGGTGTGGGGGAGGAGGGTGAGGATGAAATCTGATTTATTTCTACCGCTTGGGCAAAGGGATCTTGCACCTCTTTTTGGATTTGGTAGTAAGAGTTTTCTGTGATCAGAAAACCGCTAAATATGATCAGGCTTAGTCCGAAGGCAATAAAATAACGTCCAAGTTTCATTTTTGATTGTGTTTTTGCGCTGATTTTAGCAATTTTTTACGGGTGAGTACAAGCTTTGGTTTTTGTTCTTGACTTTTACGTTCTTTTGAAGAGAATTCCAGCCGAAAAATCTCTATTTTTTAAGTTTAATCATTATGGAGTCAGAAGTTGTCATGTCAGGTCTTTCCTTTGCGGCGATGGGGGCTGCTTTTTCCGCCATGTTAGCCGGAGCGGGATCTTCATTAGGAGTTTCAGCTGCGGGAGCAAAAGGAGGAGGAGTACTCGCCGAGAAACCGCATTTGGGAACAAAGATTATTGTATTGTCTGCCCTGCCTGGTTCTCAGGCTATTTATGGGCTTGTAGTGGCTTTGCTTTTGTTGGTAAAAGCGGGGCTTGTTGGAGGAGCTGAAGTAACCCTGACGGTTGAAGAAGGACATATTCTTTTTGCTTCTGGTTTGGTTATGGGAGTGGCAGGTCTCTTTTCTGGATGGTTTCAGGGGAAAGTATCAGCGAGTGGAGTAGGGGCTTTGGCTCGTGATGAATCTGCACTTACCAAAGCGATCATCCTTTCGGCTTTGGTTGAAACTAATGCTTTGTTAGGATTGATTGTGGCGATCATGACTATGATTTCTGTGGGAGCGTAGTCAATTAACAATTAGCAATTAGCAGTAAGTGTTGATGGAGGGGGGACCTATTAAATAAATCGAAACCTATGTCTTTACAGGATATTTTGAAGAAGATTTTCGATGAGAGCCAGAAGCAGGTGGCTTTGATTGAGGCTGAAACTCAGAAAAAGAAAGAGGCCTTGGTAGAGGAGTATGAAAAGAAGGCTTCTGAAGAGTTGGCTGTTTTGGATGTTAAGGCGGAAAAGGCTCAGAGTGATGTAGAGGCAAAGGTCGCTATGATGGCTCGTCGAGAAAACGCTCGTGCTTTGTTGGCGTCTAAACAGAAGGTGATCGATGAAGGACTTGAGATGTTAGTAACTCATTTGGAAGGGGTGAAAGATGAAGTATATGTTCAGCTTTTGAAAAAGTTGTTTGCTTCATTGGGAACGAGTGAGGGAACGGTCTTTGTGCCGGCCAAACGATTGGGGGTTTCAAAAGAAACCGCTCCCAAGGGGATGGAGGTTGAAGCGAAAGACGGTATTGAAGGCGGTTTTGTCTTTTTAAGTGCGGATAAAAAAGAAGAAGTGGATAGTACTTTTCGAAACCTGGTTTTGTCGGAGTATCGATCGTTGTTTACCACTTATTTAGCCGAACAACTAAAACTTGTTTAGTCCTATGGATCTTTCTTTTGTGTGTGGTCAGGTTCGAGCTTTGGAATCACAGCTTTTGGATGTGAATCGTCTTGATCGAATGGTGGGGGCGCAGACTCCGGAGGAAGCTTTTCGTGTGTTGGTTGAACTCCAGTATTCGGAGTATTTCGATGAATCGACCACCGTTGGTGATTTTTCTTGGATCTTACAGCGGGGGTTGGTGGAAACGAAGCAGGTGCTTTATTCTGGAGTGGGGGAGGTCTTGGAACTTATGTGGAGAAGATTTGATGTGAGTAACCTCAAACGTGCGCTGAAAAGAAAGTTTGTTGAGAGTTTTGACGATTTGGGGGATTTTACTGAAGATAATGGATATTCATTTTTGGGAGATTTATCGGAAGAAGATATTCGTTTGGCCGTATTTGAGGGAGATGTTCATCGGGTTCCGGAATTATTTCGATCGACTCTTTTAAAAGCGGAAGAAATTTTGGGGAAGGATCAGGATATGCAGCGGCTAGAACATCAGCTCGATCGAGTATATTTTGAGTATTGTGTTGATTTTGTAGAACGAGCTGACGATGATTTTTTGAAACGATTGGTGGCCTATTGGGCTGATTCTTCTAATCTCAGATTAATGGCCCGGTCTTTGTTGGTGCACAAAGCGCCGGTTAACTTAGAAGCTTGGGTAAAGGGTGGCTCACTTTTCCCTGATGACGGAGCGAAGGTAGAAAACTTTTCGCAGTGGCAGCAACTGGCTTTGCGAACTGATTTAGCTTTGCCGCTTCAGGCGATTGAAGATCGATCGAGTGGGGAAGAAACCCTGGTAGAAGTAGAAAGAACCTTGGGAAAGGCTTATTATTCGTTTCTTCATGATTTGGCGGTGGGATCTGTGGGGCTGGAGGTAGTGTATAATTATTTTGAACAACGACTGAGGAATGCCAAAATGATTAAGTTCGTCATGTTTGCGAAGTTTCATGGGCTGGAGGATGATCAGATTTATGCCACCCTAAAGCATTTCTAAAACTCATTTATTTGCGTGACCTATGGATAAAAAATATAGATTGGCGGTAATTGGAAACGAAAGTTCTGTATTGATCTTTCGGGCTTTGGGCGTGGAGGTTTATGGCGTTGATTCGATCGAAAAATCTTTGGAGGATCTTGAGTCTTTGGTGGGAATGCACTGGGGGGATGAAAACAAGACCCCGAAGTATGCCGTTATCTTTATGGAGGAGCACTACTACAAATCACTTCCGGACGATCTTTTGGAGCGATTGGCCAAGAAATCACTTCCGGCGGTGGTTCCCGTTCCTTCCCCTGACTCAAACGATAAGGATTTTGCGGTGAAGCGGTTGTCGAGGATTGTGGAGCGAGCGGTGGGGAGCGATATTCTTAGTTAACAGTTTGTTAATGGGTATTAGGTATTAAGTAGTAGGTATTAGGGGGGGGCGTTAGAATGGCTTTAAATAGAGTCAGTAGTCAGTAACCAGAGCGATACATTGTAATGTTTTTTTTGTCATTCCGAATCGTCAGGGGTCAACTTTAGATCGAACAATAAATGAGGAATCATCCTTATTTTTATTGAGTACAAAGGTTTTTATAATGAAGTGAGATTATATTTGATGGGGCTTTTTTGAATTATGGGATTGGAAGGAAAGGTCTTACTTATGCGCTAGTATTGATTATTTTTGTGTTTTTGTTATTCATTTGATGTTCTTTTATGGTTTTGTGAATTCTAAACTGAGGAGGTCGAGGACGATGTCTAGTTCTACTTGGAAAGAGGCTATTGATGCGGCTTTAGCGCTTCGTGAGAAGGAAGAAAGGGAGGCAAATGCGAGAGCTCAGGAAGAGGCGACGACACAGGCTCGTATTGAACAGAAAATTCAGGAAAAGGCGGAAAGAGAAGCGGCTTTGAGTAATCAGTATGAGGCTGCGATTCAACGTGTGGGGGAGGAGCTGGAACAGTTTTTGAGCAGTTCTGAGGGGAAGACGGCTCTGCAACTTTTGTCCACTTGCGGTGAGACAATCCGTTTTGGTTTTATGCCCCATGCAGAAGGGAAATATTCTTGGTGGTGTATTGATGGGGATGGCCTAGTCGAATGGCGAGGAGATTTTGAGACCAAGCAAGAAAAACCTTCCAGATGGGACCCGTTCAAATTTGTCGAAAAGGCCTGTTATCGATTCGCGCAAAAGTTGGTTTATCCGGATAGAATCATGCCAATTCTTCACTCGGAGCTTAATCGGATTGCGCAGGAACAGTTGGGAAGTCTTGAAGAGGGGGCATAACCTGGGAACTCGTATATCTTTTTGGTGGCTATTTGTGTGGTAGCCACTGTTTTTTAGGCTAGTAGACAGTGTTTTGAATGGCTTTTGGAAGTAATAAGAGTTAAGAAGTAGGGGATTTTTATTGTGTCATTCCGAATCGTCAGGGGACTACTTTAGATCAGCCTAAAAATGAGGAATCATCCTATTATTGTGAGCACAAAGAGGTTTATTGAGCATAATATTTTTCTTTCCTTGTGATAATTTTTTATTTTGATGATCCCTCATCTCAATCGTTGGGGGTTTCAAAATAGTCCGTCATTCGGGATGACAGGGATTTTATTTTTTGATTTCTGCTTCGTTGGTTTCTGGGTTTGACAAACCCCTCCCTCCCCCTAGAATTGGCCGGATTTCTTATTTTTTAGGCTTAATATAATGGCTACTAAACGATTACCGCTTGATAAGGTTCGGAACATTGGAATTATTGCGCATATTGATGCGGGTAAAACGACTGTGACCGAACGAGTCCTTTATTATACAGGGCGATCTCACAAAATTGGGGAAGTGCATGAAGGAGAGGCCACGATGGACTGGATGGAGCAGGAGCAAGAACGAGGAATTACTATTACTTCAGCGGCTACGACTTGTTTTTGGCAGGATTGTCAGATTAATATTATTGATACTCCCGGTCACGTGGACTTTACTGCGGAGGTAGAGCGAAGTCTGCGAGTGCTGGATGGTGCAGTGACGGTTTTTGATGGGGTTGCGGGGGTTGAGCCTCAGTCAGAAACAGTTTGGCGTCAGGCCGACCGATACAATGTGCCTCGAATGTGTTTCATTAATAAGTTGGATCGAACTGGAGCGAGTTTTTGGCGGTCTTATGATTCTATTATTGAGCGATTGACTAAGAATGCGTATCCCATCCAGATTCCAGTGGGGATGGAATCTGACTTCAAAGGAGTCGTTGATCTGATCCGAATGGTGGCGATCTTGTACTATGATGATATGGGGAAAGATGTTCGAGAAGAAGAAATTCCTGCCGATGTGCTCCCTGAAGCCGAAGAATGGAGAGGGAAAATGTTGGAGGCGATAGCCGAATCCGACGAAGAACTGATGGAAAAATACTTGGGAGGAGAAGAGCTAAGTGTTGATGAAATTCACGCGGCTATCCGACGAGCGACCACGGCTGGACACTTTATTCCGGTTATGACCGGAACGGCCCTGAAAAACAAAGGCGTACAGCCTCTGCTGGATGCGGTGACGATGTATCTACCTTCTCCGTTGGATATTCCTGCGGCGAAGGGAATTAATCCAAAGACTGAGGAAGAAGAAGAAAGAAAGTCGGATGACAAAGAACCTCTTGCGGCTTTGGCCTTTAAAATTGCTACGGATCCTTTTGTGGGAAAGCTCGCCTTTGTGCGGGTTTATTCTGGGACGTTGAAATCAGGAAGTTACGTATATAACGCTTCTTCGGGAGAAAAAGAACGTATTGGACGACTGCTTCAGATGCACTCTAACTCTCGGGAAGAGATTCAAGAAATTCCGGCCGGTCATATTGGAGCGGCTGTGGGACTGAAAAAAACGAAGACAGGAGATACGTTGGCTGATGAGTCAAAACCTGTATTGCTTGAGTCGATTGAATTCCCTGAGCCGGTGATTTCGATTTCTGTAGAGCCTAAAACCAAGGCGGATCAGGAAAAAATGGCTTTGGCGCTTCAGAAATTGGCGGAAGAAGATCCGACTTTTAAGGTCTACACCGATGAAGAAACGAACCAGACGATTATTGCCGGAATGGGGGAGTTGCACCTGGATATTATTGTAGATCGTATGAAACGAGAGTTTAAAGTAGAGGCCAATATTGGACAGCCTCAGGTGGCCTACCGAGAAACGATTCAGAAAGAAATGGAAGCCGAATACCAGCACAAAAAACAGACTGGTGGACGAGGACAGTTCGCGTATGTGGTCTGTAAGGTCCGTCCAGGAGAACCCGGATGTGGGCTTAAATTTATCAATTCTATTAAAGGGGCTTCTATTCCGAATGAATACATCCCAGGATGTGAAAAAGGATTTAAAGAAGCGGTTACTCGAGGAATTTTGGCCGGATACCCGGTGGTGGATGTGGAAGTGGAACTGATTGATGGAAAACACCATGATGTGGATTCGTCAGAACTAGCGTTTAAAATTGCGGCCATTAAAGCGTTTGGAGAGGGGGCCAAAAAAGCGGATCCTGTGTTGCTCGAACCGGTGATGGATGTAGAGATTATTACTCCTGAGGATTACATGGGAGACGTGATGGGAGATGTTTCTTCCCGTCGTGGAATTGTGCAGGAAATGGGAGATAGAGGTCTCAACAAGTTTGTGAAGGCCAAAGTTCCTTTGGCGAGCATGTTTGGATATGCGACCGATCTTCGTTCGATGTCTCAGGGACGAGCCAGTTATACGATGGAATTTGCTGATTATATGAAGGTGCCAAACAGTGTGGCCGAAGAAGTGATTGCGGCGCGAAGTGGGGAGGGCAATTAACAATAAACAATTATCAATTGTTGTAGAGACGCGATTTATCGCGTCTCTTTTGTATAAAAAAAAATCCCGTGAAAGCAGGAATAGATGGTTCCCCCCGGCTTTGATATTTTTATATCGAAGACCGGGGGAGAACAGACGAAAGGAGGGAGGGCTAGAAATCTAAAGATAGAGCGAGGCCGAGGGTCGCAAGGCTGAAGGTGGTGGCGGTTCGACACTTTCCTTCACTTTTTTGGTCTTCACAGGCGAGCTCTGAAGCGCCAAGGCCCAGGAGGGCGCCCCAGCCGGTGTTGATGAGAGTCTTCCACCAGGAATTGGAGGTATTTTCTTGTTCCTCCGGTTCTATACCGTACATGGCCGCCATTTCGTCCATCTCGGCATCCTCTTCCTCTTGTGTTTGAGCGGCTTGCGCTTCTGCGGTTTGTGCGTTGGAGAGAGGGGCGGTGGCCTGAGGGCCGACCTTGAAACTTACTTCTTGGCATCCTGGCAGCAAGACGAAGAGCAATATTGCCAGGCGTATTATTGTGTTGCGCATCGGTTGTTTCCTTCTTGAAACGTGGTGACAGATGGTTCTTGCGGGGCTGAAATGACTCCTTTCGTTCTGAATAGATCAAATGAATGGTTTAACGGGTCGTTATTTCCGATTCATATACTTTTTAAATACTTTTAATTGGTGTATTTGTCAAACTAGAACCCCAAAAAAAGGACGCAATATTTTGCGTCCCTACGGTGTACTGGATTAGTAGACTTTTCGGATATCAATCCCCTTAAAGAAGTGCTTGATGATTTGTTCGTGGTCTTGGCCCATTTCGGCGAGGGCTCGAGCGGTGTTGCCCGAAAGTCCGACTCCGTGTCCTTTGGCGTGGAGACCTTCGTCGTGGGGGAGATGTTGAGATTTGGTCCAGGGATACTGTCGACTCCATTTGCTGGAGGTTTTGCCTGCACTTTGAGTGAAGTAGGGACCGACGACAACTCGGTTGTTGTAGGAGATCATTTTTCCGTTGGTTTCACTGATGAGTTGTTTTTGTTTGGGGTTGTATTTTTCCCATTCGTATCCCAGATACAGCTGAGAGGTGGCGGCGGAGTCTTCGAGGTCGTAGAGTCGGGTCTTAAATTTTCGACGGGTTCCGGAGTAGACGTATCCATAGCTTCGGGCCAGGATAAAGATGGCGTGTTTTTTTTCTTCGGGTTCGCTCGAGGGTTCTTCGCCTAGTCCCCAGAGATATTCTTCGAGGGGGAGTTCGTTTACGAGAATGAGTCTATTTTTTTCCAGGTGGGCATTAATTCGTTTTCGGAATTTGTTGTATTTGTAGGTCCGGCTTCGAGAATAATTGGTGATTTCTATGACTCCATCGGTGATGAGGGAGGGGGAGGTGAGGGTGTATTCTTTTTTCCCCACGGTGACTTTGATTTTCTTTTGTTTGGGGAGGGGATTGAAGGTGATTTTGGTTTTTCTTGGGACTTTAGTCACGACTTTGTTTCGTGAGTGAATTTTTATTTCGGAATCAGAAGAAAAGTGGGCAACTGAATGATTGAAGGCTGCGAGTTTTATTTTGATGTCGGGACCGGCAGAAACCGGAGCGGGGGGGGCGGATGATTTCTTTTTGAACCTTGAAGAGAAAGCTTTTGCTCGATTAGAGTTTCCTTTGGCGAGTGGTTTTATGGCTTCCTTTTTGATCGTGGTGTACTGGAAGTTGTTCTTCATTAACATGTTTTTGTTCCCTGATATCTGCAGGGGATAGAGGAGTTCCTTGTTTCGGAACATAATGTCTTGTGGGGAGTTGAATATTTTGGGAACGAGCCGAATATCGTATTTTCCGTTGGGGGTATCTTTTACAATCGCTCGGGCTTTGAAAGTGCCGTTTCGTCCGGAGTGAATGGGGGAGGTGGCTCTAAATTTACCAATGAGTAATCCATCGGGAATGTTGGTCGGGATGAGTTCAGCCCCCTTGGGCCAATTGAATTTTGAGTTGTTTTCGATCGAAATGCTTAGGGTCACTCGGTCGCCTCGTTGGAGGACTTTTTTGGTCATGAGCTGATCAAAATCAATGATTCTCTTTTTGGCTTTTCGCTGAAACTTTCTCGCTCTTTGTATTCCTACATTGGCTTTGGAGGAGGCGAGGAAATCTCGCCCGGTTTTGAGTCGGCCTTTGAGGAGCAGAGATTTAGCTTTGGTTTCTTTTCGGATCCAGTCGAGTTTTTTGTGCAGGATTTTTCCGGGACAGGCGGTGCCGTGTCCTCTTTTGGCGACGTCTCGGTGACCTGAAATATTGTAGGAATATCGTCCTAGATAACGGCTTCGGGCCGTGGGATCAATGTTGAAACGGTTGGCGTGTTCGGCGAGTAGGATGGTCAGCACTTCGAGCTGTGCTTCGGTGGGGGCTTCGCGATTGAAGTTTCCCATGAGAGCTACTCCAACTGTACCCACGTTGTGAAAAGCCACGTGGGCGCCCACGATTTTTGGACCTCCGGCTCTTCCTTGATAGATGTTTCCTTGGCGATCAATGACGTAGTTGTATCCAATATCACCCCATCCGCGATTGAGGGTGTGGTAGGCGTAGATGGCTCGCATGATTTCTTTGGGGTTTCGGGTGCGGTCGATAACTTCCCCGGTGTGGTGGATGATGAACTTTTTTACTTCTTTACTTTCTTCTACTGGCCAGGTCAGTTCGCGACCTTCGTCGTCGTTTCGGGCGATAATTTTGGGATGGAGATGACGGGGGAGTTGTTTGGCTTCGGGAACGATCTCTCGAAAAAAGTGAGTGAGTCCTCGGAAGGGTTTCCAGACCCGCAGGTCTTCGTTGGCGCCCCAGTCGTCTCGGGCGACGTATTTGGGTTTTCGATCGAGTTTGTATTCTAGTCCCGTAAAAGGATCGTCGGCATCATCGTCGTCAAAGGGATCGAACTGAGCGACAAGATTTTCGCCGGGGATGCGAGTGTCATAATAAACGATTCGGCCCTGAAAAGGCTCTTCAGCTTTGAGCCAGATTCGTTTTCTCGGATCTCCGGTGAGAATTTCGGTAGCGTTTCCTCCTTGATCATCGATGTGAAGTTCTCGCCAGGCTTCTTCGACACTTGCTCGGAAATAAACGGGTGGCATGGCTTTTTTTGTGGGGTCAAAAATTCCCAAAGCGGTGTATTCCATAGGAGAAACCACTTCTGTGGGGGTGGGGGAAAGGGCAATTTCGGTTTCATGAAAGGTGTTGCCACCAAAAGCCTGAGACCAAAGTCCGGCAATTCCAAGGGTAAGTGATTCGAGCATTTGTTTTTGTTAGCGCATAAAATCTCGTGAATTGTATCCTTTTTTTGTTCTTTGGAAAGTAGGATTGTATCAGACGTACTTAGAGAGAACTTGTGAACTTTTGAACTTGTGAATTATTGAAAGAAGAACAAATAATAAGATGGGAGTTAAACGTTATTATTTAGCTTCTTTTGCTTCGTCGACTTAGTGGTCCTCCTCCTTTTTACTTCTTAAGCGTTACTTCTTTTTCTTTCTTTTTTAACTTCACTTTCCCTTGATTCTTCTCAAAACTATGTAAATCTGTGACAAGTGTTTGTGGATTCGTTTTTCAACTAAAACTCTACAGACCGGCTCTTTTCGGCATCGGTTTGTAGCTATTATATGGGGGGGGCAATGGAGAAGAAACAGAGTTTCTTGAGTTTAATCAACCAGAAAAGGAGTTGTGAGTGATGAGTGATGCAGTTGCTGATGGAAAAGAATCAAAGTGGCAACTGGTCGCTTTGGTTTTGGTTTTAGGCTTGATGGTGGCTCTTGCGTTTCGGAGCTTTTCCTTGTTCCATCTACTGGTCGAGGGGTTTTCGATTCATGTGGCTTATACGGCCTGGGTTGTGGGCTACCACACTCGAAGTTGGTCGAAATCCTCATTTCTGTTTTATTTGGGACTGGGATATTTCTTTGTAGCGGGACTCGATGTTCAGCATTTGGTTCACTATGAGGACATGCCTGAAAGCGATGGAGGAAGGTCTATCCAGTTTTGGATATTGGCTCGTGGTGTTGAGGCGTTTTTTCTGGCCTCTGCGCCTTGGGTTTACAACCGTTCCGACTATTTGCGCGTCGGACTTTGGATTGGTCTTTTGTCGGTGTTGGGAAGTGGCCTTATTTATTTGGACCTCTTTCCTGAAGCCTATTGTACTGATGGAGGCCTGACGGACTTCAAAAAATGGAGTGAGTATGGAATTGTGGTGTTATTGTGCTTTGCCGGATGGGGATTGTATCGGGTAAAAGTGCTTTCGCTGCATAGTCGTCGGTATATGTTGTGGGGCATCGTTCTCACGATATTAGCGGAACTGGTGTTTACTCTCTATTCCACGCTTTCGGGCTGGATCAATGTGTTGGGGCACCTGCTAAAGCTGGCTTCGTTTTGGTTTGTCTACATGGCGATTATCCAGACTCAGCTCATGGTTCCTATTCGTTTTTTGCGGGAGCTGGTGGTTGAGAAGGAAAAGCTTCTGGCCCTTATCGAAAAGAGAGAGGAGGAACGAGCACAAGAAAAAGCTCTTTCGGACATCGTGCAGTTGGCCCTCAGTCCAAAGCCTTTGTCTGATTTGCTTGAAAAGGCGGTGGAAAGCCTGTTTACGGTTCCCTGGCTGGAGATCCAGGCCAAGGGGGCGGTTTTTCTTTGGAATGAGGCCGATCAGGAACTGGTCTTAACCGCGCACAAGGCTCTGCATCCGGAGCTGTTGACCCAATGTGCCAAGATCAAGCCGGGAGAATGTTTGTGTGGAAGGGCGGCCGAGAGGAAATCCCTGGTTTTTGCTCACTGCATAGACCATCGACATGATGTTTCGTTTCCTGGAATCCAACCCCATGGGCACTACTGTGTTCCCATTATGATTGGGGACCGTTTGTTGGGAGTGTTTACCCTGTATCTAGATCATGGACACGAAAGAAAGGATTCTGAAGTCCAGTTTCTGGAGAAGGTTTCGGGGGCAATGGCGGTTTTGATTCAGCAGAAATACACTCACCAAAAAGACGAGTTGTCTTCGAGTGTTATTCAGTCTTCTGCTGAGGCCGTGATCATAACAGATGCGCAGCGTCGCATTGTGCATGTAAACCCGGCCTTTGTGAAAATCATGCAGTACTCGCGAGAGGAAGTATTGGGGAAGACTCCGGCTTTTCTTAACTCCGCCACCCTTGATGAAGATTTTTATCGTGGAATGGTGAAGGCTTTGGAAACCCTGGGAGAATGGGAAGGCGAGATACAAAATCGGCGCAAAGATGGTTCGGAGATTTTTGTTTTTCTGACCATTAAGTCGATCCAAGATGGTCATGGAAAGACCTTGTTCTATCACGCCTTTATTCGGGATCTCACCAAAGAGCGAGTAAACCGTCACTTTGATGCGACCTGGGCCATGAAAGATCCGCTAACCGGGCTCTACACAAGAGGAAGGTTTGTGTCTCGTTTTGAACAAGAGCTAATTGCTGCCAAAAGGGATGGATACCAGCTGGCGCTTTTGGTTTTGAGCTTGCGGGATTATCGGCGGATTGTTGACACCTACGATCACACTGTCGGAGACCAGGTTTTGGTTGCCATCGCAAAGCATCTGAAGGCTTCCACTCGCCGAGATGAAGTGGTCGGGAAACTGATTGATCAGGACTTTGCTTTGATGATCAAGGTTCGAAGGGATTCGGATCTTGAGTTTGTCGCCGAAAAGGTTTTAGAACTCTTTCAGTTGCCTCTTGTGGTGGAGGAAAAGGAGATTCCTGTGAAAGCTTCTGTGGGTGTGGCGCTCTTTGATTCAGACGAGATCGATCTGGAGCAAGAGAGCGATGCGCATCTTCGGAGCTTGGTTGAATCCCTGATCCGGCGGGCGAATCAAGCCATGCAGCGGGCGAAGGATTCGTCTAAAGATTGGTTGTTGCATACGCCAGAAATGGGAGAAGGAGATTCACAAAGTCTGTTGTTTCATATGGCCCTCAATAGATCTTTGGCTCACGGAGGAGAAGAGGTTCAACTGGCTTTTCAGCCTTTGGTTGACCTGCAGGGGCCTACTCCAGGAAGAATCCTTGGAGCGGAAGCGCTTCTGAGATGGCAACATCCTGAATTCCAAGATCGTTCCCCGTTTGAGGTCGTGAAAATGGCTGAAGATATGGGATTGATCGTGGCTTTGGGAGAGATTGTTTTCCAAAAGGCCTGTGAAGCCCGGAAGGCTTGGGCAGATGCAGGATACGATGACCTGTTTGTGTCGGTCAATCTTTCGGCCCTTCAGTTTGGGGATCCTTCGCTGGTGTTGAATCTTCAGCAGATTCAGGTTCGGTCGGGAATCTCTGCGGAAGACGTGAAGCTTGAGATCACAGAAACGGCTTTGGCCGAAGATGAGAATCAGGCGGTGGAGATAATGCGTCGTCTCAGACAAATCGGGTTTCAATTGGCGATTGATGATTTTGGAACTGGATATTCGGCTCTTCAGTATTTGAGCCGTTTTCCAGTCCAGACTCTGAAGCTAGATCGTTCGTTTGTTCTCGATATTGATGATGCTCCTTCAGGGAAAAATCTTCTTTCAGGAATCATTGATCTGGCAAAGCGCTTAGATCTTCAATTGGTGGCTGAAGGAATTGAAGAAGTTCATCATCAGGCCTTTCTTCAGGAGAAGGGGTGTCATATTGGTCAGGGCTACTGGTTTAGTCGACCGATTCCTCAGGAGGCTTTTTTGGAACTGCTACAAACCACTCAGGGTGTTATTTCTCCCACAGAAGGGGACTAACTCTATCGACCTTGATATGCCGAAACTTCCCCCGCTATGGATGGCGGGGGATTTTTTTTGAGTTGAGAGTTAAGAGTATGGAGTAGAGAGTGGGAGAACTTTTGAACAAGGGAGAAAATAAATTGTAGGTGTTGTTTATTTATGTTTCATCTGGGAACTCCCCCGGCTCTGTATGTGGGTGCTTCTTTATTATAGTTTTTTCGCCACCCCCTCTTATGACAAGAGGGGGTTTTTAGTAACATTACTTCCCTGCAAATTTCCAGGCGATTTCAAAAATCTGTCTTTGGGTTTCGGCTACGGGGGCTGATTCGATAAGGATTCCGAATGGGTGAGGCTCAAAGGAGGCAATCATAGTGGTGTTGTCGTAGATTTTTATTTCGTTTTCGACCTGGAAGTGTTCGGAGGGGAGGAGTCGTATTTCGCGGAAGCACTGGTTGTCTTCGTTGATTACTTTTTTTCCGTATTCGTCGGCAGGCGCGAGTCCGCGTAAAAATATTTCTTTTTTGGTGCGTTCGAGTACGTATTCTTGGTCGTAGTTGGGCCAGTGGTCGCGAATATTTCTTGAATTGGCATAGTTACAGATTTCGGTGGAGGAAGTGAGGGTTTCTCGGTATACTTTTTTGAGGCCTTCGATGCCCTCAAAAAAACGCACGTTGGGCCGTAGCTCGTGGGGTTGGAGGAGGCTTTTGAGCAGAGGAATGGATTTTTCTAGATTGGAGAGCCGGTCTTTGTATTCTTCTAGAAGTATTTCTGGAGATAGCGCCGAATAGTGTTTGGTTTCGGCTTTTCGAATGGACTGGATCCATCCTTTTTCGACCATTTTTTCGAGAATTCCATAGGCAGATACTCTGTTGAGTCCGGCGTTTTCGGCAATTACGGAGGCGGGAGCAGAATCAGATTCCAGAGCGGATAGATAGAGCGCGGCTTCTTTTTTTGTGAAGCCGAGCGCTCGGAGTTTTTTTGCGAAAACATCTTTTTTCATTGGTGCAAGGTGTTAATAAGAGAGACAGATCAGACTTTAAGGAGAGATGACTGGGATTGTATCAGGAGGTTTTGGAGTCTGATTAGGTGAATTATGAATTATGAATCATGAATTATGGAAACAGGGGATGAGTTCACTTTAGGGTAGTAGAAAATTTCTACAAGTGTTATTTTTGGCTTTGTAAAGGTTGTGAAAAAGATTGTGAGGATTATGTTTTCCCCGTCATTTATTTTTTAACAACTTATAAAAAATGGCCAAATTTGATTTGTCGGAAGTGGCGAAGGAAGACGCGATTGTGAAATCGATGGTGACGGATCTGGCGGGGGGACTGAAGGAGATTATTTTTCCTTCTCGGGTGATTAAGGAGTTGGTAGAGGTGGGGATTGCTTATGATGGATCGAGTTTTCGGGGCATTAATAATATCAATAGTTCGGATGCGATCCTTCAAGGAGTGGAAGAAACTTTGGTGCGTATCCCTGAATCTATATCGGACATTCACAAACCTGAGTACTGGATTATCTGTAATATTTTGTCGACGGATCGAACGTCTCACCCCAATTGTGCGCGAAGCAAGTTGGTGGCTCTTCAGGACCAATTAGCTTCTACATGGGATGGAGGACGACTCTTTATGGGGTCTGAGCCTGAGGCCTATTTTGTAGAACATCCTGATGGTGTGGGAAAAAGTGATGGGGGAAATTCAAACTATTTTAATCCCAAAGATCCGAAGGCCTTCATTATAACCGAAATCAAAAGTGTTTTGGATTCGATGGGCTTTAATATTGAGCGAGCCCATACCGAAGTAGGGGACGATCAGTTTGAGGTGAACTGGACCTTTGATCGTGCAGAACGAACGGCCGATCGTATTCAGATGTATAAAATTATTGCTCATAAAATAGCGCGAAATTATGATGTTGATGTTACCTTCTTGCCAAAACCCTATCCCACTCGTAATGGATCGGGAATGCACTGTCATGTTTCGGTGGGGACCGGGGTGAAAAACTTGTTTTATGGTGGGGTCGATGCCGCGAGTAAAAAGTATTTTTCCGATAAATCGCTCCAATTTATTACGGGAATTTTAAAAAACTCCCGCGGTTTGGCGGCGATTTCTAACAGTACGGAAGTTTCGTATTCTCGATTGGTTCCGGGATATGAAGCTCCTTGTGTGATTGCGGTAGGGGATTGTAATCGGAGTGCGGCGTGTCGTATTCCGGCGATTGCTGATCCAGCCATGATCGAAAAGGCCATTCGGGCCGAAATTCGGTATCCAGATCCTCTGGCGAATCCGTATTTGTTGGCGGCAGGATTTATTGCTTGTGGAATTGATGGAATCACCAGTGATGTGCCGTTTGTGGGCTTTACCGAAGAAGATCTGTATGCTTATTCGATTCCTGAATTGGGAGAAAAAGGATTTAACCTGCTGCCTCGAAATCTGTGGGAGGCTTATCAAGAATTTGTTTCGAGTGATGTGCTGAAGAAAGGTTTGGGCGGAGGGATGCATGGGGCTTATGCGGATTTGATTCTGGAAGAGGTGGATCATTGTCAGAGTTTTGCCAATTCTGAGTCGATAAGGATGCATTACTTGGATTAGTTTTTTCGATGGTCACAGAGACACAGCGTATTGAGTTTCTGTGACCAGCATTTATGGAGAGAAGCTTGACTTTTTTATTGCATATAAGTAAATGAGATCTGTAGATTAAATTTTCTTCATTTAAGTCATGCGAATTCTGTTGGTGGAAGATGAAAAAGAGTTGGCGGATATGCTCGCGAAAGCTTTGAAGTCGAACAATTATACGGTTGAGGTCGCGTATGATGGGGAAGTTGCGCTGAAAAAAATTAAACAAGAGAAATATGATCTTATGATTTTGGATATTTTGTTGCCCAAGCTGAATGGACTGTGTGTTTGTGTGGAGGTTCGGAAGATGGGAAAGGCGTTGCCGATTATTATGTTGACGGCCCGAGGAGAGGTGAATGATCGAGTTGATGGACTTAATTGTGGGGCGGATGATTATTTGCCGAAACCTTTTGCGCTGAAAGAACTTTTGGCACGGATTCGAGTGCTTTTGCGGCGAACAAAGGGGCAAAAAAAACAAAAGATCACGGTAGGAGAGGTCGTTTTTGATGTGGCAAAGCGTCAGTTTTTGAAGGAGGGAGAAGTTGTGGACTTGTCTTTTCGGGAATTTGGAATTCTGGAGATGCTTTTTTATAACAAAGGAAAGGTGGTGAGTCGGCAGGAGTTACTCGAAAATGTTTGGGGACATCAGGAGGATCATATTTTTACGAATACGGTGGACGTGCATGTGCGGTATTTGCGGCGGAAGTTGGGAGATGATTTTATTCAGACGAGGAGGGGGTTTGGGTATTTGGTGGGAGGGAGTTGAGGAAAGAGTATTGGGGGTATTAGGCTGTGGCTTCTTCTCTTTCGTTAATTTTTTGGTTTCGAAAATAGTGTCCTCGGGATTTCATTATTTCGTTAATTTTCCAGATACTTTCCATTATTTCTTCGTAGGTAACGCTACAATTTCCTGGTACCCAGTCTTTTGTCATTTGTTTCGCGGGAAAAACGTCGAGTCCTTGATATTTTTTGATTATTTGGGGGTTTCTCATAAAAGTGTCCCAGGCTTCTGATCCTGGGATTGGGATGAGTGGGCCCATACTGACTCCTGTAACTTGTTTGAATTCAGATACTCTTTTGGCTTGTTCTATTGTGTTTTGAAGACTGTCTTGGTCTTCTCCGGGGAGTCCTGCTATAAATGAGATAAAAGAACCAACTTTTCGTTCCTCAAGGCGTTTTAAGGCTTCAATTTGTTGCTTAGCCGTTCCATATTTTCCGGAGCTTTTTAGAATTCTGTCGTCTCCAGACTCGAATCCAAAAAAGACTTCGGTTACGTTAAGATCGGCAAGAATATCGGCAACTTCATTGGTGATGTTACTGGCTCGGGCATATAAGAATCTAATTCCAATGTCTTCCATTCCTTTTGGGCGATTTTTGTGAAACTCTCTAAGCCATTTTCTGTTTCCTGTGAAGTCCTCTCCCGGGTCTAGGAAACAGTCCATTCCATAGGTGCTTTTAAGTTTTTTCAAACGCTCCCAGATGACTTTTGGATCGTCAAATTTTACATCTGAATGGGTGTGAGAACAGAAGAAGCATGCTTTTTTTACGTGACGCCAGAAACAACCTCTTTGGGTGAGTACTGGAAAAGGTTTTTTATAACCGGCGGGATATAGATTTCGTTCGTAATTTTGAAAGTAGGGTTCTAGTTCGATAAGTGAATAATCTACTTCTGAGACGGTGGCTCTTTCGTTTGGTACTATAGGATTTAATCGGAGATTTCCATTTTCTAAATAAGCCATTCCGGGAATATGATTCATTGGTTTTCCTTCGGTAAATTTTGCAAATGGTATTTCTCCTTCGCTCCTGATTATTCCGTCTATGTATTCTTGGTTTCGTAAAAAGGTTTCTACAAGGATTGAAGGGTAATTCCCTCCCAGTATTATTTTGGCTCCCTTTTCTTTGTTTATTCTCCCGATTTCATGACTGTTTTGAGTTGAAAGTCCTGAGGGAGAAATTCCAACAAGATCTGGTGAATATTCTTCAAGGGCTTGTATGATTTGGGTGGTTGTAGGAAGAACGGCTTGATCGAATATTTTAATTTCTCCTTCGTAGCCAGTTTCTCTTAAGTGGGAAGCGAGAGTTAGTAAATTTAGTGGCATCCAGTGATCTACGCGATCACTTTCATTCCATCCTTTGTCGAGGGGAGGATTGACGAGGGCCACTTTTTCGTATTTTCTTTCCATGATTTTGATTTTTAGTTTTTAATTTATGTACATTCTTTTCTTTTGTTCATTAAAAAAAGATTAAGAACGAAATCTTGACTTTTGGTTTGGATCGAGGTTGACTGAGGGCAATATGACTCGAAAAATATTGATTATCGAAGACGAAGAAGCACTTGGTGTTTTGTATCAAGAGGGGTTTGAGGCCTTGGGGTATCAAACTCGATGGGAAGCTTCAGCGCGAGAGATTGAAAGAATGTCGGCAGAATTTCCGGCGAATCTTTTGTTGGTGGATCATGGTTTGTCGGAGACGGAAAGAACGGGGATTGAATCAATTGGAGAACTGAAAAGATATTTTCCGAGAGCTTTTATTGTGGTGCTTTCCAACTACAGTGATTTTTTGCTCAAAGAAAAAGCCCTTCAGGCTGGAGCACATGATTATTGGTTGAAAGTGGATCACTCTTTTTCGGATTTGACCCGAAAAATTGAACGATTATTTCTTCGGGAGACGGATACAAAAGTGGGCGCCTCCTAAATCGGAACTTTTTACCCAGAGCTTTCCTTTGTGTAGGTGAACTATTTTTTTGCACAGATAGAGCCCTAGGCCAATGCCTTTCCCTTTTAGTTTGGGATCACTTTTGAATTTTTCGAAGATGTGCTTTTGGTCTTTTGAGGGGATTCCGGGGCCGGAATCCGAAACGCATGCTTCAATGTTTTTAGGGGTGGCTTTTGTTTCGAGTTTTATGATTCCTTCTTTAGGAGTAAACCGAAGGGCATTGTCGAAGAGATTTTGAAAGACTTGTTGTACTTGAAAAGCGTCGATTACGAAATTTGTTTTTTGGGGGATGTTGTTTTTGAATTCAAATTTTATGCCGGCCTTTTTTATGAGAGGGCCAAAGTGCATGTGGAGGTCGTTGAAGAATTCGTGAGCGTTGATCTTTATGGATTGAAGGAGGACTTTGTTTAGGTCGTATTTTTGGACGGCGAAAAATTTTTGGATGAGAACGTGGAGGCGTTTGAGCGCTTCATCGGTTTCTTTGAGGCGGGGGGCTAGTTTTGGATCGTGAGAAAGGAGTTCGAGTTTGAGCATGGCGATGGTAAGGGGGGTACGGAGTTCGTGGGCGCTAATGGCAATGAAGTCGGCTTGTTTGGTAGAGAGAGTTTTTATTTGTTTGAGCTGGCGATTAATTTCGCGGGTTTTTTCTTGGAGGATGGTTTTCATGATATCGTTTTCTTCTTGGAGATTTTTGCCGATCAAAATGTTCATAAAGCAGATACTGAGTGCTTCCTTTAAGCTGAGAAGTTCATTGATTTCTTCTTTTGAATAGGGGGTTGATTTTTCTTTTTCGTCCAGGGCCAGAAATCCAATAAGTTTTTTTTCTGAGTAAAGGGGGAGGCAAACGACCATGCCTATTTGATTGAAGGTGATTGTCAGCTGGCGTTTTGTGTTTGCTGATAGAGGGAGATATTTTATTTCGTCTTTTATGAGGATTTCGTATTTGTTTTTTTCAATTGTTTTTGTGAATTTATTTTCTATCAAAAGTTGGAATTTTGTTTTTTGTTTTCTTGCTTCTTATGGAGTAGATTTCGACGCTTTTAATGTTGTTTTTGAGGATAAGTGTTTTTTCGAAGAAGTGTTTTAGTTGGTTGTATTTTTCACAGGTGGGAATTTTGTATTTAAGGTTTTGAATGCTTATTTTAAATTCTCTGAAGCTGGGAGTGGAGAGTTGTGGAAAAAACTTTTGGAGTATTAGAAATGTTCCTATTCCTATTGTGTAGCTTCCTAAGAAGTGAATGTTTTTTGACAGGGGAAGGAGTGCTAGGAGCTCGAAAGAGAAAACCCCTATGAATAGCGTTATAATAAGGAGTGTGAGAGATCTCAGAGTTCTTAGAAGGAGGTAAGAAAATTGGAAGAAGCGATGGTGGTGAATGGAGTAAAAGAAGGCTAATCCCATAGGGATGGTGAGACTGATGATGTATTCTCGGAGGATGAAACTGTTGAAGGCGTGAAGAATTGTGAATACGATGGTTCCAATAATGCAGGAAGGAATGGCGAGCCAAAAAGCGTGATTAAACTTTGTTTTATCTAGACCTTTGAGGATGAAAGTTTTTTTTATGCCGATAAAAAGACCTGATATTGCCCAGAGAAGGACTGAATAAGAGAAGAGGGGATAAAGAATTCCTTCCTGAGGGACGGGCCCTTCTGCGGTCATTACTTCCTGAACACAGACGAGTGGGGTAAATAGTGTTAGGAGTGCTAGGGTGAGTGTGAAAATAAAACTCCCTTTTTCCAGCCAAGGGGAAACTTTAAAGGCTTTTTGAGGAAAGAAGTAGGTGAAGGCGGTAATTCCGGCTACCATTGGAAATGAAGCGGCAAAGTTTATCCTTCCGACAAATGTGAGCCATGATCCAAGATCGAAATAGAGATATATGTATAGAGTGGCTACCCAGAGAAACATCCCGAATGAAAAAACTTTGAAGGATTGATAGACAGGATCTTTTTTCCCTTCGAGAAGAACGATGATAAGTAGAGAGAGGTAAATAAAAACGACGAGTAGGTAGAGAAACTGAAGAAACATTTTTATTATTTATTTTCCATATTTTTCTCTTCTTCTTAAAAATATCAACCTTTGGATCTTAAGAGCTTTCGGAGTAGTTGCCCATGTTTCCTCACAAATGGGCGTGCTCCCAATCGATATTCATTGGCCATCACTACGGGACATCCAGTCATGGTAACTCTTTTGTTGTCGGGGACGTGCGAAATGTCCCAACATCCGGCAGCACGAAGCAGGGCGTGGGAGTGGAGTCCAAATTCGGTGGTGAGGAGGATGGGGCGTTCTTTAGCTCTATTGGGGAGATGGCCGAGAAAGTTGGAGATCAGGTCGAAGGGAGTTTGTTGGGTTCGGTGGGAGACGATGTGTCCGATTTCTGAGAGATAAAGGATGGGGGAGTCGGGGGTGAGGTCTCCGTTTTTGGCAATGTCGGCAAGAAATTTATCGTGCGTCATAGATGATCCAGCATAAAAGTTTTGGAATCGGTCTTCCCATACTTCTTGGACCGTTGAATTCCATCCGTACTCAAACCCGTTTGGTTTTCCTTCATCGTCGACTAAAAAGGCTGCAAAGAGGTCGCGGGTAGCGAAATCATCTCGTATTTCTTGGGTTAGTTTTTCAAGGGGAAAAAAGACTTCCATGGGTTGGTTGCAGCATTCGCATTCTACTTCTGGGGGGCCTTCTTTTTCGACTTCTTCTACGAACATGTAGGTAGAGAGGCCGAAGACTTCTTCGATTGATTTTTTATCTCCACACCCTGTACATTTCATGTATTCGCTCCAGCTTGAGTCGATGGGTTGTCCGTGGCCATATATATCTCGGTATAGGATGGCAATCTGATCGAGAAAGCTCCCATTTTGAATTGTTTGTCTGTCGCGCATGATTCCTAGATGGAGCTCGCTTTTGTCTTTGGCTTTTAGGCCAGACTGAACAATTTGGATTCCGTTTTTGGCTAGTTTTTCATGAAGCTTTTTTTTTTCTGGAGAGGAGGGGGTGGAATGAAATTCTTTTGGTGCGAGAGGGCCGACAATTATGGGGGGAGTTTTTGGAGAAGGAGGTGCGTACTGAAAACACGGAGGTTGAGCTTTTGTTTTGAAGGGGGAATGGGAAGGTTCATCAAATAAGGGGCCGACTATTATCGGGCATTGAACACGAGTTTTGGTTTGTAAGGCTAGTGGGCGGGCGGGGGAGGTGGGTGCTTTTTGCTTTTCAGGGGATGAGCTCCCTGGGGCTTCAGTATTTGTTTTTAGCGTTTCCATTTTGGCAAATTTTTATTTTTAAATTTGCCTGTATTTCATGCCTTGGCGGATTAAGAGGAGATTAAGGATTTGAGGAGCCCTTTTGGGGACTGGTATTTTTTAATGCTTTTCTAATGTTGGGATTTATAGGGTGGATGTGTTTCGGATTTCGTTTGGGGGAATTAGGAAGTAGATATGAGGAATAAGGGGGATTTTAAACAGCTTATAGAAACAAAAACCAAAGTTTTATTTCGATTTTTTAACGTATATTAGAGATGAATGAACCTACAGAAAGAATGTCGTTGCAGAGAGCTTTTAAAGCTTTTGGGAGTATTTTTGGGGGAATCAATGTAAAGGTGGGGGAGTTAGGCCGGGGAAGGGGGACTATTCAGTTAGGAGGGCGATTGCAGTTTTTATTCTTTGGTAAAAAGGGGATTGAGTGGAATGAGTGGTTGGTTTGTTGGGCAGGGGGAAGAGAAGAAGGGGTTCAGAAAAAGATTATTCGAACTAAGGATCGCGTTTTTGAGCGATCAGTATTTCCGGTTAAAAACAAAAAAGACCGCGTGGTAATAGGGGTGGCGGTTTTTCAGGAAAGATGATTTAAAGCTTTTTTACTTCTTAATTCTTGTTCGATGATTTTTTATGCTCGATTATTCCCGCATTTTCCATTATTTCAATTTCTACCGGAAGTAATGAGTCGAGATTATCGATGTCAAAGGCTCGTTTGAGTGAGAAGTTGTAGGCTTCGTCTCCTTTTTGAAACACATAGCCGAGGATTTCGTTTTCGAAAATTTCAATCTCGTTACTGAGTTGGTAGCCAATAGATTCCAGAAGGGATTCTATTTTTTTTATGAATTGGGGGAGGGGGATGTTTTTTTTCATTTTTTTAGTGTTCGAAGTATTATACATTGTTCAAAAAAATAGTTCAAGCAAGAGTGCTCAGACCCCGGGATTTCTCCTGGGATCTGAGGTGGTTACATCTCGGCTATGTCTATTGGGGTTTGTAGGGAGGAAGAAGGTAGATGTTTTTCTCTTCTCTAAATGGATTGAGGAAGTGAAATGGACTGGCCCCCAAAGTTATTCCAATTACTGTTGAAGCAATATACAAAGGGGAAGGGGGGGTGAAAACCACCATGAGCGTCAAAGCTCCTCCAAGCGAAGTAGCGGCGGGGAGGGCAAAGGTTTTGTGATGAATTATGAGGCAGCCGGTGGTGCCCATTATGATGCCTAGGGAGAGAAGGCTCGTTTTCATGGTTTGGGGGTCGATGAAACTGATAAAGGTGAGCCCCAGAGAAAATAGGGTTACTCCGATGATGATCATGATGATGGACCTTTTTGTTGTGGCCCCCGAAAACGCTTCGGGGGCCAAAATGAGGGTTTCACTCAGAACCGTTCAAATCCGGAGTCGCTCATGTCCAACTCTGGTCCCTGAGCGGTTACTGGAACCAGGGTGGCTTGAGGAGGAAGTCTGGTCTGAGGATTCTGTTTGGTGATGGTTGAGGTTGAGGAATCCAGACGATGGAGTTCTTCAGCGCTTACTTCCAGATGAAAGAAGGAAACTGTTTTCTGAAGGACTGAGGCTTCGGAGGAAAGTTGTTCGGCGGTGGCCGACATTTCTTCCGAGGCTCCGGCATTTTGTTGGATCACCTGGTCCAGTTGTTGGATGGCCTGATTGATTTGTTCAGCGCCGGTTTGTTGTTCAGTGCTGGAGGTGGAAATCTCTTGGACCAGTGTAGCGGTGCGCTGAATGTCGGGGACCAGTTTTTCGAGTAGGGTTCCAGCTTTTTCAGCTACGACTACACTTGAGCCCGTGAGTTCGGTAATTTCTCCGGCTGATGATTGGGCGCGTTCAGCCAATTTTCGGACCTCAGAGGCAACCACGGCAAAGCCTTTTCCGTGCTCTCCAGCTCGGGCGGCTTCGATCGCGGCGTTGAGGGCCAAAAGATTGGTTTTTCGGGCGATTTCTTCGATCACCGAGATCTTTTCGGCGATTTCGTTAATCGCGGTTACTGCTTGTGCAACAGCTTTTCCTCCTTCCTGTGCATCGACGGAAGCTTGGGTGGCGATGGCTTCGGTTTGTTGGGCGTTGTTGGTGTTGTGGGCGATATTGGCCGTCATTTGTTCAACAGCGGCTGAGGTTTCCTGGATGGAGGCGGCCTGATTGCTGGCGCCTTCGGCGATGGAACCGGAGGTGGCGGACAACTGCACACTTCCGGCCGAAACACTTTCGGTGGCCGAGGAAATTCTTTCCACGATCCTGAACAGATTGGCCGACATGGCGTTCATGGCTTTGGACATGCGTCCGATTTCATCGTTTTGCTGAAAATCGACCGTGACTCCGAGAATGCCCTGTTGCATTTGTTGGAATCCGTGCTCGATGGTGCGGATGGGATGGGTGATGAAGTGCCGAATAATGAACACAAAGAGACCGAGCCCAATGACAAACATGATCAAAGCTTGAATGGCTACTTTGGTGAGAATTTCTCTCTCGTGTTGATAGAGTTGAGCCAGAGGAGCGGAAAGAGTGATCATGCCGACTTGCTGTTCGGGTTGCCAGTTTTCCATTTCAAAACCAAACCAGTCTTTGGTACGATTTCCATGGCATTCAAGGCAGCCTTTTTCGGCGCGGACTTCGCGGGCGAAAATGAACTGTCCGGAGACTTCATCGGCTCGGGCGATTTCAGAAACTCGCTTTTGCTTCATCTCGTCCATCAGAGCGATTTCGGAGGGAGTAGCCAGGGCCTTTGGGTCACGAGGACGCTCTCGTTTTACGGCTCGAACGGTCATGCCGGCTTTGGTGCCGGCGGATTGAATCGCTTCGAGTGAGCGAATCATGGGTACCAGCTTGTGAAGCTTGGTTTTGCGCGCGCAATCAAGACGAGCTTGGGGAGTGCTGGCGATTCGACAGTCTTTGGCTTCGGCATAGACCGAATCGTCTAAAAAGTCTCCCTGCCAAACTTGTCCCATCTTGATGCGAGCATCTCTTCCGGCGTCGAGAGCGGCGCGAGCGGTGGCGGTTTTTTCGTCTTGAAAAGCCTCAAGGGCTTGTTGATATTCCTGATAGGCTAACAAGCTGACGGTGGTAAAAAATATCAGCGCAAAAACACTGATGAGTTTGATCTGAATGCTGAGGTTGGCGAAAAACTTCATGTCGTGCTTCCTTTCTGTCGTTCGTGCGAGTGATTTTTCCCCTTGCTTCAGGGGGCGACCAGGTGAATGTTGATGGCCAAAAATCCGTATTTGGATTTGGGATCTTTTTGAACCTGGCAGGTGCCGATCCATCCCTCGATTGCTCCAAAGTTGGGGCGGGCGGGGACGGTAAAGTTGCGAGCTAGGCCGAGTACTTGTTCGCCGAGCTCTTGGTGAGTCTTGGGGTCTATCAGCCGGAGTTGGCAGGAGGACCCGTGAATAGTGGACACTACTTCGCAGTAGTAGGTTTTGTCTTCTTGAGGAGACATTGCTATTTCTCTTCTGATTTGAGGGTTAGGTCATCTTTTGGATGACTCCAATTGGGGGCTTAGGGGGTGGAGAAAGGGAAGAATGACTCATGTTCTTCCTTCGATGCTGGCACAGGCGAGCCCGAACCCAGTCCAGAATTTTGCTTGGTTCCCCTCTCGAAGTGTCGATTTGGAGAGCACGATGACTTTTGAGTCTCCATAAAACACTTCTTTTACGGCTTCGGCTTGTTCGAAGGCGGTGAGAACAACGCAGACCAGATCTTTGTTGTTTTCTCGAATTTTTCGAACTAAGTCGGCGCCGTTGGCGGGGCGATTTTTGACGTGGGAGAAGGCTGAAACGCGTGCCTCTTCTCCGAAGTCAAAATCGGTTACAAAAAGATCGAACTGTCTACTCTGATATTCTTGCCACCCGGCCGAAAGCGAACTCTCTGTAGTTACCTGAAATCCGAGGGGGGATATCAGGCAGAGGAACTGTTGTTGGAATCGAGGATCATCTTCGGTGTAGAGAAGATTTTTTCCCTGTGTGATTGCTTTCAGATAGCTGGGAATCATGATGTCACCTTGGCAGTGGCTAAAACCTCGTTGCCTTTTCCCTGATATTCAAGGCGATCGAAGTGTTGACTGGCAAAGAGACTGATGCCACGTCCGTGTGTGTCGAGCAGTCGGTCGGGGTCGGGTTTGATGTATTTTTCCCAATCAAATCCGTTGCCCTGATCTGAGATGAAGAACTGCATTTCATCTGTTGATCGTTGGAAGAAAACTGTGGCTTGTCGATCTCGATATTGGGGCATTCTGAGCCGACGCGTTACTTCGCTTTCCCAGAGTCCTTGATTCATAAGTTGACTCTTTTCTTCGTAGGTGATTCCCAAATTTCCATGTTCGACGGCATTGATCATTAGCTCTACCAGCCCCATGGCAATATGGAGCCCTTTGTGGCAGACGTTCATGAAAAAAAGCTTGAGCGCTTCAACATCTTTCAGGGTTCGGAAGGGGAAGGTCGCTTGGGTTAAAAGGGCCGCCGCGTGGTGTCCCATTTGCATCTTCTGGTGCAGGGATTTGTACTGCATTCGATCCATGAGGGCTCCGGCGACGAGGGCCAGAAGTTCGGGCTTTTCGTAGGGCTTCTCTAAGTAGTAGTAAGCGCCTGCTTCTAGGCCCTGAAGCATGGATTCCCGATTCACTTTGGCGGTCTGAAGGATGACCGGAATGGGCTTGAGAATGTCGTGTTTTTTGATCCTTTTCAGGACCCCTAACCCGTCAACTTCTCCGGGCATCATCCAGTCGAGAAGCACGAGGTCAAATTGAGAAGGTGTATTCTTCAGTCGACGCCAGGCTTCATCTCCGTTTTGAGCGGATTGAAGATTGGTGTAGCCGGCGTTTTGAAGGCGTGCTGTCATTACTTCTAGCATGTCTGGTTTGTCGTCTACCAGAAGAATTCCGGCGTTTGTGTGAGGGTGCTTGTTCATGATGCAATCTCCTGTTCTGTTTCTGTGTATTGGTGTTTGATCTCTAAGATTTGGCCGTAGGATTGGGTAAAGGCCTGAACCACCATGGGGTCAAAGTGGGTTTCTGAATTTTGAGTGACGAAGGCAAGGGCCTCTTCTTCGGGCCAGGGCTTCTTGTAGGGACGATGTGTGGTGAGAGCGTCGTAGACGTCGGCTACGGCACAAATTCGACCAAAGAGGGGAATGGATTCTCCTTTATGGCCTTTAGGGTAGCCGGTTCCGTCCCATCGTTCGTGATGAGAAAGCGCGACTTCTCGTGCTTTTTTCATCAGATCACAGGGGTCTTTTCCCAGGATTCGGGCACCGATTCCGGGATGACAGCGCATGATCTTCCACTCGGCATCGTCTAGTTTCCCGGGTTTGAGGAGTACGTTATCGGGAATTCCAATCTTTCCGATATCGTGCATGGGGGCCACGTCTCGAAGTTGTTTGGCTTTGGAGTCGGAAAGTCCTAGAGTTCGTCCAATTTGTTGCGCAAAAAGACTCATTCGGACTACGTGGAGCCCGGTTTCGTTGTCTTTGAATTCTCCGGCTCTGCCGAGCTGGCGCAGCAACTGTTTTTGGGTATGTCTCAGCTTGGCGGTTTTTCGACGAACTTCGTCTTCTAACCACTGCTTTTGATGTTCTAGCTGGCGCTGTTGAGCTGACATCTGGAGAAAATTTTGGCAACGAGAAGTCACTTTGGCCCGAGAAAAGGGTTTACTGAGAAAGTCACGGGCTCCGAGTTCGAAGGCTTTGACTTCTTCCGTTTCTTCTCGAACGGCGGTGAGTACTAACGTTGGGGTTTTTCCGTTGAGAGGATGGTTTTGTAGGTGATTAAGCACCTCAAAGCCATCAATCTGGGGCATCATCAGATCGGTGAGGATAAGATCGAAGGAATGATCATCGATCAGTTTGAGGGCTTTGAGGGGGTTGGTTTGGGCGGTGATGTTGGTGAATCCCCCCAGTTCTAAAAACCCTCGAAGGGTTTCGATGTTGGCCGGACGATCATCGATGATGAGGATCTGGCTGGAAAGAATATCGGACATGGTGTTTCCTATAGTTTGGGTTGATGCTTGGGGATCAGAACGGTGAAGGTGGCTCCTTGTCCACTTGGGTTGTTGTGAGCCTTAATTTCTCCTCCATGACGGAGCGCGATTTCTTGACAGATGGACAGTCCTAACCCGGTTCCCCCTGAACCATTGTTGGTTCTTGAGGACTGGACGAATTTCTTGAATACTTGCTCGGCTTCTCCTTCTGGAATTCCGATACCTTGATCGGTGACGGAAAAGAACAGGCCTTTATGGCCATTGGGGAATGCTCGTTCCCCAGCAGAGAGTGTGATGACTCCTTTCTCGGTGAATTTGATGGCGTTGGTGACCAGATTTCGCATCAGTTGGGTGATGCGTTTTTGGTCAAATTGGGCTTCAATCTCTTGCTGGGCCATTTGTGTCTTGAGAACCAAACTTTTACTGCTGGCCAGTTCCGAGAGTTCGGCTTGGATCTTTTGCAGTATTGTCCAAGGGGAAGATAAAGAAAAACTGAAGTCCATTTTTCCGGCTTCCAGCTTGGCGAGATCTAACAGGTCCGTTATGAGACCGTGTTGGGCTCTGGCACTCTCCTGAATATGTTGCAGTCGAGGAACTAGGCGAAGTGTTTTTTGAGGAAGGTTGGTTTCGAGGCCTTCAAGCAGTGTTTCAGCTAATCCCAGTATAGAGTGGAGAGGTGAACGTAGCTCGTGTGACATGTTGGCTAGGAATTCGCTTTTAAGGCGACTGGCCTCTTGAGCGCCTTCGGCCAGGCAGGCGTTTTGAGCGTTTTGATGATTGTGGAGTACTCGCTCTATGACGATCTCCAAATAGTCGGGGTCGAACGGTTTGGAGAGAAAGTCGTTGGCTCCGTTTCGGAATCCCTGGATGGCTACTTGTTGAGTGAGGTTTCCAGTGAGCATGATGACGGGAATGTCATTTTTTTGCTTCCGAAGTTTGGTCAGAACGGTTAACCCTTCCATTTCTGGCATGTGGTGGTCGAGAATAACCAGATTTGGTCTTTCTCTTTCAATTATTTCCAGGGCCATACGTCCGTTGAGGGCTTCGTGGGTTTTGAACCCCCACTCTATTAAACAGGTGCGGACGAATTCTCTGATTTCTTTTGCATCGTCGACAATTAACACGGTGTGTGGCATCTCGATAATCCTTCTATTGGGGTTGTGGGTTTACCCTAAAGGCGAAGTTCCATAACTTCAGTCAGGGGGTTTTGTGATTATTTATCTGTGAAGTTACGGAGGTTCGCCTTTAGGATGTGATTGTGGTATTGTTTTTGTAGAGGGCGGTGCTTGTGGGCGCTGCCTTCTGCCTTTTTGATTTTCTAGCAGAAGAGAAGGTTGCAGAGGATGATGTTCCCTTTTAAAGCTGTTTATTCCCCCCTTTAATTTTTAATATCTACTTCTTTTTACTTACATAGCCGAGATGTAAAAGATCGTGCGCGTTAAGCATTAAAAAATCTTAAGGCGCAATAGGGGGAGTTTTCCTTCTTAAAAAGCTGTTTTGAGGCTTTCTAGATGAAAAACACGCGCATTACAGAACCTTTATTGTTAAATTTATGTTAAATCAGAGAGTGTGAATATCTGAGAAATAGGCGTGGTTTATTGATTTAATGCTTTGTTTATGGTATAATCCCCTGAATAAAAAAGTTGAAAAAATGCAGTTTATTGCTGGTGATGTCCCCAAAAATGCAGACTTCCATCCTTCGGAAAAAGAAGGCTGGAAGACGATGGATTCGCCAAACTTTTTGACGGCTTATGGATTGGGGGTTATTGGTCCGTATGTGTTAGGTGGGGGACTTTTTATTATTGTTCATTACCTGGTTACTTGGTTGACGGGGCAAGCGTTGTTTGAGTTTGAATCTTTTTGGCCGGCCATGTTTGTATATTTTATTAGTCTTCCTCTCATACGTGAATTGGTGCGATCGTTGGCCTATTGGGGACGATGGATAGAAGTGAAGGTGGTGCTGCCAAATCCTCCTGAAGCGTGGCTTTATTCTTTTTGTGATGGCGAAATTTCTTCGCGTCGGTTTATACTCGCTCAGGCCCTACCGATCTTGTTGCTGACTCTTTTTCCTATTTTGTTGTGTATTTTTTTTCAGGTGAGCTCTCCCTGGTTGAATGTATTGATTTTCATCAATGGGATGTACTCTTACACTGATATGGTGAATTTGTTTTTGTTTCGGAAGATTATTCGGGAGCCCTTTCAGGTGCGGGTGAATGGTTTGGATTTGTGGTATAACTGGCAAGAAGAGGCGTTTTATGGGGACCAGAAGATTGCTGAGGCGAAGGATAAGGTGCTTCAGGTGAAGCCGGGGGTTGAGGAGGTGAAGGAAGGGGCACAGAAGTAAGCCTTAAGAAGTAAGGGACCAAGAGGTATATAACTGGTGGGGTTGGTTGACCAATGTGTTTTATTGTGTGTGTAGGACTGAGTAAGATTTGTGTTCGGTGAGGAGTTTTAGCTTCTGCCTCGTCCCATCAAGGTTGCAATAACACTTCTTCGGGTTAATTCTTGTTCCAGAAGGGGATTTTGAGCGGTTTTTTGATTGGTTTCTACACTTCCGGTGATTTGTCCTTCAGGGTTGAGGCTTCGGAAGATGGGGACGAGGATATAGTCGCCTGGTCTGATACCTCTTATGGGGTTGATACCATTGAGGTAGGCCAAAAAGGATTTGGCGTCGGCAAGGGGGCGTTTTGGGTAGAGGCTTTGAATCCATTGATCCAGATTCCTTGTTCGAGGCACTTCTCGGTATTCACCGGGAACGCGGATCTTTTGGCCGGGTTTCATCCAGTAGTTTGCGTTGGCGGCTTCGGGATTGAGGGCTTTGATAAGTTGTCGAACGGTTCCGCTGATATTTCCGTCACCCGAAAGTCGAGTGGCGGTGTGTCCGAGGGCGTTTTTTGGGGCGGTTCCGGTGGGGATGGTGTAGGTGACGATATCGGCTTCGACGTTTTCTACTTTTTGGGTGACCGGATTTATACGATCTAGGGTGACCACAAAACCTCCGGCTTCAGAGTCGACGTCGATTTTGATGTTGTGCTTTTTGAGGTTGGGATCAAGCGCGGTAGAAGCCAGGTATTGCTGCAGGAGTGAGACCTCTTCGGTTTGTATTTCGGTGAGACGTTCTTGGATATAGGTTTCGGTGTGAACTCTGTTTTCCAGATCTTTTTGGTAGCGAGTGCGGATTATTTCTAGGGCTTCGAGTTTTTTTCCATAAGAGCGTTTTTGGTTTTCTTTCCAGTAGGCCAGTGCTCGGTCACCTTGAGAGGCGACAAGTGTCGTTTCGTTTTCTGATTCTGGCGCTTGAGGTTGGGTATAAATCTCGATTTGTTGGCGGATAATGGGGAGAACTTTTCGATTTTTGCTGTAGATTCTGGACAGACGTTTGAGTTCTTTTTGGTTCTGTTCTGGGGTGAGGTGATCACGTTTTTTGACCCAGTTTTGGTACTGGATATCTTTGGTGGTTTTGGGGCTTTTGGCCAAAAGGGTTTGCTGTGTCGATCGGTCGGATCTTTTTTCGTATTCCTTAATCACTTGAGCTACGGTGAAGACTTTGTTTACGTAGTCATAACTTTCTTTTACGCGACATTTTGATGAGTATTGAGCTGATACCCCACGAACTTTTTTATAAATTTTCCCCACTTGATAGGGCGACATGTTGTACTGCCACATAGCAAAAAGCCATCGATCTTGAGTGGTGGCTTTGGAGGGCGTGTCCATTTGTCTATCCCAGATAGCGGTTCGATCATAGTTTTCTCGTAGTAGTTTCATTGCTGCTTCAGTACTTTCTTCCCATTTGGATCGGTCGTCGTTTTGGTAGGCTCTTTTTTTCCACCAGGCGCGATCGGCGGGCTTGGCTCGCCAAAAAGTTCTGCCTTTTGAGTTTCGGACCTTTTCGGTTCGAACGTTTACCAGGTTTTTGAGCCCCATTGCTCGAGCGGTTTTGGGCATGAACTGCCAGGGACCGCTGGCTCCCACGAAGCTCATTTCGTTGTTTTTCCAGTAGGATTCGTTGAGGGCCAAAAAACAAACATCAAACGGAATACCGTATTTCTGGCATTTTTCGTGGATCATTTGCAAATGTGTGCGTCCATCAGGAAGCACGGAGGTGACCATTCGTTCCCACCCCTTGAGCAAATTATTTGCTCGTGGGTCACGGGGATTTTCAAATTTATCCTTCCAGTAGGCTTGTCGGTCCCGGTCTTTTTTGGTTTTTCGGGGGGCTCTGAGGGCGGGGCGGTTGAGAAGGTGATCGATGAGTTCTAGATTGTTTTGGGGGTTTTGGAGAAATTCTGTTTGTTGGTCTTGAACTGGCTCTTCGGGATTATTGGGAGCGGTTTGTTCGGGGTCTTGAGATTGCTTTCTTTTTCGAGGAGGTGGTTCGGGATGGGGGATGGCTTTGGGTTCTTCGTTGGACGATGTCGTATCGGGATGTAGGGGGGGGGAAAGGGGTTCGTAGACCTGTCGCACCTTTTGTTTGAAGGGCCAGGCCTTCCAGGCGAGGGCTATCCCAATTCCTGCTCCTCCGAAGAGAAGTCTTCTGCGTAAAGGAGATGGGGCTTCGTTAGGAGAATCAACATATCGGTTTGGCCGAGTACTTCTTCTTCTGGGAAGTCTATGAAGAGGGCTTTCGTTATTTTGATGGGCCATGGGTCTTTGGGACAGGGCTAAAAACTATTTAAATTTACAATAATTTCTTGGTAAAGTCAAGTATTGTATTGACTTTATTTATGTTTTGTTTATTTTGGTTTTGTGAGGGTGCTCTTTTTCGGTTTTGAAATAAGAAGAGACGTTTGTCTTGTGAGGTTTTTCACTCTTTGACAAAGCGTAAAGAAGGCAGTCGTGCTCTTCTTTGGGAGTAATTGGTGAAAGGAGTTAATATGGTTGTTATCGATACCCATAACCTGAGGGGTGGAACTCTGCAAATTCGTCGTGCGGGAAGGCACTCGGGAAGTTTTTTTGCTTTTCTGGATGGCAAGACCATGAGGATTACGGCTCCCACAATTAGTGGCTTTTTGGCTTCGGTTGGGGAACTTCACCCGGAATTGTGGGATGATCTTTTGCCGTTAAAAAGGCAGTACGCCAACAATTGATTCTTTGGCCCCCTGCGCATCGACATTAATGCCTTTGAACCCCGTCAGAGCGATCTGGCGGGGGGAATTATTGGAATGAATTATGGGGCCAAGATGAATCAGGTTGCTGTTGTACATTGGAAGAAATAAAAAATGCGTCATCCCGAATCTAGAACTCCAAAAAAGTATCAACCATAACATGAGGGATCTTCGTAATAATTATTGAGAAGAGAGTAGATAGAGGTTATAAAAGATCCTTCTTAGTGATTAATCTCTTATTAATAGGAAGATTTCTCGTGTCGTTTTAGTTCGTTTCAAAACGGTTTGTGACTCGAAATGACCTCATTTTTTCTTTGTTCCCGTATTTGAGTTTTATTTCCCCTTCGGGGGCTTTTGAATATTTTGCGGTAAGGAGTGCGGCTTTTTGGAGTGCTTCTTCGGTTTTGGGACCGCGGATGAGGGTGGTGGGACCCATATGGTCGACCACTTCCATGAGAGAGTCTTCGGGTTGGGCGCTGAGGGTGAGGGCTTGGTTTTGTTCGTGGTTTCGGCCTAGGACAATGATAGTGTTTTCATGCCTGTGAAAACGCCCTTTTTTGATCAGAGCGATGTTGTCGGGGGCCAGTCCTTCGGCATCGATGAGTTCTTTGAGTCTTTTGGTGTATTCGCGTTCGGCTAGCAGACAGCCTCCTCCGGGGGATTGAGTGTTTTTGAGCCCTAATTCTTCGCTTAGTGCGAGCTGGTGTTTTCGACTTCTTCCCTGAATACCCAGAAGGCGATCACGATCGACCCAGCCTTCTGATTCGGCTTCGGTGGGGGGAAGATTTTGGGCGCATAGAGGACGGAGAAGTTTTCCTTCGAGTCCCGATTCGCGCATGATAATGCCCAAAGTATCCCGTCGTTGAGACATGGGGCGCTGCCCCAAGACTTCCCCTGTGAACAAAAAATGTGCTCCAACGCTTTCGGCGTATTCTCGCGCTTGGGTCAGCATGAATATTTTGCAGTCGATGCAGGGATTGTAGTTTTTTCCAAAGCCGTGTTTGGGTTTTTTAATGACGTTTAGATAGTCTTGTTTTACGTCCATAATTTTGAGGGGGAAACCATTGGTTTCGGCTTGGAGTTTGAGTTTTTCTGTGTTTCCAAAAAAGTTACTCACGAACGCTAATGCCGTGACGTCAATGCCTTGGGATTGGATGAGCTTTACGGCGATCATGCTGTCGAGTCCGCCTGAGAAAAGGCCGATGGCTTTTATTTTGGTCATAAAGGGGGAATAGTTAGCAGTCAGTAGTTTTGGGGTAAAAATACAAAAAAACCTGTCAGAGACAAGATTTCTTATGGATTACTTGACTTTATTTAATTTTTCTGTATTTTGTTTTATATGGAAAGTGATTTTTTTCCCAAGCCAGAATTGACTCTTCTACAAAGAGAAAGGGCCTATGGAATTCATGATTTTTCGAATGATGGAGACCGGAATGTGGAATACCTTCTTCAGCAGAAAAATTTGGGGGATCCGATAATTGATGACCCGGTTCAGGATGCTTTGGTAGAAGAATATTTGGCGCCTTGCATGCCAGAATTTGTAGAATCGATTTTTGTCCCTCTCAGAGAGGCGGCAGACGAATGTTATTTAAAACTTCGAGATTCTGATACCGAAGGGAAATATCACCTTCAGCGATGGCCGATAGGTTTTTGTAAGATTATTCGAGACCATGTTCGTTTATTTTTTCTCCGGAATGATTTGGGGCCCGAAAATAAACAAGAAGAGTATCTACTGAATCGATGGCAAGAATTCATTGAGGCGGGTGGGCGAATGGATAGTATTTATGGTATTCAGCGGAATGTCCGGTATGAATTTATGCAGAATGCTTTTCGGGTGGGAGGAAGAAATGGTTTCATCATCGATGTGGCGATGGATACAGTAACGGGACGTGGGCCCAAGGTAGAGTATGGTCGAACGTGTGAAATGGGGTTTGAAAATATTGAGACCTATCAACAGTACTATCAGCTAGATGTAGCGTATCGAAGAAATACCACTTTTGCGAACCGTTGTTTTCCTTATATGTCTCGAGTCCTTCCGGCTTTTTCCATCGATTCAGACGGGGTTTTGTCACTTTCTCAGACTTGTTCAGGATTGGATAGTAAGAATATGTTTTCGGGATGGAGGCTGGCGGAAGATTTTTTGTGTGATCAGCGCTGGGGAGATCTTCCTCCAGAGTACATCGAGGAAATACAAAGAAGATTACCCGAGCTTTTTAGGGATAATGAAATGGAATCGGCCAGACGCACTTTGGCCTTTTTTCCAGGGACTCAGAAAGAAGTGCTTTTGAAAACTTTTGATTTATTTCGAGAGTTTTTATCGACTTCTGTAGGTCGTTCTGATGATCTTTTGACTGCGATACATTTTCAGGATCCATTTAATGATCTCAAAATTCGCCCCCCTGATGAAGCAGTGGCTCGGTTGAAGCGGGAGGGCATTTTGAATTAGCGGGGAGAAAACTTATATTGGTTCCATGCCAAATATTGTGAAATCTTCGTTGTTGTCTTCTTTTGCTCCAATCCATCACGGAACTTCGACCAAATCGTTTGGGCCGCTTTCTTTTAAGTATGACCCGGACTCGAATGAGGTGATTATTGATCGGGCGAAATTTTTGTCGGCCTTGGATCTGCCGCTGAATCATTCGGTGCTTCTTTGTGAGCAGACTCACAGCGACAAGGTGGTGGTTGTGGACGAAACGCATGAGGGATTGGGGGCGTTTGAAGAATCTAAAGCGATGATGGTGGCTGATGGTATGATCACAAGGGAAAAGGAGGTGAACTTGGTCATCAAAACGGCTGATTGTCTGCCGGTTTTGATTTATGATCCGGTGAAGGAGGTCATTGGAGCTGTGCATTCGGGTTGGCAGGGGACAATCAAACGAATAACAGTGAAGGCTTTGGAAAAGATGGTGGAGGTTTATGACTCCAAAATTGAAGACTGCTGTGTTTATGTGGGGCCTTCGATTGGGCCGTGTTGTTATTCGGTCAAAAATGAAGAGCAAATAAAATTGTTTCGGAGTCAATATGATAATTTGGTTGAACGTGAGGGGACGGTTTTTGTAGACCTCTGGAACAGTCTGGAACAGGATGTTTTGGCACTGGGAGTGCGGTCTGAAAACTATCAAAATGACCGGGTTTGCACGGCGTGTCAGAACGATCGATTTGCCTCTCATAGAGCGGACAATCCTCGTTTGACGACAAACTTAAGTGTGATTGGAATGGTCGGGGAGTGAGCGTTGACATTAAATTTTTGACGGATTAAATATGCAAAAAAAAAGCTGGATATTTTGTCCCGCTGGGCGCTTTTTATTTTGTAATTTTTTTTAGACATGACGGTTGATCAGGCAGCTTTTGGCGTAGCGGGATTTGAAGAAGTAATGGAAGAATGTAGCGGTGATTATGCCCGGGGGAGAGAGTATAAAGAGCTGGTGATTGCGGTATTGGAATCACGGTTGGAAGCGATAGAGCAGGCGGAGCAGGGGGAGTTTTCTTTGGCGGTGCCTTTTGCAGAAAAAGATGCTCGCGAGGGGAAACAGATGATTGATGAGAACAAAGTTCGAGAATCGCTTATCGCTTCGAAACAGGCAGTGGTTGAACTATTGGAAAAGGTGCGGGATGTGCGAGGAAGTGAGGTGAATTTTTTGCTTCGGGACTGTATGCAGTCGACCTCGGTTTGGCGATTTGATGAAGAACTGGTGAAAGATCTGGTAAAACTCTCGATTGAGGCTGGATTTGAGGTGCTCGAAATTGGAGGAGGACAGAGTTTTCAGAAGGCGATTGAAAATGGACATAATCCTTTCAAGATCTTGCGGGCGGCCAACGAAGCGGCCATGGGGCCGGATGGGAAAAAGAAGATCAAGCTCCAGATTTTGTTGCGGGGGGCGAATTTGTTGGGGTTTCGGCATTATGGAGAAGATGTTCAGCGGGACTTAGTGTTTAATCTGCTGGACTGTGGGGTGGATGTGATTCGAAACTTTGATGCGCTGAATGATCCGCGAAATCTGGAGGCGACTATTAAGTTTGTGAATGAGTGGAATGAACTTCATAAAGATGAAGAACCACGTCACATTCAGGGAGCGATGAGTTTTTGTCGGTATCCGTTTAATAATGAAGATAATGAGGATACCCAACAATATGGGATTACCTACTGGCTCAACTATGCTCGAAAGTTGGCGGAAATGGGGGTGGGATCGATTGCGATCAAGGATATGTCGGGGCAGCTAACGCCGGAATTGGCAGAAAAGCTTATTCCCCAGTTGAAAGATTTGAGAAATGATAAAGGGGAGCGTTATGACCTTCCGGTGGTGCTCCACATTCATTCAACCAATGGCGAACAGAGTTTGGCCACGGCGAGAAGGGCTTTTGAACTGGGGATTGATGTGGTGGAATTTGGAGTTGGAAGCTTGGCCGGAGGGGCGGCACATCACGATGTGCGTGATGCTATGGATGAGGAACATATTAGGACCGTTCGCTTGGAAGGTTTGGCCGATTTGGAAAAAATGATGGCCGAAAACTTTCCGGCAGAGGAAAGACAAGACACGCTTATTCCGGCAGATGTTCTGAGACGATTTTCAGCTTTGGGAGTGCCGGGAGGAGCTATTCCGTTTGTGTTGGCGGATCTCAAAAAATATACGGTGGGAAAACTGAGGGGGGAGATAGAGGTGCGCAATCGGACTAAACCGGAGGGGCAGAAAGAAGCAGTCCCCAGTGAAGAAGTCTTGTTGGATCAGGCGCTTGGTCTTTTTGAGGCTGAGCTTCCCCAAACTTGTGCGGATGCCTGGAACTGTGGGTTGGTAACGCCTAGTGCGGATATGGTTTGTAAGCAGGCCGTTAACAATATTACCTACGGAAGATACAAGAATTTTAATCGAGATTTTGCTCGTTTGATGTTGGGAGAATACGGAGAGGTGATCAACCATGCTACTGGAAAACTAGTTCCTTTGAGTGATGAAGGGAGACAGGTTCAGCAAAAAGCGTTGGCTTTTTTGAGAAAAAATGAAACGACCTGGGCCACTCAGGAAAATCGTGAAGAAAGAACATATGAGGTGTGTGACCAGCATCCCACCGAGACGACCGAAGATGAGCTTGAAGAACATCAGGCCACGGTGGAACGTTTTGAGACGATTCGGGGAGATGTGGCGAGTGAATATGCTGATACCAGAGATTTGGTGTTGATTTATGCCGTTCGCCCCAAAGGCCAGATAAACAAAGCCTGGGAGGCGGTACTCAGTAATGAGCAGGCAGATTTGGCGAAGCTTTTGACCGCTTTTGAAGCGGCGGAGAAAGATGGGGCTATTCGAAATGACTTTCTTCAGTTTCAGAGATTGTGGGATGAAAAGCTTTCGGTGCGACTGAAAGAGGTTATTCGCTTTGATTTTGGTGATTTGCTTGAGGGGCTGAGAGGATGGGCTTTGGAAAATTTCTCAGGAGAGAGTGCTGTATTTTCTACGGAAGCTCTGAAGATGCGACTCGATGATCTGACCCAAGAAAACTTGGATGAACACTCAAGGGTTATATTTCAGGAAGGGGTTTTGGATTTGGGCCGTATTTGTGGGTGGTTAAAATTGGAAATAGCAGGTTTTCGTCGGGATTTAGAGGACACTTCGGCAGAAGATGCAGATTTTTTGAGGCGGTTGATTGCTACTTATGAGTTGGAGCTTGGAGAACTGGAATCGATATCTGCAAACAAAGAGAAAAATTTGGTGAAGGCTTTGGCTCGAGTACGTTTTTTGTTTGCTCGGTCTCGGGCGGTCAAAAAAAGATTTGCCTCTTGTCAGAAACAAGGAATCCCGCTTTCTCAGGTGCCTGAAAAATTGCAGCCTCTTTCTTTTGAAAATGGGGGTGATCGAGAAAAGTTTGAGCAGACAATTGATCAGATGCAGGTTATGGCTCGGGCTTATTTTGAGACGCTTTTTTATCAGTTTATTCAGGAAGAAGCCCAGGAAAGAAAGAAGAAGAATGACCTGATGATTGGGGGAGGGAAGGTGTAGTTAGTTTTTGAGTGAAGGGCTGATGATGTATTTTCTGACAAACTCTATGGCGTCGGAAGTTGTAAAAATATTTTGAAATTCCTCTTTTATGGAGGCGTTATCTTTTCTGACGCTTTGGAAGTAGGAAGGGGGGGCCGAATCAAGGTAGATGAAGAACTGAGAGAGGAGGGGAGCGATGGTGGTATCGAAGTATTCCAGTTGTTTTTTTGCCGGCAGGGTCAAAAACACTCCCACATAGATATCTTTTTCGGGAGCGGCCATTATTTGTTCGCTTTCAAAAAATTCTTTAGCCGATGTTGTGGTGTAAAAATAAGTACTGTAGGGCTCTTTGAAACTGATGACTTCTTCTTGGGTTTTGGTGTTTCTGAGGCCATAACTTTGGGAGCTAATAGTGGCCGGGCAGTGAAAGGGGAAATGAATGTGAGTACTTTTGTTTTTTCCGGGCTTTTGACGCTGACAAAATCTTCCAGCACTACCAAAAGCTCCGTTGGTGGAGTTTTTCCCTTTATTTTCCCCGAATAAAAATTTTCGAAACTCCATGAAATATTTTTTGTCTTGGGAGGAGACCAATTTATTTTTGTTCAGAATTTCCTGATCTAATTTGAGGAGGACCCGACTGAGGAGCTTTTCGAGCAGCGGGGCAAACTTGGGGGCGAATATATCAATGGGTTCATCGAGGCTTATTTTGATTTCGAGCCAGTGGCACTCAATTTTTAAATCTAGTCTTTCGGCCTCTTTTTCGATATTTTTGATGACACAGGCCAGGGGATCATACCCGATGGCTGCTTCGTTGGGGTGGGTAATTTTTAATTGATCATGGGAAAGAATCCAGGCGATTTCAGTGAGGGCGTATTGGCGTAATTTTTCTAGTTTATCTGGAGTGTCTTCGAATTTTTTGCCGATTATTCGTTGAGTGAGAAGCTCAAATGCGGTTTTGAACCTGGGGTGATCTTTGAGTTTTTCACAGAGGGCGAGACGGTCTTTGAATGCTTCTTTTCTGGCTAAAAAGTCATAAGATCGAAGTCGAATATTGGTTAGACCAAATTGTTTGATGGCGTGTTGATAAAATTTGAATTCGCTTCGACCGATAATGGCGGCGTTAACTCGAGCGGTGGTGGCGGGGAATAATGGGTGAAGGCGATCGGGATGAAGGAGTTGAAAATTGGTTTCCTGCATTCGATCACAGATGACCAGATCAACAGGATGTCCCAAGTTGTTGAGCCAAAAAAGATAGCTGTAGATATCGATGGGTTTGGTGATACGCCCTTCTGGATTTTTTGAGTAATCCTGAAATCGATCGAGCTTTCGGGTAATTCCTAAGGGGAAGTAGGGGGTTTTTGATTCGGGGATTTCTACTTCTTGTTTTTCGGCCTGAAGACATTTTGTTAGTTGTTCACGTGGAATTTTGGGAATTTGGTATTCAACGAATATTTCTTCGAATCTTTTCTCGAGAAGGGCTTTTTGGCTGGGGTTGCTTTTTGCTGTCTTGGCGATTTCCGTACAGGTCTTAAGGCTTTTTTTAACGGCCATTTCTTCTTTTTCGATTAGATCAATGAATGGACGGGGGGAACTTATGGGAGATCCGTATCTTTCTTCTCTGAGGTTTTGGTGAGCTCTTCTGAATATGTCTACGCCTCTTCGTAGGATTAAAAACCTAAATTCATCTATTCTGCGAGTTGGGAAGTGGAAAGAAAGTTCTCTGGCTGTGTTGTCGACGGTGTAGAAGGTTTGTGCAAAGAGCCTAAATATGGGCCAAATATTTGGTTCGAAGCTCAATTCACATAGTTGTTCAGGTTCAAGACCGTATCTCAGGGCTTCGAAAGCGATCATATAGTGTTCTTTTTTTTCCCCTCTTATTGCTGTGGCATGATGAAGAGGGCAGTGTTGATGGAATTCTTTTCTGTGAGATTTTTCATAGGCGTATTGAAGCACGGCCTCTATTGCTCGAAGGGGGAGTTGTGTGAGGTCATAATCGGTGCGTTTGCTGAGGTGTTCGAGGCTTTTGAGGTTGAGGATGGTATCGACCTCTCTGATAAGGGGGGGATATGGTCTGATTTGTTTTTTTTGGGCTCCTTTTATGGTTGATATATAGGCGGGATAAGAAGGAATGTGTTTGTTCTGGACGAAGGGGATATCTTTTGGATCTGTGAATACTTCTCTTATGTTCTGATCAAATTGCAGGGCTTCATAAAGTGGGATTATCGGATGTGGGCTGAGATCTGACTGAGGAACTACCTCGAGAAGACGTCCCTTTTCGTCAAAGATTCCAATGTATTCTCGGCATATGGGGAGAATGATGTGTTCGTGGTCTCGGTCTAGAAGGAGTCTTGAACGGGTTTCGATTTCTTTTTCATAACTGATGACAAATTTTGATTGTCTTCGAATATGGTCTTCATAAAAGGGATCACATCTTTCTTCTGGCGGATTTAATCTTCTTGGTTGGGCTGTTTTTCCGAATTTGAGATTTTGATTTCGTTTTCGCTGATGTACGAGTCTACGAAAAAAACTGTTGGAGAGGTTTTGGTATCTTTCTTGATCAAAATATAGAATTTCCCAAATTATCTCTTGGGGGTAATATTCGGGAGATTTAGGTTCTTCGTGACTTGGTGGGGCGGTTTCCATTGCTTTCTCTTAACCAATTCTTGACTACCTTCTTTTTGCTTGCCTGTCAATTGCTGTTCCTATCTTTACCTAAATAAAGAGATTTGTATCATTTCCACAATGACTCAGGAAGAATTTATTCAACGGATTCAGGCAACCCCTTTGTACGACGATCAGCAGAAGCAGTACTTTATTTCTCAGGCGGGGGATTATTCGCCGGAGTTACGGGTAAAGTTGATTGTGATTTTGGAGAAGCATGAGCAGAATCTGCTTGAATATAGCGAGGCTCAGCACGCCGAACACGCTCAAAAAGCGCATGAAAAGATGCGAAAAATGGAAGAAGCACACCGAAAGGTGGATGACCAGGAGACGGTTGAGGCCGAAGCTCAGCTGGTGAAGGATTTGGAGAATTTATAATTTTTTTGTGATGATCGATAAACCGGAGGGAAAACCCCCATCTAATCCTAAGTTAAAGGGCCCTGATATTAATGAAGTGGCAGCAGAGTTCAAAAAGCAAACGAATAAAGAGTCAAGAGAGGCGGTCGCTGAGTCGGATCAGGCCTTAGCAGTTGAGGCGCTAAAAGATGTGAGATGGAATAATATTTTGAGAGTGGATCAGGGAGAGGCGAGTGAGAGTGTTTTGGATACAGCGTCTCATCTTTTTGAGTTTCGGTCTTCTTATCACTTAATGCAGATTCGAGATGTTATGAACCAGGGGTTTATAAGTCGGGTGAATCGGGTGAGAGAAGGGGGGGATCCTCGGTTGTTGAGGCCCGAAGATGTGGAGGGGATTCTGAGAATCAAAAACCATGTAGATATGGCGGCTCGTATGAAGCGGGTTTCCGAGGGAGCGGTTGGAAAATTATTGGTCTCCTCACTTTCTCTCGATGAGCAGAAAATGGTGGAACAGAAAATTACTCGGAAGAAGTTTGAAGCGGTTCAATCGGGGGAGATGAAACTGGCGTCTCTACCAAAAGATCTTCAGATGGAATATCAAAACAAGTATGTTTCTGTGGTCGATCCGCTTCCGGATTCGTTGAAGGGAGGCCCCATTTCGGAGGCGGAAAAGAAGGCACAGAGCAAAGAGATGGAGGTTCGAATGTATGATTTTATCGAGGAGGGACAGGTTGGGCCGGCTCTTGATTTATGGATAAAAGGACTATCTCAGGGGCTTTTTCTTGATGGATTGGTTAATCCGGTGGATGGGATTTGTTCGAAGTATCGAGGGCTTTTTCGAAATGAATCGGATGAGATGAAGATGATTGCCCATTGTGAAGAAATTCAGTATGGAGTGCGGACTTTAGCAAATTTAAAACCTGGAGAATCGAGTCTAATTGGATTTGAGCGAAATGTTCAACCCCATATTGAGGGGGTTAAAAGCTTGGTGAAGGCCCATGAAAAAACGGCCCGACCTTCGCGGTATGAAAAGTATCGAGTAAAGGATTCAGATCAATGTCGGAATCAGATTATTCAGGCGGTAAGGAATGCTTCTTTTGTTTCGGATGAAAGAACGGCAAAATTGTTTGACCAGGTGGGACCGGAAGCAGAAAGTGTGATGGCCCAGGCCTTGAATACTTCCGAAGGGCAAAGAGTTGTGGAAGGGATTATTGCTCAGTGTGCGGCCCCTGGGTTAAGGGGCAGTGAGTGTAAACGGATCTTTTTTGACGAATTTGAAGCAAAGGCTCTTCCTTTGGTGCAGAGCGCCCTTGCAAAAGCGGCTTAGTGTGGGGAAGCTTTATTTTTTGACCAACACATACGTAAAGCTCCCTCTTCCCAGCTCTTGATTTTTTCGGTTTAGAAGCTGGGTCGAGACCCGGCTGACGCCTTGTCTGTGGGGGGCTATCTCGAGTCGGATTTTTCCTCCCTGGTTTTCGAAGAGGCCTTTGAAATCGGGAAAAGAAACGTCTCTGACTCCTCCCATAACGCTTTCTTTTTGAGGGATGATCACTTCGTCTCTTTGGTTTTGGAATCTCCATATTTGTGCAACTGTTTTGTTCAGTAGCTCTGTGAAGACAGTTGTAAGCAGGCTTTTTTGAGTAAATGGTTTTTTTAGTTCTTTAAACCCACGATGTCTTTGCATGGGGATTTCGTAGATATTGTTGCCTTTGGGCTGGATTCTTTTTTTCTGATTAATGATTCCTATGGGGAAATCGTTTTGTATTCTGGGGGCTTCGGTCTCGTTGCTAAAACCATTATCCGCAAGGATGGCAGAGACATAGATTTCGCGGCCTCCAGAGGTAAGGAGGGTAGCGGTGAGTACTTGATCTTCGGTCTTGGGGGTTCTTTTGGTCGAGGCGGTTATGAGCAGGTTTCGTGTCATCATTTGCTGCCATCGAAGTGTTTTTACCTGAGGAATAGTTTCTCCCGGGGGGCAGAGGACTTCGGCGGTCTGAATGATGGGGATCATGGTATCGGCCCCGTGCAAAAAGGTTCCGCCTCCCAGGTTGGGGTACATGTCGGTTTCGGACTGAACGGTTTCTTCGTCGATTCTTTCTACGGCGCCGTCGTGGGCGAGAAAGGGGGTCTCAAAAAGTGAGAGGCTGTGGGCTTTGGTTACTTGGTCGAGGGTGGTGCCGATTCTTTGTACGAGATGTCCCACTCTGGGGTTCTGTGCGGCGGCTTTGAGACCTAGTTGGTCTATAACCACCATCATTTCTGCAACTAGCGATGGATCTTCCTTTTCAATGATTTCTAAAAGGGCTTTTTGGTTCACACCTGGTTTATCTGTCATTTTTATAATAATTACTATCTTTGTATATTTTCATATTTGATTTTTATTTTATTGCAAGTTTTTGGGGTGGAGAGGTTGGTAGAAGGGGGTGATTACCAGTTTGGGATTGTTCTTTTGTTGGCGGTGAATAAAGTACGTGAGTAACCTACTAACTATTTTTTTATGGCTTCTGCATCTTCGTCTTCCTCGGTTTGGTCCAATAAGTGGCTTTTTGTATTAGCGGCGATTGGGGCGGCTGCGGGGATAGGAAATTTGTGGCGGTTTCCCTATATGGTGTACGAAAACGGAGGGGCGGCCTTTATTCTGGCCTATTTGATCTGCCTTGTGATATTGGTGATTCCGCTGATTATTATGGAAGTGGCCTTTGGGCAGACCGAACGAGACGAATTTGTAACGACTCTCGGCAAAAAGGCTGGAACCTTTGGGCGTTTTGTGGGGTGGCTGATGCTGACGGTGTTTTTTTTGGTGATTGGGTATTTTGCGGTCGTGGTTTCTTGGGCGGTGGATTTTGCCTACTTTAGCCCCACGCTGGCCTGGGGCAACGACGCGCAGAGCTTTTTTTATGACAAGATTCTTCAGATCTCTTCTGATCCGCTCGATTTTGGAAAGTTTTCTCTGCCCATTGTGGGAGGGCTGATCATTACTTATTTGGCGAGCTATTTTTCGATTTTTAAGGGGATTAAATCGATTGGGAAAGTGATTCGGTGGACGGTGCCGCTGCCGTTTATCCTGCTTTTTATTCTGCTGATTAATTCTCTTTTTCTGCCGGGAAGTGGGGACGGGTTTCGGTTTTTGTTGTCGCCTGATTGGGCTCGATTGGGAGACATTACCATGTGGAAGTCGGCGGTTTCACAGAGTTTTATGTCGGCGAATATTGGGCTGGTGATGACGTTTTTTTATGCCACCTTCAACAAAAAAGAAACCAATATGGCTCAGATGGGAACACTGATTGCTCTGGGGAATGCGGCGGTGAGTTTTTTGGCGGCGTTTGCGATTTTTGGAACGCTGGGATACATGGCTCAGACTCAAGGGGTGCCGATTTCCGAAGTGGTGACTTCGGGGCCGACGCTGGCTTTTGTGACTTTCCCTAATGCACTTTCGCTTTTGCCCGCTTTTGGATCGGTTATGGCGGTGCTCTTTTTCCTTTCTATTTTTACTCTGGCGATCGATACGATTTTTATTGTGATCGAGGTGCCGGCGTATACGCTGCGGCGTCAGTTTGGATTTTTTCGCAAAATGAGCGCCCAGTGTGTGGCGGCGGTGGTGTGTACGATTTTCTTTGTGTGGTCACTTTTTTATGCGGGAGGAAACGGTTTGATGCGATTGGATGTCGTGGATCACTTTTTGTGGGGGCATTTGCTCTTTTGGGCGGTGATTCCTGAGATTTTGATTATTGGTTGGCTGACGCCGGTCGAAAAGCTGAGAACCTACATCAATCAGTATTCGGGGTTCCAGATCGGACGTTGGTTTAATTTTATCGTACGCTGGTTGGCGCCGGCTTTTTTGATCGGGTTGTATGTGGTTTCTCTGCCCAAGGAGTTGAGCGAAAACTACGGTGGGTATCCCGATGAAATGCTCTGGACCTGGGGCTATATCCCTTTGATTTTGGCGGTGGTGATCAGTGGTGTTTTGGCACTGAGACGTTCTCACTAATACCTGAGATCGTTTGGGATATCAGGATCATTTTCGGTTTCGCTGCAGGTGTATTGTTCAACGTCCGGAATATCGTTGTATCCTTCGGTTTGAGGATCCAAATCGGTTCCTAGCTTTTGGAGAACCAGTAGGGGAGTTGTGTTGTAGAGACACCAAACGTCGGCGCAGAGTTGGCAGTCGCCTTCTGGAGGATTGTTTTCGGCCTTTCTTTGGTCCAGGTTTGCTTGGTGGGCGTCGAGGTTTCGGAGTTGGTTGAATTGGGCTTCTTCCATGATAATTGTATTTATAGCATCTTTCTTGTTTTTTGTCAATTTTTATTGTGATTGGCTTGGAGCCTTGAGTTGCTATAATTCGTTATATTTAGAGTAAATTGAAATATTATGGCTGATAAAGAGACGGTTAAGGTTGTTCCCAAACAAAAACAGTCTCCAAGACAGAAAGAGATAAAAGGGGCGAAAAAGATACTTGAGAAAAAGGGAATACCCGTAAAGAGTATTCAGAAAGAGTCTGCGAAGAACGTTAAAAAAGAGGAAAAAAGGAAGGAACCTTCAAAAAGCCCTTTTGCGGGGAAGAAACCTTCAAACAATGCTCAGGTTGTGGAGGCCAAAAAGAAACCGATTATTCCTCCTGTAAAACCATTAGAGGCCGGTAAGAATCCTGCAGAAGTGGGGAAGATGCGGCAGGTACTTAGAAAAACATTGGAACAGAAAACGAAGGTGGCCGATGAAAAGAGAGAATCTTTGGGTAAAATTGAGACGGGGTTTAAATCTGATGTGAAGGAGCTTCAGGGAATTGAAAAAAAGATTTTGGCCGAAAAAGATGCGGCCAAACGGGAGGCGCTGAAGAAAGATTTAGAAAAGGCCGAAGCCGGGATTGTAAAAAAAGCCGAAGAAATGCGACAGGCCCAGCGGGATTTGCAAAAAGCGGCCGAAGAAGAAATGAAGGCGGCTGAAAAAGCTCGAGAGTCGGAGAAAGAAGGGAGTGAGGAACGAAAAGAAATGGATGAGTGGGTGCAGAAATCTGCGAAGCAGTTTGATGAGGTGTTTAATAAAATTCTTCCCCAAGTTCCGGCCCCTATGCCAGGGATTAGGGAGTTAACCGATAGTCAAAGGACGGTTTTGGGGAATATGAAAAAAGTGACGGAGAAAGCGAAACAGGTCGGAGAGGTGGCGGAAGCAAAGGAGAAAGAGTATGACCAAGATGTGGCTTCGATTCAGTACTATAATGGTTTGTTGAATGATGGCGTGGATGAAGAAAGGAAGCCCCTTACGCCAGAGAAAAAAAAGGAATATGAAGCGAAAGTAAAGAAGCTTGAAACTACGATTGAAGATAAAGGAACACAGCTTGCCGAGGCTCAAAAGGCTGCGGTTGAAGCGGCTGAGGCCGAGGTGAACGAGGTAAAAAAGGCTCTGGAAGCCTCGAAGAATAAATCTCGGGAACAGATGGTACAAAGAGGGAATTTAGACCGTGCTTATGCTCGGTATAATCGATCGGTGAGGAATAGTAGTATGGAGCAAAGCCCTTCTTCGGTGAAGGGGTTTGGGGTTTGGGGGAGACTCATCCAGGCTTTGCAGACACTTATGAATCTGAATAAAGGCGGGTCTTCGGGGGAAAACTGGGGAGTTCGGAATCTTTATTCGGGGAAAAGGCTTGGTCGCGGGAGAACAAATTTATCTGAACAAGATCTAGATGCACTGGAGAAAAGTGGAGGCAATGTTGTATCTGAAGCGCTTAAGGCTTTTCGAAAAGGTGATATTAGGAATGCGAGACACTGTACGGATTGGGTTTCGAAGATTTATGGAAGAAGTGTTCATAGTTGTAGAAAAGTTTTTGATAGGGGCTTTAGTAAGGAAACTGGACCCGGAAAGAGGGGCACAGGATTAATTCCTCGAGGGTATGCTTCGAGGACTGATTTAAGTAAATTGCGGGCAGGGTGTCATGTGATTGTGGATCACTACAAAAGGAATCAGGGGTTCGGGCAAGGAAAAACACACAGTGTGATTCTTTTGGAGGCTCCGGTTAATGGATATGCGAAGGTGGTTAGTTATCCGGGAAGAGGGCGAAAACCGCGTGTTGAAACGTATGATTTGTTGGGCCGAGGGGGAAGTTATAAGCAGGGAAAAGCCGTTCGAGCTCATTATCCGCCGGCGTAAAGATCTCTTGATGAGATTCGTTGACGCAGTGCATCTGAATAATAGACTTGGGCCGAATGAGAAGAAAGAGTGGGTTCTTTTAAAAGAATAATGGTCGGTAGTGGTTGGTGTTGTTGTTTTTTATCAACAATATCAGCTTTTTGCTGGTCAGGTGTTGTGGAACTACGGAATAATTGGAGGGGGTTGTGAGATGAAATGGTGGAAACGATTCAAGAATAAGCGCGGGAAGAAGCGTCCCAAAAAAAAGATGGAGGTGGAGGATTCTTCTGAGATTCGGAGATTTTTATCACAGGCCATTAAGCAAGGAGAAGTGTTTGAGCTTTCCAGAATGGATCTGAAGGCACCTCTTTTTCTTGTGGGGACTTCTTTGGAACCTTGTGAACGAGGAGCGAAGGGGCATGAAGTGCTGCTGGGGGTGTTGGATGAAACCGATGAACATGATGGCAGAGAATTTGAACTTCGTTTTGTTCTTCGGAACGTGGTTTATAAGGCTTCAGTGACAATGAGGCGGAACCGATCGTGTAATATTTCACACTATCCGGTGTGGACGTTTTCGGTCCCAAAAACCATAAAAATGAAGCTGAGTATTCGCAAGCATGAGCGTTTTGATTTAACGCGTCTTATGCCTTCGGCGTCTTCTTCTTTGGTAATGAAATTCTCCTCTCTCTCTAAGCAAGAGGTGAGGGGGGCGAAGGTTTTGGATCTAAGTTGGGGGGGGTGTCGAATTAGTGCTCCAAAGCGGTCGATTCAAATTGAGGATCAAGGGGGACTCCTGGTCCAGCTTCATACTTCGATTTCGAATGGGCAAGGGGGGCGGATTCGGTGTAAGGTCTTGCAGGTTGTTGATCAAAAAGGAGTAGACTATGTTTGGTATCTCTGCCAGTTTCAAGAGCCCTATCCTCCTATTCTCACTCTGCTTATCGACTGGCTTCAACAGCAGCGAATTCCTAAAACCTGATAAATCCAGTTGCTTGGGCTTCCTTTCTCTCGGGAGGAAGCCGCTTTTTGGTGTTGACTTTTTCGTGAAAACAACTACTTAAATAAATGATTTCTCTTGAAAATCACGTGGTTCTTTGACGCTTACATTTTTAATTCATTTATCGCTTCAATACGAGAAGTAACCCCTGGAAGGAGGTTTTGAATATGGATCCGAGTAGCTTTTTGGCACTTTTCAGAAAAGTGCTCTCAGAGCAGGTCGCCAAAGGGGCGGCTCTGGGAACTTGTGTGGGGGTGAGTGGTTTTTATTCGCTTCACCCTTTGTGGTTAACGGGCATCTTGGTTTCACTCTTGGTGCTCACTATCCCGGCCGTCATTTTGATGATGCTGCAGAAACGATATGTTCGCCTGTTTCTGCTGCTCATCGTTTTAGGGCTGGATGTGGGGTGGCTCTGGTTTTTTCACCCCGAGTTTTCCCCGCCGGTTTTGTGGGGGATCGCCCTGATGTCGTTGCTGTGGCTGACCTTTCCGTTGGTGTGGAGCTTTGGCATTACACTGGTGGTTTTGGGCGGCGTCTACGGGATCGGCCTTGGTGAGCGAGCTTTCGAGACATACTCGGCCATTGTGGGTGTCCACCTGCTGTGGTTGGGGTATCTGATTTCGGGGTTTCGTGGTATAGATTGGACCCCGTCTGCGGAAGAGCCCCCGGTTCAAGAATCGGAGCAGGGATCAGAACTGGAACCTGAATTGGTGGCACCTCCATCGGTTTCGCCGGAGAAGAGTGCGCCAGCTCCTGTGACGGGAGATTCTGTGAATCCGTTTGGATCGACGAATTTGAATCAAGGTTAAGAATAGTTGGAGGAGTAATCGTTATGTCTATGTATCAACAAGTGTTGGCCCATCTTCAGGCGGGAAAGCCTTCGGATGAACAGGTTCGGGCCGCTTTGGAACGACCAATAGATCAGCCGTCGGCGGGGGTTGAAATTCCGGCTCGGCACCCGCTTTATGATGCCAGTGGAGCCATTATCAACTATGAGCATCCTGAATCTCGGTTGGGGTTTTCTCTGAATACTCCCAGAGCTTGGGACTCTTATCGTCCGGAGGATCTTCCAGAAGGGCGGCAAACACCGGTTTTTCTGGTTGATCGTTTGCCTGGTGCCCCCGACGCTTGGCGATTGCCTTCGCCGGAGGGAATCACAGTAGTGAACTTCGTTGTGGGAATCGAATGGGGAACGGCGCTGTGGATTGATTTGACGTGCAACGACAGTTTGCCGATGGAGGTGGCCGCAAAGATCAGTATTCGGGGCGTTAACCCGCTTACGGGGACTGCTATTAATGGGTTGGCTCTGGAGAAGGTGACTCATTGTTCGAAACATGGGGTGCCGTTGGATGAAAATCATCGGTGTCCCAAATGTCCCACAGTTCAACACCCCCGTGAGAACTATTTTACAACGTGCAACAAGAGTGAAGATGAAAACAAGGTTTATTTCTGGCTCGATGGTTGGCGTGTGGGGAGTATTGTTCGGCAGTGGGTGTTTACCCAGGACATGGATCGTGATATTGCCTCTCAGGTGATGGGCGATGGGCGCAAACCTACACCGAACATTGGCATTGCCTTTCACTATGCGCGGAATCCCAAACCCAAACCTAAACCTAAACCGGTGTCTCGTTCGAGGGGAGGGCTTATGCTGAGAGGTGGAATGAGAGGGGCGGAGGCGTTTTCCATGGGTGATGTGGGGGTGGCCGGTGGTGAACAGATTGATCAAGATGTCGGTTTTGATCCCAAAGGTCTACATCACTGGCAGAGCCGTCCCAATCTCATTGCGGTGATACACCTGTCGGGGATTGATACTCTGCGCCAGATCATGGGGCAGAGGGGATCTTCTGGGGATGCCGGTTGGATGTCTGGAATGAGGGGGGCGGATGGCCAGAAATTGTAAGCCCTGAACATTCAAGAGAAATTGTTGTGGGATTGGGATCCTTGAGGGATGCCCATATCTCTAATTGGATAACTGCCTCTGGGAGGGGAGGCAGTTTTTTTTATGCGTGAGTATAGTGTGGCGAATCGTTATATCTTCTGAAGAGGGAGTTTTTAATGAATTGAGATTGCGTGAAATTCGAAATTACATCTGCGAAGACATATTTTATCACCGCCTGTTTTTGAAAAAATTAAACCCGATGGCCAGATCGATGAGCGAGTAGAGAGTATTGGGGAGTTGATGGGAGACCCAGAGTACTAGCTGGCTTCCGTTGGCGGCTTTGGCTACCGAGGTAAAGGCTTTTTGGTAGGAGTCCATGTCGTGAACGGTTTTTGGGTCGGCTCCCAGTTGGGTCAAAACATCTCGCAATACCGACTTGGCGAGGAATGAAACATCGTGTCCGAAGATGATTTGTCCGTATTCGGTGTTTAGCCCCCGGTATTTTTTGGCGGCTTTCACGGCTTTTTCGAGATCGTTGGGGATACCGTCGGAGAGATTGATCACTACTTTGTTGGGAGTGGAGCTCATACGAAGTCTGCTCTGGGAAGCTATAAAGGCTTTTTCATAATCGGTTCCCCCTCCGGGATATACAAATCCATCTGTTGGTTTGTAGGGAGCGGTGGAGTCGTTGTAGATCAGGATGGAGACTTTTACGCCGGGGATTTTACTTTCGATTTCTTGTTTGACCGAAATACAGGCGATATTGGCGAGTTTGTAGATGTCGTAATGTTCGGTTGAGCCGCTGACGTCAAACAGCAGGATTACTTCGGTGGGGTTTTGCTCGAGCTGTTCAAAGCTGTTGGCGTTAAAAAGCGAAGGCAGGAGACCGTTTTGCTGCATGGTGATCACTTTTCCTGAATTTGGTTTTAGCGAAAGTTCGTGTTCTTGGCCGGAGCCGGTTATCAGGTTTGATTCGGGGATTTCGATGGGAACGGGCGCAAATTCGGTGGGGGTGGGGGTTGATCTAAGACTTTGGGTTAACACGCTTTCGACCTTTCTTTTGGGGCCTTCAAAAGCTCCCGAGATCCATCTTTGGTACTCTGTGTATTCTGTTCCCAAGGTGCTTTTGTCAATTTTTGCCTGAACAATAACTTGGTTGAGTTCTGGATCGTCAGGATCATACTTTATTCCGGTTCGTTGGTCTTTTATGATGAGTTTATTTCTGTCTTGAACTGAGGTCCTAAAGGTAAATCGGTCAATGTTGACCATTATTTGTTTTTTTCGGAGATCTATGGCTTCTTTCAGGGTAATGGGAGTCCATTCTTCTTTTGGGATGATGATGGGGAGTGTGGGAAGTGGTTGGCCTTTCTTTTTTCGTTTTTCATCTTTGAGGCTGTCGATATCGATCCTTTCGAAGAGCGCTTGAAAACTGGGTTGTTCACAGGGTTCTAGACTATCATTGAGACGAACAAATTTACGAGTTAGTTCTCTGATCGCTTCTTTTGCTTCGGGTTTTGTGTTCATCGTTTCTCCGGCATCTTCTAGCGCTTGAGATTTGAATAAGTTCTCCTGATCGGCCATTTTTTTGAATGAAAATATAAGGGGTATTAATACTGAATATTTTTTCACTGCCAAGAAAAAACTTGCCCAAAAACCTGATTCTTTGGCTTTGAGAAATGTAACTTGACGAGGCAATATGTGTTGACAATATTTTGTTTTTATGTATTAATAGTTTTATGTATTCTGAGACCATAGAGGGAGAGACTCATTTTCGGAAATGGAAGAAAAAACCAGATACTCCGTGGGTTTCTGAATTGACTGTAAAAATGGCGCAAGAGGGGGATTTTGAGCAGAGAAATAGAGCGTTTTCTGAAATATATGCCAAGACGAGTAGATGGTTGTTTTTGGTTTTTAAGCCGAGACATAAAAAGCTGTCCCCAGAGGAACTCCAAGATGTAGTTAATGAAACGTTTGATGAGGCCTTTAAGTGTATAAAGAAGTTTCGGGGAGAGAGTGCGTTTACCACCTGGTTGTATGCGGTTGGGAGGTATAGACTTAGTAATTTTTATAGAAGTTCGAAGAAGAGGAGGATTTTGTCTTTATCGACGATGATGGAGTCTGATCCATATTTGTTAGAAGATGCTACTCCTGATTGTGAAATGTTTGGATTTAGACGGGAGATGTCGCCAGAAGAAGCTTTAATCCATTCTGAAAGCTTAGGATCAGCGCGGGAAGCGATTGAATATCTGCGAAAAAAATATTTGAATCTTTATGTGCCTTATGAAATGTTTGAATTTCAGGGGATTACTTATGAAGAGATAGCGAATGAGTTAGAAATTCCTATCGGAACGGTACGTTCTCGAATATATAGAGCAAGAGAGATATTGAAAGAGGTTCTCATGGTTAATTTAAATGGAAAGAAAAGCCGCATTCCTGCTCGAGAAAAAAAAGAATCGGCAAAAGGGAAACGTTCTGTTTTGGTTCCCGAAAAGAAAAAATGTCTTGTTGAATCTCGGACTCGAAATCCAGAACTGTCTGAGAAAGTTTTGAGAAAAAATGAAACTCCAAAAAAGCCGAGAAGAATGGTCCAGGAGATTATTGCGAAAGAGGTGGCACCTTGTAGTAGTGAAAATAATAATCATCAAAAAAAGGAGGAAAGAAAGGGAACAACCTATAGTAAGCAAGAAGTTCAGACGATGGTTTTATCGGTTTTAAATGCAGCATAAAGGGGGAAGATTTATTTTTTTGGGGGAGTGGACTGAAGGAAAACTTGCGCAAAACAGTATGAGCTAATAAACTGTCGCCCGGTTATGACTATCACACAGCGGGCAGAGGAAAGATGTTTCACAGTAGTATTCCCCCAAAAAAAGGGGCCCCCGAAAAGTCGAAGTGAAGCGGAGACTTATTGGGGAGATCCGGCTTTGCATGAAGAAAAGGGTAGTTATGCTTCGTCGGACAAGGGAAATAGTGAGGAAAGTGAAGCGTTTACGAAGCAGAGATTGTATGATGTTTTACAGTAGTATTCCCCAAAAAAAGGGGCCCCCGAAAAGTCGAAGCGAAGCGGAGACTTATTGGGGAGAGGAGGAGATGATGGAATACTGGAGGTCATTTTTGAAAAAAATTACCGGAAGTATGGAGTCATCGACGACGAGCAGGCGTAGCTCAGCTGGATAGAGCACCGGTCTTCGGAACCGGGTGTCGGGGGTTCGAATCCCTCCGCCTGTACCAAATTGGACAAACTGATTTTATAATCGGCTTTTTGTCCTGTCTGAATATGAGGATGATTAAAAAAGCTCTGCCTTTTTTTAGATTAATTGTTGTCACACTTTCTCCCCCTGTTTCGTATAAGGAGGTGTTAGTTTTTTAACACCCAAAAAATGGAAGCGGTAGTATCAGAATTAGTTCGACCCCCAGAAACCCCTTTTCGGAGGATGGAGCTGGAGAGAGCCGAAGATGAAGTTCGAGATCTTCAGCAGTCAATTGAGCGGTTTGGTGATCTGGTCACTGATCCTTTGGAAAAGGTAATGACGGTGATGGATCAGTTTGTGAGTATTGAGACCGAGGATGATTGGGGGGCTTTTAGAGATGAAATGCTGGGGTTTGCGCCTGTTACCCGCGAACTTTTGACGCTGATAACCGATCAGGTGTCTTCGATAAAACAGCATCACGATCAGTTGGATCATTTTTCTTTGGGCCTTATTCCAGAAGATTATTTGTTGTCTGATTCATTGCAGCGAGTGCGTCGACAGTTGGAGGATAGTCGGTTGATTTTGAGTATGCTGTCTCACGATATTCGGAGCCCTTTGGGGCCTTTGGTCAGCATTATGGAGATTCTGGCTGATGCGGATTGGGAAGAAGTAGCACGCTATCAACGTGTTTTGGTCCAGTCAAAGGAACGATTGGGGGCGGTGCTGCGAATGGTGGCGAATATTGTGGATTTTCAGCGTTGTGAATCGGGAAGTTTAGTGGCTCGAAATGTGGAAAGCAATGATCTGTGTCGGTCGGTGTTTGCCGATGCGCTCACGCTGACCTCTCATTTGGTAGAACAAAAATCAATTCGATTGGTGGGGACTTTTCCACCCGAACTTAGTTTTTGTACTGATATGGGGCTTTTGCAGAGTGTGGTGACGAATCTGATTAATAATGCGGTGAAATTTAGTTATCCGGGCTCAAAGGTCGAAGTTCGTTGTGTGGTGGGAGCCGAAGGACAGTTGATTATTTCCGTGCGCGATTGGGGGGTGGGGATGGATAATCAACAGCTAGAAACCTTGTTTCATCTGAAAAAAAATGCCTCGACTTTGGGGACTGAAAAAGAAAGAGGATTTGGCTTGGGAATGCCTATGGTTTCGCGTTTGGTTAAGGTTTTGGGCGGGAAGATATCGGTTGAATCAACTGTGGGGGAGGGGACGGAATTTGTGGTGGTGATTCCTTGTCAGGACACGGGGTCAGAGGTGATGGTCGCGTAACTCGATTCTTTTACTTGAAATATGTGTCAAAGTCTGGTACAATCTTAGGATTTATTCAAAATAAAATGAAATTTGAAGACCTGATTAAGATCGTTCTTGCCGCTTTGACCCTGGGGTTGGCGGCGTCTCTCTGGAAAAAAACAGAGGGGCATCCTGTCGAGTTTACCAAACGGCGAATTCGAAATGAGATGCGACATCATCGTCGAGCGGCTCGGTTTCAGAACTGCCGAGTGCTCAACTATTTCCGAGAAAAGAAATCCTTTTTGTGGCTTTTGCCGCTTTCGCTGGTTTCTTTTTTGGCTTCTGATCTGTTTCAGGAGTATGGATACTACTTTCGAGCGAGTCTGCTCCATCTGACTCCTACGGAGTTTACGGGGACCGTTTCGCCGGTAGAAAAAGTACCAGATTGGGTAGCGCTTTCTTCGGCCGAACGTCGGCTAACGTATGATCAGCTGCCTAAAAACAAGCTGATTCCCGTGCCGGAATACAATCTTTCTGATTTCCAACGAGGACAGAACTGGGAGAAGGGGAATGCAAACGAACGAAATGCCTACATTACTTATCCGGTTCCCAACCTGGGAAACTATAAACTGGATGCGACGGAAAACTCTGGTTCTCATACCGGGGTCGATATCAAACTGCCTATTGGAACGCCTATTCGGTCCATTGCGGCCGGATCGGTTTTTAGAACCGGATACCAAAAAACTGGATTTGGACACTACGTAGTTGTGGCGCATGTGATGATCCCTAATCCTGAAAGAGAAGGGAAAAAAACGACTCTCTTTTCGGTTTATGCCCATCTTTCGAGCGTAAACGTAAAAGAAGGAGCCGAAGTAAAGAAAGGACAGGTAATTGGGAAATCTGGAGAATCAGGAACGGCTTCGACGCCGCATCTTCATTTTCAGATCGATCGAGATACTGCGCCTTTTCATCCTTATTGGCCTTTTCAGTGGAAGGATGTGCAAAATGCGGGATACAACTCTTTCTTTGAAGCGGTAAAACACGGAGTTGGAAAAGCGAATGCTGAGAAGTACACCTACCATCCTATGGATTTTATCGCTCATTATGACGACTATATCCCCGGAAGATTACTCGCGGCCAATACGGTAGAAAAAGAAGTCGAAACCCCCACCAACGAGGTGGCTTCGGCCGACATTTCAGAACTCGATACGACGTCCGAAGAAACGGTGAAAGAAGTTGAAACCGCGGAGAAGGAAGTGAAAGAAATAGCTTCTTCCGAAGATCTTACCACTCGACAGACCGTACGTACGGGCCAGCTCGAAATTACTTTTGAAACCGATCGATCTTTCGTTCCCGGACAGGAGGAGATTGTTCGACTTCGCGTAAACGAAGAAGCTCTGGTGGCTTCGGCGGGAGGCATTGAACTTTCGGCCACCGACCGAAGAGCCGCTCGAGTGACGCCAGCGACCCTAACGGTTCGAGACTTTATCGATAATGTGGCGGAAGTAACGGTGAAATCCGAAGCCAATCGAACCTTTAAACTGATTGCCTTGAGTGAGTTTGGAGAAGCCAAATCACCTTCGCTTCGACCGCAGATCTTTGCGGATGTGGATGGATCACATACTTATTCTCCAGCCATCAAATACCTCAAGGATCGAAAAATTGTGAAGGGGTATGCCGATGGAACCTTTAAACCCGAAGCGACGATTAATCGTGCCGAAGCGGTGAAGATTATTTTGGTGGGGAATGATATTGCGGCCAAAAAAGGAAAAAAGAAATTCCCAGATGTGCCCGAAACCGCTTGGTTTAGTGATTTTGTGACCACGGCAGCTGATCGAGGGATTATCAAAGGGTATGGAGATGGGGCCTTTAAGCCGGGAAATACCATTACTCGTGCGGAATTCTTGAAAGTAGCGATTTTGACTTCTGGGTTTGAACCGGAAGACAAAGAAGGGGCCTCTTATCCAGATGTAGCGGATGAGGCGTGGTACAAAAAGTATTTTCAGTTTGCGAAGGTGAATGAACTGCTTCGCATGAAGAAAGGTGGGTTTATTACTCCTAATATGGCTATTACTCGGGCCGAAGCGGCCGATGTGATGTATCGGCTGAGTCGACTCAAGACGAAGCAGCGGAAAAAATAATTTTAAAAAATAATTTTAAAAAATGACCAACGAAAGAAAAAAGGTATTGAAAATGGTGAATGAGCTGGTGGGAGTCTCAGACGATCAAAGGGCAGAGCTTTTGGAATATGTGAAAGCGATTCCAGAGGAAAAGCTTGAGGAAGCGGCTCGAGTGATTTCAGAAATTGGAATTGCTATGTGTGAGACGATGAAGACCGGAATGAAACAGATGGAGCGGGAAGTATGGAAAGAAGTAGAAGAAGTGGATAGAAAAAATGAAGAGAAGGGGGCAGATAATTTGTTAACTCAATTAGAGGATGAAAAATAGTTACCGGTTTTTGTTTTTGAATTCTTCTCCTTCTCAGGGTGGTTCGATTGAACAAGCAGAAGGAGAAAAGGCCTCTTCTGAGCAGCCCCAGTCTTTGGATGAAGCTTATGTGGCTTTAGATACAGCGATTACAGCCTTTAATCAAGGAGTTGATACCCGGAAGGGGTGGTTTGGTCTGAGTGAGGAGAATCAAACCCTAAAAGATGATATGAAAAAATGGAGGGAGGGTTTAGCTGAGCGAGTTTCGGGGCAGCTCGCGATGGAAAATCAAAAGGGCCTTACTGGGGAAGCGCTTGAGAGGGTTTTGGCTGAAACTAACAAAAAGTTGATTGCTCACATCAACTCCTTGGCCAGCAAATTGAAAGCGATGATTCCTACGAAAGATGATGCTCATAAAGATATTGAGAATGATATGGATGCTCTTCATAGCAGTGGTGGAATTCGAAGTATTTCAAGAGAAAGGTTTGATCAGATTCGTGAGGAAAAGAGAAATGTTCAGCTTGCAGAGGAACATTCTGCTCATACTCAGGCTTTGGAGGCTCGTTTGGGGCAGTCGGCAAATGAACGATTATCAGAATTAAAGCCGGGGGGAATTTCGGGGCAAGAAATGGTAAAAAAGGGAGAAAGAGGAAAGCGCTATACGGCGGTTGAAAATACACATTTTCCAGATAATGCACCTGCAGAAGAGATGGCGGCGGTTCAAGAAAAGGCTGAGGCTTATTTGGGTCAAAAAAGATCTGAGGTGTTGTCCCAAATTATGCCTAGTTTTTATGGAGAGGAGGGATTTTCAGATGAATTAACGACTAAAATGCAAAGAATGGAGAAGCATTTTGCGGAGTATACCAAAAATGCTGTTTCGGGAGCTCTTGAAGACAAGAGGAGAGAAGGTTCTTTGGAAGGGACAGTAGATGTTGAAGCCTTGTATCGATCAAGTGTAGAAACAACTTTTTTATCAACTCCTGCGGAGAGAGAATCTTATGCAGGAAAGCCAATTTCTGAAATAATTCTGGCTAATACAATTAAAGGGAATGAAGGAATAAGGAGTTTGTTGGCAAAACGAGCGGAAGATAGGAAGAGATATGCTAAGCCCAAACCAGCCAAAAGTCAGATTGTAGCTCAAGAAAAAACGAGTTCTGGAGGATCTGATGTGGCTGACTTGGATATGGAAGGAGGTGGGAAAGCTTTTGTTTCAGAAAACCAGATAGAAGTGGGAGAGACGACCACAGATGTTGTGAACTTTTTGACTGGTGGACAAGTAGAAAAAGCTGGGAAGCTTGCTAAGGAAGCTGTTCATGGTCGTTATGCGCGAATGCAAGCACGGCTAAAGGAATTGAATAATCGGAATAATTAAAGATAGCTCTTTATTGAAAACACAAATCCCGATCCAGCTTATTTTTTAGTTTTTTCCCCTCGTTTTGAATCGTACCATACCCCAGGCAGAAGCCTTGGTGGGTGATGAGGATTGTTTTTGAATGATTTTGGGGCGGGAACTCTCCCGGCTCTGGAATTTTTATCGACTGTGAAGTGAGTGCTTTGCCACCCTCTCTTGAGGATGGCAGGCCGTTTGATAAAGAGAGGGTTTTAGCGTGGTTATCGGCTGATGAGCTTGATGGGTGCTGCTGGGAGGGGGGATCTAGGGGGAGATCGTATCCGGCGAGCCAGCGGTCTTTTTGGGGGGTGTCTATCTCCAGAATGTTTTTTGTGGCGTGGGGGCCGAATTTTATGGCGAAGGCAGAGGTGAGGTTGCCGTGGCGGTCAAATACGGGGAATCCGGCTCTTTTGATGGGGTGGCGCTGAGTGAAACGGGCGGCTTCTTTGGAGGTGATCCAGAGTGAGCCGTCGTGTTTTTCGATCCAGGTGTAGGGGGTGAGGATTTCTTTGGGGAGGCCGTAGGTTTTGTGTAGGTGGGTGATGTGGGTGGCGGTTTGGTTTTTGGTGAGGGGGGTAAAATTTGGGGTGAAGGGGATTTTATGGTGCTTTTTGGTATGTGCTGTAGAGCCACATTGCAATGTGGCTTTACGGAGGGGTTCTTTTTTTCGGATTTTGCAGCAAAAAAAGCATTCGCTGTCCCATTGATCGTTGGTCAGGTGGGGGTAGAGGCGTATGGCGTTGGGGGCGATGGTGGGGTGGTAGGTTTCGTTTTGAAAGTGGGATAATCCTTGGTGGTGTGGTGGGAACTCGGTTCGTGCTTCATTTTCGGTTTTAGGAACTCTCCCAGCTCTGAAAGGGGATTGGTGCTGTTTTGAAAGTGCTTCGCTACCCTCTCTTGAGATTGACAGGGAATTTAACGAAGAGAGGGTTTCAGGGGATTGATTATTTGTGAGGGGGGATGGGTGCTGCTGTGGGTTTGTGGCAAAGAGGGGCACCACCTCTGCTTGGGGATAGTTTTTTAGCAGGTAGTTGACCACCGCTTCGTTTTCTTCGGGGGCGGTGGTGCAGGTGGAGTAGAGCATTTCGCCTTCTGGCGCCAGGAGCTGGAAGGCGGTGGTGATGAGCTGTTTTTGGAGCTTGGCTGCGGTGTAGATTTTGGATTCTTTCCACATTTTTTCGTAGAACCCGGCGTCTTTTCGGCCGTATCCTTCGCTAGAGCAGGGCGCATCGAGAAGGATGCGATCGAATTGTTGTTCAAATAATTGATTCAACTTTGTGCCGTTTTTTTGGAGGACTACCGTGTTTTTGGTCCCCATTCTCTCTAGGTTGGCCACCAGTTTTTTGGCTCGGGAGGCACTGGGTTCGTTGGCTACGAGGAGGCCTTTGTTGTCCATTAATTGGGCCAAGAGGGTGGTCTTGGATCCTGGAGCGGCACACATATCCAGAACACGGAGAGGGTAGTCGGTTTGTTCGTCGAGGAGTAGGTGTGGGGGCAGCAGCGAGCTGAGGGTGGCTATATAGGCCTTCCCGGTGAAGTGTTCGAGCGTTTTTCCCAGAGGGAGTGAGGATTGGTCTTTTCTCTGAATAAAAAATGTATTCGGAATTAGGGTCGGAGTCAGCTGCCAGTCTTTGGGCGGATTTTGAGCGAGTTTGGGGGTAAGGCGGATGGTTTTGGGAAGCGGTTGAGTACAATTATCAAGAAATGTTTTGTGTTCTTGGGGAGGGAGGATGGTTTTAATTCTATTGATGAATTGGGAAGGGAGCATTCAATTAACAATTAGCAATAAGCAATTAACAATTTTGGATTTCAGTGATTATTTCTTTAGACGAGTTGTTTTTAATATTGAGTATAGAATTTTTAAAAGTTCCACTTTTGAGAACTTGCCTTGAAAGTACATATTCTTGTTTTTCTTTTACCAAAAATTGAGATAGTTTCACAATTTTTGTGGCAAATTCAAAAGATTTGTCCAGTAGGACATTATTATTTTTCATAGTTAACAGAGCTTAACAAGGATCCCAATAACTTTTTCCTGCGTTTTAACTACTGTCGATTGTTAATTGTTAATTACTAATTGTTAATTGTAATTACATTTTTGTCGCCAATTCCACAAATCGGCAGCTGTAGCCCCATTCGTTGTCGTACCAAGAAAGGACTTTTACCAGGTCGCCGTCCATAACCATAGTTTCTGAGGCGTCGACGATTGAGGATCGAGCATCGCATTGGAAGTCTCGTGAGACCAAAGGTCGAGTTTCGTAGCCCAAAATATGAGGATTGGCTTCTGATGCGGCTTTGAGTGCGGCGTTTACTTCTTCGGCGGTCGTTTGTTTTTTGGCCTTAAAAACCAGGTCTACCAGAGAAACGGTCGGAGTGGGAACTCTTACGGCGAGTCCATTGAGTTTTCCGGCGAGTTGAGGCAATACGATTCCCACGGCTTTGGCCGCTCCGGTAGAGGTGGGGATCATGTTTTCATAAGCGGCTCGAGCTCGGCGAAGGTCTTTGTGACCGACGTCGAGGATGTTTTGTCCATTGGTTACAGCGTGGATGGTGGTGATTAGCCCAGACTGGATTCCGATGGTTTCATCGAGAGCTTTGGCCATAGGGGCCAGACAGTTGGTGGTACAACTGGCGTTGGAAACAAAGGTTTCTTCACCGGTCAGAACTTCGTCGTTTACCCCCAGTACTACAGAGGTAAATCCTTCATCTTTAGCAGGTGCTGATAGGAGTACTTTTTTGGCCCCCTGATCGATGTGAAGCTGGCAGGTGTCTTTGGTTCGGAACACGCCGGTACATTCCAGTACGATATCTATGTTGAGGTCGCCCCAAGGAAGTTCTTTGATTTCTCGCGTTGAGAGTGAACGAATCTTTTTTCCGTTGAGAACCAGGTATTCGTCGCCGTTTTCTTCGGTAATTTCTACCTCGCCTTTAAACGTTCCGTAGTTGGTATCGAAGGTAAAAAGATGAGCGGTTTGCTCGGTAGGGGAAGGGTCGTTTATGGCTACAAGTTCTAGTTCTGGAGTGTCCAAAATGATACGAGCAGCGGCTCGGCCGATTCTTCCAAATCCGTTAATGGCGACGCGTTTGGTCATGGGGGGGTGGGGGTTAAGTCGCGAGGATGGTAAAAAAGGGAGGGGATTTGTCAAAAGGAGGGGCGGGAAACGTCGTGAAATGGTAGGAATAAGGAATTAGGGACACCAAGAGGTGTACATTACACCTGAAATATTTCTTCTTCCTTCTTCCTCATTCTTTATTCCTGTTTTTTGATTGTTTAATTTCTCTTTTTGTGCTAAAATAAAAGGATTTTTAAGTATTTTTGATGAAAAATCTGAAAAGTTCGGTTCTGGGAGGAAAAAATTTTGATCTTCGAGAGGGTCGGTTTTGCTACAAAGAGCAGTACAACTGGCATAAAGAAGTAGGAAGTGTGAGTGATGAAAAACAGGAAGCTCGAACAAAGTTTTATCAGAAACTAGAACGATTGAGTGGGGAGGTGAATCGAGAAGCGCTTCAGGGACTAAATATGGAACCTCAAGAAATTAAGAAGGGGTTTTATCTGTACGATTGTTTGGCGGCCGGACTAAAAAACAAAAAGCGAGTGCGACAGGTGTTGGCTACGCTTTCAGAATCCGGATTCAATGTAGATAAGTTTAAGCGGGGAGATCGAGTGGAGATACGAAACGGTGTTTTTATTGTGAACCGAGCTCCTTCTGTAGATCTTTCGACCTGTCGAGTTATGGATTCAAAAGTGGCCTCTGTTTCAAAAGCCAAAGCGGCTCCAGTGGTGAAAGAAGATGCAGCGCCTGTGGTGGCGAGGGCTTCTAAGAAGAAGCAAGCCCCTGGGCCGTATCAAGTTGTTGTGCCTGCACAGAAGTCGAAAGCGAAACCGGTTCCTGAACTCGTGGTGTCTCCTTCGGCTTTGACGGCGGCTCAGCATGAAGCGCTTAATACGGGACACCGAGATCCTTCGGTGAAAGAAGTGTTGTGCAAAAACGACCCAGATCTTCTGAAGGTGATGGATCGTTTGGAAAGGGGGGATAAACAGATTGCGGAGTCTGATTACAATATCATAATGGCTCGTTTGAAGGCTCGAAATGAGGTTCTTGCGCATAAAACGGCCAGAATGGAGGACCTTCAGGATATTGTGGGAGAACTTCAGGATGGAGGTTTATTTGAGGGAGGGGTGATTGGAATGCTTATTGCGCTTTCCAAAGAAGCTGTTGGTGCCGATTCACCCATTGAAAAAGCCATGCGAGATAAAAACTTTACTCCAGAGCAGATTGCGGCAATGAAGCAATTTGTTTCTAATGCCGAAACGGCTGGGTTTAATGTAGAAGCTATGAACAGCCACTTCTACCACGAAAAGCGTTTGGCTCATTACTTTATGTTTGATCTCATCACGGGGAAATTGTCATTGACCTATTTAAGACTTCCTTTTTTGTGGAGACTCGACAAAGGAATGAGACGAGATGATATGCATAAGGTGTTGTTCCCAGGACATCCGCCCTTGGTAGAGATAGTTCAGACTGAGTTGGCTCAGGACAAAGCCGTTACGCATTTGCATCATAGAGCCCGTTTGCAGACCGATATTCTACGTAATCCAGAAGGTGATCATCGAGCTTTGAAAAGTCGATTTAAAAAACAGAGAAATGATATTGAGGCTGAGCTAAAGAGACGAAGAGTGGTGATCGATAAAAATCATCAGATTGCGTGGGACGAATCTGAATTGCTGACCGATGATTCTTTTACGTTTCTTGAATCTGTTTTTCGAGGAAGAGGGGAATGGGCCAAAGTTAAGGCTCAACGAAAGATCCTTGAGAGTCAAACTAGTTCTGATAGAGAAAAAGTAGAATCTTTGAGGGCTATCCTTTCGATTGCAAATGTAGAATACAAAGTGGACTTTGGAGTAGATGCTTTTGGAAACCATCAGGAGGATCGTCTCTTTGAATTTCCCGGGGAAATTCCCAGTGAGAGTTCGTATCATGATGATCCGGTGAGAAGTGTGGTTTCTTATGAACCGGCTGATCGAGAAGAGTATTTGGCGACCTTGCCCGAACAGTTATTTGCGATTAAAAATAATGGGGTTTGGGAGATTTATGCTGAACGAATAGAAGAGGGGCTCCCTGATGGAGAAAAGATACCAGTTATTTCTATAGCGGAGGGGAAACATAGGTCTCGGGCTATACAAATGGCTTCTGTAGAGCGGGGACTGAATGTAGATGGACGATTAGTCGAAAAGAAATACGCTTCACGAGTAGAGAAACTTGTGAATTACATTAATGAAAAACGGACAAAACATATTCGTGATCGAAGAATTGAGCCGACTTTTATTCTGCCACAAAGTCGAGAAGCGATGTTGGGATTGTTTAGAACTTCTGAGGCCTCTGCTCGAGGACGATACAACCAGTTTCAGGAGGTGGAGTATGTGACCGATTATCTGGACAACTATGTAGAGGCGAATGATTCGCTTCGGCTTATGGATTCTTTTAAAGGCGAGGAAGCCTACTGTATGGCGGCTTTTTCCTTTTTGTCTATGTATAGATCTTCTGAGAAAATTAAAAAAGATTTGGGCGGTAATATTTCATTTGGAACGGCCTTGGATCGATACTTTTCGTTGCAGCAAAGATTGGAGCGAGGAGGATATAAGGAAGACCTGGCTCAGATGCGAATAGGAGCTTTTCAGGTTTTGATGGAAAAATCTGCTTTTAGAAAATGGCTTGCCGGGTGTAATGGAAAATTGGGACCCAACGCTCGCAACATAAATGAGCTCAAGGTTCGTGGATTGTTCCGAATGGGAACGGCCAGCAAGATCTCTAGTCGATTTGGGCTGGGACCTCGGATTTTTTATCATCTGGACTACGAAAGAAATAGTTCTGGAGGTGGGGGAGGAAGTTCTGTTGTGACGAAGACATCTGCTTTTGATGCGGGAGAAGATCTTCTGGGTAAATAGTCGGATCGGCGTTTATTTTTCGACCCAGAACGTATATACTCGGGGGGATGAAAACAAATCAAAATCAGGCTTTGATGCTGATGATATTAATCCTTGTTTTGTTGGGATTAATCGCTTTTGGATGGGGGTATGATCGATGGCGGGGGGGATTTGTGAAACCGGCTCAGGTTTCGGATCGGGAAAAGGGGGTGTTTTTGTCGCATCCGGACAATTATTATTTGGATGAAGGGGCGGATTTGCCGGTGAAGTAGTGTTTTGAATGACTTTTGTGGGAAGAAAGTATTAGGAAGTAGGTATTAAGGGGATGTGGTGTAGAGCCACATTGCAACGTGGCTTTACGGCCATAGTAAATAAATAGAATTAATGCCCATGCGAAAAAGTGTTTTCGGTCTTGTGTGTGGATTTATGTTGTTTCCTCTGCTGGTCCAGGCCGGTCAGGGTGATTTTTCGCCTTCTCGGTCGGGGATCGATCGGACGACTCATGACTTGGGGACGGGGAGTTCGGTGGAGTTTAATCGATATACCGATAACTATGTTTTGGCTTTGTCTCGACGTCAGGGGCAGAATGATGCTCGATATCAGGATGAACGGGATTTTGTGACTTCTCGAAAGATTTTGGCCGATCCTGGAGCGGATAAATCCGCTCGGTATGATCATTCGATTTCCAATTTGGACTTAGGAGATCAGGTGTGGGTGCAGGTTTTTGTCCACAACAATGCGACGCAGGTTTGTGGAGGGGCGAATCCGGCTCACAATACGCGAGTGGGACTTGATTGGGCGAATCCTCAACAAGTAGAAGCCTTTGTTTCGGCGGATAATGCTTCGCCGGCTCGAATTGCCGACAAAGTGAGTTATTATTTTCGGGGAGACTATTCGTTCCGTCTGGTGGGGGGCGTTGAGGTGGCCGAACGAATTGATCCGGATGCTACGCGAGAAGAAATCTGTAAGGGGCATGGCGCCGACAAATTGGGATATCGTTTTCGAAATCTGGCTTCTACAGGGTCTGGATTGGGGGTCGAAACGAATTTAGGAACGGTTTATGGTTCTTTTGGGCATGTGAAGGCGGTGTATTTTAAACTCGAAGTGGTGCCCGCCGTTCGGTCCTTGGAAATTATAAAAAGTGCTCAGCCCTCTGGTGGGGTGGGGGCGCTTTCGGAGATCAATTATTCGTTGCAGGTTCGAAACACGGGGAATGTTGGGCTGACGGGCGTGAAACTCAAAGATTTATTGGATTCAAATCTCGATTACGTAGCGGGAGGACAATATGCTCAGGGCGAAGTTCGGTTTGATATTGGTTCGCTGACGACTCAAACGGTTCAGCGAGGTTTTTCGGTTCGGGTTAAAGATTCGGTTGGTCCGGGACTGGAAGTTTGTAATGAGGCTTTTGGAGCAGCCGATCAGATGGAAACAATTATCTCTAATACGGTCTGTCAGCCGGTAGAAGGTGGTGGGGGATCAGATCGGAATTTTAGTATATTTAAGCGGTACGAAACCTGGTTTGACCGAGATGGAAATGGAGTTTTGAGTGGGGGAGATGAGATTACTTATGTGGTGGGAGTTCAGAATTCTAGCCCCGATGCTGGTCTTCGGCAGGTGGTCATTACCGACCTTCCGGGAAATGGGCTGGCGCTTATGACACCGGCTGAGATTTCGGTTGGGGATCTGCCGGTTGATTCGGGGATCAATATCCGAGTAAAAGGTCGGGTGAACCCAGATCTAAACGAGGGGGAACAGGTTTGTAATGCGGCTTCTGTGACGGGAATTCGTAATGGAGTAGGCGTCTTTCCTTCGGAAAACAATCCTACCGCTCCGGTTTGTCATGTCTTGGGCCAGGCCCCCAGTCAGCCTGATAGTGAATTTGCCATTGAAAAAAAATTGGACCGATTTGAAGATAAAAACGGAGATGGGGCTTTAAATCCTGGCGAAACTATTTTTTATCAGATTCGGGTGGCGAATACCGGTTCGATGGATTTGACCGAAACGCAGTTGGTCGATGTGGGGGGCGAACATCTCTTGCTTTTGGGGGAGGACAAAACTGGGATTTTTGCTTTGGGGACTCTGGGGGCGGGAGCTGAATCTATCCGTGAAGTTCAGGTAATGGTCAAATCTACCGTTCCCAATGGGACGCAGGTTTGTAATACTGCTTCGGTGTTGGCCTTTCGAATGGGACAGTTGGTGCATCCAGCGCTGAATAATCCAACCGAGCCGGTCTGTGTGCCGGTGGTGGTTGGTGGTGGGGGAGGACGAAGTGGCGGTGGGGGAGGCGGCGCGCCTTCTCATCCGACGATTGGGGCTTGTGCGGTGATGACCGATGGGGCCTTGCAGTGTGTGCCTCGGTATCCAGTAGAAGATCTGGACGATGAGTCTTATCTTGCGTATCGAGCGTGTGTAAAAGAGGAAGACAAAGAAATTCGAGACTGCCTGATTGAGTGGTCAAAATCGCGTGATTTTTACACCTGTGGAGATGGCGTTGATGGGCAGATAGATATTCCTTATACCGGGAGTCAGAACGCGGATCTTTTGACTCAGTGTGGGGATGTGATTCCCAATATAGGTGATGGTGCATGTGTTCCGGGGCCTGGAAGCACCAATTTGACTAAGCAGGTGACCCCTACGATTGTTTCCAAGGGCGAAAAGGTGCGCTATCGGGTGGATCTGATGATCGATGGGAATGGTCTTCCCGTGATTAATCGGGGGACGGTAAAGGTGTATGATTTTACCGTTCCTTCGGCTACGGGGGGAGTGTGGAATCGTAATGGATTTTTGTCTTCGGGGTGGGGCTGGAATACGGGAGGCCGATATTATGTTCGAGAACTCAATGGCGGCGAAGTGGATGACCTGAATGCGAATCGTTCGATTGATCTGACTTTTGAGTACGACATGGATACCGAACTGGTGGCTCAATATGATGTGGCTCGTGTGAAAAATGTGGCTTTTGCCGTGCTGGAATACAATGGTGGACGAATTGGAATTGGAAACAATGTGTGTGTGATCAAGTCGCTATCACAGGAAGATGTGTTTACGCGTTCTACTTTGGGCGCGACGGCGGAGCTTTCGATTGTTCGTCCTTTTATCGAAGGGCGAGGGGGAAATGTAGGACTGGGGTTTGAAAAGGGCGAAGGGATAGAACGAGTAACGGGAGACAAAGGTACAGTGACGGGAGGAGGACGAATTTCTACTGGAGAGGTGTATGTAGAACGTGATGAAGATCGGTCTTATTTGACCGATTATACCGGGGGAAGTAGGGGAATCGTGGATCTTTCGGGAGTGGCCAATTATACCCAGGGGCGTGATATGGATGATTTTTATGCCAACCTCAAGATCAACCTGGATCAGGGATTAGAAGTGCGTCAGTTGGGAACGGATTTCCGGTCTTCTCGAGGGCGCGCTAATATTTTCTTTTTGGATGAAGAAAAAGCCGATCGGGATCCGGTGTTGAGTGGGGTTTTGAATTTTGGAGGAAATAGTCGAACTTATGTGATCGAAGGACGGGATTTGATTATTGGAGATACGGCGGGTGTGCGCACGGATTATACGATTAATGGTTATGCGGCGTTTATTGTGCGAAATGGAAATATACGAATTCGACCTCATGTAGAGCACATAGAAGGGATCTTTGTGGTCGAAAATGGAGCGATCTTGCCAACGGAATATCACGATCAGTCGGGTTCTCATCCCGAAGTTTCGCAGCGACCGCTTAAAGTTTCGGGGATGTTGGTGGGGAATGTTGCACCGCTGCTTCAGTATCGAAGATTTATTGGAGAGGATCCGACAACAAAATTAGAACCGAACGTGGTGGTTGATTTTGATCATCGGATTTTGGAGCAGACTCCACCGGTTTTGGAGCGAGTGCTGGGGAGTGGATGGAGACAATCAGTTAGCAATTAACAATAATCAATCAACAATTTTGTAGGACGCAAAATCTTGTGTCCTTTTTGCGTCGGTGAAGAAGGCCTTCAGTATCGCGTACTGAAGGCCTTTGATCGACGGATCGATCTTGATCCTGAGAGAGGTTAGAGGTTTTGGGTTTGTTTGCTGGGAGTTTCGTTGGCCTCTTTTTTTTCTGCCCACGGGCTCCAGACCAGAAGGGTAATAAACAAAGGGACAATTATGAACCAAAACCCGTAGGTAATTCTGCGTTCTTTTTTTTCGCGCGCGGATAATTCAGGCATTCCAATTCCTCTAGTAGTGTTATTTCCTCAGGGAGTAGATGTTGTTGTCATCTAGCTCCCAACGAAGTGAACATGGGGCGTGAAAACAAATCAACACCTACGACTGGTGAAATGGGGGCACTATTTAAACAGCAAAGAGTTTTTTAAAGGATTGAAAAAAGAGTGTCAAACGAGTTTTTTGGTCATGTAGGTACTGCGTAGTTTGTACCCTAATTTTTGGTAATATTCTCTTGTTCCGACGCCGGCAATGATGGAAATGTGTTTTATTTTCCACTCTTGTGAAGCAATGTGCTCGGCTTCTTGAACAAGTTTTTTGCCCAAGCCTCTGTGTTGCCCTACTCCTGATCCTTTTCCGACCTCTACCTCATGTCCGTAGCTGTGAACTTCTCTTATCAACGCGGCCGAATGCAGGACGGAACCGAACTGACTGAATTTTTGGCCCGAAGGTTTTCTCAGACGCAGGAGGGCGTAGAGAATGGTCTGATCGGGAGACTCAAAAGAGAGAAACTCTTCGGTGCCATCTGAGGCTTCATAAGTACGACGGAAGAGCTTTGGGGGAGGGAGATCTTTTTTTTGTTGGGGAGTGAGAAAGCCTACCTCGCGACAGCGAACACAGTTACAGGGCCAGGTATTAGAGGGGGAGGGGCTTGTTGGTGCAGATCCTTGTTGTTTGAGAATTTGGCGGAGGTTGCTGAGCTTAACGCCGTCTTGAATGTCGGAGGCGGGGATGTCTCGCATGAGTCGCATAATTCGAACCCAGGGAGGAACGACTTTTTTAAATTCCAGGATGACCTGGATGAGGTCTTTTTGTGAAATGGGGGTGAAATCACCTTTTTTCCATGTGTTGTAGAGCTGGCTGTGCTCCAGGACCATGCAGGGGTAGAGCTTGATAAAATCAGGCTGAAAGTTGGGATTGGTGACGACCTTCTGCAGCATTTCAATGTCTTTCTTGGGGGTTGAACCCGGGAGGCCGGGCATGAGGTGGTAGCCGATTTTGAATCCAAAATCCTTGAGCAATTTTGTTGCTCGGATGACGTCTTTTTGACTATGCCCGCGCTGTGTTATTCGTTGTACTTCATCATCGAGCGTTTGGACTCCCATCTCAACGCGTGTGCAGCCGAGCTGTCTCATTCGGATTAATTCTTTTTCAGTGATAAAGTCGGGCCGGGTTTCGAGGGTGATTCCGATCACTCTTTGTGCGGTGGTTTCGTTGATCTTTTGGGCTTCTTGAAGGTTTTTTGAGGGTTTTTGGTTGGCTGCGTCAAATACGTTTTTGAGGTACCAGGTCTGGTACCTTTTGGGTAAAAAACTCCAGGTGCCGCCCATTACAATCACTTCGAGCTTGGAGGTGGGGTGTCCGGATTCTTTGAGCGCGGTGATTCGGTTTTTGACTTGTTTGAGGGGATGAAACTTGTTTCTCACGGCTCGTGCGGCAGCGGGTTGAGAAGACAAGTAGCTTTTGGGCATACGAGTTTCTGTGGGACAGTAGATGCATTTTCCAGGACACGGAAAGGGCTTTGTTAGAATTCCTATTGGCGAAACGCCAGAGATGGTTCGGACGGCTCTTTTTTGTAGGAGCGATTCTAATGTGGGAGGAAGCACAATGTTTTTTTGTTTGGCCAGGGTGATGATTTCTCGACCTGAAATGGGTTGGATCTTTTCACGAGCGGAAAATCTCAGTTTTTCCTTTTCTAGCGCTTTGGGGGATTTGGGAATGTTCTCGATCAACTCGTGCAGTAATTTTTCCACCTTTTCGGGGTGGATGATGCTTTGATGGACTTTGAAGTGTTTGGTCATTGAGTGTAGTTCGGAGCTAGCAAGTATTAGGGAGCAGGGATTTAGGGAAGTACTTACACATTTTATGGGTGGTAAAATGAGATTGTTTTTTGGCGAGATGTTCGCCGCATTTTCCCCAGTAGTGGGTAGCGGTGCAGCAGGCTTCGAAGGGCGTCATTTTTTGAGCGATGAAACCTCCGATAATTCCGGCCAGAGCGTCGCCGCTTCCGCCAACGGTCATTTGAGGGACGCCAGTGGTGTTTTTGTAGTGATTTCCTTCTGGATCGGCGATAAGGTCGACAGGACTTTTTTTGCAGATTGTAACCTGGTGTTTTTTCGCCATTTTGATTACGTTTTCTTCGGTTCCGGGACAGCCGAAAAGGCGATTAAATTCCGCTTCGTGAGGGGAAAGGATCCAGTTGGACTTTGGTTTGATCTCCAGAATTTCTGGAATCAGGCCTTCGGCGTCAATGACTACGGGGATGGTAATGTGTGCTAAAATGTGGAGCAGGGCTTTTTGGGATTCTGGTTTTTGTCCTAGTCCGTTTCCAATGACCAATACGTCTAATTTTTCACAGAGATCCAGGATCGGGGATGCACTTTTTTGATCTAAAAAATTGTTCACCAATAGAAAGACAATGAAGTTGTGACTCGCTGTTCGGGTGGGGATTTCGTGCTTTTGGGGAACAAAAGCAAAGCACAGATCAACCCCTGTGGCTTCGGCTCCCAGAGCGGCTAATATGGGGGCTCCGTGATAGATTTCGTTGCCTCCAACAATACCAATTCGTCCATTTTGGCCTTTATGAGAATTCGATTTTCGAGTAGGGCATTTCATCGACTCTGAGTATTAAGGGGATTTTGTTGGCTGTAAAGGTTTTGTGTAGGAAAATAAGCGATTATAATCCCTTGTGATGATGCACTTTGATTTTTCGGGTATTGAACCAGCTAAGGAACTTGATTTTGAATCGGTCTTGTCGGGGATAAAAGATGGACCGTCTGGCTTTTATCAAGTCTTAGATCACGTTGAGTCTGGGGTTATTGATCAATTTATTGGTTCAATCGAGGGGCGGTTTTCCAAAGTGGTTCTTTTGGGGATTGGTGGATCGGCTCTTGGGGCTCGTGCGATTTATGAAGCTTTCGGACGGAATAATGGGGGGAGAGAGTTTTTGATATTGGATAATGTAGACCCGGTTTTGATGCGTCGAACGGTTGAGTCTTTGGAGGTGCAGGAAACACTTTTTTTGGTCATCTCAAAGTCTGGAGGAACTCTGGAGACGGTAAGTCAGTACTGCTTTTTTCGAGACTGGGTGACTCAGGAGGGAGGGGATTTGAGTGAGCAGATGGTTTTTATTACGGGAACGACTGGTTTTTTGCGATCAGAATCGGAGCGATTGGGGGCTCAGGTTTTTGATGTTCCCGAAGAGGTTGGAGGACGGTTTTCGGTCTTGACGAATGTCGGGTTGGTGCCGGCAGCTCTGATGGGGGTGGACTATCGGGCTTTGGTGGAGGGGGCGGTGAAGGCGCGTGAGGAATATTTTTTGAATAAAAAAATTGATCAGAATAGATGTTTTCAGATGGCTGCTTCTCTTTGCGAGGCTTCTAAGAGGGGGGAAGGATCTGTAGTGTTTATGCCCTATGGAGTTCGATTTTGTGGCCTTTCAGACTGGTGGGTTCAGTTGGTGGCGGAATCTACTGGGAAGGTCGATAACAAAGGAGAAAATGTGGGGATTACTCCCATAAAAGCGCAGGGAGTAACGGATCAGCATGCTCAGATGCAGCTTTTTAGAGCTGGGCCTGCAGACAAGGTTTTAATCTTTCTTTTGAGTAAAAATGTTGAACAAGGGTTTGAGGTCCCTTTTCAAGAGGGGTTTGAATTTCTTGGTGGGAAGCGGTTTGGAGATGTTTTTTTGGCAGAGGGAGAGGCTACGGTTAAGGCCTATAAAGAGCTTGACCGAGCAAATATTGTGATCAATGTAGGGGGGTTTGATGAAACCTCTTTGGGCGCTCTGTTTTTGTTTTGGGAGGGGGTGGTAGCGATGTTGGGGGAGATGATGAACATCAATGTGTTTGATCAGCCGGGGGTTGAACGGGGGAAGGAAATAGCGGTTGAGCAGTTAACCACAAGCAGTAAGTAGTAAATTGTTCCATTTTACGCTTTGGTCATGCTTTTTGGGGATGGCTTTTCTTGTATAAAAAGTTAGTACAGGGGGTTGTTTTTAGGGCTTTTTTGTGGTATAATTATTGGATTTATTGCCTTAAAAATGGTTGAAGTTACAGCTTTCCAGCCGCCGGAAGATCTGATGCGTCCTGAAGTGAAGACCGCTGAACAGCGGTCTGAAGATCGTTTAACGCAGTTGGAGACTGAAGCCATTGCGACTGTTAATGATGAATTTAGTGATTTTTTGCAGTTGGCCAATCCAGAAGGCTCTGCCAGAACTTCTCGCTTTGAAAGAGGGTGGTTGGAGGTATTTAGGACAAAAAACAGAATTCGCGATGTATTAGCTCAGGCGGGAGCTAACTATGCTTCAACATTGAGTATTACTCCTGGAGCTCATGCAGGAGTAGAGTCTCGAGTTTGGGAGCTTTCAAGGAAATCAACGCTTGATGCGATTATGGACAGAAAGCGAAGTGCGGATGCTTCTTTGATGGTGGCTGATGGATTTGAATCTATCTTGGGGACCACTATTTCAACCCTTGAGCAACAGTGGGAGGATCAGTCGAGTTTAGCCGAGCAATATTTTGAGCAAAGAGGATTGTGGGGAAAAATCTCTGGGTTGTTTCAGAAATCAAGGTTTGATCGTTTTTCTAAGAAGTTCACAGATAAACTGACTCAGCAAAAAGATAACATTTCAGCTTCTATTCAGGCGGTGAAGAATCATAAAAGGCAGCAGCTGGATGTAGGACAGCGAAGAATAGAGCAGACCTTTGATCATATTACTGAAGATGCGGATAAGACTCGTTATTGGGGATTTATTCGTGATGTGATTGAAACCCCTAATCATGCGGCTTTTGTGCGGGCCTCTTCAAGATATTTCAGTGGGGCGGGGTGGAAAGCTCAGTTTCATCTACCTACTAATTTTTCAGAAGCTGATTTTTTGGAAATAGTGAATAAAATGGATTTTGCAGATGGAGTTATTCAGATTAAAAAGAGTGAATCTATGTGGCACGATGCTGAGGAAAAGTTGGAAAATTATTCAACCCGTGAATCATTGGTAAGAACGACGCCTTTAGATTATGAAGGCTTAATCGTAAAATTACAGGGTTACGGGATTAAATCAGCTGAAGATGAGGTGTTAGATACTAATGGGATAGTGAAAAAACTGGAGGTGGATTTTGCAAAACAGGGGATTGATTTATTGGCCCATGTTTATGGAACCCCCATTAAAGGCTTGGTCAAGGAAGAAAAGATTTTTTATTTTATTGATTATCTCAATTCAAACCCTGACGTTTTAGACCGATTAGAAGTTTCTCTCCAAAGGGAATTGTTGCAGTATTTAGAAGACTTGAAAGATGAACGTAGTGATGACTATGAAGATATGACATTGGTGAATGATTTGGATAATGAATCGGAAGAGGTTCGAAACCAGATGGTGGCTTTGTTTTTTCCTCCAGTTGGTCCTGTTACTGATACTTTTCAAACTTTGGGGGCCCACCTTAATGTGGATGATTTTGACGAAGATGAGTACAAAAGAGTTATGCGGAATCACAGAGATGTTTTGGAGCTTTTTGATCGAAGATTTTCACATTTTGATAAAGAAAAAGAAAATATTTCGTCAGCTCATAGAGAGCGAATTGAAGAAGTATGGAATCAGTTGAATTCTGCGAAAGAAAAAGCGCAGAGAGTGGTTGATGAATGGAAAAAGGATGTTGAAAATTTTAAGAAACTGGAGAGTAATCTTCCGCTTTCTCCACCTTTGGAACTAAAAAATCCAACGGGAGGAGTTTGTTTTACTCCTTCAACTACTACGAGTAGTTCAAGAGTAGAGATTGCTGAGGATTGGTTGAAGTATTATAGAGAGCTACAGGTTTTGAAGGAAAGTGAAAGGGGAGCTATTTATGGGGATGGAAAAGCTGATACGGCCAAAGTAAAGGCTTTGACGGATGAGATTAGTTCGGCCAATAAAGATTTGTTGAGTTTGAATGAAAACCTTACCAGATTTAGAGGAGTTCGTTTTACTGAGCCAGAGATTTTTGATACGGATTACACCGGTATTGGAAGAATTTCAATTGTTCGACCACGTCCTCCACGAGTTTCGGCTTCTGTGAGTATAAATGAGCGAATTCATAATCGGCTTAGAAACGACTTTTTGAATCGAGTGAGAGAACAATATTGGGATTATTTGGAGGATTCTTCGAATAAACAGTGGAATTTGTTGCAGAAGATTCCTGAAGGGGTGACTGTGAGTTTGTCTTTTAGAGATACTACGGGGGGAGGAAGTTTGGAATCTCCACATCAACTTAAGGCGGGAGAAGATAAAAAAACTAATCTTCGGGTGATTCACAAGGAGGCTGGAATGCTGAAATTGGAAAATGATACTCATATTTTTGTTTTAAATGGACCTTTATCTGTACAAAGCTCGAAGATGCCGGCCAATATGGGGGTGTATCGTAAAGTGGCTCGCCGTGGTTCTCCGGTTTCTGGAATGGGGGGAGCGGGAACATCTTCACCCGACTATATGATCACGGCTTCTGAGCCGAATCAAGAAGCGATAGTTTTAAATATGCGAATCCACTAAATCATGACCCAAGTACAAGAACAGATCGAACAGTTTATTCTCTGGTTTTCCGAACTAGAGGAGGTGCCTTTGGATGATCGTCAGACTTTTATCGAGCATTTGCTCGAGGTGGGGACGTTGGATGATCAGTCGATTAAATTTATTGATTCGGCTCTTTTGGAGCTGGAAAAACTGAATAAGGATCGAGCAGCGGCTCTGCAGCGGAAGATTGAAGACCTCAAAGGGGCGATTGAGCTCAATCAGCAGCCTGAAATTTCTATGAAAGGAGGGGTGATTCGAGATACCGAGATCGACATGCAGGAAATAGTGGACGACTACAAAGCCGATATGGGAAATGTGAAGAAAGATTTTTTGGAAAAAGAAGAAATGTCTCAGGAGGTAGGAGAAGAAGCCGAAGTAGCTTCGATTAAGGCTTCTCTGGAGAAGTAGAGGGAATAATTTGGCATTTTGGAGGGGATTTGTTATTAATTTATCTGCTATTGGAGCGGTGTGGATATAACCGACTCCGATGCGTGTTTTCGTTCTTTCACGTTTTTGGGTGAAATGAGCGATATTTGAGGATTTCTGTGGTACGAAAGGGTGACAAGATGAGACAAAGATTTGGAACTTTGTTGGTATTGATTATCACTGTAGCAATAGGGCTTTTGGGGTGTGACAAACAAGAAGTGTCGTGGAATAATCTGAAGGCTCGTGCGACTACTACCTATCCCGGCTATAAGTTGGTGGGATCAAAAGTCTATTGCTCAAAAATCTCCTGTTCAGGGTTTTTGGTGCACCAAGAGACCGAGAAGACTTTTTGGATGCACTACAACAAGGGGCGTTTGAGTACTATTACCGCCAATCAATTGAGGCCCGAATTGGAGAAAGTCATAAAAAGGGCTTTTCCGGGTGGGACGATACTAGAGATTGATTATGACGATGTGGCGGCGGTGCTGACGATCCAAGCGGATGGAAAGCAACAGGTGGTCCGTGTTTCACCCAGTTTTCAGATCATTCCAGATGGGACCTAGATCTCCCCGTGAAAGAGCGGAATTTCCCCTTCGGAAGATTTATTTATCTTTCGAAGGGGGTTTCCAAATGTGAGTCTTTTACTACAATCACTCCGCTTTATTGAAATATACCAAATGATTCAGAAAATAATGGATACGGTTTTTGGAAACTATAATCTGGGCCAGATTAAAAAAATGGGACAGGTAGTGCCGAAGATGAACAAGATAGAGTCTGATTTTCAGTCATTGTCGGATTCTGAGTTGAAACAAAAATTTGTTCAATGGAAGAAGGAATTAACCGCTCACCCTGAAAAACTGGATAAATATATGATCGAGGTTTTTGCGGGAGTCAAAAATGCGGCCCGGCGATTGTGTGGGCAGTCTTTTCCTATTCGCGGTAAAGAAGAAGAATGGATGATGGTGCATTTTGATGTGCAGCTGATGGGGGGGATGGTACTGCACGAGGGAAAGATTGCTGAGATGAAAACGGGGGAGGGGAAAACGCTGGTTTGTACGATGCCGGTGATTTTGAATGCACTTACGGGGAAGGGGGTGCATGTGATTACCGTTAATGATTACCTGGCTCAGCGTGATGCAGAATGGATGACGCCTTTGTATGAGTTTTGTGGACTCAGTGTAGGGGTGATCGTGGCGGGGAAATCGACGACCGACCGAAGAGAAGCGTATCGGTCTGATATTACCTATGGAACAAATAACGAGTTTGGATTTGATTATTTACGGGACAATATGGCGCAGCACCCGGATTCTATTGTGCAGAGAGATCTGAATTATGCGATTGTGGATGAAGTGGATTCGATTCTGATCGACGAGGCCCGAACGCCCTTGATAATTTCAGCTCCGGCCGAGGAATCGACTGATAAATATATGTTGTATTCCCGGATGGTGAAACAGCTCAAAGAAGGGGATCACTACAACATTGATTTCAAGATGAAGACGGCCTCTTTGACCGAAGAAGGGGTAAAAAAAATGGAGGCGCTTTTGGGGATTAATAATATCTATACCGAGAGTGGGTTTGAAGAAGTCCACCACATCGAACAGGCGTTGAAGGCCGAGGTGATTTTTGAAAAAGACAAAGATTATGTGGTGCGTGATTCGCAGGTGATGATTGTAGATGAGTTTACGGGTCGACTAATGGAGGGGCGACGATTTAGTGATGGATTGCATCAGGCTTTGGAGGCAAAAGAAAGTGTGGTGATCCAGAGGGAGAGTAAAACCCTGGCGACTATTACCTTTCAGAACTATTTTCGACTCTATGAAAAACTGGCTGGTATGACCGGGACGGCCGAAACCGAAGCCGAGGAATTTGCGAAGATTTATGCGCTGGATACGATTGTGATTCCCTCCAATAAAACGCTCGCGCGAGAAGATCTCTCGGATAAGATTTTTAAAAACGAACGGGGTAAATTTACGGCTTTGGCCGATGAGGTAGCCCGCCTTTTTGAAAAGGGACAGCCGGTCTTGATCGGAACCATTAGTATAGAAAAATCAGAGGCGCTGAGTCAGTTGTTACAGATGCGAAGTATTCCGCATGAAGTGCTCAATGCCAAACATCATGAACGAGAGGCCGAAATTGTGGCCAAGGCGGGGCAGCGTCGAGCCGTCACTATTGCGACCAATATGGCGGGGCGTGGAACAGATATCAAACTGGGGGAGGGGGTTTCGGATCTTGGGGGCTTGGCTATTTTGGGAACAGAACGTCATGAGTCTCGTCGAATTGATAACCAGCTTCGAGGACGATCGGGGCGTCAGGGAGATCCGGGGTTTAGTCAGTTTTATGTCTCCATGACCGATGAGTTGATGCGTCGGTTTGGGGGTGAAAAAATGTCGGCGTTGATGGAGCGTTTGGGACTTCCCGAAGAAGAAGCGATTGAGAACCGAATGATTTCTCGTTCAGTAGAAAATGCGCAGAAAAAAATTGAAGGATTTCATTTCGATTCACGAAAACACGTGGTGCAGTATGATGATGTGATGAATGTGCACCGGGAAAAGATCTATGCGAGACGAAGAAAAATGCTCGGATCCGAGGCGATTTTGGAGGATGTGGATCAGATTATCAAAGAACTGGTGGCCGAAACCGTAGAGCTGAATGCCCCTACGCTGGAATCTGGGGTGACCTGGAACGTGAGAGAGATCTATGAAACGATTTGTGCGATTCATATTTCGAGTGCCAGCCCTTTGACGTTGGACGAGCTTGAGGCGATTCACCATCGAGGCGATATGGTAGAAACCCTTTCGAACTTTTTGCTGAAGGCCTGGGATGATAAGAGAAGAGCTCTCCCTGAAGATGCGGTCGATCATATTTCAAAGCAGATCATTCTTCGTTCGATTGATGAGTTGTGGCTGGATCACATCGACCAGATGACACAGCTGAGGGATCAGGTGGCGCTATCGGGGTATGCGCAAAAAGATCCGATTATGGAGTACAAGCGAGAGGCTTTTCAGTTGTTTACCAGATTGCTCCAAAATGTTCGAATGACGGCAATTATGAATTTGTTTCGGGTGGAATTTCGGGAAAATTTGGAATTTGATGAAGCGGATTATTCCAAAGCAGATACCAATGAAGAAGCTATTACTTCGACTCTGGAAGATACGGGAGAGTTTGATGAGCCTGTGTCGGTTCGTGCTACTGATTCGCCCGTTCCTGGAAGTGCGGTGGTGGCTAATCCCGAAGAGCGAACAGTGATTTCTGCAGATGAACCGACTCCCAAATCGATGAAAAACGTGGGAAGAAATGATCCCTGTCCGTGTGGAAGTGGAAAAAAGTACAAGAAATGTTGCGGAAAGTAGTTGTTAGTCGGTAGTTAGTTACAAATATTTTGTAGAGGCGCAGGGCAGGCGCCTGTCTACAAATTATACAGTGCAATTCCGGCGGCGACACTGACATTGAGCGAGCTTTTTTCGCCGTGCATAGGGATCTCTAGATGAAGGTGGGCTATTTCGAGAAGTTCTGGACGAACGCCTTCGACCTCATTTCCTAGGACAAGAACAACATTTTTGTTCAGCTTAAAATCCTTGTTGAATAATATTTTTGATCGGCTTGTTTGTTCTAGGGCTACAATCTGGTAGTTTTCCTCTTTTAGTTTTTTTAAATATTCGAGCGCATTTTCTTGTTTTTCCCATTTGATGAAATTTTCGGCTCCGAGAGAAACTTTTTCGATTCTTCGGTCGGGGGGCGTTCCGGTGTATCCGCCACAAACCACCTTGTCCCATCCGGCGCCGTCAGCTGTACGAAAAATTGAACCGACATTGTGGAGGGAGCGGAGGTTGTCTAGGAGGATTATTTTCATGGTAGAGGAGGGGGATCTGTGTTGAAAGATAAACTGGAGAGTTTAGATACAGATATTTGGAATAAAGAATAAGGAATAAAGAATAAGGGTTAAACTATCAGGTTAACCTCTTGGAGTCCCTTATTCCTAATACTTTATTCTTAATACCTTTTAAACGTTTTTCTCCTACTCTTCCCCCTTTACTTCTGCTCCTTCTGTTGTACTGGCTTTTTCTACTTCGGCTTCTTTTGCGGCGAGTTCTTTTTTCTGCTTAGGGGTGAGCTTTTCCTTTTTTACTCGTGTTTTGGCTTTTTCTGGGTTGGCGGTTACATCGGTTGTTTCTTCAACTTCGCATTCTCGGCTCCATTTTTTGAGTGTTTTAATCGCTTTTGCCGAAAGTTTTACTTTTTCAACTCGTCCGGTGAACGGATTGAGGATTCGTCGTTTGAAAAGATTTGGGCGGAAGGTTCTTTTGGTCGCTTTGAGCGAAAAAGGACGGTTGTTTCCGCTTTTGGTCTGTTTTCCGAGAAGGGCGCAACGTCGAGCCATGGTATATTTGATAAGCTTTTTAGCGGTCTGATGTCAGACTTTTGGTATCCTATGAAATTGTTCTATTCCGTCAAGGAAAAGTTGTGATGGTGGGGGTTTTGTTTATAATCGCGGCAAAAAAATGAACAACTACGATCACCAGGCTGTCGAGAAAAAGTGGCAGGATTTTTGGGATAAAAACCAAACTTTTGTGGCTGAGGAGGGGACTGATAAACCTACTTTTTATGCGCTTGATATGTTTCCGTATCCTTCGGGAGCGGGATTGCATGTGGGACACCCCGAAGGGTATACCGCCACCGATTTAATTTCTCGTTATCGTCGAATGAAGGGCGATGAGGTATTGCACCCTATGGGGTGGGATGCTTTTGGGCTTCCGGCTGAAAACTATGCGATTAAAACCAATATTCATCCAGACAAATCTACCCGGGATAATATTGAGACTTTTCGGAGGCAGGTGAAATCGCTGGGATTTTCTTATGACTGGAACCGAGAAATCTCTACCTGTGATGGGGAGTATTACAAATGGACTCAGTGGTGGTTTTTGTTTTTGTATGAACAGGGGTTGGCCTACAAAAAGCTGGCGCCGGTAAACTGGTGTGAAGACTGTAAGACCGTGTTGGCGAATGAGCAGGTGGTGGATGGAAAGTGTGAACGATGTAAAAATGAAGTGGAACAGAAAAAATTATCACAGTGGTTTTTTCGAATTACAGATTTTATAGAAGACCAAGGACAAACTTCAGGCTTGCTTTCTGGTTTGGAAAAAATTGATTGGCCTCATTCTACCAAGGTTTCTCAGGCCAACTGGATTGGCAAAAGTGAGGGGATTAATATTGAATATCCTGTTGAGGGGACGGAGGAAAAAATTATTTGTTTTACGACTCGACCCGATACTAATTTTGGAGCGACTTTTGTAGTTCTGGCACCTGAACATGATTTTCTTCAGAATCATTTGGATGATTTTCCCAATAAAGAAGAAGTAAAGAAATATATGGAACAGGCTCGAAAAAAATCAGATCTCGAAAGAATGAAAGAGGGACGAACAAAAACAGGTGTTTTCACTGGATGGTATGTATTAAATCGTCTTAATAACAAAAAACTCCCTCTTTTTGTAGGGGATTTTGTTTTGGCTCATGTCGGTACTGGAGCGGTAGTTGGTGTTCCGGGACATGATTTGAGGGATTTTGAATTTGCTCAGACTTTGGATATAGACATTGTTCGAGTGGTTGTTGCGCCAGATGGTGATACTTCGGAGATTGTGAAACCTGATCAGGTTCAAGAAAAGGCGGGAACTATGATAAATAGTGAATTTTTGGATGGTCTTGATATTTTGGAGGCTAAAGAAAAAATAATGGATCAAATGGAAAAAGAAGGGTGGGGAAAAAGAGTGATTAATTATAAGCTTCGAGATTGGTCGGTTTCACGTCAGCGTTATTGGGGGGCGCCTATTCCTATTATTCATTGTCCAGATTGTGGAGAGGTACCCGTTCCTGAATCAGATTTACCCGTCCAGTTGCCGACCGATGTGGACTTTGTGCCCACGGGGGAGTCGCCCATGAAATACTCGAAGTCTTTTCATGAGGTGACGTGTCCCAAATGCGGGAACGAAAAAGCAGAGCGAGAAAACGATACTATGGATACCTTTGTGTGTAGTAGTTGGTACTTTTTTGCTTTTGCCAAGGCGGCGGAGCTGAAGGCGGGCAAAAATCCGATGACCGCGTTGAAATCGGATGGTTCATCGTGGCTTCCGGTAGATTTGTATGTGGGAGGGGCCGAGCATACAGTGATGCATTTGCTGTATTCTCGTTTCTTTACCAAGGTGGCTCACAAATCGGGGCTGATTGACTTTGATGAACCGTTTCAAAAATTGCGACACCAGGGAATGATTTTGGCCGAAGACGGACGCAAGATGTCGAAGTCTTTGGGGAATGTGATTAATCCGGATGAAATTGTAGAAAAATATGGAGCCGATACACTACGAATGTATGAGATGTTTATGGGGCCTTTTGATCAGTCGGTGGCGTGGTCGACGGCTTCTACGGAGGGGATGTATAAGTTTTTGCAGAAGATCTGGCGGGTGTTTAATGAAAAAAAGCTCGTGGAGGTTGATTGCTCAAAAGAAGCGTGTCCTGTGCCCGAAATGCGAATTTTGCTGCATAAGACCATCAAAAAGGTAACGGAAGATATTGAGGATTTGAAGTTTAATACGGCTATTTCTCAGATGATGATTTTTATGAATGGGCTGGGTAAGATTGATATTTTACCCCGTCCGATGGCCACGAAGTTTTGTACCTTGTTGTCGCCTTTTGCCCCGCATTTGGCCGAAGAGATTTGGCGTGAGGTATTGGGGAACAAAGAAACGATTACGTTTGAGCCGTGGCCTGACTACAACCCAGAATTAGTTGTGGAGGACAAGGTGACCTATGCGGTGCAGATTAATGGAAAGGTTCGAGCCGATTTTGAAATTTCAAAAGAAGCGACGAAAGAAGAGGTGCTCTCGAGTGCAAAGGAACTAGAAAAAGTGAGCAAATATCTTGATCAGGGAGAGGTGAGAAAAGAGATTTTTGTTCCGGGGAAGATAGTGGGGTTTGTGATCAATTAACAATTAATAATTAGCAATTAACAATGATGTTAGGGACGCAATATTTTGCGTCCTGATTTGATTTTTTTGAAAAAAATGTTACAAGCGCTTTGATTGTAATGATAACAGTATGAGTCAAGGGCCTCCACAACTAACGCTGGTTGATGAACATTTTGAACCTTCTGGTGATGCAGAAGAAAAACCGCGGCAAAATCGTTTTTGGATGCCGAGATTGGTTGGAGGAGAAGAGGAAGAGGCCGTTACTCCTGAATATAGAGATCCAGTGGTTTCTTTTCGACAAGAAGTGGAGCGCGTTATTTCAGAATCCAATATGAGGCCTTTGCGTAATCTTATAGGATTAGCTGATTTAGAGCTTCAGAGAAATTATGTGATGCGGGTTAATTCGCCTGAAGATTTGGTGACCAGAATTAGCGAAGTGCTTTTGTTGTCTTGGGAGGAGGATATAGTGGTGATTACAGCTCCGAAGAGTCGAGGTCATGTCTGGGAGGAATTGATTGTGTTAATGCGTTTTTTATCATCACATGGAGTGAAGATTTTCTTTTTTGGTGAAAATGAGATTCAGGAACAGTTACGGATTGGATTTTCCTCTACTCCTTATGCCAATTCTTTTTTCTCTTTTGTGACTCCTGAGCCAATTGAACATATTACCATATCCCATTTGCCCGTAAGAAAGAATCGAGGTGCGACGGCTTTTTGTGTGGAAGGGGAAGAAGCGATGGGCGATGGGCGATCTATATTTCGTTCGGAGCTTATGACTTTGGACGTTGGAGAGAGAAGGAGGATGAGTGATTATCTGAATTGGCTTACTAGTTTTTCCTTTTCGGTAGATGATCAACTTTCCAGAGGAGGGGAGAGAGCTCTGGATCAATTACAATCGCGAGTGGAAGAATATTTATAAGTCTTTCTATTCGTATTCCTCAATCACCTCCAGCTGAATCTGATCGTACAGTTTGGGAAGATTTTCGGCCCATAGAGGCGCGATTTCCATGTTGACGATGTCTTCGATTTCGGGGTAGTTGGTGAGCACTCTTTGGGCTTCGAGTGGGCCTTTTCCGGCGATCTCTTTTTTGAGTTTTTCACGCCATTCGTGCGCGAAGGGGCTGGGAGCGTTGAAATCGAGAGTTTCTACGCCGAGCATAGAAACCGAGAGTTTGACCCATTTACTGTTTTCCAGATCGTTTGCGTTGAGTACTCGATACTGAGCCGATTGTGGGTCCATGTGGAGGAGTTTTTTTCGGTGGTCCTGAATAGCGCGGGCTTTTTCGGTGAGCAGACGAGCCACTTCCGTTTGATCAAAAACCAAACCGTAGAGTTTGAGAGAGGCCGAAGCGGTAAAGGTTTGAGATTCGCTGCCGACGAGATGTTCGGGGAAGAAGACGTCGGTGAGTTCGGTGCGGGTGAGTTCTGAGCGATCCAGAAGTACATATTTTTTTCCTTCGCGGGCAGATCGACCTTCCATTTCTTGTTGGAGTCTTTCTACGGCTCGGGTGCGGAACATGTCGTGCAATAGTGTTTTGGCCGCCCCAAAGTCATCTCGGTTTACGTAGTAGTGAGTGAGGGTTGATCCTCCGACTAGTGGGCCCTGATTGGCTCGGGCGTAGTAGAGTTCTCGAGAGTCGGGGCGCAGAGCGGGGAAGAAAAGATCGGTTCCGGCGGCAATGTTTCCTCGGGCTCCAATAGGTTGTCCATCTGAGTCGTATTCATCGGCTTTTACCTCCACAACGAGGGTTCCCGGTGTTTGATTTGTTTTTGGGGGAACGGTTATGTTTTTTCCAAATCGGACAATCACCCCTTCGTCGGTGGAGAGGCGAGAAGGGACGAGGTATTTGGGGCGATTGGTTTCGTTATAAAGCGTCACTTTTCCGGTGGCATTGGTCAGGTCGTATTTTTTGTCGGTTGAGGGGAAAGTTTCTGATCCTGATATTTCGGTTTCGACAAAGATCCCTTCAACGGCTGGGACAATTCGTTCGTCTTGAGGGATGTCGGCTCCGGGAAGACGGACGATGATATTTTGAGTGACGGGAATGACCGATATTTTGGGCTTAATTGAGATCGTGGCTTTGGGAGAGATCCATAAGAGGATGGCGCCTAGAAGTAAAATGAATCCGAGTAAGAGGAAAAAGAAAATTCCGCGAATACTCTGTCCGGATCGGGGTTCAATTTTTTGGGTTGAAAACTGTGGAGGGGGCGTCGCTTTTTTTGTGGGTTTTGGAGGTGTTTCTTTGGCTACTACTTTGTTTGTTTCAGGTTCAGGGGTGGGAGGAGTGAGCGTAAAGGTGGTTTTGTTCTTTTTGGCGGGGGTGGATTCTTTTTTGACCAGATCGTCTATGCTGACGGTTTCGGTGTCGAGGTATTGCTTGGGACACTTGGCTTCAACCGGAATATTCTGGCCCAAGAGCATGTCTCGGATCCATTTTTGCATGGCGATAAAAAGGATTTCTTTTTCGGCTTTTTGGGCCGTGGCTTTTATCTTTTTTAAGACGGCTATTTCGGCGAGAATTGGGAAATTACGAGGACAAATAAAAATTAATTTCCCCTGAGAAGGGGTAGTAATAGCTTCGGCAATTTCTGTGGCCGTGTTTCGGGCTTTAAGTCTTATTTTAAGCGCTTTTGTGTATTTTCCCATCCCTGGAAATGTACTTTTTTTGGGTAAAAAATACAAGCAAACTCTTTCAATTTTGTACAAGTATTTTATTCATTTCTTGTGACATGTTTTCCTATTCTTGTCTGCTTAAAAAAATTTGTATTTATCGTTTATTGATGCGTGATGGTTGTTTTTAAATGATTTTTTTGGTTTGCATAATTGTGGTGTTTTGATAGAAAGTGTGAAAACTAAATGCGGGGGATAAAAAATAAAAATCCGGGAGGGGATTTTTGTTAGAAAATTAAATTTTAATCGGAAAAAATGGCAGAAGAAGGACCTGTAGAGGTTGCTGGGGGAGATGGACTTGATGCTGTTTTGGATGAAGAAGTTCCTGTTGAGCCAGCTGATCAGTGTTCAGTTGTTTCTTGTGGTGGATGTGCAGGAGGTGAACGAGAGAATGATAGATTACCCAAAGTGAGGAGAGTATTGGTGGCTGATGATGATGTGGAATTTTTGGGAAGTATTGAGCCTTATTTGCACCGGGTTTTGGGGGCGGTTGAGGTGGTTTTATTAGAGGATTTAGATTCTGCGCGAGTTAATTTGTTAGATCAGGAGACTCATGGGAATTTTGATTTGGCTTTAATAGATCAACATTTTCCTGATGGACAAAAAGGTTCAGATTTTGTTAAAGAGTTGCGAGACAAAGGATTTGATAACCTCACAATTATTCTTTGTACGGCTGGGGCGACCTCTGAGTCAATTACTCATGTGATTGCCGAGGCAGATGGATATTTGCTTAAGGATGAGATTGATGGGGCAATGGGGCTTATTTTTGAATTAGCCTTTAAAAATGCACAACTGAGAAGGAATGAATCAGATGAGCATGTTTTAGCGTTGTTAGAGAGAGAATTGAATTATATTTTTACGAGGTCTCCAAAAGACACTACCGAAAGAGAAAAATTGCAGGAGGCTTTAGATATGATTATTGACCAATGGAAGGTTTTTGGGGCGATGGGAAAGGGGAGTATTCATATGGTACGACCCAAAAAGGGGGGGCTTAAGATGAAGACACAAGTAGCCTTGCCTGATGAAGTAAGGGCTGATTGTGATACTCTCGAGTTGGGAGAATGTTTGTGTGGTATGGCGGCGGTGGGGAAACGGGTTTCTTGTACTCATAGTGTAGGAGAAGCGCATCACAAGCAGTTTGAGGGGATGGTGCCTCATGGCCATGATACCGTGCCTATTTTTTTGCCTTTGTTAGCAGTTGCTGATGAGATTAAAGGGTTGTTGAATAATGATCAGCAGGATGAGCTGGGGATGGTTATCCAGGGAGAAAAGGCTTGGGATGACATTGACGATCCGCTTATACGTGACTGGGTGCAAAAGGTTACTCTTGGGGTGTTTAATGTGTATAAATTTCCGGGAATTGAAAATCCAAGAAGTGAACGAGTGATGGTGATTTTGATGCGACTTTTGGGGCGTTTGATTTATCAGGATAGGCAGAGAAGAAAAGAAGAAAAAAAGAATCGTAAACTGAGAGCGCTAGTTGAGATCGTGAACAATATGGATGAGCCGGCGCTTGTTTTGTCAGGACAGGGTTTGATTGAGGAGATTAATCCGGCATTTACAAAGCGAACAGGGTTAAGGAAAAAATCAAGAGATGGGCGTCCTGGAGTGAAAGGCGATCCACTCCATTTTCTCAGAGAGAATCCTGATCAGACTTTTAGTCTGGAGCTGCAAAGTCAGTTACTCGAGTCGGCGGAGGAAACTGAGGAATCACATATTCGAGAACTTTGGTTTGCGGTTTATGAGAGAAGACGAAATGAGGGAAATAAATTGGTACCCGTAAGAGCCGAAATAAATGCTAATCGAAATAGGGCAGGGGAAGTTGATGGATATGTGGTAGTGCTCCATGATAATTCGGATTTATTAGAAGAAAGACGGAAAGCAGAAGCAGCTGAAAAGGCGCGTAGATATGATGCTCTAACGGGACTTCCAAATCGTTTGAAGTTAGAGGAGCAATTGCCAAGTTTTATTGCTCGATCCATGCGGCGGAGCGAAGGAAGGGAATCGTTGGTTTTCTTTTTGGATCTTGATGGATTTAAACGGATAAATGACACTTATGGGCATGATTTTGGAGATCTTTTGTTGAAATGGGCTGCGGAGCAACTTCAGGGAGAAATTCGTAGTGAAGTAGATCAGTTGTTTCGTTTGGGAGGAGATGAATTTGTGATGCTGTTAGAAGATGCTGATGACTTTTTGGTTGTAGCGAATAAAATTCTCTCAATTTTTGATAGGTCTATTGTCATTCAGGATGAAGATATTAGTGGAATGATCGGAACTAGTATTGGAGGGACTTCGGTGGCACGAGGGGATAATGATCCAGATTTATTGCTCAAGCAGGCTGATGCAGCGATGTTTGAAGCCAAAAGACAGGGACGGAGAAGAGCGATTTGGTTTGAATTGGGAATGGAAATGGATCCTGATCAGAGAGAAGTTTTGGCTCGCACTGGTGATGAAGAAGAGCAGAATGTTTCAAATTCGGGTCGTTTTTTAGGTTTAAAAATACCGTTGCCTCGCAAATTTCAGTTTTTGTTTGGATTTAAGAAGAAAAAAGAGAAGTCGTCTTAATTGCTCGGCTTCATAATCTTCTGCAATTCTAGTTGTTCGATTTCCTTGAGCTCCTCACATTCACTTTTGGAAAAAAGTGTCATGTATTCTTTACAGGCGGGGGAGTCGGGGAGGGGGGCGTTGTTGCCTCGGGCTTTTAGACTTACAAGAGGCGGGGCCACTTTTTTGTTGGGAGATTCTTCGCACAGCGCTTTGTACTGATAAGAAAGATGAAAGTTTTCTTTGATTTTAGGACAGAGATTTTTTTGAGTTTGAAGTCTTTGGTTGAGGACTACGGCTTCTTGGGCGAGAATTTCCAGGAGTTGGTTTTTTTGTTGGGGGGTAAGATAGGTTTCGTTATTTCTTGTTAGGTAGCCAAAACGGTTGAGTTTGTGCCAGGCGTTTAGTTTTCGATCATCGATATTTTCTTTGAGCTGAACCATCATTAGGGGCAGGGAGGTGGTTTTGCATTTTTCATTTTCTCCACAGGCTCGATTTAAGAGGACAAGTGATTCCGAAAGCGAGCTGAGTTGATCGTCATTTTTTTGATCGATTTTTTTCCATTCTTCTCGTACTTCGTTTATGTCCTGGGAGCTGATCAATGGGGGTAGGTACTCTTGATCGTCGTCGAGTTCCAGATCTTTGAGAATTTGATAATAGCTGATGTATACCTGATGGGCGGCTTGATGTTGGCTTCGGATAAGCTCGGGATCGTTGGTGTCTTTGGCCGAGAGAGAGGTAGAAATTGGGTTGATGATTAGAGGATCAACGTCTTTTTGTTGGTAGGCCAAAAACCCCGCGCCCCCTAAAAGGATAATCAGACCGGAGATGATGAGAGGGAGGAGGTATTTGGGCATTTTTATTTGTTATTTCCCCAAAAACTTCTTCACTTCTTCGACTACCTGATCGGGGTCGTAGTCGGCTTTGGGGAGGTAGAGTGAGGCGCCTTCTTTTTTTGCTTGTTCGATGTCTTGGGCGGAGTTGATGTTGGAGTTGATGATAATGGGCACGTCGAGCGAAGAATTTTTTTTAATCGCTTTCATGAATTCGTATCCATCCATTTGGGGCATCATGATGTCGAGCAAAATGATGTCGGGTTGAAATTCGATGGCTTTGGTAATCCCTTCGAGCCCATCAAAAGCCCCTTCTACGTCAAATCCTTCGGCTTCGAAGGTGAGTTGGTAGAGCTCTACGAGATCTTTGGTGTCGTCGACGATGAGGATTTTTGGGGTGGACATGGAAATCAATTAACAATTAGCAGTAAACAATTAACAATTTTGGAAGTAGAAAGAAGGTATTAAGTATTAGGAAATTAATCATTGAATCCTTCTCTTTTGTTTTGTTGTGGGGGAAAATTTTTTAGGAAGAACTTTTTTGAGGAGAGCGTTATTTATTGTCGAAGTCCAAGAGAAGGTGGCGAAGATCAATCGTGATTTTTATCTTTCTTTCTGAGCCGGATGAGTTCCCACTTTTTTCACCGTAAAAGAGAAAGTAGATCCTTCTCCATTATCGCTTTCGGCCCAGATTTGTCCACCGAAGTTCTTTTCGATAATGCGTTTACATATGGGGAGTCCGAGCCCGGTTCCTTCTTCGGTGTGTTCTAGATGGCTTTGCGCTTGGTGGAACTTTTCAAAGATGGGTTTGAGTTCTTCTTTGGGGATCCCAATTCCGGAGTCGGTGACTGAAATTTGAACAAAATCTTTGTTCTTCTTTTGAGTTTCGGCTTTTACTTTAATGGTTCCTTTTTCAGGAGTGAATTTTATAGCGTTTCCCAGAAGATTAATAAGAACTTGGCGGAGCTTGTCTTCGTTTATTCGAACGAGGGGATTGAATCTTTTTGGTGAGGTGAAAGAAAGTCGAATGTGTTTTTCATCGCTTTTGACCTTGAGGTCGTCCATGACGCTTTTGATGATGGGAACGATTTTTTCGTCGGTGATGACGGCTTTGTCTCCGTGACGAGCTTCGAGCTTTTGGATGTCGAGCATGTCGTTTACGAGTTTTAGGAGTCGTTTTACGTTTTTCTGTATTTTACCTACCAGATTTGATTGGAGGGGGTTCATCCCTTCGCTCTTTTTTCCGAGGAGCAGGGAGGCATATCCGTTGATAACCCCCATAGGAGTTCGCATTTCGTGCGAAGCGATGGCGATGAATTCGTCTTTTTCTTTGTCGAGTTTTTTCAGGGCTTCAAACGACCTTTTGAGAGCCATAGCGGCTTTTTTTCGGGTGGTAATGTCTTCGACCATTCCGTCGAAATAGATAGTTCCGTCTTTTTCTTCGACTCGTTTTACGTTGATGTTGGCCCAGATGTTGGGGCCGTCTTTACGAACGAGTTTTACTTCTAGATCTTGAATGATTCCGTATTTTTCGATGTGGTGTACGAATTTGTTTCGATCCGATTTTTTTTCGAACAAATCAGCCAGTTTGGTTTTGATTGCCTGTTTGTGAGGAATTCCTAACAGATTAAGCAGGAAGGGGTTGACCATAAAGAGGGGACCGAGGGGATCGATATTATTACGGTAGATTCCTACGGGCACATTTTCGACCAGCGATCGAAATCGTTCTTCGCTGATGTGGAGTCTTTCTTCGGCGTGAATTTTTTTGATTTCTGAGAGCAGTCCTGTCCAGATGTTGTAAGAAAGAACGACAATTATGATGGAGAGGATAATGAGAGTGGTAAGCGAAAGACGTTGGGTGATTCGATCGATTTCATAAAAGATATCTTCGAATGAAATGTGGGTTCCAATGGTCCATCCCCAGGGGGTAAATTCTTTGGCATACGCGATAACCGGAACTACGGCTTCGGCATCGTCGGGAGATTCCCAGAGATAATCGAGATATCCTTCTTGGGTTTCGTTTACGAGGGTTTTGATTTCGGCGAATACAGATCGTCCTTCTTCTACTGGTTCGGTTATCAGAGAAGCGTTTTGGCCCGAAAATTCTTCGTAGGGGTGATACAACAGAGTTGGGGTTTGGTCTTGGACCCAAAAGAAGTTTTGATTGTCGAATCCGTATCGGAGAGACGCTACAAGGTTTAGAGCTCGAGAATGCGCTTCTTTGGGGGTAATTATTCCGGCTTCTACTTCATAATTGAGATCTTCAAGTCCGGTGTGAACGGTCGATACCAATTCGTGGATCATCTCTCTTTTTTTATCCATAAGGGCGTCTTGCATGTAGGGGATCAAAAAAGAGAAAACCGTTACGAGATAAAAGAAGACCGTGAGTAATACCGGGAAGATCAGCCCCAAAGGGATGGTTTTGAGGTATTTGAGCTGAAAGGCCTGTCGTGGATAGGAGATCATTTTTTAGAGGTTTATTTTTTTTCAAGATTGTTGTGTGCTTCGATTTGTTCGGAGAGCGTTTTGTCGGCGTCTTGGATTTTTCGAGAGGTAATTCTTCGTCGAATTCGATTGGGTCGAGCTTTTGGTTTTTCTTCGATGGCTGAAGCCTTAAAAGTTGAAGGGGCTTTGTACTGATATTTTCGACTGAGCTTATCAAAAGTCTGAGCGCCGGCGAGCCTTTTGGCTCTTTCGAGTCGTTCGAGTTTGTCTTTTTTGAGCTGGGCTTTTTGTCGGGCGAGGGTTATGTCTCTTTCTGATCGAATCGAAAGAGCGGGGGGAGCTGATTTGAGAGGCTCTTTGGTCGTTTTCGTTTCGGAAGGGGTCGCCGCGTAGTGAGACTTCTTTTTGGTTTCTTGAGCCTTCTTTTGTTTTTTTCTCAGTTGTTGAAAATTGGATGATTTTGGAGCGATCGAGGATTTGTATTTGAGGTAGTCCGATTGGGTTACCGAAGAAAGGAGGTCTCCCAACACGGTAAAGAAAGAGAAGTGATCGGTTTCTCCCGTGACGGTATTGGTATGAGGATTAACTCGTCCTTTGGGGAGGGGGATCCAGGTATTGGTGGTTTCGTCTAGATAATGAATTCGAAGAGTCTTTAGGTCCATTCCTTCGATCGTTTTGGGATCAAAGCCCATGGTCAGAGTAATGGCCTGGTCAAATTCGGTGATTTCTTCGGTTTTGGTTTGGGCCGAAAGCGAGAGCACCGATCCAACCATATGTTTTTCTTTGGCCGAATCGGTTTTGGCGGTAGTAGGATTGAGCCCGAGATCGAGTGTTTGGGCTTTTATTTCGATGTCTTGGTTGTCTCCTAGGATGAGTCCTTGAGGGATATCGAGTTTGATTTCTTGGGTCGTTTGTTCGCCAGATACAGGAGGTGAGGTGAGTTCAAGTGATCCTCCTTCTTCCATATTCAGGGTAGTGGTTTCTTCGGCTACGATGGGAGCACTACTGATGGTTTCCACCGAAACAGGAACAAATTCGAGTTCTATTTCTTCTTCTGCTTCTTCCTCTTTTTCTTTGGGATCTTCTTCGAGGAAAAAGTCTTCTAGCGCTTGAGCTAGTTCTTTTTCTGCTTCTGCTTTTTCTTGTTTGGCTTCTTCAATGGCTTCGTCGAGTTTGTCCATTTCTTTTTGAAATTTTTCTTCTCTTTCTTTTTGAAGGGCTCTTCGGGCAAGGGTGGCGTTGGCGGCTGAAAAATCTTTTCCCAGAGAACGGGCTGGGGCTTTGAGTTCAGTTAAGGCCGAGGGTAGGGGAGGGGCAGAAGGTTTTACTTCTCCTAAGTATTGAGCAAGAGCGGCAGGAATGGATCTTTTTGGAGGACGACTTTGTTGCCGTTCCACCAGTTCTGCGGTACTCATTTTTCCCGGAATAATCTGTACATTTCCATCTTCGTCGGTGACGATTTGGGGCGCTATCGACTGATTGGCCTCTTCAATGGTAAGAGGGGGAGCGTCTCGGTCGGATCCGGCTACTCGAGTGGCAGCTTTTCCTGCGGCGGTATTTTCGGCGGTTTCTACTTCTACTTGTACCAGTTCGGCTTCGGCTTCTTCTTGGGCCAAAATATCTTCATCCCGAGTACACACACTCAGTCCTTCTTGGTCTTGTTCGCAGGTCCATCCCTCTTCTATGGTTCCGGGAATGGTACATCCATCATTTTGGAGCGTGTTTCCGTCGTCACATTCTTCGTAGCCTTCGATTGTTCCGTTTCCAAATCGATGACAGACTGAAGGAGCATCACTGTTGCACGCCCAGCCTGATTCAACTAGTCCGGGGCTTACACACCCATCTCCACTGTTGGTGTTGTTGTCGTCACAGATTTCGGTGCCTTCGATGATTCCGTTTCCATAAAGCTGACATATCGAAGGACTCTGATCACAGGTCCAATTGGCGTCGATGAGTCCGGGGGCAGAACAGCCGTCGAAATCAAAAAGGTTTCCGTCGTCACATTCTTCCGTTCCTTCGATGACTCCGTTTCCATAATTCTGACAGACCGAAGGAGAGCCACTACAACTCCACCCGGTTTCGACGGTAGAACAGTTGGCACTACAGCCGTCTGAGTCGTTGGTGTTTCCGTCATCACAGGTTTCGTTGGACTCGACTTCTCCGTTACCACAGACTGCATCGAGATAGGTAATGGTGAAATTATTTAGTTGAGCACTATTTGTGTTCGTTCCTCCGGGGCTTACGAAAGTGGTTTCTAGGTAGATTGACCCGTTTCCAATAGAAGTGAGATCCAGAGGGAGATCACTCGAAGTGAAGATTGTGCCTCCATTAATGGAGAGGGGATTGAAGGTAGAGTTGAGAATTCTAAATTCCAAGTATTGGCTTCCGGAAACTTCGTTGGAAATGTTGGCCTGAAACGATGAAAACTGCGTTTGAGCGGTTATGGGCCCCAGGATTTCTGTGGCCGAAGTGGGAAGAACTTCGATGTTGGCCTGTATTTCAATTTGATCGATGGATACTTCTTTTGGGGCTGGGGCGGTGATGTAGGCGCTGGTGGGGGTCGTAAAGTTTTCGGTCCACTGAGCCGATCCTTTGGCGATGTGAAATTCATCGATGTATCCGTTGTATCGTTGGTAGGGGAAAGAACTTCGATAAGAGCCAATGTAGGTTCGATACGTGGCATCGTAATCGATAGAAGTATCAAGAACGTCGGCCCCAACCAGCGTTCCGTTGAGGAATCCGTAGATCAAATTGTTTTTTCTTACAAAGGCTATGTGACTCCATGTATTGAGTGGAGGAGCGGTAGAGAAGGTAGCGATTCCTTTTGTGGCTCCGGTTTGGGCTTCGATAGACATAGAAGTAGTAGAGGTCCATTTGGCATAGACTCCGGCATTGATGTTGTCATCACTGACGGAAAAAAGGCCCATTCCGTTAAAGGCATCGATGGGGAATACCCAAAGATCAATGGTGAAGTCTTCTTGACTGAGGTCCCAGTTGCTGCTGGTGTCGGTAATGATTCGGTCGCCGTTTCCGTCGAGCCTTATCGAACTTCCTCCAAATTTGCTTTCTGAAACCGATTGTGTGGGATTTCCTTCGTAGGTGAGTGTGTGTGGATTGTTTGAGCTGTCTACAAAGTTGGTTCCCGTTTCGTCTCCGTGAATAGTGAGAACGGCATAAGGGTCTTCTCCAGGATTTACTGGATCGGATGGAGTTTTGGGGAGTAGGATTGATTTGACGTAGATTTTGTTGGTGGCGGAGGTAAAGGTGCCAATATTTTGATTGATCACTGATTCTGAATTTCCTTCGTAGGTGGTAGTGCTCCACGCACTTCCGTCCCAGTATTTCCACGAGGTCCCGTTGTCGGAGAGTTGAAATCCCAAATCTCCGGAGTTGTTGCTCCCTGGGGTCACGCTGAATTGGTCAAAAGAAAGAAGAGTTGAAAATTCATCACCGGCGGTTTTGTAGATGGCCTCTCCGCTTTGGTGAAGTTCAGTCACTTCGGTTGAGGTGAGTGCTCGGTTGTAGATTCGTACTTCGTCGATTAGTCCGTTCCAGGCCGAAGTGGTGTCCTTTGGCCCTTTTCCGATAATCAATTTGGTGGCGGAGGTGATCGTTCCGCCTACACCTGCGTTGTTGAAAGAAGGTGTGTCGAGCGTTCCGTCGAGATAGAGGTTGAATGCTGATCCACTTTCCCAGGTGAGTACGATGTGTTGCCAGTCAAGTGATTGGGCGTTGGCGCTACTTTCAATCTGTTGTTGCCCAAGCGTAGTGGTAATCCCGGCTTTAATTACTTTGGCCGCTCCTCCGCTGGTTCCTACTGCATCATATCGGAGTGAAAATACATTATCCGATCCGTCGGGGTCTTTGGCGATCAGAATTCCTTTGTCGGAGTTGTTTTCATTAGATTTTACCCAGAGGCTGATAGTAAAGGACGAAAGCCCGTTGATCATGTCCTCTCCGGTTTGATCGATGATCGAATCGTTTACGCCGTTAAATTCTCCGGCTCGTCCGATTTTTCCATTGCTGACGGTGGTGGGACCGGCAGCGGTCATGTGATGATTGGCATCAATTTGGTTGATGATTTCGTTGGTGGTTCCGCTCCAGCCACTTTCGTTGAAGTCGTAGTAGGCGATTTGGTCTTCGGTCCAGGTAGGCAGTGTTTTGAGTTTGGCTTTACCACTAGAAACGACTATTTCATTTCCGTCGTAGGTGTAGGATCCGGCGGTTGAATAGTCCGTTGTGGAGGTTGAGGTACTAGAATCAAGCGCGGGAATGAGTTGGTTGCTCGAAATCACCGTTTCGTCCAAAAGCGTGGTGGCGCCGGCGTCGGCATCCACGGTATTGAGATCAGAAAAATCTTCGTAGTAGGTTTTTTCTCCGGGATTGGTTCCGTCGGTGATGATGGATCCTTTGAAACTTGGAGAGAGTTGAGAGAGGGCTATTAGATGTAGTCCTACTCCGAAAATAACCAGATAGGCGAGGAAGTTTGGTTTTTGGGTCATATTTAGACTTAATAAATCTAAATATTATACCAGAAATAAGCGGTTTTTGCAACTGTTGAGCCCTGTTTTTTGGGCAGAAGTGTGAAGGAGGAAGATGGTTTTCCCGCCTTCGGGTTTTAACCCGGAGGCGGGGGGCATCAGAGCCCGTTAACTTGGTAGTTGGAGTGTCCCGGTGATCTGAGCTTGAGGCATAAGTGGATTTTCGTTCAAAATATTGACCTGGAGTTTATTTAGGGGGGCTAACCAATCACTGGCTTTTGTAGCCCTTGGAGACCATTTATCCAGACGAGACATGTACATTCCAATGAGTAATGTATGGAGCTCTTCAATTGGGACATCTCCTTGTTCAACAATCCCAATGACGTGGTTTGGATTTTCTGCTATCAATCCTGGCACGCTTGAAAGCGCTTGGCATGCACTTGTAATTGGTCCCGTACTGACTCCATCAACCCAGTAGGCGATGAGAAACTTGGAATTTGGGACCGGAATCCAGTTGATTTTATAAAGGTCACAGGATTGACGATCTAGGGTCAGGTCCATTTCAACGGGGGGGTATGATGTCATGACACTTCCTCCTTACGGCAATTAAAACATGGATTTCTTGCTTTCTAATCGCATAAAAGCCAAAAATCACTTATTCTTTATTATTGCTTTTTTTGTTTTCTGTCAATGTTTTGGAGGGGGTTTGATTTGTTTAAAATGGCCGGAATCTTTAGTTTATTAGTCGCTTTTTACCCTGTTTTTTTGGCAGAAGTGTGAAGGAGGAACTTTTTTGCTTTAGGGGAGCGTGAGCCCCCTTAAAGCAGAATGGATCCGGAGATGATCATTTTTGTCTCCAGATCGAATTTTTCCGTGCTTGGAACTATATTGAGCTTGTTCAGGGAAGCAGGTTGTTGCACCCATTGCTCGGTTTTCCACTTTCCAATAATGGTGTTGTTTTGTCTGAAGGCGACGTGCGGTTGGGGACCTCTGGATACTCGTCGGGCTTTTACTTCGAATTGGTCATCATGCTTACTTCCGAAGTCTTCAAGCCAATAGATGGCCTCAATATCGGTGTTGGGAATGGGGGTCCATTTGGCTGATTCTGGATCATCGGGTTGGCGTTCCAGACTTAGATCAACGATGATTGGGGTAGACATGAGAAGTCCCTCCTTCGAGTTGTTAAAGACGATTTTTCGTTTTGAGGTGATTCAAAGGCGAAAAATACTTCTTTTTTTATATCTTAATGATGAAGGTTGTCAATTTGGGGGATCTGAGTTTTTATATTGTGGGCGATGTTGGGGAGGTCTTTAATGAGTTTGGGGATGTCTTCTGCGAGAAAGTTTTGATGAATCTTTAATTGAGGGCATGAGAATGTGATAACGGTTTCATTATTTTCTCTGAAGGGTTTGCTGAGGGTATAGATGTATTTTTGGACTTTGAGAGGCAATGAGGTGTTCATGGGAGGAGGTTGTTAGAAAATAAGATTTTATTATAGAACATATGGAACGATTTCTCTTTAACATTAGGAGGATTCCTCATTTTATCTATGATCTAAAGCGGTATGGCCACAGATTTGGGACGCTTTTTTATTCATTAAACAACTTCTCACGATACCCAATCGCCTCGGCGATGTGGGCGACTTCGATGTGGGGCGAGGCTTCGAGGTCGGCGATGGTGCGGGCGAGTTTGAGGATTCGGTAGTAGGCGCGGCCGCTGAGGTTCATTTGTTGGACGGCAGACTTTATCAGAAGAGCACAATCTTTGTTCAGTCTGCAGTGTTTTTTGACCCCGGCGGAACTCATTTCTGCATTGCAGATAATGGGGGAGGGGGCGAAACGTTTTTTTTGGATTTTTCGGGCGGCCTGGACTCTTTTTCTTACTTCTTCCGATGAAGGCCCGGGTGTCAGTTCGTTTAGTTTTTCAAAGGGGATTCGGGGGACTTCTACGTGGAGGTCTATTCGGTCGAGGAGGGGACCTGATATTCGACTTTGATAGCGATGAATTTGGCCGGGGGCACAACCACATTCTTTTTCATTGTCTGTGGCGTAGCCGCACGGGCAGGGGTTCATGGCACCGACCATCATGATTTTGGCGGGGAAGGTGCAGGAGCCTGAGGCTCGAGAGATGGTTATGTTTCCGTCTTCGAGAGGTTGGCGGAGGACTTCGAGGGTTTTTTGGGGAAATTCGGCTACTTCGTCGAGAAAGAGTACGCCGCGGTGGGCTTTGGAGATTTCTCCTGGTTGAGGAGGGTTTCCGCCACCCACGATGGCGATGTCGCTGGCGGTGTGATGGATGGTACGAAAGGGGCGATTAGTGATGATGGGTTGTTCTTTGTTGGTGAGGTTGCAGATGGAGTAGATGTTGGTGATCTCGAGAGCTTCTTCGATTTCGAGGGTGGGGAGAATGGTGGCGAAGGCTTTGGCAAGCATGGTTTTTCCCGAACCAGGTGGACCGTTCATGAGTAGATTGTGACCTCCGGCGGCGGCGATTTCGAGTGCTCTTTTGGCGTGTTCATTGCCTCGGATGTGGCACAGGTCGTGATCGGGATTGTGAGTGGGGGTGAAAGCTTTTTGGAGAGTGGATTTTGATTTTTGAATAATATTATTGTTCATTAGGTGGTCGACCACCTGACGCAGATCCTGGCAGGGATAGATGTGTACGTTTTCAATCAATGCCGCTTCGGGGGCGTTCTCTTCCGGCAAAAAGAGATGTAAAAATCCATTTTTAGACGCAAAGTCAGTGGTGGGAAGCGTTCCTGCAATAGGTTTTATGTGGCCGGAAAAACTGAGTTCTCCCATAAAGAGATATTCGCGAATATTTTCGGGCAGAAAGACCTGTTTGGTGCCATGAAGAATCCCCAGCGCAATGGCCAGATCAAATCGGGGGCCTTGTTTGCGCACGTTGGCGGGAGCGAGATTGACGACCACTCGTCCAGGAGGAAACTGAAATCCGGCATTGCGGATAGCCGATCGGACGCGTTCACGTGATTCTTGAACAGCCGCGTCGGGGAGGCCTACAATAGTGAATTTAGGCATAGCCGAATTGATGTCGACTTCCACGTCGATGATTTCGGACTGGAGGCCGTAGAGGGTGAGGGTGTGGAGGTGGGTAAGCATTTCAATTAACAATTAGGAATTAGCAATTAACAATTTTAAATACAAAAATTCCCCCTGGAGAGGGGGTGGGCCCTTTTAGAGGACTTATTGGTAAAAAGCAAATGCGGATTTAAGGTTGATTTAAGGTTGGGGGGAGTTTTGACTTTTGTGATATTTCCTTTAGAAACTGCGTAGTGCTCATAAAGAAGTGGGGGGAGTTTTTGGGCCCGCTCTTTTACGTGAGCAGAAAAAGTAATATTTGGGCAACTTCCTGAAACGTAAGTAGTGATGAAGGAGATGGGTTTTGCGTACTAGATGGAAGAGAAAAATAAGGGCTTTTTTCAGTACTCTCCCGAGTATTGTTCTGAGTGCTTTATGGGAAGCTCTTCGGGAGGTTGCTTTTAGAGTGCTTCCGAAGTGGTTTAGGATTGAACTGACTGAGTGGTTACGCATCAGGCTGAAAAAGGGAGGGGAGTGTTTTTGTCATCTGTCAAAGGCCATGCGGCTTTTGTTCTGCGAACTCCGCCAATGGGTGGAAGGTCTTTTGAGGGTTTTGTTCTTCCTCTTCAGGGCGTTTATGATGTTCCTCTTGATGATGGTGATGGTTTATGGACCAGAGAAATCTCCGGAGTTCCTTGAATGGGGATATCGGATTTCGGTCTTGTTGATCAAACGCTATCGAGACTTCAGATTTTTGCTGTGGATACGATATCGCTGGTCGGCGGTGTTGGAGTACAGCATGTTGCTAATGATCGGATGCGTGGTGGCCATTGTGATGAGCGTTTTTTGGCCCGAAACCTATCATGAGCTGGTTCATCATCCGCTTCTGCCGTGGACGACGCATCACGGGGGAGCTATAACGCTCCACTTCCTGGCGAATGAAGTCTTGCTGGCGGCTTTCTTTTTTGCGGCTGGTAAGGAGTTTTTTGAAGCGGTGGCGCTTAAAGACGGAGAACTGAGAGGTTGGGACAAAGCGATGACTCCTTTGGTGGCGACCTTGGGGGGTGTTGTTGGGCCGGTTGCGGTCTATTTGGGGACGGCCTGGATGTTTGGCTATCTCAAAGAATTTGCCAATGGGTGGGCTATCCCTACGGCTACTGATATCGCGTTTGCGATGCTGTTTGCCCGATTGATTTTTGGTAAGGGACATCCGGCGGTTTTGTTTGTCACCGTGTTGGCCATCATGGATGATGCTGTGGGGTTGATCATTGTGGGGGGATTCTACTCGCCCTACGAACTCCACTTAGAGTGGTTGGGGTTGCTCTTGCCGGTCATGGTGATCGGTGGGATTTTGAAGTATTTCCACTACAAGAAGCGCTTTCTTCGTCATCTGTGCAAATGTGGATTGGTCTGCCTTCCCAGTTATGTGCCCTATTTCTTGCTGGGCTGTGTCTCTTGGTACGCCTTTTATCGTGCGGGGATTCATCCGGCTTTGGGTCTTTTGCCGATTGTTCCGGTCATGCCGCATGCCGAGTCTACTCTGGGCATGTTTGATCGTGGCAATCTTGGAAACAAGAGTCCGCTTTCCAAACTGGAGCACGCCCTCCACGTGCCGGTTCAGTTGATTCTGGGGATCTTTGCATTTTGCAATGCGGGGGTGGCTCTAGAAAACTTTGGACCAGCGACCTGGATCGTGCTCTCGAGCCTTTTCTTTGGCAAAATGCTGGGGATCTATCTCTTTACCAAGGCCGGGATTTTGTTTGGGCTGAAGGTCCCCGAAGAGATTAACGACCGAGTCCTGTTGGTGTTGGGCATGATTGCCGGAATTGGCTTTACCGTGGCGCTTTTTGTTTCGGGACTGGCTTTTCCGATTGGTCCTACCCAGGATGCGGCCAAGATTGGTTCGTTCCTCTCGATCTTTATTGGGATACTGGCGGTATTCATTGCCCGTTGGTGGGGAATTCAGTCTCGCCCGGCTCAGCTGGGGGCTTTGGAGATGCCAGCAAAACCCAAGGAGGAAGCTCCAGTAGCCGCTAAATCCTAAAATTGTCTCTTTTTCTGATCACGAAATCGATGAGCCCCCCCCAGGAGGAGGGGGCTCGATTTCTTAGTATTTATGGCCTTGGGAGTTTTTTTATTGGTACAATTTTCTTTTTTTGTTTTTTGATTTCTATCTATTTCATGATATGTTCGCGGTGTCAACTTTCTTGGTTTTGTTTATCACAAAGAGTGAGTTGCGGATCTTTAACATCGCGACTCATTTATTCATTCTTTTTTATAAGGGGGCGATTATGTGGGAACTTTTTAGGGATCGAGCCTTACAGGTGGGGACCCTCGTGGTTTCCCTCTATATCACTGGTTTTCATCCAGTTCAGCAATTCATGGTGTTTCGTTTTTCTCATCTGAATGAAGTGGATGTGGCTTTCAACTCTTTGATCTTGGTCTATGGCGTTCTTATTTTTTCTGGTTTTGTAACGCCAATTATTAATGCCAGTTTGGGACTTCGTCGAAGTATCATCCTTTCGGGGTTTGGGTACTTGTTCTTTCTGGTGAGTGTTGCCTGGGGGGAGGTGACAACGATTTATGTGGCTTCGGTTGTGTTGGGTATTTTGGGAGGGCTTTTGTGGGCGTCCTTTTATCCTTACTTAGGACTTATCACTCCTCCAGGATATAGTCGACGGTATTCTGGCTACTACTACTTCGTCTTTTCGATCATGAATGGGGGGGCGATGGCTTTTATGGGTTATTTCAAAACGTTTTTGACCTATGAGCAGACGTTTTGGATTTTCGCTTCGATCTGTGGGCTTGGTATATTGTTGGCGTTTTTTCTGCCTGAAAAGAAGATGGAAAAAAAGGCCGGGGAGAAAGAGAACCGTAATGCCAACAAGAAGGTAGTTTTTCCACTCATGAATTGGCCGACGCTCGTCATGTGTATGCCTCAGTTTGTTGGCTTTCTGGTATATGGCTATATCATTACGGGGATGCCTTTGGGCGTAAAGACTCTGATTGAGAATGAGGCCTATGTAGGCTACCTTTCGATTCCTTTCTACCTTCTGCCGGCGCTGATCTCTTTCAAAATTGGTGTTTGGGCGGATAGACCGGGAGGATTTGAACGTATGTCCTGGGTTATGGGAGGCGTCTCAATTGGGGGCTTGGTTCTGATGTATTGGGCCTCTGACTTTTTGGAGCTTTTTTTGGTGATGAGCTTCATTACATTTGGCTACTCAGTGGTTCGGGTTTTGACAGGGGCTTTGCCTCGGACGCTCTTTCCGAATGAAAAAAACTCGGGGCTTTATGAGCGACTGTCGGGAACGATGGTGGTTCTTATGGGGATTGGGACACTGATCAGCGTTTTTTTGTCTCGATATGCACCGTTGGATTTTGTTCCCCTGATTGTGGCCGGGATCGTGTTTTTTTCGTTTTTGGCCTTGGCTCTTTTGATTCGTCGGGGGATGAGGGACGTGCGTCGTGTTCTGAACGAGGTAAATGGGTTGGGTGTGTGAAACTGTCTTCTGATTGGAGTAGTTTTTCTCTTGTAACAGCTCTTCGGAGCTGTTTTTTTTGTTGATAATTTGTGTCAGAATATTTATGCCGATGAAAATAACGTCTTTTTTGGGATTCGAAAAACAAACCTCGTGTGAAATACCGTTGGTGGACTCTCGCGTAAAAGCTGGGTTTCCGTCGCCGGCGGAAGATTATGTGGATCGGAAGATTGATTTGAATAAAGAACTTGTTCAACATCCCTCAGCGACCTTTTTTGTACGGGTCTCGGGGGATTCAATGGTGGGGGCGGGGATTTTGTCGGGGGATATGTTGATGGTGGACCGAGCCTTGAAAGTGAAGAGTGGGAATATAGTTGTGGCGATGGTGAATGGCGAGTTTACGGTCAAAAAATTTGTTCATAAAAAAGGGGCGATTTTTTTGGAGGCGGCCAATCCCGAATATGAAACGATTTCGGTTGAGGATGATTGTGATTTTGAGGTTTGGGGGGTGGTGACGAATGTGATACGTTCTCTTTATTCTTAGTGCTTAATTCTTTATTCTGAAGGGGGCACGATTTTGTTTGAAATAACTTTCCGAAAGGGGGCAGAGTTTTTTGTAGATTTTAAATTTCTCTGATGAGGTCGATAGCTCTGGTTGATTGTGATAATTTTTTTGCTTCGTGTGAGCGGGTTTTTTGTCCTGAACTGAGGGGAAGGCCCCTTGTGGTGCTTTCGAATAATGATGGCTGCGTGATTGCTCGATCTGCGGAGGCGAAACGGTTGGGAATTGGGATGGGAGTGCCGGCTTTTGAGTGTGAGGCACTTTTTCGGAGGTATGGGGTGAAGGTTTTTTCTTCTAATTTGGCCCTGTATGGAGATATGTCGCATCGGGTGATGTCGGTGCTAAAAGAATTTACCTCCCATGTGGAGATTTATTCGATTGATGAGGCCTTTTTGGCGCTGGATGGCTATGAGGGGCGAGAATCAGAACTTTTGCGTCTGCGAAATCGGATTTATCAGTGGACGGGTATTCCGGTTTCGATTGGGGTTGGGACTACCAAAACTCTGGCCAAAATTGCGACCCGGGTGGCCAAAGTGCGTCGGAGTCATGTCTTTAACCTGTCTTCTTACGAATCGGTTGATCGGGCTTTGGATTGGGTTGAGGTGGGGGATGTGTGGGGAATTGGGCGTGCGGGACGAGAAAAGTTGCACAAAAGGGGAATCCGAACGGCTTTGGATCTAAAAAAAGCGGATGATAAGTGGGTTTTGAAGCAGTTGAGTGTTACGGGGCTGCGAACAGTGCACGAGCTGAGGGGGACGCCCTGTTTGGCGCTGGAAGAAGTACGTCCTACGCGCAAAAGTGTGGTGTGTTCTCGTTCTTTTGGACGTCGGATGGCAGGATTTCAGCCGCTCAAAGAAGCGGTGGCGACGTTTGTATCTCGGGCGGGAGAAAAGCTTCGTGCCGAAAACTTGGTGGCGACCTATTTGACGGTGTTTATTCAAACGAGCCGATTTTCGCAAAAAGATCGTTTTTATGCGGGACATCAGACTTATGAATTCTTGGTTCCCACCAGCGATTCGAGAGAGCTTATTTCTGCTTCTGATCAAATTTTGTGTTCTATTTTTCGATCCGGTTTTCGGTACGCCAAGGCGGGAGTGTACTTGCAGGGGTTGCTCCCAGATTCTCGAGTTCAGTATAATTTGTTTCAGCCGAAAAAATCGGTGAGAGGCGCGCTTTTGATGCGGGGGATTGATGAGGTTAATGATCGTTTTGGAGCCGAAACGGTTCGGTTTGCGGCGACGGGAGTACATCGATCGTGGAAGGTGAAGTCAGAAAAAAGGTCCCGCTCGTTTACAACCAACTGGAAAGAGGTTTTGGTGGTGAATAGTTAGCCTTTAGTGGGACAGGAGATTTTTCCTGGTTAATAATTAAATGCGTGTCATCCCGAATCGTTAGGGTTCAATGTCAGATCAGACTTAAAATGAGGGATCCTCAAATTATTAATGAGATAAAAGGAAAAAGAATCTATTCCCAACGAAGTGAAAGATCCTCCAAATCAGGATTTTTACTTCTTATAAGAACTAGTTTCTTTTTTCGATTCCATTTTTTGATTTCTTTTTCTCTTTCTATGGCACCTTCTATTGATCCAGGACCCTCAAAATAAAGTAGTCTTGTTATGTGATACCGAGCTGTAAAACCTCTAAATGTATGATTTTTGTGCTGATAAACCCGTTTTTCTAGATCGCTGGTAACTCCAACATAAAGAACGAGAGTATCGCTCCCCATAATGTATACATATCCTTCTTTATCTCCCATGCTTTAAATCATATGGAGGATCCCTCATGTTGTCGATGTTCGTTTCAAAACAGTCCGTCATTCCCACAGGGATGACCAACATGTTATATTTTTTAAGGAAGGCCTTCGGGATGACCCAAATTTATATGCTTTTTTTTTACCCAGGAAAAATCTCCTGAGACTCTTTAGTAGTGAATATGGGGTTTTTCCAGTATTAAAATGGTAAAATGGGTGTTTTTGTGGTATAATTGTCGGATATAAACTCTATGAATCGACTTGAAAATCAGGTTTTGACGGCCTTTGTTCGCCCGGCTGGCGGACGATTTGTTTATGATGGTATGAATGGGGGAGGAGATTGTTTAAGGGTTACAGAGGAAACGAAACACCTTTCGGAAGAACAAAAAGTAGCGTTGGTTTTGCGCTGGGCGGAGCAAAGAGAAGGACATGAAATAGGGTGTGTTATTGCCAATAATAGTAAGCTTGATTCTGACTATTCTCTTGATGTGGCTCGAAAAATAGCTTCTTTGGATGAAGGAAAGATAGATGCTTTTGTGGAGTATGCGTTTCAGCCCTTTGTTCGTGAAGCCAATGTACGCCCTCAAGGAAATATTGTTGATTTTTATGGAACTTTTATGGGGAATTTGGGACAGATCGAAGGGCAAAAGTTGAATAAGGTGAAGCGGGCTATTCGATCTGTTTTTGTGCGTGATGGGGGGCGCGGGGCTCGGGCCTTTTTAAGAGAAATAAGTGCCAGTTTAAAGGAAGAAAAACCAAGCGCTAAGAAACCTCAACAGAAAGGTAATGGTTGGAGCATTTCTTCTTTGGTGCCTTCTTGGGGGAATGCAGATAAGGGAACTCCTTTGCCAGTTAAAAAAGGGAAGAGAACAGGTGGTTGGAAGACGCTTGGTTATATGGGAAGAGAAAATAAATCATGACCAACAAACAACACCTCCTTCAGCTCCTCAAAAACCGCTCAGATGACGTGGGGGGGATGAAGGATCGTATTTTGGCGGAGATTGATTTTTATACGGAGGAGCAGATTGTGCAATTGATTGAAATTGTAGAGCGTTCGAATCAGCGTCGAGTGAGAATCAAAAAGGGGGAGGGGGCGATGGTTTTGGAGGAGATCAAAACTGAGGTAGCGCAGGAGAAGGGGCAGGCGACTTCGGCAAAATTGAAACAGGTGCAGGCCAATGAATTGGCTTCACAATCAGAAGATCGACAGGCGGCCGAGGCGGCTCTGGGGGAGCTAAGTGATTAGAAATTATGTATAATTTCTAAAATAAAAAAAACTTATGTAATTTTATTTAGATATCCTGAATTCCTTTTTGCTCATTTAATATTTCGAGGATCCCTCATTTTTTGTTTGATCTGGAGTTGAACCTTGACGATTCGGGATGACGCATTTTTTATCCGGCCACAAAATTCATAATGAGTCGGACGATGGTCTCTTTTTGTTTGGGGTCGCTTTCGGCTACTAGGAGTGCGAGGGCGACCAGGGCGTTGTCGTTGAATTTTTTGTTGCCGCTTTCGTCGTGCAGGGCTTTGTTTTGTTCGAGAAAGAGCACAAAAAGAAACACCCCGATTCTTTTGTTGCCGTCTACAAAAGGGTGGTCTTTGATAACGAAGTACAGTAGATGGGCGGCTTTTTCTTCGAGGCTTTGGTAGAGTTCGTTGCCGTCGAAGGTTTGGTAGAGGTTGTTGAGAATGCCTTTGAGCATTCTTTCTCGGTCGTGCCCAAAGAGATCCGAGGCTTCTCGTTTTTCTTTGAGATTGAACTTGAGTTCGTTGATGGCTTTTTCCGCTTCGTTGTAGTTGAGGATGTGCGCGGGGAGTTTGGTTTGTTTTGGAGGTTCGAGTGTTTCTTGGTCGAATTTTTGGAGCAGGATCCAGGTGTTGGCGTAGTTGGTAATGACATCCAGGAGTCCGTGTGCTTCGTCGGTGCTCAGAGCGCGGTGGGTGATGGTGTCGCGAAGGAGTTCGATGGCGCGTTCAAATTCGTCGAGTCCTTTTTCTTGCAGCCGTTTTTGATTGAGGGTGTAGCCTTTGATGAGGTGATCTTTGAGTGTGCGGGTGGCCCAGATACGAAATTTGGTTCCTTCGGGAGATTTTACGCGGTAGCCTACCGAGATAATGGCGTCTAGATTGTAGTGTTCGATTTCTCGTTTTACCTGTCTATTACCCTCTTTTTGAACTATCCGGAAATTCCGGATGGTTGGATCTCGCTCGAGTTCTTCTTCTTTAAAAATATTGTTGAGGTGCTCGTTGATGGTGCGTACGTCTTTATTAAAAAGTTGGGCCATCTGCTTTTGTGTGAGCCAAACGGTTTCTTCTTTGAGCTGTACTTCAAATTGCGCGTCTCCGGTCTGAGATTGGTAGAGGGTTATTTGGGACATGGGATTGGCAATTAACAGTTAGTAATTAACAATTAACAATAGAGTAAACAACAAACAACAAACAACAAACGACTTTGAAAAAAGTGCTTTCTCAAAGAAAGCACCCATAATCGGAAGAAGAAGCAGGGACGTCTAGCAATTTAGGCCCAGCGCTCTTAGCTTTTCTCTTCTGAGTCGGGCTTTGGCTTTGTTGAACCGTTTTCGCATAACGGACTTTCTTCGACGTTGGTTGATTTCGTGGCCGCCGTGTTGTTTGGGGGTAGATCGGTTGGTCATTTCAATTAACAGTTAACAATAATCAATTAACAATGAGGCATGAGACCTCTTATTCGGGGCGGATTTTAGTACTAGATTAGGTTCTGTCAATGACTTTGGAGATATGCCCTCCTATAATTCATGATTCATGCATCCATAATTCATCTCTGAACACCTTGACAAACCCCTAATTAAAGACACAATCCCTCTCGCATTTAACCCTGCAAAACGATGACGAGTGATGATTTTTTGGTTCAGGTTCAGAAGGCCGAGAAAAAGGCTCAGGACAACATTGATAAGGCAAAGAAGAAATCGGTAGAGGCGTTGGCTTCTGAAAAGAAGAAACAGGAGCAAAAACTGAAAGAACTGAAAGAAGAACGAACGACTCAGGCACGAGAAAAACTAAAGGTGGCTCAGGGGAAAGCCAAAGAAAGTTATGAGATAGCGGTTAAAGAAGGGGGATCGGAGGGGAAAAAGTTGGAAAAAGAAGCCACTGAGCGTCTCAAAAAATTGATGGGATCGGCGGAAATGTTTTTTGTTAATGAAGTATTGGTCTAATGGCAAAAGTACCACTCCAGAAAATTCGGGTTACGGGTTATAAAAAACACTACAAGGTATTGATGCAGGAGTTGCATCGATCGGGGGTGGTGGATGTGATTGAAAACGATGAATTGATCCAGGGCTCCACAAGTGAGGCCGAAACCTATTTTGGGGTTTTTGATCTGGCACGGATTGATTTTTCGATTCGGTTTTTGTCGACCTATGAAGGTCCAAAATCAAAGATGGAATCTTTGTTGACCGGGGGAAAAATGATTATGGGTGAGAATGAATCACGCCGAAGGGTAAAGGCTTTTTCGACGCGTTCAGAATCGGTGATAAGACTGTGTGAAGAACTGGAAGACAAAATGGTGCGAGCGGAAAATGAGCTAGCTCGAATTCCTTCTAAAAGAGGGCTTTTGGATCAGTTGGGTTTATTTGATCTGCCCCTGGCAGAAGACTATTCGACCGCCCAGACTTCGACTTGGGTAGGATCGATTCAGAAGGGGAAGGAAAAAGAATTTTTGTCTCGAGTGGCGGGAGAATCGAACCTGATGGATCTTCAGGTGCTTTCTCGGGATCACACCAAAACCTATATTCGAGTGACGGTCTATAACGATCTTTCTTCCCAGGTTTGGGATTTGTTGACGGAGTTTGGATTCGAGCTCTTGGACTACATGACCGACCTGGCTGATTATGAAGGGGAAGGTGTGAAAGAAGTACGATCAGAACTGAAGCGAAAAGAGAAACAATTGATTCAGCAGCTGCAGGGATATGAAAAAGAAGCCGAAGAGTTGTCGTCTAATCTGGAAGATCTGCGAATTTTGTACGATTATAATTTGTGGTGGAAAAGAAAGAACGATCTTCAGCACAAGATTTTTCGATCTGAATATCTTTTTGCTTTCGAAGGCTGGCTGCCAAAAGCTGAATACGCCAAGCTCGAAAAATGGCTGAAAAACACGTTTGTGGGAGAGGTGGTCGTAGAAAAACTAAAATTAGCCAAAGGCGAAGAACCACCAGTACTTTTGTCTAACGAGATGGGGGTGGCGTCTTTTGAGCCTCTTGTCGAGATGTACGGTCTGCCTAAAGCCAAAGAGTTTGATCCGACTCCCTGGATGAGTGTGGCGTTTGTGATCTTCTTTGGGACGTGTTTGTCCGATGTGGGATATGGATCTATTTTGGCCGGAGCGGCGTTGTTTTTTATCCTGTTTGGAAAATTTTCACGCGAGGCAAAACAAGCTTTGGGCTTGTTGCTCATTTGTGGAACTTCCGCGATTGTTGGGGGTGTTTTGCTGGGAGGGTATTTTGGGCTTACGCCTGATCAGGTGCCAGAAATTATGACCCACTGGGAAGTACAGGCCAATGGAGAAGCCGTGAAGGTTTTTCGAGGCCAAATCCTTAACCCAATGGCGGGATCTGGTTCGATTAATTTCTTGCTGACGGCGTTGGCTTTTGGAGTGGTGCAGCTGCTTTTGGGGGTGGCCTTGGATTTTGCCAAGCGAATTTCAAACAAAGACTATATGGGGGCGATCTGTGATCCTGGGGCGTGGTTTTTCTTTTTGTTGATGATTGTTGGATTTGGACTTTCTGATCAACTGGGACTGGATAAAGCGCTTTTCGGAAAACTTACCCTGGTGGGGGCGGGGATCTTGATGGTGACCCAAAGTCGAGACCAAAAAAACTGGTTGCTCAAGCCTTTTTCTGGGCTTTTGGGGCTCTATGGAGTGACGGCCTACCTTTCGGACCTTCTGAGTTATTCTCGTCTTATGGCGTTGGGATTGGCTACGGGAGTGGTCGGATTTGCGATGAATATGACGGGGGGGATTATTGGAGATATGGTGGGCGTGCCTTATGTGGGGACGGTGGTGGCGGTGGTCATTATTGTATTGGGACATTCGCTCAATATGGTGCTCTCGCTTTTGGGAGCTTTCATCCACACCGGTCGTCTGCAGTTTATTGAGTTTTTTGGAAAGTTTTACGAAGGTGGGGGAACGAAGTTTAATCCGTTCCGAAGAGAGTCGAAGTATTTGAGGATAAAAGTTGAGAAGGAGTAAATAGTAGTTTTGGAACTTTTGAACTTTTTAACTTTTGAGTTTTGAGGTTGTGTGCTTAATTGGGGATATTATTCGTAAGCGAGTCTTGTTTCTCCAAAATTTCTTATTGCTTTTGTTTTTAGTTTTCCGATTTTATGGATTACCTCTTCCCAAGTGATTTTTTCCCATTCTTTCCAGTGATCACATTTTGTTGTGTCCTCTGTTGGATCAATTGTTAACTCTGTTGGTTCCCCAACAGCAAGGCATCCATGCATATCCTCTCCGTAAACGGTTACCTCTGTTTCGGGAGGGAATAGTTGTTCGAAATCTTCTAGTTTTGGATTTTTTCTTTGGAGTAGGATGTTTTCAATTTTTATTGATTGCAAGATTTTTTTTGAAGGATCTTCAACGGCCGTAATTTTATTTTCAGAGTTGAATTCGATCTCCCAGAGTTCACTTTGTCCACAAATAGTTAATTTGCGCGATGGTATATTACTAACATTTCGTTGTTGTCTGATGACATAATTTTTTAATACATTTTCGATGTTTTCTCCGATTTTTGGTTTTTTATCGGATATATTTTCTAGAGGAATGATGATTTGACCTTGCGGGTTTTTTGAACTGAGATCTGTTTGGGCAACGTTGTACAGTCCTCTTGGGGTTATCAATATACCGTCTATGCAGCCAGTCCCTTTTGTTAATTCGGTGTTGGATTCGTCAAAACTGATTCCTATCCCTTTTTGGTGTTTTTCTCCATCACCAACTGTGATTATTACATTTTGGGCGGTGTTATCTTTAATTTTTTCAACCGTTTTTGGATTTAGTCCGTAAGTACTGATTCTTCTTTCTCCTCCTTTTTTTGAATTATCAAGAAATTGCATCCAGTCAGGTTCTTTGGTTTCTCTTGTAGTGACCCCGGGATCGTAGCTGGCAAATTCGGTAGCCAATTCATGAATATCTTGGTAGGTCCTTTTTTGAGAATTGTCCCATGATTCGTAGTCGAAGGGCTCAGAGGCCCAATAAAGAAATGGTTTAGTGAGGCCGATTTGTTTTCCGTATTGTGTGAAAAGATTGGCCAATTGAGAATAGGGGATATGTTCTCGGGCGTCTTTTATGGCGTCAAGACCACAAAAAGGACATCCTTTGGAACATCCAAAGGTGAGCTGTATGGCTCCAACGTTTGAAAAAATCAATTGGAGCTCTCGAGGACTAAATCGTTTTTCGAGTTCAAGAGGCAGCGACTCACTATTTTCGGGATAGGCTTCTTTTTTTTCTTTAATGATGTCATCCACCAGTCTTTGACGGTCTTTTTCCAGCCATTTTTCCCAGTAACTCAAGAAAGCCACGAGTTCAGGATCTTCCAGTGCGGTGTCGAGAAATTCTGCTAACTCACCATCTTCATCGATTTGAGTGATGTACTCAGCCAATTGTTTTGGTGAAAAATTCAGAATTGCGTCTTTATTGAAGGTCTCAGCTGTGGCGGTTTCGATCATTTTATTTTTCTTTTTGAAGTGGTTTTGGAAGGTAGGTTCCTTTTTTTAGTTGTTCTAATTCTTCCAGAAGAATGCGTCTTCTTTTTATGTTTTTGATGATTCTTTCTTTTTGAGTCATTTTTTTTGAATAATAAATCTGTTCATTGTATCATTTTTTTCGCTTTATTAAAAGTGTTTCATGGTGTTTTTGTATTCAAAACCCCCTCCTTTACTTCTAAAAAATAGAGACTGCTTCCTTTTTCTCATTAAAAAAAGGAGGATTCCTCATATGGAATGACGTGTTTTTAGTACTTCTTCCTCACTGCCAAAAACCCGCTAAATATCAGCGCTGATATGGCCAGAATAATCCCGAAAGGTATTTTTAATGGCTTCTTTTCTTCGTTTCCAGATTTGGGAAGAGGGCCTTGGGGAGGTTCTTCGGCCGAAGAGAAGAGGTTGGCCTGGAGGGAAGAGGCGAGGGGGGGATTTTGGTTATTTGCGATGGGTTGATTGGGAAGGGGAGAGGCTATGTTTTGGGGAGAGTCAAACTGAGTGTTGGGGATGGCGGCGGTTTCTTCGGGGAAATCCAGTTCGTCGAGCGCGGGTACTTCGGTGTTGAGTTGGTCGGTTGGAGAAATTTGAGAGGGCGCAGAAGCGAGGGCAGGGACTTCGTATTCTTCGAGCGCGGGAACTTCTTCGGGGAAATCCAGTTTTGAATCGAGTAGGAGCAAATCGTCTTCGCCTAATAGTTCGAGGTCTTCGAGTGGGGCTTCTCCGGTTTCTGTCGGGATTTCTTCCCCAAAGGGGAGGGAGGGGGCTTCAAAGCTTGGAGCGGGAGGAGCGAGCTGGACCTGGTCGATGGGAAAGGTGGGAGTAAAGGTAGGCGAAGGGTTTTCGTCGAAAAGGGCGTAGGTTCCCGTTTTGGACAGGATGGCGATGAAGATCTGAACGGTTTCGTCTTCCGTGTCTTCGGTGCGTCCACCAATTCTTTTCCATCGTTCTTTTTCTGATTCAAACTCCCAGATGGCCATTTTTCCCACGGATTCGTCTTTGGGGAATTTGGCGTACAGAGAAAACCCCGGCGTTTGAGTGAGTTTTACGGGTTCTTCGCTTTCGTCGTTGGCGGGTTTGTCGAGTTGTAATTTGGCGCGGGTCTTTTTGTTCATCAGCGCGTATTTGTCGATAAAGGTCACTTCGTCTCCGGTGTTGGTGAGGATCTCAAAGGTGAAGACATTTATCATTCGGGCTCGAGGGGGATCTAATGGGGGCGTGTCCAGAATAGCTGGAGCCAAAATTTCTCCGGTGAATCGAGTTTTTCTTTTGCTGAGCATAACGTTGAGCCCTTCGAGAAACTCTAAAAATATTGTTCCATCAACGTCCGATAAAATCCCGGTACCTTCCACGGTTCCATCGTTGACCACAATGACCTGATCGGTGTGCAGTGGGTTAGAGAGGGAAGCGGAACAATTAACAGTGAACAATAAGCAATTAACAATGAGGAGAGAGAGTAGTTTTTTGGCTGAGCACTTCATGTTGGGCGTATTTTAGCATAGGAATTGTGTGGGACAACTGAGCTCTTTGTTTTTAAGCAAAAACCAATACTGATTATTGTTAATTGTTCATTGTTAATTTTCGATAGACGAGAAGGCCAAACATACCGGCCGAAAGATAGTTGGCGGTGAAGTTTCCTAGGGCGAGTCCCAAAATAGCGGTTTGAGGAGGGAAGACCCAGAGGGCGAGAATGGCGGCGAGGGTGGTGGCGATTCCCAGAGACAGGGCGTTGATAATGAGTGGGGTGCGAGCATCGTCGTTGGCGAGAAAAAAACGAGCCAGAATAGGGATGAGACAGGCGGCGGGGAGGGAAGCGACGGTCCAGACAAAGACCGTTTTTGTCATTTCCAAAGATAGATCGGAGAGGTTGAAGAGGATTTGAAGTATCTCTTTGCCGAAAAAGATCCCGAAAATCGCGGTGGGGATGGTGAAGAACAAAATCCATTTGGTGGAAGAACAGAGAATCTTTTTTTGTTCACAAAAATTGTTCTTGTTTTGGGTGAGTTTTGGGAAGGCCACATTGGCAATGGCGATTCCTACGATCGAAAGTAGTACGTGCCCCAGGTTACTTCCGATCGAAAAAGCCGCGACCGATCCGGCCAGGAGAAAACTGGCAATCACAATGTCGAGGGTTTGGTTGATCTGAAAGGCGGCGGAATTGAGTACTCGGGCCAGGAAATCGTTTTTAAAGTTGTGCCAGGCGGCGAGCGGTTTTTTCCAGAAAAATCCGATTTTCCCGTGTGTCAGGAAGAAGGTGGAACAATTGATGAGTAGGTGAAGGGTGGCTCCGGTCAAAGCGGCGATTCCAACGGTGGATATTCCGTAGGTGTCTCTGAGTCCGAGCAGTACCAGGCACATACTTCCGGTATAGAGAACCGGAGCTAAAGAGATAGAAATGAAGCGATGTTTGAACTGGAGATAGGCGGCAAACACCGAAGAGAGGGAAAGCAAAAAGATAGATCCAAATATGAGTTGGGTCAGGGGGAGCATTTGGTTTTGAAGTTCGGGAGTAAAACCACTGGCCACCAGGGGGATGATAAATTTAGCTCCAAGTACTCCGATTCCACAGATCAGACTAAAAAAGAAAGCTACGCCCCACAAAAAGCTGGAAAAGAATTGGGTCTGTTTTTGGCCTGGTTCCAGATCGGTGATGCGAGGAATCAGCAGGGTCGAAACGGTGGAACTGATCAGGAGGAAAAAGAAAAAATCGGGGATTCGAAAACTTGCGAATATCAGATCGATTGTTTGTCCGTCCTGAAAAATATCGATCAGTAATCGATCTCGCCACAGGGCGAGAAATTTGGCGCCGATGGCCGAGAGACCCAAGAGGGTTCCGCCGCGGAGAAGAAGAGAGGGGATTGGCATGAATTTTAAAAAGAAGTAAGAAGTAGGAATTAAGAATTAAGCACCAGGAGGAAAGAGGCAATGAATTTAAAGCCCCCTAATTCTTACTTCTTAATACTTACTTCTTTTCGGACGATATTTTACTCCTTAAAGTCTCACCTCCCAAAACTCGGTTCCGATCAGCATCTTGTCGCCGGCCTTGGCGCCTTTTCTTTCTAGTTTTTTGGGGATGTTCCATTTGGCGAGCACGTCGTACATTCGGTGTCGAGCTTCTTCATTGTCCAGATCGGTTTGTCGAACAATCTGTTCGAGTCGTTCGTTTTTGATCGTCCACCAGTTGGGAGTGCGTTCGATGATTACTTTTCGGGGATCCTGGGTTTCGGCGGGTCTAAACACTGGAGTTGATTCATCTGATTCTTCCTCCTGATAGAGAGTATCAGCTGCATTTGGTTTTTCCTCTTTTAGGATTGTTTCATTGGTTTCAGCTTCTTCCTCTTCTTCTGGGATGTGAGCGGCCACATATCGTAGCATTTCGGTGAGTCCTTCGTGTGTGGCGGCTGAAATCTTTATTGGTTGAATACTAAATTTGTTCTTAAATTCATCCATCAAAAATTCTTCCAGCTCTTCATCGGTCAGATCAATTTTGGTAAAGACGGGGACGAAGGGTTTTTCGGCCAAGGTGGGGGAGAACTTTTCGAGTTCGGATCGAATGGTTTCATAGTCGATTAGGGGGGTGTCGGAGGTGGCATCGATCATTTGGATCACAAACTTGGAGCGTTCGATGTGTCGAAGAAATTGATGTCCTAGGCCTTTTCCTTCGTGGGCGCCTTCGATAAGCCCGGGAACATCTACGACGATCAATTCGTTTTCATCAATTTTTGCGACTCCCAGGTTGGGGACCAGGGTGGTGAAGTGATATTCGGCAATTTTTGGACGGGCATTGGAGATGACGGAAATCAGAGTTGATTTCCCTACGGAGGGATAACCGACCAGGGCTACGTCGGCGACGAGTTTGAGTTCGAGATCAAGGTTGAGGTGTTCTCCTTCGTCTCCTTTTTCGGCAAAGTTGGGGGCTTGTCTGACGGAGGAAACAAAACCTGCGTTTCCTTTACCGCCTTGGCCGCCTTTGGCGAGAACGACTTCTTGTCCGTCTTTGGTCAGGTCGGCGAGGATTCGTTTATGATCTTTTCTTCTGATTTGGGTTCCTACGGGGACTTTGAGAATCAGGTCTTCTCCGTTTTTTCCCGTCATGTTGTTTTTTGATCCGGGGGTTCCGTTTTTTGCTTTGAATACTTTTTTTGATCGATAGTCGGTCAGGGTGTGGGCATTGTGGACTGCTCTGAAGATGATATTTCCCCCTTTTCCCCCGTCTCCTCCATCGGGGCCGCCTTTGGGGATGAATTTTTCACGTCGAAAATGAACGGCCCCATCGCCGCCTTTTCCGGCATAAACTTCGAGAGAGACTTCATCGACAAACATGGGGGAATAGGGGTAAAAAGCAGTATTCTTAAGGGAATTTAGGGGGTTTGGTCGGGGGTGTCAAATTGTATATTGGAAGGGATGTGGGTATGATTTGTGGGTAATAAATAAAAATAAACCAAATGAGAAGGCGATTGATGGTTTTTGTGGCTTTGTGGGGATTGGCTTTTTGTTTGTGGACTGTGGAAGCAAAAGGCGCTTCTCTTCAGTCGAAGGTAAATCGTATGCTGCGGCATTATCAGACAGGAGATGAGCTACGATTTGTACGAAAAATGCCTCGACGAAGTGTTTATGATGAGACGCTTAATATGTCTTCGGTGGGGAAACGAGTTTTTTCGCTGAAACAAACGGCAAAGAATAATAAGAAGAATCGAAGGGGAAAGAAACAGGTAAAAAGTAGTATGGTTACGAATCAGAAGGTGCGGGATAGGATTAGAGCTTTGCGGGGAATGAGTCGACTCAAGAGGAGTGCTGAGCCTCGAGTTGTAAAGTCAGGAACCACTTCTCGAAAGAATAGGTCGAGATCGGTATGGAATCGTTCTTTTGGGGCAACAAAGAGCCGTGTAAAAAAAAATGAGTCTCGAGCGTTTCGATATCATCCTCAAGTTGGAGGAGGAAAAAGAAGAATTCCGAACTTTGTAGTGGATCGGACGTTTCAGGTTGAAGATCCAGCTCCTTTGAAGCCAGTTCCTTCTGGTGGTTTATTGGAAACGCTTTATGATCGAAATCAACAAAAGGCGCAGCAAAGAGAATTTGAAGAAAAACCTGTTACCCAGCGAGAAGAACCGGTTGCGAATTACAAACCAGCTTTGCATGTTCGTAAGTCTGGGGGCACTGATCAATCAGGACTTTTGGTTTTGGGGCGAACTGAACCGGTTTATAAGCTTCAGTTATTCAATCCCACTGAGGAAAAAATTGTGTTGGATCGAATCTCTTTTGAGGTTGAGGCTCGAGGTTTAAATTTTGCGCAGGGGATGACAGAAGATGATTTTAAGCTCTGGTTTTTGGGGGGAGTTCAGACCATTGAGCCTTTTGAGGTTTCGATTCGAGACGGAAGATTTGTTTCTTTTACGGCAAAGGAAGAAGTTGGAATTTATCCAGGAAAAGATTTGGAACTCACTCTTTCTGTAGCGCTGGAAGATGATGCCCTTGGTTTTGCTGCTTCAGATGCTTTGTGGCTTCGGCTGTTGGATGATTCAGCCTTGGAGGTGGGAACGAACGAATCCCTCAGAAACAAGGGAAAAAACTTTATTTGGTCGGCTGAAGGGGATGAATTCCGTTCTGGATTTCGAGTGGAAGGCCTGCCTTTAACCGAATTTGTTAAGCGTTACTAGTTTGATTTCTTCACTCCTTTTTGGGGACATTTTTCTTTTAGAAAGCATTTCGAGCATTTTGGGGTGGGAGCAGAGCAGGTATCTCTTCCAAACTGAACCAGCATGTGGGAGAGACGTCCCCAGTCTTTTTGGGGGAGGCACTTCATGAGATCTTTTTCTATCTTTTCGGGGGTATGGTTTGTGCTCAGACCGGTTCTTTGGGCAATGCGACCCACGTGGGTGTCGACTACAAACCCGACGTTTTTTTCAAACAGGTTCCACAAGATAACATTGGCGGTTTTTCTGCCCACTCCCGGAAGCGAGGTCAATTCTTCCATGCTATTGGGGACGAGCCCCTTGAAGTCCAAAATGAGCTTTTGGGCCGCGTTTTTGAGACTTTTTGATTTGGAACGAAAAAAACCAAGAGGGCGAATAATATTTTCGAGTTCTTCGATGGGGCGTGCGGCGTAGTGTTCGAGAGAGGGAAAGGTGCTGAAGAGTTTGGGGGTGGTGGCGTTTACTCTTTTATCCGTACACTGAGCCGAAAGAATGACTGCAAAAAGGAGCGTCCAGGGTCTTTTCGGATCGTGGTCGAGGTGGCACTTTTCGTATTGGTAGTGATTAGTGATTTGATCGTGAAAAAAGCTGGAATCCATTGGGGAAGAAAAAACTATGTATACCTTAGGGGGCAACCAAAAAATAATCTACCAATTGGAGCGCAAATTATTCCGTATCTGTGGTTAGCAAAACTTCGTCATTCCTGAAAACAAAAAGAAAGCATCCCACGGCGAGGCCGTGGGATGGTCAACAGAAAACAGCGCTTCAGAATTGATGGATAAGCGATAATCCGCCCCAGAGTTGGATTTCATTGGTGTGTCCTTCTCTATACGGTCCGTGGGGATACTCTACGGTGGGAGAATCAGCGGCTTCGTTGGTGTACCAACGACCGCTTCCGGTGACCTGGAGTATCCATTCTTCGGAGAACAGGTAGTCGGTTGTTATCTTCAGAGTGACGTCTTTGAATCCGCTGTTGGGATTGTAGGGTTTGAGCCCCGTCTTGGTCGCACTCTTGGTGGAAACACCGAAGAACTTGTTCATGTAGCGTTTGCTGGCCAGAGTGGTCTCTAGTTCCAGGTCAAGAGAGAGCTTTGGATGAATTCTTTTCTCCCATCCGGTTGCCAGGGTCCAGACGCTTCCTTTATGACCGGTACTGAAGGGGTCGGAGAGGAAGGCGGTTTTGAAGTAGAGGAGATCACGGTCGGAAATTGGTTTTTCCACCCGAAGGTAGGCTCCAATTTCTGTGGTTTTGTCTACTTCGGGGAGGCGTTGGTGAAGAGAGTTTTTGGGGGCAGTTCTTCCAGGACGAATCTTGAGTGTCCCCCCCGCAATAAAGTTCCCTTCGTTGATCAGATCGATGTTGAAGGTCTGGTTTGAAATTCGCGCTTTTTTCTTTCCTCCGACCCGGACCTGAACGTAGGGGCTAAACTTGTAGACTCTTTCGTCTGAGCCTTCGTGAGAAGGTTGTTGAGAGAGTTGTACTCCTAAGAGTGTCTTGGGAGTGGTGGAACTAAGGGACCCGCGTTCGCTGGCCCCACAGGGAAAACTGGCAAAAAAAGCCAATAAGAGCCAAACGGTTCTTTTCATAAGGGTTCCTTGATGGTTGAAGATCTTTTAAGTTCGAAAATAATCACTTTTTCTGAAACGTAAAAGATCTGTTGTGAGGGAACTGAGGACCTCAATATGATTGAGGATCTTCAATATATCTTCTTTTTATTTTATAAAAATACTTTGTCAATTCTGACAAATGCATTTTCTTTGTGCTTTGCTTCATTGAAAAAGGGGCCTTTGTTCCATACAATGGCCCAGATGAGAAAGTGGCTTGTGGTTTGTTTTTTTCTTCCGACGGTGTGTTTTGCCACCGTGGGAGAGTCTCTGAATGCCGTTTTGGACGGATTTTGGAAGGGGGGAAAATCGTTGATTGAACTGATCACGCCCCCCAAAAAAAAGGAGGCCTCGCCTCAGGATTTTTCGGTTCAGGGACTCGATGAAGAGGCTTCATTTCAAGAGGGGGTTGAGCAGCTGGAAGTATTAGTTCCTCAGCATGTTACTCGTCGTGACTGGGATCAGGTAAAGGAGGATATTTTTTTCGAAGAAGATGCGCTGGATTTGATTGAGCAGGATTTAAGAGAAAAGGAAAATAAGCTGAATACAATATTTGATCAAAAAGAGCAGGTAGAGTCGGATCTGTATTCTGGGGATGCACAACTTTCCCAGTTGAAAAATAAGATTGATACCGTAGTTGCACAGGTAGAAAAATGGGAGCAGGAGGTTCGAGAGGTAACCCGAAATCGAACGTATTTACAGTCTCATATTCGAATTGAACAGAAAAAGTTGGCTCAGATGTTGAAGGCCGATTTTTTGCGTCGGGAAGGGTTTTCAACTCGAGAAGGAGCTGTAGATCCTCTGCGCTGGCTTTTTTCTGAGAAATCGGTTTCTGAACTTTTTCAGGAAAGGACCCATCGTCAGCGATTGGAAAGCGAAAAAAGAACCCAGATCAAAAAACTTGATGGACTGAAGTCGGATTTGGCACAGCGAGAACGCTATGGGGCAAAACTTCTAAAGGATTTGGTGGAGCTGAAGACAGCTTTGTTGGTGGATCGTACGGCTTTGTCTCAGGCGTTGGAACAGAAAGCCAATGAGGCTGATTATTTGGATTATTCAGAAGGAAAATTAGTTCGAGAGGTTGAGAATTTACGACGTCAACAAGCGGATTCTACAATTGAGCTTCAGATTCTTCGACAGCGAATGGACTCGATGGCCCAAAAAATTGAGACCGATGAATCCTCGAGTTCTGAAAAGGGCGGAAGATTTTCTTTTCCTCTGGATATACCTATAAAAATTGCGGCTAGATTTGAAGATCCCGAGTATGAAAAAGCCATGGGGCGATCTCACAAAGGAATAGATTTTGTAGCCCCAGAAGGAACCGATATTTTTGCGCCGGCTGATGGCCAGGTGGTGAAAGTTGAAACCAATGGGCGAGGGTATTCTTATTTTGCTCTGGAGCATGATTATGATCTGCACACGGTGTATGGGCATGTTTCGGATATTCTGGTAAACGAAGGGCAGATGGTAAAAAAGGGGGATTTGATTGGAAGAACTGGAGGCACCAAAGGCGAAGAAGGAGCCGGGTCTTTTACCACCGGACCACATTTGCATTTTGAGGTTTTGCGTGGGGGGATGTATGTGGATCCGATGAGGTATTTAAGAATAAATAGTAATTAACAGGGAACCTTTAGTTTATCTACCAATAAAAGGACGTCACCGAAAGAGTTCGGTGACGTTATGGTGACAACCCAAGAGTGGATTCTCAGATGTTTCTCAGTGCACTTTTGAGTTCTTCCATCTTGAATCCGGGAAGAAAGCATTGGTTGGCTCCTTCTTTTTCGTATTTGTTTGCCAGGCTTTGTAGGTCTTCTTCCAGAGTCACAAATATTGGCACATCAGAGTTTGAACGAATAGTACTGATGGAAAATGGGGAGCTTCGGGCCATTTTTACAACAATGGCTTGAGGAGGAGTGGAGCCATATTGTCTTGCTGTGATTTCATCTGGTGTCGTTGCGATTTCAACGATGTGTCCTGCTGATTCGAGGAGTCCTTTCATTATGATGCCGTTTGTAGGATCTCTGTTTACCAAGAGAATGTTCATGGTTTCTTTCCCTCCTATTTGGGAGTGCTGGGGGTTGTCAAAGAGGTTGCTCGAGGTCAAAAAAGCCTCGAGACAAACTTATGTTTATAGTTTATATGTTTTGCATAAAAAGGCTAGTTGTTTTTTTTGATGTTTTTATGAGGATGGTTAAATAGTTTTCGCTATGGAAAAACAAGGTACTACTTCAGAGTTAGGATATTTATTCTCGAAATATTGGCCTGGTTCATTGCCGGTATTTCATTTTACACCTTTTGAAGTGGAGAAAGAGGGGGAATTTGTTCCCACTGGAAACTTGGATAGTTTTTTAAGTATGGGAGTTCGGGAAGGAACGGACTTTCATTGTTTGGGAGAACCAGGGAGCAAAAAGGGGGATCGAATGAAACAAAGACCGATTAATTTTTTAAGGGCGATTTCTCAGATGCGGGTAGATAGGGCCATTCGGCATGGTAAGTTGAAATGGCTTAAAATACTACATCATCAGGGGGTAACAGATACCGTTCCTGGAGCGATAATGGTGGATGGGGATGCTGACTTGAGACGGTCAAATCAAAAAAATGCGAATGGGACTCATTATATTTCGGGGACTCATCTTTCTAGTTCTCGTGTGTTGGGTACTTTTACTTTTTCGGTTGATTATCAAGGAAAGGGGTGGAGAAGAGTTCGAGATATGCCATTAGAACAAAGAAGGCCCTATCTCTTAAAACGAAAAAAAGCGAGGCAGGCTTTTAAAAGACGGGTTATTCGTTTGATGATTGAGGTGGTTTTTCAGCGATTGGTAGAACAAAAAGAGCAGGGAAACTATCATTATGTAGATGATTTACCTCTTTTCCAGAATTACAAATTGTTTTCTGCGGAGCAAATTCTACGTCTATCTCCCCAAAAGTGATTGAAAAAAATGTTGTTAGTCGCTTTCTTTATGAATCTGGTGGGCGGTACAGGATTTGAACCTGTGACCTCCTGCGAGTCAAGCAGGCGCTCTAGCCAGCTGAGCTAACCGCCCTTGTCTTTCTGGATGTATTCTTCTTTTTTTGTTTGAGCTGTTAAGTGTCCCGAGATAATTGGGACGCTCTCGCCAGCTGAGCTAATCGCTCAAATTGATTCGAACGGATTTAATGTATTTATTGCTGGGGGATTGTCAAAGTTGGCCTTTTTCTTGACTTAATTGTGTAAGTATATATTTACATGTATAGTTTCTGAAACCAACACTTACTTTTTGGGGGATTTTATGGCTCATGATCCGTATGTTGTTTTAATTCCCGTAAATGTCTTGGAGGATATTCGGGCTTTGTCGAGTCGTCGTTCCTTCATGATTTCTTGGTTTGGAGAGGTTGAACGAAGGGAGGGAAACCAACTCTGTATCACCAAGATCCATCTTACCAAGCAGGTTTCTTCTGCGACGGTTTCAACGGTTTATCCTGAAGGGATGGAAGAACTGTTTTCGCTGGCGGATAGAATTCTTTGTTGGGGATTGACTTCAAAAGACCCAGAACCGAAACCTTCGGCGCATGATAATACCACCTTGCGCGAAATTAGTTCCCTGTCGACCAGCGATTTCTTTGTTCGGATTCTGGGAGGCCCAACGGGAGATCTTCGAGTTGAGGTGATATTGGAGCAAGGGAAATCAGCCATTATGTCAGTTGAGTGGAGGACCATAGAAGCTACTGCCGATCCGATAGAGTGGGAGACTTTGATTCATGAAAAGGTTCAAACAATGTCTTCTCCTTCTGGTGGCTGGACCCATTGAGGGGTATGGGGTTCTGTATTTGGACTTCAGCGGTGTAGATGCCGCTGGAGTCCTGCTTTTTAAAAAAAATGGTGTCTTGACATTTTTCTTGTTTTTTGTATTCCTTGTTTGTCTTGTGATAAATAAAAATGAGTCTTCGATTAGCGGCTTTTCCGGCTCTAGCAGGGGTGGCCATGATGGGCGGTGTAGCGGTGGCTTCTGCTGAGGAAATGCCTATTTCAACCGATTTGATTGTGCCGGATTCAGAGCAAGAGGGGATTGTGATGCATTTAGGGGATTTGGAAGTGCCTTTCCCTTCCCCTGTTTATGAATTTGGAAGAAGAGTTGGAGGGGTTTTAGATAGGCGAGGAGAAAAAGTCCTTCCTTCTGAAGATTTTTCACGTATGGCCATTACTATTTTGAGAAACGCAGAACCTCAACTGGTGATTAATGGGGAAAAGTTGGATTTGTCGACACAGTCGGGTTTGGATAAATCTTGTCCAGCTTGTCATGAAAAAGTTCGATATAATGATGTTATTAAATTAAGGAAAGCTTCTATTATGATCGGAAGGGCTGTTAAAAAAAACTTTTTAGAGTTTGTTGAGCAGCTGAGAAGGAGGGTTTCCCAACCCCCTTATGTGAATCGGTAACTTTATAAATATGAGTAGGCGTTCATTTTCGTATTTAGAAGTTGGGACACTTTCTCTCTTTCTTGCTTCCTGTTCTCCGATGCAGGGGCCCAAACAAGAGGCGGCTTCCATCAAACCGGTTATAAATGTTGATCAGGTGCAGCAGAAGGTAGTTTTGGTTTTGAATCAGGCCTCTCTTCCCCTAAATCCTCCTACTATTCGACAACCGGTTGTGGTGAATAGATTTTCGATTGAAAATCCTGGGAGGGCTCTCTTGAATACGACCTATACCTTTAATATGGAAGAATTTGAGAGCACAGCGAGAAGAGGGTTGGCTTCAGAGACCGTGATTGAAGGAGATGTGGTGGTTTCTCCTTTGACTCAAAGAGGACTGAGAACGGTTTGTCCCGAGAAATTATCTGATGAGGGCTGTTTGCTTTGGGCCAAAGCAAAAATTGTTCGATTTGTTGAGCTGATTACCGACGGAAGAGATTTTAAGGCCAACGTAAGACGACGTTTGCTTCACAAGTTGAGAAGATAATTTTTTCTGGCCTGGATCTTTTTTTCTAGTACCCTTTGGGCAATAATCTTTTTTGCCATGCTCGATCTCAAAGCGATTCGTACTCAGCCCGATGAATTTAAACGCTCCTTGGCCCGAAAGGGGGTAGAAGGTTCAGTGATCGATGAGTTACTTGCTTCAGACGTGTCGCGAAGAGAACTTTTGCAGCAAGTAGAGGGTCTAAAACAGCGTCAAAATGAAGTTTCCAAGCAGATTCCTCAGTTGAGTGGGGAAGAAAAAGAAAAAGTATTGGCCGAAATGAAGACGATTTCTGAGGAGCGGAAGGGATTGGAAGAGCAACTGAATGAAGCGGCTGGGACGGTTAAAAATATATTGGATGGTTTGCCCATGCCCCCACATGAGGAGGCTCCAGACGGAGCGGATGACACAGAAAATGTGGTGCTTCGGACCTGGGGCGAAAAGCCCGATTTTGGTTTTAAACCCAAAGAACACTGGGAATTGGCTCAGGATTTGAATATTTTGGATCTTGAACGTTCGGCAAAGGTGGCGGGGGCTCGTTTTTATTTTTTGCGAAACGAGTTGGCGTTGCTCCAAATGGCGCTTATGAACTGGGCTTTTTTGGAGACTAATAAACGCGGTTTTTCCCCCACGATTCCCCCCTTTATGACTCGAAAAGAAGCGATTTATGGAACGGGTTTTTTGGATAAAGACGAAAACTATATTGTAAATCCGGGAGAAGATGATTTGTATTTGATTGGAACGAGTGAAGTTCCGATGACGAGTTTTTATGCGGGGGAAATATTGGAAGAAGGGGATCTGCCTCAGAAGTTTTGTGCTTATTCGCCTTGTTTTCGGCGTGAGGCGGGAACCTATGGAAAAGATATGAAGGGAATACTGCGGGTTCATCAGTTTGAAAAAATAGAAATGGTGGTTTTTTGTCTGCCCGAACAAGCTCGAGAAATGCACGAGGAAATTCGAGAGATGGAAGAATATTTGTTGCAGCAGTTAAAAATTCCTTATCAGGTGGTGAATGTGTGTTGTGGCGATCTGGGGAATTCTGCTGCGAAAAAGTATGATCTGGAGGCCTGGTTGCCTGGGCAGGGGAAGTATCGAGAAATGACTTCGACTTCTATTTGTAATGATTTTCAGACTCGACGACTTAATACCCGAATTCGTCGAAAGGACGGATCATTAGTGTATGCTTGTAGTCTTAACGGAACAGCGGTTTCGAGTCGGCCTTTGATTGCGATTTTGGAGAACTTCCAGCAGGAGGATGGGAGTGTGATTATTCCTGAAGTTCTGCGCCCTTTTTGTGGCGGATTGGAATCAATTAACAGCAAACAATAAGCTATTAACAATTTTTGGGGCAAAAAAAAGACACGAGTGATCTCGTGTCTTTTTTTGTTCTGAATCAAGAAATATTATTCAAGTTCAACGGTGGCTCCTGCTTCTTCGAATTTTTTCTTCATTTCTTCAGCTTCTTCAGTTTTTACTCCTTCTTTGATCGTTCCTCCACTTTCGGCAAGACCTTTGGCGTCTCCGAGTCCCATAGCTGTGATTTCTCGGATCACCTTGATCACGGCGATTTTTTGAGCTCCGCAGTCTTTGAGGACTACATTGTAGGCTGATTTTGCCTCTTCGGCTTCAGCTTCTCCTCCGCCTCCACCACCTGCGGCGGCTACGGCTACGGGAGCAGCGGCGCTAATTCCGTACTTTTCTTCGAAGTACTTAGCGACGTTGTTTGCTTGAATGACCGTTAGTTTTTCAATGGAATCAACCACTGCTTGTTCTTCTTTGCTGAGTTCAACGGTTACCTCAGTTGTTGCTTCGTCTGACATGATTTAGGGGGTTATAAATAAATAAGTAATTAAACGTGTATAGGTATTTGACCTTAAGAGGCCTTTGCAAATTTATCGGCTTGGTCCATAACAGAATGCATTTTTTGCAGTCCGGAGTTGAATACGCCGTGGAGTTTTTGAGGCCCTGATCGGAGCATGCCCACAATTTTGGAGAGCGATTCTTCTCGACTTGGAGTGGCGGCAAGAACCGCGGTTTCCTTTTTGTCGAGGAACTTTCCTTCAAAGATGGATCCGGCGTAGTCGTATTTGGATTCGTTGGTTTCTTTGTCGAGATGGTCTTTGATCAGTGTTTTTATGGCAGCGGCAGGCGCTACTTCATCGGTTTGTGAGATGATGATGGCTACGGGGCCTTCGATGTCGTTGGCGCTGAATTCACCTTTGCTGGTGTTTTTAGCGGCCAGAGACATGAGTGTTTTTTTGATAACGGTATAGCTCATTCCTTTTTCACGAAGTGATCTTCGTACTACTTGAGCTTCTTCAACGGTCAGGCCGTTGTACTGAGCAAAAGCCACGCCGGCGGCGTTTTCTAGTTTTTCTGTAAGGGCTTTGAGCTGCTGTGTTTTTTTGTCTTTTGAGATGGCCATGGGGGAACAATTAACAATTAGTAATTAACAATTAACAGTGATGGAATGGTTTATATTTGAAATGTTAAAGCACCACCAATGTAAGATATTGGCGTCAAAAACTCTTACCTGCATTATGACTGTTTCTCGGAGCTTGTGTTTGTAGTGCTGTAGTGGAAACTGGGTCTCGGCTGGTCTTAATGGAATGCCAGCGGTCTTTGACGCGGAGGTGAATCTAAGGGTTTGTTTTTTTTTGTCAAAAGAATTTTAATAACGCGCTCTTCTTTTCCTCCAAACTCCCTTCTTCTTTGGCTTCCACTCGAACCCGTATCATCGGAGCGGTGTTGGAGCATCGGATGATGGCCCATTCACCATTTCCATAATCGATTCGGACACCGTCGATGGTGCTTAGTTTTACTTTGGGATCGTCTTTGTACTGTGACAAAAGGGTTTCACTGATGTGATCTAATACCTGGAATTTTTTTTCGTCGGCGACGGTGACGGCTTCACAGTATTCTTTCATTTTAGGCCATTGAGTGGTTATTTCATCGAGCAGCGAAGGCTTTTCTTGAGTGGCGGTGATAAATTTGAGGCTGGCGAGAAGGGCGTCGTCGTGGCCGTAAAAATTTTCGCCGAACATAAAGTGGCCGCTTTGTTCGCCTCCTAAGAGGGAATTGTTTTCTTTCATATTTTCTTCGATGTAGGAATGGCCGGTGGGGGAGAGGATTATTTGCCCTCCGAGTTGTTCAATTTTGTTGATCAATGTGGCGGAGCTCATGGCATCTATTACGATGGAGGCTCTGGGGTTTCGAGAGAGGAAGTCGGCGCATAATACGTACATAATTTTGTCGGCATTCAGGATTTTGCCCTGAGAAGTGACAATTCCGACTCGGTCTCCATCACCGTCGTAGGCAAATCCGAGATCGGCTTTTTCATCTTGAACCTTTTTTTGGAGATCTTTTAGATTATCAGGTCGTTCGGGATCGGGTTGATGATGCGGAAAATTGGGGTCTAGATCACAAAAAAGCTCGACTACTTCGTGCCCCCAATCTCTCAGTAAGTTGGGATAAAAAGGTCCTGGAATCGCATTCCCCGCATCGACGACGATGCGAAGTGGTTTTTGGTCGGGGATGATGGATTTTATCTTTTTGTGGTAGGGGGTGCATATTTCTTGAGGTTGGCACTGATGGGCGCATGATCCAAATTCCGACTGAGGGGCATCGATATTTTCAGTGAGAGCTTTGATTTTTTGAATTTCTTCTCCGCAGACGCCTCCGTTACGGTCAACGAGTTTGAGCCCGTTGTCTTCGGGGGGATTGTGAGAAGCTGAAATCTGAATGGTGGCATCGAAGGCGTTGTTGTGGAGCGCAAAATAGTTGATTGGTGTAGGAATGGCGCCGCCCCAGGTAACTTCACATCCGGCGGCTTCGCATCCGGCTGTTACGGCAGGGTGAAGAGTCTTCATAGAAAGTCGACCATCTCCGGAGACAAATATTTTTGGTTTTTCGAGGTTAAATTTTTGGGCGATGTAAACGCCAAAAGCTTGAGCGACGATGAAGAAGCCTTTTTCATCAAAATCGGTGAAGGCTTTTCCGCGAATGTCGTAGGCTCGAAAGATGGAAGGATTAAGAGGGGGCATAGTTTTACAGTTAACAGTTAGTAATAATCAATAAACTCTGAGGGATTGAATCTCTATTTGGTGATCAAAGTTTAGTGTTTCGTATTTTGTGAGCAACTTTCATGGCTTAAGAATAATTAAAAAAGGGCCCTGTGATGTTGGAGGACCCTGAAGAAGAAAGGGTGGTTTGAGAGGATAGAGAATGGTTTCTTCCTTTTCAAAATCCACATTATTTGGCTGCTTTGGCGGAACGTTCTTGAGCCATTATTTTTTCAAGAGCGTTGGTTAGGAATGCTAAAGCTTCTTCAGCCTTGGGGGAAGATCGCACGAAGGCTCCTGTTTCGACTCTGTGAATCGTCCAAAGAGTGGTTTTAACGGCTTTAGCGAGATCCTCTTGGGTCATTCCCAGTTTTAGTCGGGCGGTTTTGATGGCCTTTCCAATTACGTGATTGTGATTAACGAGGGGGGGCGTTGGCGCAAGGTTATTAACTTTTGGCCCTTCTCCCGTCCAGAGCCACTTAGTATGAACTTTAAGGGCCATTGAAAGGGGGGTGGCCGTCCTTTTGCCGGTTATTTTAGGATCATTACCTTCTAGCTTTTGAATCGTTGCGATAGAGACACCGGAAACTCTTGTAAGGGCTTCTTGAGTCAAATTGAGCTCATCTCTTCTCGCTTTGATTCGCAGGCCCATTTCTCGACGTTGAGTTGGGGTGATATGGAGAGGAATATAATTTCCCATTGGGAAGTTCCTTTCTTGAAAAAAAATGAAAAAGAGCCGCTTTTTGTTTCATACATCTCCTTTGTTTTAAGTCAATAATCTGTGAACTTTTTACTTTTTTTTGGGTTATGTTACTTTGGTGCGCGATGAAAACCTTCTTTTGGATTTGCCTTTCTTTGCTCGTCCCCGGACTCTTGTTGCGTTTGGATGTGGGGGGGAGTGGGATCTTGGCGACGGATATTTTGTTGCCGATCTTTGCCTTCTTTTGGTTGTTCAAAAAAATTGTTCTTGATAGGAGTATTCCTTCGGCTTCTTTTTTGATTCCGGGTTTTGTTTTTTTGTTTTGGGCGGGATTTAGTTTTCTTTTGGGGGCTTGGGATTTGGGACTAAAAGAATCGGTGCTGTCGGGGGCTTATCTCGTTCGTTTTTTTTCGCTTTTGATTTGGGCTTGGGCGGTGGTGGATTTGTTTTCGGATGAAGAGGGACCTCGGGTTTTGACCGGACTTTTTAAGATTGTGGGACTGGTTGTGGGGTTGGGATATCTCCAGTTTTATTTTTTTCCAGATATTTCTGATTTTTCTCAGGAAGGCGGATGGGATCCGCATACCGGGAGACTCTTGGGAACCTGGATGGATCCAAATTTTGTAGCGGGACTGTTGGGGTTTATGCTTCCGGTGATGATTGGACGGGGGTATGAGGTGTTGCGAGAGCAAGATGAATCAAAAGGGAGAGCTTGTTTTTGGATCGGGAGCTTAATATTTTTCTGTTTGGGGGCTCTTTTTCTGACTTTTTCTCGAAGTGGATATCTGGCTGCTGGGATTGGTTTGGGGTGGTTTTTTCTCTGGCGTGATCCAAAGGTGATTTTGTTGGGAGTGGGGATCGCGATTTTGGGGCTGGTGTCTAATGAGCGAGCCCAAAAAAGGGTGGGAGAGCTTGCTGGAACTCTGGCGGCCATCGTTATGAGAGATACCGATGAAATTGATCCTACGGCTTCTTTGAGGCTTGAAAGCTGGCGAAAAAGTTTTGAGTTGTATCAAAAGTATCCCGTTGCGGGGATTGGTTTTAATACCTATCGCTATCGAGCGGCCGAAGAGGGGATTGTGGATGAGAGTTATTTTTCGGCGGGGGGGTCGGATTCTTCTTTGTTAACGGTTTTGGTGACCACGGGAACCGTTGGTTTTTTGATTTATTTGTGGTTTTGGGGAGGGATTTGGAGGCGATCGTTTTGGCTTTATTGGAAACAAAAAAAATCTGGGGGAGAGCTGTCGTTGGGCTTGAGTAGTGGAATTATGGCTTTGTTGGTGCATTCTTTTTTTGTGAACTCACTACTTTTTCCCCTGATGGTGATGGCGGTTTTTGTGGTGGCGGGGGTGGTTTTAAGTAAAGAGTGAGGGAGGAGAACTTTTGAACTTGTGAACTTATGAATAAGGAGTGAAGTAACATTCTTGAAGAATATTAAGCATGAAAAGAGAAGGGGAGTACTTTTGTATAAATAAAAACGACAGAGACGCTTCAAGAACTCGGATATGAGGTGAAAACGCTCTGTCGTTTTAAAGGGGGCAAATCAACCCCGAAACTCTCGCCTTACTTTGGTAAGTTTTCCGTTTACCGACGGTATCCTTTTGTGTTAGAGGCATTTAATTGGGATTTGAAATCGAAATTAAGGAGCTTCTAACGGATAATGTTTTTGTGAAACCTCAAAACGGTTGGTAGAGAAGAGCGGCTTGGGCGATGAAGATCGTCTAAGTCGTTCTTATGCCAATCGCTTTTCTCTCGTTTTGTGGTGCGCGTAATGAAGTGATTTAGGCTTCAGTTGCGGCATCGCAAAGCAGAGAGAATTGAGTAAATGGCCCATGAAAAAGATTCGTTTTTAATTACCTGAGGGTCATTTACTCGACCCTCCCTGCTTTTTTTCGGCGAAAAATTTCAAAGATCAGAGTATTGTACACCAGAATTGTTCAGATTGCAAATGTTTTTATAAAAAAACTTATGAAGACTCAGTTTGGGGTGTCTTGGATTAAAAAGGGACAGTTCTTGAAACAGGGGAGGGAGGGGGGAAGCCCCCCTTTCTATTTGGGAAAGTATACATCGATGTATTCACTGAGGACTTCGATTACCCCTGGGGGATTACATTTCCTAAATCTTTCCAGCGTTGAGAGTGCCATTTCTCGATTGTCCATAATGACTATGAGGAGTTCTTCGTTTTCATGAGGAATCTCGGGATGCCATGCACGCTGACGACTTGTAGCGGCATGATTATTTACTACGATGGACCAGGACAAGAATACTGTGTCCTGAATTTGGAAGAGAAAAGGATTAACGTGGCCTCCCTGAAAATCTTGGAGCGCTTGGGGCAGATCTGTTTTTTTTAGAGTGATGTCGTCTTGCTCCCATTGAATCTCTTCTGGGACGGTGGGGGTATGGTGTTTGGTGCTAAAGGCTTCGCCTGTTGGAACGATTGGCTGACTCATGATTGGTCCTCTCTTTGGAAGTGCATTTATTCTTTCAAGAACTGTCAAAGATCGATGACCTGACAGATCTGTTGGGAGAATTCCCGGTGAATAACTGTGTTATCTTATTTCTGATCAGATACGATGCACTACTTATCTTGTTTCTCTTTTTTTGTCAAAGTTGTTTGGAAGTACAACTATTTACTAATGACTCCTGACTAATGACTATTTCTACCAGCCTAAGTCTTTTTTCAATTCCACAACGAGTTTGGCTCCTTCGGCCTTGGTAAGTTTTTGGTGGGGGCGAAAGGTGCCGTCGTCGAATCCTCGTACGATACCTCTTTCGACCGCTTCGTTGACCCAGGGTTTTTCCCAGCCATTGGCGTCTTCAAATCGGGGGGGGGCTAGGAGTTCGTCTTCGTGAGGGATGAAGCCAGAGGTGGCAAGGAGGATCTTTACGGCCTCGGCCCGAGAAAGGCTTTGGAGGGGGCGGAAAGTGCCGTCTTTGTATCCTTGTATAACTTTTTTGTGCACTAATAGATTGACTGCATCGGCCCATTCGGTGGCGCGGGTGTCTTCGAAGGGTATGGGGATAGGCGATTTCCAGTGGTCGGTTGTCCAGAGATATTCCACCAGCATTTTGGCGAAATCTCCTCGATCTATGGGGCGATTGGGGTGGAGTTTGCCGTTTGGTTCTGGCTGGAGAACGTTGTGATTCACCAGTTCTATCAGGTAGGGGAGCGCCCAGTGATGAGAATCGAAGTCGCGAAAAAAGGCGCGATCCGAACGAAGGGGTTCGGTTCGTTTTTCGTGCAGAACACTGATACAGCGAAAGGGGGTGCAAAATTCGGTTTGATTGGCCATTCCAAATCCTTCACTGACCATATCGGGAAAAGACAAGAAGAGTTGTTTTTGAGCTTCTGAGAAAGGCTCAATTTCGATCCAGGTATTGGGTTTTACCAGATCGAGGAAGTTGAATTGTCGCCAGTGACCGGGGTTTTCTTCGTAGGAAGGGATAGAATCGGCAAAACGTGCGTTGGAGGAAAAGTTAAATCGATTAGGGTTTTGGAGCTCGAGAAGGTTTTGTTCGATGGTTCGGTTCAGGCTTTCGTCGGTTTGGAGATTGTAGAGGGTTTGTTTGAGTTCTTCATACGAGGTGTGTTCGTCGAAAAAATTGGTTTTGATGCCGAAGGTTCTTCCCACCGCCAATATGGCATACAGGATGTCATCGTTTTCAAAGTCGTAGGTTTTGAGGTTTTCTGCCATTCTTTTCGCTGCCCAGGTTTGGGGAAGGAAATGGGTAATGGTGTTACTGGGAAGGGGCGAGTTGGTTTCTTTTCGGCCAATGAAAACCGGGGAAAACGAGTTGGCAATAGATCGGACTTCGAGCGGGAAAATTTCACGTTCAAATTCGAGGGGGTGGACTAGTTCGTGAGAAATGGGTTCTCGCCAGTTGGTCCACTGGTCCCATAATTCCGCCGACTCGATCAGCTGCCAGGGAGTACGAAAGAATTTTTGATAAAACCCACCGGTTTTTTGGGCGAGGATTTTGAGATAGAGGGAAGAATCGGAAGAAAAATCCAGCACAATAATAGGAGCGGGAAGCGGGTCGGGGATGTCGAAGCGTTCTTCAAAATCGGTGACGAGAATAAGGGCTTGGTTGGGATTGGCATTGTCCCAGTATTTTGAAACCTGGTTCAGCGCGGTTGAGATGTCGGTTTTTTTGTGGGGTTTGATGCTTCGGAGGGCATCAAAGACCAGCTGACGAAACTCTTTGGTGTTTTGGGTAAAATCAGCGCGAAGAAATTCGATTCCTTCATCAAAAAAGATGATGCGAATCCTTTTGTCTGATCCGATATGATCGAGCCAGAACTGAATGTATTCTTGAACTCGTTCCCAGGGGGCTCCATACAATGATCCTGATTGATCGATCAGAAAAGTGATTTCTTCGATTTCTCGGGGCGGGGAGGGGGGGAGGAAGTGACCGAGATAGGTTTCGCGATGGACATTAAAAGACAAAATGGGTTCAGGCGCGTGACTCCAGAAAAAATTGATGTCGGTATTGGGGTTGAAGGCGTCTTTTTGGAACAGCAGGGTGACTTGTTTTTCGGTTTGATCGAAGAGCTCTTCGCTGGGAAGCGTCGAGAAAAAGTGTTTGATGGGCACGTCGGTATTGATGGTGACGACTATTTCGGCTTTGAGGGTCATGATGTCGTCTTGATCCCAAAGGGGGAGATGAAAAAAGTCTTCAAAAGGGGTAATTGAGTAGTCGTAGGTGACTTTGGAGAGGATGGTCTGTTCGCCTCCAATTTCGAGGGTAGTTGACTGAAAGAGCTGATCGTCTGTTGGCAGGGCGTATCGAAAGAAGCGAGCGTCTTTATAGGTGGCCGCTTTTGAAAAAAGGTGGTTGAGTTTTTCGTCGTGTTGAAAGGTTTCGTAGCTTTCTCCTCGTGCATCGATAAAAAACTGGATGTCTCTGGCTCCTTGAGGAAGAGAATGAAAGAGTTCTATGTGTTTTGGATCGGGGGTGATGTTGGTGATTTTTTCTAGAATTTCTACGTGGGCTTGTTCGTTGTGAACCTGGATGAGGACCTTTTTTTCGAGACGTTCAAATTCGGATTGGGGAAAAAAGGCTTCTGAGAGAACCGGACACATCATCCAACTGAGACCAAGAAGACGGAGCAATGTTTTTTTCATAATTTTATGGTAGATGAATGGGAATTAAGAATAAAGAACTAAGAGGTGGGGGGAGGCTTTCTTTTTTGGTGGAGAAAGGTATTCTTCGGTTACTAAAGAAATACGAAAAAATGAAGTTGGGGCCCCAAAATAAAACGCTTTTTCTTCCTCGTCTTGGTTTTTGGGGATTGGGTGTATTGGTGGGAGGCGGTTTTTTGTTTGGGGAGATATGGGCCGCGGATGATCCTCCTGCGGAGCCAACGGCGGCTGAAAATCCAGCGCCCGAGGCGGCTTCGACTACTTCTGGGGGGGGCGCTTCAGCGGCTACTCCAAATTGCCCTGTTTCGTGTTCAATTTCTGTAGATTCGGTAACTGCAGATGGCGCCGTTTTTATCGTTAATGGGGACAAGCATTCAATTGATAAGGGCTCTTCTAAAGAAGTTAATATTGATGGGCATGGAAAACCAGATATTGAGATTAAGGTTTCTGAAGTTGATGAGGAGACCAAGTCGGTGGGGTATTCGGTAAGACATTTGTTTGGAGGTGGGCCGAAGAAGTCCAGAGGCCGTGGACGAAGTGGTGGAGGGGGAGCGGGGATGTCGGAAGAAAGTTCGACGGGGGATATGGGGGGGAGCGGCGATGGCGGTACTGATGGAGGAATGGATTCGGAATCTACTACTCCTGGAGGAGAAGAAGCGGCTGAAGAAGAGCCTCTGCCAACGGGCCCTTATTCTTTGAGTGATGCGATGAAAAAAAATGCGGCTAAGAAACCCATATATATGCCTGGTAGGGACAAAGATGATAAGAAAGGAGAAGCAGGCGATGTGACGATTGTGATTCAGAAGGCGATTGATATTATTGTGGGCATTACGGGGGTGGTGGCGGTGTTTTTTGTGGTTTTTAATGGAGTCAATATGGCTACGACGGCAGGAGATACCGAGCGGTTGACCCGAGCCAAAAATGGGATGGTCTATGGAGTCTTGGGGTTGGCTTTGATTGTCTTTTCTTACATCTTGGTGAAGACGATTATCTGGGTGACGTATTTGGGGGAAGGGGTTTAGATTAGTAGAGAGTGAAGAGTTATTTAACTTTTTATCTTTTGAACTTGTGAGTAAGGAGTGGAGGGAATTAAAAGTTAACAATTAATAATAATGGGAGGAGCTTTTTTAGTTTTTGGACTTTAATACTTAATACTCCATACTTAATGCTCTATACTCCCACAGTCATTTAAACCTCCTTCATGGATTCCTCTATTCTCGATTCGATTCACGTGACCAACCTGATTGAAATTTTTTGTTTTACCGTTTTTGCTTTTGTTTTTGCCTGTGTGGTTTTTCCTTTCTTCATTCGTTTAGTTCAGGCCTTTAAACTGACACAAAAGATCCGAGAAGACGGGCTGAGCGGAGGAGTGGCGAAGTTGTTTAAAAAACTGCATTCTCACAAAGCGGGGACACCGACCATGGGAGGGGCCGTGGTAATCATTTCGATCTTGATGACGGTGATGGGATCGTGGTGGGCCAATTATATGGGGTGGATTGATTACTCGATTTTGAACCGCGGAGAGACCTATTTGCCCATTATCACCCTGGCGGCGGTGGGAGTGTTGGGGTTGATTGATGATTTCTTGAATATTCAGGAAAACTCCAAACAAAAAGGGTTGTCGGCCAAGGTGAAATTTTGGAGTTTGGTACTTTTTGCGGTGATAGGAGCGATGTGGTTTTCGTTTAAACTGCAGTGGTCGATTATTCACATTCCCGGGGTGGGAGATTTTGATATTGGATATTGGTATTTTCCACTCTTTATATTTGTGCTGGTGGGGTCGGCTAATTCGGTAAATTTGACCGATGGGCTGGATGGATTGGCGGGGGGGCTATTGAGTGTAGCGTATACGGTTTTTGCGGTGATTTCGTATTTTTACGGACTCCCGATATTGGCGGCTTTTTGTATGATTGTGGTGGGGGCATTGTTGGCGTTTTTGTGGTTTAATATTCCGCCCGCCAGGATTTACATGGGAGATACGGGGTCTTTGGCGTTGGGGTCGACTTTGGGCGTTATTGCGATGCTGACCAATTCCATTTTTGTGTTGGCGATTGTGGGCGCGCTTTTTGTGCTGGAAACGGTTTCGGTGATTTTACAGCTTTTCTGGAAGAAGCACTTTGGTCGAAAGCTGTTTTTGATCGCGCCGATCCATCATCATTTTGAGGCTAAGGGCTGGAGTGAAACCCAGATTGTGATGCGGTTTTGGATTTTGGGGATGGGCTGTGGAGTGGTTGGTCTTTTGGTGGGGTTGTTGGGGATGGGGGATCAGGGGATCTTGTGAGAGTGAAGAGTAGAGAGTATAGAGTGGAGAGTTTTAACTTATGAATTTGTGAGCAAGGAGTGAGAGGGCATTAATTTTGAAATGTTCTTGAAGCTTGTTTTTTGGAGACGGGAGGTGTTGAATTTGAAAGTTGCGAGATTCTAAATTATTTTGGAGCAGGATTTTTTACACCCTGCTCCGATTGTTGATATGAAGAGAAGGACGGGGATTGTTATCTATTAAATACGGAGATTCCGATAATAGATAAACTATGTTCATCTATGAGGCTTACTTGAATAATTAATTCCTCGTGGAAGCTTGCTGTATCCATTGGTTTTGGGGGAATCTTGCAGGCTTTGAGCCTGCGGCCATGGAGTTCTCTGATGTGTCTTTCTTCTGTATACCCTTTGTGAATACGGCTGCGATAGATAATTTCTTCTCCTTCTTTGAACTCAAGGGTAATATCTGATGATGTTGGATTTGATGTTGCCGTGAGGGTAATTGATAGATCGATAGAGATTTTTACAGTGTTGTCTTTGGGCGGAAAGGTGGGAGAGTTATTGTTTTGAGGGGACATTGAGAATGTTTTGGCTTCTCCTCTTTTAATCGTATACATTGTGTTGTCCTTCTCTGTGTGAACTTTGGATTTGAACGATGGCTCATAATCCGGGTTGAAATCATGATTTGAGTATTGCATCAAACCCAAAGGGGCACAGAGAAATATTGATTTTTTCAAAGAACTTTATTTTTTTATTGGTTTTGTTTTTTTTGTCAATTAATGGTGCAAGTTAGTATAAGCTATATAGCTTAGGCTGAAGGTGGCATTCTTTTGTAATTAATGAGCGAGAGTGGAAGAGATCTTCTTTTATGTCTAATAGGGAGATGAATTCTGGGAAAAATAGTAAAAGATAAGTCTTTCTTTTTTTGCCTTTAATATTTCGAGGATTCCTCGTTTTTTGTTTGAGGGCTTCGAAATGTCATTACACTCGGAATGACAGGTTCATAATAATATTTTTAATGGTGCTCGACGGAAAAAATCTGGCTACGGCTTTTGATGCCTACTTGGCCCCTTATGCCCAAAAAAATGCAGCTTCTCGGGGGCGGGCTCATTCGCATGTAGCGGATCCTGATCGACTCCCGTTTCAACGTGATCGGGATCGAATTCTTCATACGACGGCTTTTCGGCGGTTGAATGGGAAGATGCAGGTGGTTTCGCCTTTGGGGGGGGATCATTATCGAAATCGGCTTACGCATACTTTGGAAGTGGCTCAGATTGCTCGGGACTTGGCTCGGGAATTGAGGCTCAACGAAGATTTAGCAGAGACCGTGGCTTTGGCGCATGACTTGGGACACCCTCCTTTTGGCCATTCGGGTGAGCGGGCGCTGGATAAAGCCATGAAAAACATGAACAAAGAATTTGATCATAACAAGCAGAGTCTTCGGGTCGTGACTCTTTTTGAAAACCGATATCGTGATTTTCCTGGACTCAATCTTTCGCTTGAAGTATTAGAAGGAATCCAAAAACACGAGACTTTTTTTGATCGAGCGGATGGACCGTCTGTTTTTTCGCCTCATTTAGAATCGCAGTTGGTCGATGTGGCCGATGAGGTGGCTTATCTTTCGGCGGATTTAGAAGATGGGCTTCGGGGAGAATTTTTTACTTATGATGATTTGTCTTCGATTATGCTGTGTGAAGAAGTACTTCGGCAGTTGCCGCAAGACCGGAAAGACCATCGACCCTCAATTACTCGGGCTATTGTCCGTCGTTTGTTTTCTCAGGTAGTGTTGGATACCACAAAAAATCTGAATAAATATTGTATTCAGTCTCTGGAAGATGTTCAGAAGTCAAAGAAACGAATGGTTTATTTTTCGAAGAATTTTTATCCAAAGTTTAAGGAGCTGAAGAATTTTTTGATAGATCGATATTATTCAGCTCCCCCCGTTGTAGTGGTGACGGATAAGGGCGAAAAAATGGTGGCGGATATTTTTGAGTATTTAATCGATCATCCCCACAAGATCCCAGAGGATTTTTTTCCCGAAGAAGCTCCGGAACAGCGGGTTTGTGATTATATTGCGGGAATGACGGATCGGTTTGCTGAGGAGTTTTATCAATCTGTAGTTGGGTAGTGTGAGAACTTTGGTTACTGACAACTCCTATCTCTTACCTCTTTTGTTTACCCCATTGTGGTGTTCTCCCCAGCCCATTTTGTTTCGCAGGGTCCGACCGAAGTGGGATTTTTTGAGTCGAATAAAACGAGCCGTTCGGGTGGCTCGTTGGAGAGATATTTCGTCGGTGGGTTTGATCGAAAAGTGGATTTGACCGTCGGTAGTCATAGAGATCGAATCGACTCGTGCGTCGAAGGTGATATGGATAATTTTGTCGTCGGGCAGCAGGATGGGGCGGTGAGTGAGAGTGTGTGGGGAAACGGGAGTGAGAAGAATGGTGTGTAGATTTGGGGAAACAATAGGGCCTCCGGCAGAGAGTGAGTAGGCGGTTGATCCGGTCGGGGTAGAGAAGATCAGTCCGTCGGATCGGTAGGTCGAGAGAAAACGTCTGTTTACTTTGACGTGAAAGTTGGTGAGTCGAGCAATTCCGCCGTGACCGAAGACGATTTCGTTGAGGCCGTAGGCTCGGAATATTTTTTCTTTTTTTCCGTTCCGATTTTTACGATAGACAAATGATTTCAACAGCATCCGTTCGTCGATGTGAAATTCTCCTCTGAAAACATGTTTCAGTTTTTCCAGTGCGTTGTCGGGATGGAATTCAGACAAAAATCCCAGGGTTCCAAAGTTGATCCCCAGAATCAGCCCGTCGTTTTTTCTCAGCGTTCGGATCATTTTGAGAATGGTTCCGTCGCCGCCAATTCCTATTTTGAGGTCGTATTTGCTCTCGTCGTTGATCAGGGGGATGGTGTTTTTGAGCATGGAAACCGTTCGAACATCTCCGTGGATATGTCGTACTTTGTTTTTGTGTAAAAATCGCAACAAATCCCGTATAAAGACGGTTTCTTCCTTTTCTTTTTCCGGCTTGTGGTGGCAGTAAATGGCCACAGATCGGATTTTGATGCTTTTTTTATTCATGGTTACGTGTGTATTTTACCATATTTTGAGGGAAAAATGTAATTTTTGTATACAAAATTAGATCAAAAACATTGACAAATTGCCTGATTTGATTATGTTTCCCATTGTATTAATTGATTTTTTATTCCATGCCCCTTCATCACGTTCCCAAAGATTCACATATTCATGCAGAAATAGCAGCCCATAATATTGCTATGAATGCTGATTTAAAATTATGGCGGGAAACCCATGATTACGACGCTTCGACTGCTTTGGGTATTGAAACTTATCATCTGGCTTTTTCTGAGTTTGCTTTGTTGGCGATTCAGGAAGGGAGTGGCTGGAAAAAAAAGATTTCCCAGGCTCGATTTCGAAGGCTAATGGCCCCAGTGCCTTCTAAGAATAGTGATCGTCACAGACGTCAGTCTCGGTGGCAGTAGTTATTTTATAGCTAAATAATGGAGCCCCCGGGAATCCAGAATGAAATGAAGGATTTTTGGGGAGAGGATCTGGCTTTGCATGTTGAAAAGATCGTTATGCTTTGCCGGGACAGGAGAGATGATGAAGTAGCTGGAGTTTTTTTGAAGTGCAGCGAAAAAACAACGGAATATCCGTAGTCGCTGACGATGTGGTGACCCCACCTGGGATCGAACCAGGATCTACTCCTTAGGAGGGAGTTGTTTTTCCATTAAACTATGAGGTCTGATATTTGGTGAGAACAATTTTAGGCTTTGTTGAAGCTACTTATTGAGGAAATTAAATCAATTGGTGATTTTAATTAATTAGTACTGTTTTTTGTTTTGTAAATCTTTTTTCTGACTTTGTACTAATCGTGTTATCTCTTTTGTAGATTGTGTTTATTCGCTAACCTTAAATTAGTATGAAGAAATTGAAAATAATTTTTTGACTCTCCAGAAAAGTGAAGTTAGGTTTTTGGTCATGAATACTCAGGAATTTCAGTTATTGGTCCTGCAAAAACTAGACACTCTTTCGACTGATGTTTCTTTTCTGAAGGAGGATGTATCGGTTTTGAAGGAAGACGTTTTGGAACTGAAAGGTGATGTTTCAGTTCTAAAAGAAGATGTTTCGGGATTAAAAACAGGTTTTTTGGGACTGGAAAGAGATGTAGGAGGGCTCAATGAGGAGTCTCGAAATACGCGAGCGAGGTTGGATTTTTTGGAGCATTTTGTTCATCAACAGATTGATCATAATCAGCAGGTGAGAGATGATCTTTTGGATCTGAAAGAAACTCAAAAATTAATTTTGGGGCAGATTTATGGAATGAGATCGGAATGGAGAGGGGAGATTGAGTATCAGATAGATCAGCATGTTCGTGCTCATCATTCGGTGACTTCTTAGAGTCTGTTTTTTTGATGAAATTTGAATTAGTACTGCAAGAAACGAAGGACTTTCTAGCCTCTCATCCCAATGGGGTGGTGGAAGTTTTGGGGCCTACTGCGAGTGGGAAAACTGACTTTTCGGTGCGTTTGGCTCTGACTTTGGGGAATAGTGAGATTATTTCGGTGGATTCACGGCAGGTGTATCGGGGGGTGGATGTTTCGGCGGCGAAAATTACCGAGGATGAAATGCAGGGGGTGCCACATCATGGGATCGATTTAGTGAGCCCAGAGGAGGATTTCAATGTTTTTCAATTTCAGCAGTATGCCTTTGAAAAGATCGAAGATATTCAGTCTCGAGAAAAAGTAGCAATGCTGTGTGGAGGGACGATGCTGTGGTTGGATGCGGTGAGTGAGAATTATGTTTTTTCTGAAAAGGGAACCAAGTCGACTCAGAAATTACCACCTCGTTTTCCAGTTCTCAAATGGGGACTCGAATGGGATCGAGAAAAGCTATATGAACGAATAAATAAACGAGCTTGTCAGCAATTTGAGTCGGGATTGATTGAAGAAACGAAACAGGTTCTTTCTTTGTATAAAAATATTACTCAATCTGCTTTTACGAGTTTTGGTTACCAAGAAATTGAATCCTATCTAAAAGGGGATTTAAGCTATGAAGAAGCTCTGAATTTGAATCAACAGAGAAATCGGAATTATGCCAAGCGACAATTGACCTGGTGGAGGGGGAGAAGTGATGTTCGGTGGATTTCTTTGAATTAGTTGAGAACAAAGAACAAAGAGTAAAGAGTATTGATTTGGGGGATATTTCTTAAATTTTTACAAAATGATTAAGAAAAGTGTTTTGTTGGATAAGTCTTTTTTGTTTGCGGTTCGAATTGTAGATCTTTACAAAGTCCTTTCTCAAAGTAAGAGGGAATATATTTTATCAAAACAAATATTGAGAAGTGGAACTTCGATTGGGGCAAATATTGAAGAGGCGAATGGAGCGATTTCAAGTGCTGAATTTTCTTCAAAGCTTTCGATCGCTTATAAAGAAGCTCGAGAGACTGGGTATTGGATAAAGTTGTTAAGCGCAACAGATTATATTGAAGAACCTTTGAGCCAATCTTTGTGGAAAGACTGTGATGAGCTTCAGAGAATATTGTGTGCTTCTATAAAGACTGCCAGAAAAAAGTAATACTCTCTACTCTTTGTTTTCTACTCTTAACTGTTTTTAAACTACTTGTTCAAAAGTTTTGTTTAAAAACTGAGAAAGTCTTCGATACTCGCTGATTCATTGCTTTTCGAATCAGAAGTTGTTGTTTGGGGGCGTGGTTTTGGGGTGTTTGAGCGGACGAATTTGATGGAGGCTTCTTGGCCGAAAATATCGTTTATGGCTTTGTTTATGGGCCCGGCAACATTGTTGGCGGTGAGTTTGTTGAGATGAAAATCTGAATCGGTTTTGAAGGTGACTTCTTGGCCGTTTACTTCTACTTGTGTGGTGAGAAGAGATTTTTTGGCAAAGATGGGGATGCCGGCTTTTTCCCCGATGTTTTTGAGATTCACCGTTACATTGTTGGCCGATAGCTGAATGACTGATCCGTCGTTGGGGAGAGGAGGGGCCGAAGCTTGATCGGCTTTCTTTTTTGGGGATGGGGTAGAGGGAGAAGAGGTATTGTCGTCAAAAACAAATCCGTCGTTGGGTTTGTTTTTTTCGGGGGGAGGAGTTGGTTCTGGTGGAGATGGGGTGGGACTTGGGTCTGAAGGGGGAGGAGGTGTGGGGGCTGGATTTGAGGAAGCTGTGGGAACTGATGTTGGTGCTGGTGGAGAAGAAGGTGCTGGAGCCGAAGAGGCGATTTGATCGTGGTGACAGAGGGTAATAATGGCGATTTCCAATGGGAGTTCGGCAATGGGTGAGGATTTGAGACGTCCCACGGCTTGTTCGAAAGCTTCAATAGCCGGCAGTATTAAGCTGAGTTTTTCGGGGGTGTTTAGGTTTTCGTGAAGCTTGGTTCGAAGGAACTTTAGAAATTCATGACCAAAATGTCGGAAGTCGCTTCCGGATTCATTTAATTGATGAAGGATCTTTATTCCTTGATCACTATTTTTGTTCGTAAGAGCTTCCCACATTTGTTCTAGATGCTCTTTGGGCGCTAGTCCGAGGCTGGTACGTACGGCTTCGGGAGTGATGTTGTTTTCGGTTTCGGCTGCGACTTGATCGAGGAGAGTAATTGAGTCACGCATTCCGCCTTCGGCTTTTTGAGCAATGATTTCGAGCGCTTGAGGATCGGCTTTGAATCCTTCTTGTTCACAGATGAACTGGAGCCGTTCGACTAGCTGGGGAATCGTAAACCGATTAAACCGAAAGGTCTGACATCGGGAAACAATGGTTTCGGGAATCTTGTGCATTTCGGTCGTGGCCAGCAGGAAAAAACTGTGATCGGGTGGTTCTTCGAGTGTTTTGAGTAGCGCATTAAAGGCGCCTTTTGACAGCATATGGACTTCGTCGATGATGTAGACTTTTCTTTTGGCGTAGGTGGGGGCAAAATCGATTTTTTCGATGATAGATCGAATATTGTCGACCCCGGTGTGGGAGGCGGCGTCGATTTCGATGATGTCGATGAGGTTTCCTTGGGCAATGTCATCACAGGTATGACATCCTCCACAGGGGTTCCCGCTCTTTATTTCGTCACAGTTGAGCGCTTTGGCAAAGATCCGAGCTGAAGAAGTTTTGCCCGTTCCTCGACTGCCGGCAAAGAGGTAGGCATGGGCGGGGGAATCATTTTTGATCGCGTTCTGGAGGGTTTTTACGATGGATTCTTGCCCTACTAAGTCGGTAAAGGTTTTGGGACGATATTTGAGAAAGAGGGTTGTCATGACGTTTTAGTGAAGAACAAAGAGTGAAGAGTAAAGAGTAAAGAGTGATGGAGTATACCCAGCGTTATTTTTTATGCGAGGGGGCATGAATGGTACAAATGTTTTAAATGAAACAAATATTTGCTTTTTATGAGATTTTTTTGAAAAAAATTTGAAGGTACGTGAATCATCCTTATTTTGGGCGTCCTAACATACTAATTAAGTTACTTATTATGAAGACTTTATTTCGGTTTCGAGGAAGATCACAGCGAAGGCAGAGTTATGTTTTTTTGGATGGGGATGTTGATCAACAGCAGGAGGGACAAGAAGCAACTTTAGCTCTGGCGAAGGTGTTGGAGTTAGCTAATCCAGATGAGGCCTTTGAAGGGCGAAATGAGGTTCCCGAAGGACAGTATTTTGTTTTAGGTGGGCATAGGGATACCTATTTTCTCTTCCGAGAAGGAAATGATTTGAAGGTTTTTTCTCATACTGATTTGAAGGATTCAAGAACGGAAAATGAGGCTGGCTTGGCTTTTTCACAAGATCAGGCAGAAATTGCCCTGGGATTTGCTGTTGGAAGAATCGAAAATTTTTCTGCTGATTTTATAGGACGATTGGTTAATGCTGTTGAAGGAGAAGATGGGGTATATCCAGCACCTCTTACTGAAGAAGTTAGTGGTGCTTCTGATAGGGTAGGAGCCGTTGTTGAAGGAGAAGCGGTCTAGGAGACAAGATTTTGTTTCCCTACGAAAAAAAATTCATCCCTTCAATTTCTTCGGGCAAATGCGCATGACTTGGTTTTTTATTTTCTAGGTTGTGCGCATATTCATATCCTTTTCCGTATCCCATCTCTTTCATGAGTGAGGTGGGGGCATTGCGTAGGTGAAACGGGACGGGGAGAGATCCGGTTTGTTTTACGGTTTCTAGGGCTTGATTGATGGCGCGGTAGGCGGTGTTGTCTTTTTGGGCGCGGGCGCAATAAGCGGTTATGTGCCCCAGGGGAATACGAATTTCGGGCATTCCGAGTCTTTCGGCGGCTTGGTAGACGGCGATGGCTTGAGGGAGGGCCTGTTGGTCGGCGAGTCCGATGTCTTCGGAGGCAAAGATGACCAGACGACGTGCTATAAACCGAGGATCTTCTCCTGCATCGAGCATTCGAGCCAGATAGTAGATGGCGGCATTGGGATCGGATCCGCGCATGGATTTTATGTAGGCGGATATAACGTTGTAGTGATTTTCGCCTTTTCGGTCGTAGAGTAGGGTTTTGTCTTTGAGCGATTGAGTGAGGAGGTCTTCGGTGATGGTTTTTTCTTTGGAGAGGGCCGTTACTAATTCGATGGTCGAAATGACTTTTCTAGCGTCTCCATCGGCATACTGAATGAGTCGTTTTTGGGCTTCTGGAGTGAAATTTATGTTGAGTATTTTTTTTGTTCTTTCTATGAGTTTTTCTAGATCTTTTGGGCGGAGTTCCTTGAGTGAAAAAACATGAGATCTCGACAGTAGGGCTGAATTTATGGAGAAAGAAGGATTTTCGGTCGTGGCACCGATAAGGGTAAAGGTGCCTTTTTCGGTGTGTGGAAGAAAAGCGTCTTGCTGGGATTTGTTGAGGCGGTGAATTTCATCAACAAAAACAATGGTTTTCCGCTGACGAAGTTCTTGTTCTTCTTCGGCTTTGGCAACGATTTTTCTCAGGTCGGCGACTCCCTGGAGCACGGCGGAAAAGGGAACAAAATTACTTCTTGTAGAATGCGCGATTACGTTGGCTAGACTGGTTTTTCCTACCCCCGGGGGGCCCCAGAAAATCAGGCAGGTAAAACAATCGGCATTGATGATTTTTCTCAGGGTGCCCTTTTCGCTCATGATGTGTGTTTGTCCCACGTATTCGTCGAGTGTTTTGGGGCGGAGTTGGTCGGCGAGAGGACTAAAAGCTTCTCTGTTTTGAGTAAAAAGATTGTTCATTTATTGGGATTTATGGTTTACTTCGAGTTTTTCTGGCCCTAGAAGGGGAATGAAGCTGTGATATTTTTTTATAATTAATTCAAATGTAATTCCATACAAGGAAGAGTTTGTAGGTTTGAAATGGCCTATTATTTGAGTATAACTCTTTGGTGCTAAATTATTGTATTTGTAGACGCATGGCAAAGATATTTGTTCTGGGACTGGGATTAGTGTTTACGGGGTGTTCTTATTTTGATGGAGAAGCGTATGAGGGGAAATCTGCTCGGGAATGGAAAGAGGCTTATGACCAACTTCAGGCCGATATGTTTAATGCGACTCGTGATAAACCGGTCAAAAAAGATGAAACCGAGGTTCGTCAGGAATGTTTGAGTCTGGGGTATGTAGTTCCGGGGCTTCATAAATGTCCGGCACAGGTGCGAAATGAGGATTTTGATTATATTTGTAGTGATCGACATGTGGACGGTCTCAAGCAGGGGAGAGAAGAGGGACACAAAGAAGGATATGCTAAATGTGTAGCGGACTATGGAGTTTCAGCTGAAGACATTGAAAAAAAGCAAGAAGGAGTAAAAGAAGAAGCAGAAGAGAAACAAGAATCATGATCGAGAATATTTTTCATTAATAATCCAACAATATTCCGCGTAGGGGACATACCCGTGTGTTTGCCCTATTTTTTGATATTTACATTTATTTGATTTTATTGTATAATAACAAAAGTTTTTCTATTCCTAAATCTATATCGTATGTTGAAAACGAAAAACAAAATTGTGGGGGGAATGCTTTTGGTCGCGGTTATGGGGGGTGGGGGAGAAGTATCGGCAGAGGATCTCAAACCCAAAGAGGAGATTGAGATCCTTGAACAGTCATTGGTGCGGATGAAACAAGAGTTAAAGGTTCGCCTGCGCGTTAATGTGGAGACTTTTTTGGAGGATTTGAGGCAGGGGGTAGATAGCTTTCCTTCGTATTCGGTGTACAAGAAACAGTTTTCGGATATGGGAAATGAAGATTACGCTTTTCAGGCTTATGAACTGCTGAGAGAGTGGACTGAAAATAGTTATTTTCAACGGCTCGAGCGTATTATGATTGCGTTGGAGGTAATTGATGAAGCAAACTTTGCTCAGAAGGTAAAAAAACGACTTCACAATGAGTTTGAGGTTTTGGCTCAGGTGAGAGGAGGCGCTTTCCCGGTTGATTTTGAGGTGTTTAGAGGCAATTTGGGGCAGTAATCTATTGGAGTTCAAAATTCTCTAGCAGGGTTTTCGCGATGCCTTTTGAGGCGAAGGAAGCTTGTGGGTCCTGAATGATTTGATTCAGGAGTTCACGAGCTTCTTTTTTTTGTTGGTTCTGATAGAGCTGAGCGGCTTTGTTGGCGAGGAGAATACCTTTGGTCTCTGGGTCGGGGTCATTTTTGAGTCCTTTTTCGAGCGCTTCCATTTTTTCTTCTTTTGTTTCGAGCAGAATAAAGAGTTCCTTCCAGGCGGGGGCATAGTCGGGATGCGATTCGACGATTTTTTTCGCTATTTTAATTTTTTCTTCGGCTGAGGGGGCCCATTCGATTTCGATGTACAGGAGATAAAGACCTTTTGGATAAATGCCTTTGGCTTCTTTTTCGAGGCTCCAGAGGGCGGTTTTGCAGGTGAAGAAACCGTTGGGAGAAAGCTGGTCGGTCTGGAGATAGTATTTGAGGGCGTTTTTGTGGTCGCCTTGGAGTAGGTAGGTATAGGCGAGGTCGTAGGGGGGATAGGGCCATTGGGGGGCTAGGGTCTGAGCTTCTTTGAAGAGTTTTATACCCGCTTCATAATTGCCTTTTCCGGCTTCTTCTCGTCCTTTCTGGTGGAGTGCTTCGGCCTTCTTTTGGTTTTCTTCTGGATTTTCAGAAGAACCACCGAAGAGTGCGGAAAGAGAAGAGAGAAAGGTCATGATGAAAATAATTATGGTTTTCATTTATGACTCCAAGGGTAGAACGAATGATTGAGTTTTGAAAGGAGGATGTGTTGATAAGATTTGTTGACAGAGGGCGATGGTTTTTGTTTTCTCCTTTCTGAGGAGAATTATTTGAACATTTCCATTTTTATCCTACAATCCACGGCGGTTAAAACAGTGAACAGCAATCAATAAACGGTAAACAGTAATAGTTCTTTAAAACTACCCCCCAAAAAAAGGGGCCCCCTGGAAAGCCGGAATGAAATGGAGGATTTTTGGGGAGAGGAGGAGGTTACGAAGTATTTGGAGTTTTCGAGAAGCGATAGCGAAATGGAAACGGAAGATACGTAGTAACCAACGACGAGGGGCTATAGCTCAGCTGGCTAGAGCGCGCCCATGGCATGGGCGAGGTCCAGGGTTCGAATCCCTGTAGCTCCACCAAGAAATTTATTTAAATAGAAATAGTTTGGAATATTTCTAAGACTTAGGGAAAGGTTTAAGGAAAAGACTTAGAATTGTGTTTGTTCTCCTCAAGAGAAATGGAGTTTTCATGAAACAAAAGATTGTATGATGTTCTACATAGAATTCCCCGAAAAAACGGGGCCCCCGGGAATTCGGAGCGAATGCGGAGACTTATTGGGGAGAGGAGGAGATGACGGAGTATGTGGAGTTTTCACGAAGCAAAGCGTAGTGAAAGCGGAACATACGCAGTCATCGACGACGAGGAGAGATGCCAGAGTGGTCGAATGGGCACGCCTGGAACGCGTGTGTGGGAGCAATCTCACCGAGGGTTCGAATCCCTCTCTCTCCGCCATAAATTTTTGCAAAAAAATTTATCCCTAAATACTAACTACTCACACTCACCCCCCTACAACGGTGGAGGTTTCCTCATGGCAAAAATTTGAGTAATGAGTATTTAGTAATTAGTGTGAGCAAAGGAAAATTTTAATATTTATCCCATGTTCGACTTCGAAAATCTCTCTGTATATAAAAAAACAAAAGCCCTCAACAAAGATGTTCAAAAATTTTTAAAAGAAAATAAACAAATTGATACTTACCTGAGAGATCAGCTACGCAGAGCTTCTATCAGCATGGTCATAAACATTGCTGAGGGAAGTGGTCGTTTCACAAAAGCGGATAAACGAAATTTTTATGTGATTGCTAGGGGATCAGTTTACGAGTGTGTTTCTCTATTTGATGTTATTCATGATGATCAACAAATTTTGGAAGAAAAATTTCAGTATTTTTACAGTCAATTTGAAGAAATTTCAAAAATGCTTCTCGGGTTAATTAATAGCCAGAGGTGAAGACCTCTTCCAAGAACTACACGCTTCTTTTGAAGAAATTAGCCGAATGCTTTCGGGGTTAATTTCGAAAATGTTAAACAAATAGCCGTTAGCATGCTATATAAAAATCACAATCCACTTGGTACAGTAGAGAGGGCACAGGATTCTCGGATTCTCTTCCTGATAATTGGACAATTTAAAAAAATACTTTTTTGATTGCTTTGTTTTGACTTATCATTTTGTTTGAAATACAAACATTATTAAAAGAGTTATTCTTAATACTTTCATGGAAAGATTTGATCCCACAAACGATTTTTATGGCCCTTTTACCGAACGACGTGAAATAGGACTTTATGAGGGGAGTGAAACGGCCAGAGAGGTAATGGCAATGGCAAAGAAAGTCGACCAGGCAGGGCAGATCCCAGAAGCAGTTATTTTTGAATTCGCTGAGTGGCTTTTTCGTTTTAATCTGGAAAGGGAAGACTTGTCCCTTTTGGCCGAAAAACTTCAGGATCGGCTCGAAAAAATTACTCAGATGGCGGATATCATTCGAGGAAGAGCCCTTTTGGCAGTAGTGAGAGAAAAGTTAAGTCCTCAACCGCTCGCCTCCAGAGAAGCTCTGCGTAATTTTGAGCGGTTTAAACAGGTTTGTTTTGTAACGAAAATGTCTTTGACTCGTACGATGAGTATAGAAGAGGACCTTAGTGTGATTAGGCAGGATCAAATGCGAGGTGAAATTCATAAGAAGGAGCAGCAATTGGCGGAACGCTATGGAATGACGATTCCTCAAAGGAGGGGACTGAGATTGGCTTCTGGGTTAATGGAAGGAGACCTTAATCAGCATGATCTGGATCTTTGGGGAGGACAACCAGATGAAATTGAGATTTATTTTCGTCAGAATCGTGAGGCTTACTTTGCTTACTCGGCGAAGGCTTTGGAAATTATTAACAGAATTGTTGATACCTGTGAAGATAGGCGGGATGTACAAACTTTTTTGAGATTCTTTGATCGTTTATTGCGTCCCCTTAACCTTGGCATAACCCCTCAGGAGATAGGAAGTTCAGAAGAAGAAATCTGTGAAATCTGCCAAAAGGCGATTGGTTATTTGTTAACGTATAAGAGTTATTTTGTTTCAGAAGGAATGGAAGACGCCAAGGCGGCTCTTGAACGCATGAAAAATTATCTTGCTGTGGGAGGTTCGGTAAGAAGAGAGCACTGTGGAGAGGTGGCTCAAAAAATTGGTGGTCAGGGGACTTTGGAGGCTCTGGGGGTGAAGCTTTTGGAGCAAGACCCTACATCACCGCCGGAGGCGTAATGAGAAACCGTGTGATAGTGAAAGCTGAAAAGGCAAGGACGACGGCGATAACTGAGTAGATAACAATGTTTTTGGCGTCTTCGGTGGCCTGTTCGTCTTCGAATCCCAGGATGAGTCGAATTCCACCATAGATGAGAGAAATCACGCCAATCACCCCGATGAACCCGAGGATGATATTGGTGTATCGAACTAGGGTGGGGTAGAAGGTATTCATTTTGGCCGGATCGAAGGTTCGGATTTCGTTTTCGGTGGCGATGAATTCTACGACGGGGGAGGCGACCATAATGGCGGTGATTCCCAGACAGGCGTAGATGACTTGTTTTTTGATGTTTCCGATTTCTTCTTCGTTTTCGCCTCCCATGATCAGTTTCATGGCGGCAATAACCACAAAGGCGACAGCGATAGCGACGGCAAAGGTGGTGAGGAAGGCAATTATTCCCTTGATTTCATTCACTCCGACCTGGGCCATGGCATTGGAGGCTGATTCGTCCCCGATTAGGATTTTTCCTTCTTTCCCAAAGAAAACGTTGTCGACCATAGTGTAGGCCAAAAGAATCACGGCAAACCCCATCGAGGCTGCGATGACCATGTTTTTCTTATTCTTGAGATCTTCTTCGTTTCCGTGGGTGAGATAGAGCTCGACCCCAGCCCAGGCAAAGAGTACAAAGGTAATGGGAATCAGCAGTTTTTTGAGGAAATTAATTGCGTTGATAATCGTGTTTCGAATCTGAACTTCTCCCTCGGCTCCTCCTTTGGTGTAGTCTCGAACCAGGGATCCCATATCGTCTTCAGAGCCTGTTGAACGGTTGAGAAAGTTGCCTTCGCCGAATACAGCGGTGGAGCTTGGGACTTGTCCTTGGGCGTTGGTTTGGGGGATCAGACTGGTAGTTATAGCGAGTCCTAGGCCTAGTAAGAGGCCGGTTAGCATTCCGAGTCTTTTGATGGGATTCATCATCTTATCGCACAAAGAAGTTAATAATCGCGTAGCTGGAGAGAATGATCACGATTGCTACAACACAGGCAATGATAATTCGTTTGGCGCGTTGAGTTTGATCTTCGGATCCGAAACTGGCGACGTAGTACAAGCTGGCTAGTACGAGCATAAAGACACTCGCCCAACCAACAAAAGTCAGCGCGAAATTTATGATTCCGATGACTTCATTTACTCCCGCGGTAGCAGCGGCTGTTCCATCTCCTTGGTTCCACTGTTCCTGAAAAGATATAATTCGGGTGATTACTTCTGAGAGAAAGATAAGTCCGGTACCAATTAGAAAGGCCTGGACGAATCGTTTTTCGTTGGTAATGGTTTCATCATCGGTGGCGGCAGTCATCAGTTTGAAGCCCGAAATCACACAGGCTATTAGGGCCACGCCAAAGGCTAAGTACTGCACGAAGTGTTTGATCTGAATGGTTTTGGCTCGGAATTCACCACTGGCAGAGCCTGTGAGTAGGTCTTTGGTCGGATCAAAGACGGCATAACCGGCAAATTCGGCTGCCGATATGACTCCCAGCCCCAACACGGCCCATCCGAGTTGTTTCTTGTAATTGGTCATGTTTTCGTCGTTCCCTCGTGAAACCACGGCCATTTTGGTACCGATGATCATGATCCACAGTATGGCAACGATCCCCAAGATACGATTGGCAATGAGGATAACTTGGGTCCCGTTGGAGGAAGAAAAAAGATCTTTGAGTGCGTCTTGGGTTTTTTCTAGATTGGGGTCAATGGCTTGTTGGACTTTGTTGGTGGTCATGATTCCGTCAAACCCAGTAGCTTCTAAGGGGATTAGGTTTCGGCCGTTTTCGCTTGCCAATACAGGCGAAAAACTCAGCGTTATGAAAAGCGCACACAAAAGGGGAGCGAGTTGTTTTTTCCCGAGGGTTAATATTTTTTTGAGAATCATCTTATGAAAATCTTTATATTATACCTTAAAAAAGCGAAAAAATAAAGCCTGTCTGAGAACTTTTTTGACAATCGGTTGTCCTCCACTAAAATTGCGTCACTTTGTTCTTTTGAGGTGTCGAAATGTTCCTCTTTCCTTGGATACTCATTGTCGCGGGGGTGTTGATGGTCGTTTATACCAAAAAGGTTGGCGACTTTACTGGCGAGATTGAGTTTGCCGAGCGTCACATGGGCCCAGGTCGAACCTATAGTTTTATTAAACTATTTGGTGTGGTCCTGATTATCCTTTCCTTTTTGTGGATTGGAGGAGGTCTCAGAGAATTTTTTTATAGTCTTCTCGGGCCTGCCATGTGGTAGAGATAGGAACAAAGAAATAACGGGGCTATAGCTCAGCTGGCTAGAGCACCTGCTTTGCAAGCAGGGGGTCAAGGGTTCGAATCCCTTTAGCTCCACCAAGAAAATCAAAAACGCTTCTTTTACAAAAGAGGTTTTTTTGAGACTTAATATAATACTATGACTGGATATTTGTATTTATTACAAAGTAAAAAAGAAGATAGTAGATTTTATTGTGGATCTACCAATGATATAAAACGTCGGTTTTAAATATTTTTGGTTTGAGCCCAAGCTGATCACGTAGAGAGTTTTCGTCGGGTAACGGGTAGATTTGGGTGTGATTTTTAGAGCGGGTTCTGTTTTTTTGACAAACCCGTTGTGGGAGCTACAATCCACCGCGTCTTGTGTGTTGAACTTTTGTTTTTAACAACGGGGCAAAACAGTTCTGTATTTGCTGGAAGGGGGGGAGTGGAATTTTCACAAATATGAGGATTGTATGATGTTTAACAGAGATATTCCCCAACAAAAGGGGCCCCCAAATTTCCCCAAAAAGTGATTGAGAAAGTTCAGTCCATAAGTGCTTTTTGGAGAGGAGAACGTTACGGAGAACATGTAGTTTTGTGTAGCTATTCGGAACAAAACGGAATGTGCACAGTCACGTCCGACGACGGGTTGGTAGCTCAGTTGGTAGAGCAGTAGCCTTTTAAGCTATTGGTCGCGGGTTCGAATCCCGCCCAACCCACCATTTTTTTAGAGCTCATGCCATTCATAGTTATCGCTCGGGATGGAAAAGATAAAGAGGCTTTGGACAGACGTTTAAAGGTTCGGGAGGATCATATCCGTATGGGAGATCGTCTCAAAGCTGAAGGAAAAGCTTTGTATGGGGCGGCTCTTTTGAGTGATGAGGGGCAAATGAATGGATCGGTCTATATTGTGGATTTTGCATCCCGAAAAGAGTTGGATGAATGGTTAAAAATCGAACCTTATGTCGTGGGGGAGGTTTGGAAAAATATAGAAGTAATTCCTTGTCAGATAGGCCCTTCTTTTATTGATTAATAGTTTGAGGTCGTATTAATATTATTGTCTTATGAAGACCTGTATTGCCTGTAGTATGCCGATGGTGGAGGTGGAAGATTTTGGAAATCATGATGTTCAGTGTGATAGTTGTGTTCACTGCACGAATCCAGATGGAAGTGTGAAAAACTGTGAAGAGATTTTTGAGGGAGGTGTTCACTTCTTTTTGGCAGAGGTTCCTGGAGTAGATGAAGCGTTGGCTCAGAAATTGTGTCGAAAAACCATGAAGAATCTTCCTTATTGGCAGAATAATGATTGTAACTGTTTGCAGGGAGAAGTTGTTTCGGATGAAGAATACAAAGCGATTTTGAAACAATTTGAGTCAGCTTAGTATTACTGTTTAGGTATTTATGCGTATTCAGATCCATACACTCGGCTGCAAGATGAATTTTGTGGATTCTGAGCGTTTGGCGAAGGAATTGGGGGAACGGGGATATCAGATTGAGGAGGATAATCCAGATTGGGTTGTTGTGAATACCTGTACGGTGACGCATTCGGCTGATAAGAAATCGGCGATCAAGATTCGAAATGCGTTTTCTCGAACACAAAATGTGATCATAACGGGTTGTGGAGCTCGTACTGATCATGATTTTTGGAAGCAACAATTCCCAAAGGTTCTTTTGGTACCCCAAATAGAGGAAGTGATAAAAATCATCACAGATAAAGAGAGCGATCAATCCACTCGTATGAGTTCTTCTTCTCTTCCCGTGTTTTTGGGACGAACGCGACGTTATGTGGCGATTCAGAATGGATGTGATACTTATTGTTCGTATTGCATCATTCCTTTTGCGAGAGGAAAAAGTGAAAGTCGAGAGAAAGAGGCCATTGTGAAAGAAATCTTGAATCTGGAATTACAGGGGGGGAAAGAAGTAGTGCTGACCGGTATTAATCTTGCTGCTTGGGGGGCAACTCATACACGTAAGCCTGAAGAGAACTGTTTTGCACACTTGCTCAAATATATTTTAGAGCGAACTTCCATTCCCCGTATTCGAATATCATCGGTGGGTCCCGAGTTTTTGGGTGATGAGTTTTTTGACGTGTATGCTAATGAAAGAATTTGTGACCATCTTCATGTTTCTGTGCAGTCGGGGAGTGAGAAGGTTTTGAAACTCATGAATCGGGGGCATGGGGTGGCGTCTATCGAACAGGTGGCTCATAAAGCTCGAAAGGTTCGCCCTGATACGGCTTTAACGAGTGATATTATTGTGGGTTTTCCTGGAGAGGGAGAGCGTGAATTTAAAGAAAGTGAAGATCTGATGCGCCGTTTGGCTTTTTCCAAGTTGCATGTTTTTCCCTTTTCTCTGCGCCAAGGGACGGCCGCCGAGCATCTAAAAGAAGGATTAGTATCAGAACAGGAAAAAAAGAAGCGCTCGGCTCATTTGAGAGCGGTAGGGGAGGATTTGTTGCGGGATTTTTATCGATCTCAGTTGGGAAAGACAAAATCGGTTTTGTGGGAGGGGAAGGGGGTTGGGTTGAGTACTAATTTTGTTCGGGTTCGGAAGGAGGGAGCGGAGGAAGGGGGGATTGAGGAAGTTTTAATCAATGAACAATTAGCAATTATCAATAAAGATTAAAACTTTGTGAGTAATAAAAATAAGTCATTTCGAATCGTCAGTATTCTATGTTAGTGTCTGCTTAAGATGAGAAATCATCCTTTTTATTAATGAGGAAAAGGTTAATTGAGTATGAAAAAATCCTTTTTGAAACTCTGATCATTTAATATTTCGAGGATCCCTCATTTTATCGTAGATAGTTTTAAAATATTCCGTTATTCGGGATGACGTGTTAATAAATGTATCTCCTCTTATTCGCATTATGCTCTTCCAGAGTTTTTGCAAAATGAACCTGGCCCTTTGAATCGTGCAAATAGTACCAGTAGGGACTTGGTTTGGGAGAGGTAGCGGCTTTTAGTGCGGCGAGTCCGGGGTTGGATATGGCCGTGGGAGGGAGGCCCTTTCTTTTGCGGGTGTTGTAGGGAGAGTCTTTTTCAAAATCAGCGGCGAGAAGCGGCGATCTCCAGTCGTTTTTTTCGTATCGGGTGGTGGCATCTATGCCGAGATACATACGGTCGTCGAGTCGTTTCCAGATCACATCAGAAATAGTGGCCATTTCGCCATCAGTGTTGGCTTCTCGTTCGATCATCGAGGCAACGATAATGATTTCGTTGAGCGTTCGCCCAGATTCTTGGATTTTGGTCTGAAGGGGGTCGATTTGTTGGTTGAACTGATATCTCAATCTTTGTATAAATTTTTTGATCGTAAATGTTTCTGGATTTACGTAATAGGTAGAGGGGAAAAGATATCCTTCCATGCTAGCTAGATGAAAATTAAATTCACAGGTATTGGTGCAGTCGATGAATTCACCACGGGATATCAGATTTTTTCTCGCTAAGATTTGGTCGATTTGATTGATGGTAGAGCCTTCGGGAATCGTTACTTTTTGTTCGGAGCCTTTTCCGTGCTGAAGGGCTTCTACGACTTCGCGAAAGGTAAGATCTTTGGTGAGTACATACTCTCCGGCCTGGAGGCGATTGCCGACTTTGTTTTTGTGGGCATAGAGTCGAAACACGAGGGGATCGCGAATGAGATCCTTTTTGTGGAGGAGGTTTGCGATCGAATTGAGTCCCATCCCCTTGGAAATGGTGATACTTACCCGGTCGGATGAATCAGAGTTGGGTTTGTCCCAGACCAAAAGAATACGAGCTCCAAAATAGAGTCCGAGGCAGAGAAGGGCGAGGAAGAGGAATTTTTTCATAATTTGTCTTGTGGATATTTTGATATTTAGTCTTGGAGGGAGGGAACTCTCCCGGCTCTGAAAGAAAGATCATAACGAGTATTTTTGCATCGCCACCCTCTCTTATAATTAATTCAAAAGTAATTTTTTACAAGAGAGGGTTTTCACGTATTTGATCTGAAATGTTTACTGTTGTGGTCCGCCTAGTCCGGGGAAATTTCCCATGATGGATTTCATTTTTTCCGCGGCGATTTCCTGTGATTTGGTAATGGCTTTGTTGGTGGCTTCTACTAGAGCGGAAGATGCTTTTTTGGGGTTTTGGAGAATGGTTTCGTCAGTGAATTCGACGCTAATGACTTTTTGTTCACCAGAAACCGTTACCTTACATCCGTCTACTTCTGAAAAAACGTGGGTTTTGGCCAGCTCTTTTTTAATTCGCTTGGCTTCTTTTTGCAGGCGATACATGTCGCCCATTTGTCCGAAGAGTCCCATTTGGTTGGGGGTTATGAGATAAACTAATGTTGTGCAAGCCCATCCTTTTTATTGATAAGTCTTAATAGCAGTACTCGAGAAGTAGGTATCAAGAATTAAGGGGGCTTTCGGAGGGGATTGTAGTTTTTTAGAGAAGGAGGGCAAGGAATGGGGAATGGGTAGATGAAACGTTCCTGAGTAATTTTAAAGCCCCTACGTTTGATTTACTTCACCGTCACCGATTTTGCCAGATTCCTGGGGGTATCGGGATTGAGTTCCTTTAGAATGGCCAGATGGTAGGCCAGTATTTGTACGGGAATTATGGAAACAATAGGTTGAGCGCCGTTGGCGTCGGGAACTCGGATCCACTGATCGAAGACTTCGGCGTTTTCGGGCGCGATACCGATAATTCGGGCGCCTCGAGACTTGAGTTCGATCGCATTGGAGACCGTTTCTCGGTCCGATCCCAGTACCAAACAGGGAGTGCCATTGGTAATCAGCGCGATAGGGCCGTGTTTGAGTTCGGCGGCGGCAAATCCTTGGGCGTGAATGTAAGAAACTTCTTGGATTTTGATGGCGGCTTCCAGCGCCATGGGATAGAGAGAGCCTCGACCGATGATAAAAAGATTTTCGTGATCGACAATGGTTCGGGCGATAGACTGGATATGATCTTCGTAGCGGGGATTGATCATGTCGTTTATATTTCCGCTGACGGAGGAAAGAATCTGTTGGGCCAGGGCGAGAGTTCCGGCGTCGGCATGAGCGAGCAGAAAGAGCAAGGCCATCTGGCTCGTGGCGGCTTTGGTTGAAGCGACGGCTTTTTCGGGGCCGGCGTTTATGGGAAGCGCTACGTTTGATATTCGAGCAATCGACGAGCTTTCGACGTTGGTGAGCGACAATATATTGGCGCCTTTGAGCTTGGCTCTTTCGAGGATCTCCAGAACGTCGGCGGTTTCCCCCGACTGAGAAACGGCGATTACGGCGGTGCCTTCTTTTACAAAATTCTCAAAATAGGCCATTTCAGAGGCTGGGACTACGTTTATTTTTCGTCCTGATATTTCGGAAAAGAAATATTCGGCCGCTTTGGCGACTTTGTGGGCGGTTCCACAGGCAATGAAGTATGTTCCGTTGGAATGCACTAATAGATCAATGGCTTCATTGATTTTGTCGGGATCTTGGTTGATGGCTCGGGCAATGGTTTCTTTTTGATCGAAGATTTCTTTGATCATGAAGTGGGGATAGTCTCCCTTTTCGGCTTCTTCGAGATTCCAGGGAACTTCGACGTTTCTTTTTTCTTTTTTTTGGCCGCTTTCTAGATCGGTAAAAGTTACTTCTTGGTTTTGGATGTGTACCATTTCGTTGTCGTCTAAATAATTGACGATGTTGGTTTCCGATAAAAAGGCGGGAATATCTGATGCGATAAAAGTACGGTCTTCGCCTCGTCCAATAATAAGAGGGGATCCTCTTCGGGCGGCAAAAATGCCTGGAATGCCATCGATGGTGACGAGAATGGCAAAACGACCTACGATTTGTTTGGCGCTCTGACGGATAGCGGTTTGAGGCGAAAGACCTTCGTCTATCAAGTGGTTGATGAGGACGGCAATAACTTCTGAGTCAGTTTCGGATTGGAATTTGTGGTGGGGGTGGTTTTCTTTTACTTCGAGATAGTTTTCAAAAATACCGTTGTGTACTAGCGTGACTTTGCCGGCCTGATGAGGGTGTGCGTTTTGTTGGGTAACTCCTCCGTGGGTAGCCCATCGGGAGTGGCCGAGGGCTTCGTGCCCGGTTGGGAATTCTTTTTTTACTTCGGAGATTTTTCCGATGTCTTTTTCTAAGTGTATGGGTTGGCCATTGTGTCGGATAGAGATTCCCCAAGAATCGTATCCGCGATATTCGAGTCTTTTGAGTCCTTCGAGCACGGTGGCTCCTGCATTTTGATCGGGGCCGGAAATGGCGAAGATTCCACACATGAGAAAGGGGAGGGAAATATATAAATTAAGAGTGAAGGAATAAGGAATAAAGAATTAGGAATTAGGGACTCCGAGAGGTAAACAGCAAAGGCTGTTTAAATACCCCTAATTCCTTATTCCTAATTCCTTATTCCCTGTTTTGAGAGAACTCTTTGGTTTTGTTTTCAACCCGGATTTTAGGGAACAAAAGAGAGATTGCAACGGAGAAAAAGGAGGAACATTTGACAAGGTATGTTGTATAGTTACACTTGCGCGAGCTGAGGGGTGGGGTTTATACGCTTAAGTTCTAGTATCATGCTTACGATTCGTTTGGCTCGAAGGGGAAGAAAAAAGAGACCTTTTTATGATTTAGTCGCGGCCGAGAAGGCCCGGGCCGTTCAGAAAAAGATTGTGGCTCGTCTGGGGTATTTGAACCCTTTGAGCGATGGTGGAAAAGGGGAGTTGGTTTTTGATATGGATTTGACGAAGAAGTATATTTCTAACGGAGCGGAGGTTTCACAGACCGTAGCTCGTTTATTGCTCAAACAAGGAGTGAGCGAGGTCGAAAAATTTATTAAAAAACGACCTACGAAGCCCAAAAAAGAAGAACCCAAAAAAGAAGTAGCTGAAGAAGCGCCTGCCGAAGACGCTGGTGAGGAAGCAGCTGAATCTTCTGAAGAAGCTCCAAAAGAAGAAACGCCGGAGGCTCCAGCTGAAGAATCTGAAGCCAAAGCAGAAGAAAAACCCGCCGAAGAAGAAAAGAAAGAGGAATAATTTGTCGGAGGGGGGATTTGTCTTTATCATATTGCGTGAAATGAGTGTTACCGAAAGCGCTGTAGATTTTGTTCGTTATGTGTTGGATCAGGTCTGTAAAGAAAAAGACCAGATCAACGTTGAGGTCGTTTCTGATGATCGAGGCGTTATGATTAAGGTCCAAGTAGCTTCGGATGATATGGGGCGACTGATTGGAAAACGAGGTCAAAATATTTCAGCGGTTCGAACTTTGGTTCGAGTTATGGGCGCAAAGGAAGGCGAGAAAATTAGTGTCAAAGTTGTAGAACAGGCCTAGTTTTTTTGAAATTGGTAGCCCAAATCTTTCCAGAAGAAGATTGATTATTCATAAAATAAAACCTAATAAAAATGGCCAATACCTACCCACCGGCAGTTCAGTACAATAATGATTCGTACAACAACCCTTATACCCGTACGAATCCTGCTCCGAGTCAGGGATATCGACAGGAGCAAGCGGTTTATGTCCCCAAGACCAAATATGCTCTTGATGGGGGAATTCAGGAGATTGTGATGATGTTTGTGGTGTACGCCTTTATTATTGCGGCCGCTCTTTCGGCCGTTTTTGTATTTGTGGGGGGAATGAGTTTTATTCTTTCGGGAGGAAACGACGAAAAGGTAAAACAGGCCGTAAACACCATTCGTTACGCAATTGTGGGGTTGATTGTGACGATTATGAGTTTTTTCGCGGTTTCAATTGTCGGAAAGATGTTTGGTTTTGATTTTATGAACTATATTTCATACGACCAGATTATCTCTCAGATCACTCAGTTGATAGATACGGGTCAGCAAAAGGCTGGAAATATGAATCCTGGGGCGGGAGGGTTCCAGCATTATCGTTAGAAATAGTGTAATAGTCAGTAGTCAAACGAGTAGGGACGCAATATTTTGCGTCCTTTTTGTAATAAATATGAAGCGAACCTTAAATCCTTCACTTGATTTCTTTTTCTGTTGGAGTTAGAAGGAGGGAATGAAAAGTGTTTTAAGAGCGATGAGGAGGGCTTTTGGGTGGTTTTTTGAGGCGGTTTTTCCGGCGAAGTGTTTGGTCTGTGATCGAGAGGGGAGTTGGTTGTGTGAGGTTCATGGGGATTTTCCTTCAGGATCATATTTGGGACGATCTTTGGAGGGGCTTGAAAGCGTTTGGGTGGGGACCGATTATGCCGATGACCGAGTGAAGCGCTTAATTGAAATATTTAAGTATCGTGGGGGGCGGGGGATGGAGGATTATCTTTTGAGAGGCATGACGCCTTTTTTTGTGAATAAAAAATTTGATCATGTGGTCTTGGTTCCCATTCCGCTTCATCGGACTCGTTTGATGTGGAGGGGATTTAATCAGAGTCAGATTTTGGCTTTGGGAATGGAAAAAAGAGGGTGGGGTAAAGTGTGTGATGGACTGGTAAAACGACGAAAAACTCGTGTTCAGGCACAGCTGACCAAAAAAGAACGTTTGATTAATGTGCAGGGGGTTTTTGAAGTAAAGAAAGGCACAAAATGGCCCAATGTTGTGGTTTTAGTGGATGATGTGGTGACGACTGGCGCTACGATGCAATCGGCTGCGAAAATATTGAAAAAAGCTGGTGTTAAGGAGGTTTATGGGGTGGTGGTGGCGGGGAAATTAGTCAGTGGTGAGAGGAATTAGGTATGAGGAATAAGGAATAAGGGACTCCAAGAGGTAAACCATTTAATTGTTTCATTACCCCATATTCCTTATTCCTACTTCCTTATTCCTCTTGTTTGCGGCCTCCTTTTGTGGTAGAATATTGAGAATTTTTGAAACTATGCAGTATAAAGTTCCTCAGAACGTCCAACGAGAAGACAGAATCTTGTGGTTTCTGACGTTTAAGCAGTTTATTATTTTGTTGGTGGGGGGAGGGATCTCGTATTTGTTGTTTGTAAACCTGAGCAAAAACTATGAGCTCAATCTTTTTGACTATTTCCTTGTTTGGTTGCCGGCATTGCTTTCGGTGGCTTTTGCTTTTATAACGATTAAGGGAATTGCTCTGTTTCAGTTTATACTATTGATGATTGAATATTTTTTCTTTCGTCCTCCGCGCCGATACTGGATTCAGGGGGGCGGAGAAAAGTTTGTTTCTCTGACGACCAATTATTCTCCAAACAAAAAGAAAAAGCCTCAAAAAATAGTGATCAAACGTCTTGATGATGATCATCTGAAAGATATTGTGGGCAAAGTAGACCTGAGTGCGTCTTCCCCAAATGCCTAGAGAAAAATATACTGAATACTAGATACCCTAATACTAAAAATAAATATCCTGCTCCATGAGTACCCGCGATAACAAGTCTGTAAATAATAAAAAGCCCAATAAGCTGCTTTCTACTCAGCGTTATTTGCAATTTGCGGGGGTTCATGATGATACTTTGGTGCTCAAAGACGGAGGCCTACGAGCGATTTTAGAGGTGGGGGCGGTTAATTTTGATCTGAAGTCTGAACAGGAGCAAAACGCGCTGATTATGTCTTTTCAGCATTTTCTGAACGCTTTGGATTTTCCGGTTCAGATTATGGTGCGCTCTCGAAAGTTGGATATTGATCCCTACATCGATAGCCTCAATGAAAAAAAGGAGCGTCAGCAAAACGATCTCCTCAAAGCGCAGATGGTGGAGCATATCGAGTTTATTCAACGCCTGGTTGAGAGTGCCGACATTATGGAAAAGCGATTTTTTGTGGTGGTGCCTTATACCCCTTTGCGTTCCAAGAAAAAGGGGATGATTGCTGACTTTTTGAAGTATATTACCCCCGAAGACAAAGTGCTGGATGTTATTCAGCGTAAGAAGGAATTTCACCAATTACGCGATAAACTTGATGTGCGTGTGAATGTGGTTCAGACGGGGCTTGAAAACTGTGGACTCAAGGTTAATCCGCTTAAGACCGAGCAGATTATCGAGCTGATGTATCAGGCCTATAATCCTGAGGCTTCGCGTTATCAGAAGCTCGAAGATGTGAATAAAATTTATGTTCAAGGTGGGCCGGAAGACAATTTGCAAGAAGAAGAAATCAAACCAGAAATTGATCTTATGGAGGGATAGGGATGAGTGAATAACAAAGAACAAAGAGTAAGTAGTTATCTTGTAGGGACGCAATATATTGCGTCTTTCTTTCTGAATTTTTGTTTTTGATTCATTCTTCATGATTCATGATTCATGCTTCATTTTTTTACTTGATAAAAAAGAGGGGGGCTTGACATTTTTAATGATTTTCGTTACTCATTTCTTAGATGCCGTATTGTGCGTCTCACAAAACAGCTCTTTGCGGTATCGATTTGTTAATGATTAATGAACTAGGAAGAATCACGTATCTATAGGAGGATATTCTCGTGAAAATTGAAGATGAAGTATTGAGGATTGATGATTGGTACGCCTGGGAAAATCGTAAAATCCCTGATGTCGCGTCCTCTTATGGGGGATGGATGTTGTGGATTTATGTGCTCTTGGCGTGGGTTTCAACAGCTTTTCTGATTGCGGCCACCTTTTGGCAGCATCCCTACTCTCTGGAGGGGGCCCAAGAAATTGGGACCACTTTTATGGGACTGGATGTTCCATCACAGATCATCTGGGGGGCGGCGGTGGTTTTGTGGGGAGGCCTGTGGTGGTTGGTGCGCATTCTTTTGGCCTCTATGCGCGGTCTTATGGCGGGGGTCTGGGTGGTGTCTTTTGTCGCCTTGGCTCTGTGGGGGGGCGCCCTCTATCTCTCTCCGCCGGCTTTTCAGAGCTGGAAAGAAGCGCAGGATTGGGTCCTGGCTTTTCCGCCGATTCACCAGGCGGTGATGGCTGGAGGATTGGTGCTGTTTGTAGGTTTTTTGGGGGTCTTTTTTCGCCTTTGGAAATTGGGCCTGAATACCCCACAGCGTCGTGCGCTCAAGGAATTTAAGAATGCCTGGAATATAGAGGCGCGGAAGAAGGATACTTTTGCTTCAGCGCTTACTCGGCTGCTCTTTAGCAACTCCAAAATCCAGTTTAATAATCTCCCGGTTTTGGAAGTCTTCTACACCCGTCTTGGGTGGCCGTTTCTGGGGCGTTTTTCTCGCCAGCAGGAGTTTGATCGGATTATGGCTTCCTGGCTTCGGAAAGAGGCGGTTGAATGGCTGAGAAAATACCATGATGAGTCTCGGAAGAGCCTGAGTTATCAGCTGGTCGGTTTGCACAAGGGGCTGGAGATGTACGCCCCAACGGTCCAGGATGGTCTTTATTCGACCCTTCCCGAGGGCCATCCGTTGATGGTTTCGATCACTGGCGGGGCGTTGCGTCTGGCTCTGGCTGAAGATGAACTGGAAGGTTGGCTTCAGGAGGTCGAGCGGCATTTGCCCGAGGACAATGAAGAAGCGGCTCGGGCGCTGAAGAGGGTACGCGGGTTTACCGCCTTTTTGTGCTGATACAACAAATCGTTGTCGTTTTTTTCCGCTCTTTGTTGCACACGTTGTTGTGCGATGAAGGGCGGATCTTTTTATTGTGAGTAATTTTTTTGATCAATTTCGAAAAAGATTGTATTGACTTTTTTGCTTAAATTTGATATATGAATAAAACGTAGAAGTGTTCTTTGACAAAATGATTTATTATTGGGGTGTTCTCCGATATTGGACCCATGGAAGGTGTCAGTATCGGGGATGGCCCCAGTAAGAGATTGGATATGTAAACAACCTATCAATTCCGCCCATCTGGGTGGAAGGAGGAATCGATGAACCGAGCATTTGTATTATTTTGTCTGGGGCTTTTCTTTTTGATGGCCCCGTTATCTTCAACCCAAGCTGGCGGCTGGTCTAAGGAGGACGAAGCCGCATATGCTGACGAACAGGAACCGCCGGAAGTCAGCGATTTTGATCAAGATGATGGAGAATCTCCCTCTGGTGGTCAGAACGTCGTGCCTCCGCCGAGCCAATCCGAGGAGGACAAGGCTCGACAGATGGCTCAGCAGCTGCAAGGTCAAGGCCAACAGGCTCAGGCTCAACAGGGCCAGGGTCCACAAGGTCAAGGCCAACAGGATCAGGCTCAACTGGGCCAGGGTCCACAAGGTCAAGGCCAACAGGCTCAGACTCAACAGGGCCAGGGTCCACAAGGTCAAGGCCAACAGGCTCAGGATCAACAGGGCCAGGGTCAGCAAGGTCAAGACCAACAGGTGGCTCAGGGGCCGGCAGGGCAAAACAGTCCTGGTGGTCACATCCCCTTCGATCTCCGGTTTCGCCCTCTCGACCATACTGGTGAAGAGGTCGTCTACCAGCCAAGGGCTTCTCTTGGTTTGGGGGATACTGGTGGATACCTGGTCATTGACACAGACCTACAGCCAGTTTGGAAGAGTATCGGAGGCCACCACCTGAAGGATTTGGATAAACGGCCTAAGGGCTACAACTTGGTTTTGGGGTCGGATAAACACCGTCTTCGTCGTTTTAATCGCCATATCGAGGACGGTAAAATGTGGAAGATGATTGGTCGCCGAAATGTTTCGTTGGCCCGTCCGGGGCAACGGACTTATCTGGTTTCTCGTGTGGACTCCAGACGGCCAATTGTTGCTGGAGAACGAGGCATGCTGGAGTTTGGGGTAGATATCCCGCTTCTGTATGGCCTCTATCTACATTGTACGGGTTCAATTGGAGGGTGCCATGTCGGTTCTAAGATGCCCGGTTTTCGTTATATCGGGCCTCAAGAGGGCGGCGTTTTGTATGGAACTTTCTTTCGCCCCAATAAGCCTGGTGGCAGACCCGTTGAAACTGAGTATCGCGTGATTTTTCCGAAACGGGATCCCTACTATGATGAGCATGGGGACAAGCCTGTTCGGATCTTCGAAATTCTGTATGGCGATCCTCGTTATGCCGCCATGGTCGATACCTACGAAAAGGCGGTAAATCCGGTTGCCGAAGCACCTCCGGTGCAGCAACAGGCTGCACCTCCGCCTCGTAGGGCTTTGACGCCCCAGGAGCGTTTGGAACGTTTTATGGGGCCCTGGTGATGTACGGATGCGAAACTGGGGGGGCAGGAAGCCCCTCCGGTTTTGCTCCGATCCAATCTCTAATACTGGCCAATGAGCGTCGTTTTCCCTTTGTGGAGACGACGCTCTTTTCTATTGTATCAAACATTGAAATGTGATATAATGTGGGGATTTATTTTGGAATTTAAAAAAATCCTGATGAAAAAAATCACTCGATATCAGAATGGAAGTGGGGGACTAGGCGCTTTTTTGTTTCTTTCGGAAAAACAAAAACCAAAACAAGAACGTGTACCGCTGTGTGGTCCAGAAAGCCAAGTACAGGAGGTAAAGTCTCACGTAAAAAAGGATCTCAAAAAAGTAGAAACCTCGGTAAAAGAACGTCGAAGACGATTGGCCAATGAGCGAGCGAGACAAATTTCGAGAATGGAGGGGGATTTTCATCAGGTAAAACCTCGAGACTACTCTGGATTGGGGGCAATTGCTTTGGGGTTATCCAAAAAAGCCGGTGAGAGATTTAGTTATGGCATGGAGGTTGAGTATCGAAACTTTACCAATGACAAGCGAAAAATAAATCAGCTTCTGAAGCAGATGGATCGAAATCCTGGGAGAGTTTTGGCCAAGGCGAATTTGATTTATTCGGGACAGTATGTGTGGTTGGAGGGGAACAAAGTTGTGGTAGCGGATAAGTACGCTCCGGGAGAACTGCCTCATATGGAATCGGTGGTCGAAGAAAGGCCAGGGGAGTGTGCGCCGTCTGTTGAACCTGTCGCACCAACTCCTTACAAGGCGCCAAGTGCGGAGCCCAAGACCTCAACCCCTCCGCAGGTTGTTCCGGTTCCGACGCCTGCGGTGCCAGATAAAGGCGATCAGAAGGCCGGAAAAAAACAAACTTATGTTCGTCTTCATCCTCCAGTTTTGAATCAACCTCCTAAAAAAGAAAAACCGTCTACTTCAACGCCGACGGAGAAACCTGGAAGGAAACAGATAGAAATTCCGGTTCCTTCTGTGGCAGCACCTTCAACAAAACCAAAACCTGGTGAGGTACCGGTACCAAAAGTCAAAAATCCTGATGAAAAGAAGCCTGCTCCGAATCCAGAACCGGTAAAAAAACCAAAAGAAACAGTAAAGGTACAGCCTTTGTCACCGGATCTCATCCCCAAAATTAAAGAGATGGAAAATACCATGAAAATGGCCTGGCTGGGGGTTCCTGAATTGGTTGAGGATTCTATCTCTCCGCTCAGAGAAGAAGAAATTACTCCTCTTAGTTTGAGAAAGCAATATTTGGAGGTAAAGGGAAAGGTTGAATCAGCCAAAAAGGAGCGAACGGCTATAATTGAGCAGATTAATAAAGCTCGTACAGAAGAGGATGTAAAGCGGCTTGAAGCTCGAGTATCGAAACATAATGTTCATGTAGATCGTGAGCTGCTGAAGGAATACAATCTATTTAAGAACGATGTTCGTTCTTTGATCGAAAAAAAGCGAAAGAAGTTGTTGCCGGCTGATTTGATTCACTTAGATCGGGAAGTGTTTTTTATTGAAACGGCTCGATCAGACAAAGGGAATGATATATGGAATCGTTGGCAGAGTCATTTTGTTAAAGAAAGAGATGCCCTTAAAGAAATTGGTTTGATATTGGAGCAAGGTGGAATTTATGGGAAAGGGGGTATTCCTTCTTATGCTCGTTTGTTGGCTCGGTACAAACTATTTTTGGAGCAATTTAAAGTTTACAAAACGAGAGTGGAGGCTTATAATGATGGGATAGAGGCGGCGAATCGTCACACAGAAGACCGGTTGGATATCGGTCTGGATGGATTCCATATCAAAGTGGGAGAGCAGGCTTATCAGGTACCAAAAAGAGCTAAAAGCGCAATGTATTCTTTGGATGATGGAAGTGGGGAGTCGGATGTTCATGATGATGCGGTGATAAAACCATTCTTAGATGTTTTGACTAGTTTTTATGCTCGGCATGATGAACAGATAAAAAAACATCCTGAGACCTCTTTGACCGGAGAGCACTTTTTGCGGGCTTTGGGAGCGTTTCCAGGTCTGAGGTCCCAAGAACTCCCTCTGGAGGTATTGGATCAGATTTTGAATCTCAAAGGGGCCCAAAAAGTACAGGTCGAAGAAGCGACGTATGAAAAAGCCGAAGAAGACGGAAGTTCTCGATGGAATGCAATTCAATATGACTATCGAGCTCGAATGGGCGAAGAAGGGGAATGGTACTATTTTGACGACTATTCGGAGCTGAAAGAAAACATGCTTGATAAGTTGTAAGATTGGTGCTTGGGTAGCCTTTTGGCTTGACTTTTAGTTAAAAATGTTATATAAGATACATACTTATACAAGTACGTTCTTTTATAACTCGTATTGTGCGTCCATAACGAAGCTTTTGCTTTTGGTCCGTTCTTTGTTTTTGAAAAGGACGGAAGCTGGCTTCGTGTGGATGTAACAGAAAAGATTGAAACATTTCTCGAATCTCGTACTCGTGAGGAGCAACCGAAATGGACAAACTGAACAGGATGTATCAGTGGATCCGGGGCCATCTGGCCTGGATTCTCGTGGCGATTCTCTTGGGCCTGATGGCCTGGGGATTCATTCATTTTAACCTGGCGGCCAAGATGTTTTCTGGTGGCCAACAACCAGGGGTAGTGCAGGAGAGCGCACAGCCCAAAGTCGAACCCTGTGTGATGGGCAATGGCAGCGTGGGAGTGAAGAACTCCGATGGTGAGTGTGTTGTCCAGAATAATCCGGTAAACGATGATGAGACCCAGCTGCCTGGACCTCTGGTGAAGATGATCACCATCAATTGGCCGTTTGACGTTTATGTCTGCAAGAAAAACGGTCAGACGGGCAAATGTTTGGAGAACGGGGACGGAGGACTGATTCCCGATACTCGGACGCCGTTGGATGATTATCCTCGGGATGATCTGGTCTATATTCCGTGGCCGGAGAATCCGGATCGCAACATGGTTCGTAAGTCGGGCGTGTTTGTGAGAAAGACGGGGATGCAGATGAGCCTCCTGAAAAATCGCGGCGGAGCCGAGCCTGAGGGCACCTTTGTATGCGACACCGATCCGGGCTATTTCTACAAGGCGATCAATTCCAAAGGCGGGCGTCAGTATCCGCATCTTGCCTGTGATGGCTACTTCCATGCCCGGAACTCGTCGCGTAAGGTCTATGGCTTTGATCCGACCCAGGCGTCGTCTATTCACCTGAAGAACCCCAACAAGCCGATCGATATGCGGAACGTTCCCCGTGGTAATGGGATTCGTTCTCAAAAATGTTCGAATCGACACAACTGCCCGTAAGGGTGAATCTTTTCTGCCACCACTTTTTGAGGGGCCGCACCAAGCGGTCCCTTTTTTTTTATGAAAATCGGCTTAGAGCCTATGTTAAGCGAGACTTTGAAAATTCATTTCAAAAAAGCTTGCTTTTTTTAAGAGGTCCTTTTAGAGTGCACTCCGGTTTTTTTAGAAAAAAAGCTTGACTTTTACTGGGAAAACTTTATAGAGGAAAAAATACAAAATAAAAAAACGAAAAAGAAGGTGCTTTTAAGCCGCCCTCTGTTCCGTTTGGCTCTTTGACAATTTCGCAAATTATCGACCCTTTAATGGAAAGCTTTATATTGCTTTAGATGACTTTCTTTTTCTTGGGGCTTGTTTTGTCCATCGATCGATGAGCAGGACAAGCTTCAAGGATGGCAAGGATGTCATTGTGAAGTGATTGGGCTTTCTGTCCAGAGGGTCGATAAAGAAAGCCTCCCTATGTAGTGAACGTTCTAACTGATCAGTTTGATGAGGAGTTACCATTATGTCGTACAACGTTGAGAATCACAAACGCGGCCTGAGCCGCACCCTTATGACCGGTCTGCTCTTTGCGGGCATGACCATTTCCGGTGCCGCCTTTGCTGGCGGTGGCTTCGGCGATGCGCCGACGCCCAACACCAATGTGCCCAAGACGCAGCAGACCTACTTCAACGCCAAGGCGCAGGAGTCCTGGGATTTGGCCAAGGATTTTCAGGCGCAGTCTGGGGCCATTCAGTCCATTCAGGACACCCGCTCCATCCAGGGCAAGATCCTGGATCGCAAGCTGCAGAACCTGAACTCCCAGTACATGCCGCGTCAGGCCCCCGGTGGGACTGGTGGCGCTGCGCCTGTCGGAGCTCAGTCGGCGGACAGTGATGGCTTTCCGGCGCCGTTGAACGCTGTGGATCGCGCCGACACCTATGCCGACGCCTCCACCATCACCGTCTGGCTGACCTCGCTCAGCAATGAGCAGGGCGACAAAGAGCGCTCGGTCTGCTTCGTCAAGCCTACCGGTGCGGCCATCAATAACATCGCCGAGGACAATCGCGAGTGCGTCCTGATGCGTAATGATGGCAGCTTCAACTACACCTCCATGGGCATGCCCTACATCGGTGAGGTTGATCCGGCTGCGGCTGACCATGCGCCGGTTGCGGCCATGACCTGGGTCGAAAAGCGGACTGGTACTGTGAAGTTCAAGCATGAGAACTTCACGGCTCCCACCCGCTTGCAGCAGCGCGCCAGCGCTCTGTATAAGGCCCGCTCCATGCGGTTGCAGAACGCTGGTCGTGTCAACGTTGCCAATGGCCTGAATGTCGGCGGCAACACCATGGCTGACAAGTATCGCGCCATGCAGAAGAAGAAGCAGGCCGTCTCGCAAAAAAACGCGGGTGGTGCTTCTGCCTCCAACGTGGCCTTCAACAACTGCATGGACGGCATTGGGCTCCTGGAGTCCAAGGAAAACCGTGCGGCCACCTGCCGTGCTCGGGTTTCCGGCCCCCAATCCTAAGCCCCCACTCCCCGAGTGGGGCTACAACAGCGGTTACCTCCTCCCTCTCTTTGGAGGGGGTGCCGCTTGGCACGGGCGAAGGGGGGCGCTTCATAGCTCCCCTTGGCCTTTCACCCTCTGGACACTCTCGACCCCTGGTATAGCAAAGGATTTGCTAACCAGGGGTTTTCACTATTTGTTTTTTTAAGTTATTTTTTGGGGGGAAGTATTACTTTTGGGGTTTAGTAATAATCTGTAGATGTAAAAAAAACGCTTGCCAGCTGTAGCTGACAAGCGCTTTCGAAGAGCCCCGGATTTTGTGTGCACTACTTCTTGTGGTGCAACACGACCATATGTTTGGCCTGTTTTCCGCGGCCAAAGATGGCGTAGGAGACGACCAACCGTTTTTCCGAGTCGATCCAGACGGTGGCTTTGCCGCCGACTTCTTGGCGGATAACGAGGCGGGCAATGGTGTTGCTCACCACTGTGCACTGCTCCCATTCGCCGCAGATCAAATAAATCCCTTCCCAGAGTTTTCGTGAAGAATTCTGGATATAGGGGATGTTCATTTTTTCCCATGTGCCCTTTACAGCAGGGGGGGGAGGTGCAGCGGCGTTGGTTGGGGATGGTGGTTGTGCATCGACCACCTGTTGAGCCTGAGCTTCGCCTTGTACTGGTTGTGGAGCGCTGTTGTTGGCTTCGGGGGGTTCCCCGCCGAACATGGCGCATCCGCTGAGTGTGAGCAGCCAAAGGCCGGAAATAAGGTACAAAAAACGTCGTTTCATCGGTCCCTCCTGGGATGTGGTATTGGGGGTTGTTTTGGGGCTCTTCGAGGTTCGCTCTGAGCTTATAGAAAAGGTTTTCCCCGGTTAGAAAGGGGATTTTCTAGAAGCCCAAGGCAGCCTCAAAGAGAATTTTGTCAAAGATCTTTCTCTTTCTATCATAAAAATTGAATATAGTCAATGTTTTGTTTGACATTTTTGTGTCATATGCTATACAAAATATTGATCTTTTATATAATTATCCATATTGTCAACATTGTTGATTTTCTGAGTGGAGAAATCCTTGTCTCTTTTTCCTGATTCAAAGAGATGAGGATCTTCTTCATTCATTTAGTAGTTCAACCCAACGGAGGGAGCGGTTATGCGGTATTTTTGGTTGATGCTGGTGATGTTGTTGCCGAGCTTTTCTGCTCAGGCAGCAACAGATCCAGCGTATGAGACCTGCTACCAAGAGGCACGAAGTGCTTGGTATGTAGGACGGTTCAAAAGGGGGCAGACGTATGCCGATTTTATCGCGCATGAAGTCTGTCAGGAATTCACCATCTATCGATCGTCTCCCGGTGCCCCTCCTCAACGCCTTCGGGTGCGGGGATTGGTAACAGTGGAGATGGTCAACGGGGTTATGAAGCGTGAGAGCGATTATAATCCCAAGGTCGAATCACAGCTTAAGCGTGATCCGGCTGTTGGTCTGATGCAGGAGCGTGCTCCGGCGGCTCGGGCTTTTGGTTTACGGGCATTTGAGGCGCGTTCCAAACGTGCCCAAGACGAACGAGTAATCCCCGAACGTAATATTCATGCGGGAGTGGGTTATTTGGCCCTGATGCATCGCCAATTTGATGGCCGGTGGGATCGGATGTTTGCTGGCTACAATGGCGGAGAAGGCGGAATTCTTTCAAACCGCTATGGGGCCGATGGTCATCCCTGGGAATATGCTCAATTTGTAATGGGGCATATTGCCGAATGGCGTCGCTTGCAGAAGTGCATGAACCGTGCGGTGTATCCGTCGGTTGATCGTGCGTATTTCAAACTCTGGAATGTGCGTATGGTCGCGAATGTCAGCGAAGCGGCTTGTGTAGCCGATACCTTTGTGGGTGTTTTGGCGGGGTTGGTCTATGAACTTCGTCTCAAACGTCCCAAAGATATTACCCGAATGGGCAAGGCGTTGAAAAAGCTCGTGACCAAGCATGGATTCAACAAACTGGCTCCGGCTTTGACCCGACAATATGGAAAGGGAGATCCCGATTTTGGGAATCGTGTACTGCACCATTTTATGGTTTGGGAACAAGGTGTTCCTCACCAAAAAGGGGCCGGTCGATGATCCTTTCGGTTGAATCAGGAATGGGCCTTCCACATGGATTGTGGAAGGCCAAATTTTTAGTTATCCGGCGAAGCTATTAAAAGTTATTTAGCGAATCGCGAAGACGGATTATTGAGCGATACATTATAAAAAAATCGCTCGCGTAAAATCAGTAGAGGACCGTAGTAAATAGGGGACTACTCCACTACGATAGAAACTTTTTCCCCTTCAATTTCGAGGCGTACGGTTTGTCCTTCTGTGAGGGGAAAGTCTTTTTCGATCAATAATTCGCCCTGAGGTCCGTTTTTGATTTTAACTGGGGTGTGCCATCCAAAATCCGGAGTAGGGACGTTGTAGGAAGAAAAAATGTCTTTGAGGGCAAAAACTATTCCGCCCAAAGTGTCGCCTGATTCTACTTTTATGGCGGTGGTTTTTATTTGTCTTGCTAGAAGTGCTGTAATTCGACTTTTGATTTCTTTTTTCTGTTTCAGGGCGGTTTTCATTCGAATTGTTTTTGTTTCGTCCACTTCTGGAGTGCCTTCAGAGGCAGGAACGGCTTTTGTCTCTTCGACGGTTGGGGCTTTTTGTAGATGTTGAGCCAATACGTCTTCGAGGGTGACTTCTTTTTCTTTTATTCTTTCGGGGGTCAGTTTAACCACTTCGGTAAACCACTTTTGAAGCGTGTTTACGCTTTCTTCATCGTAGTAGTTGATGTCGCCACCGTGTCCAAAAATCCCGGCATCGAGATTGAGGACCTTGCACATCATTGGCCAGTTACAGAAATAACTAGTGGGATCAAAATTTATGACGGTAGCGATTTGTTGGAGTCGAACAAAAGAAGCGCTTTTCATCTTGTCCCAGAGGTAGTCGGGGGTTTTGTACGTTCGTACGTGGGCCATAAATTCGAGCACGTTCATCGCGGTTTCGGTCTCGATACTGTGTTCGGTAGCGGTTACGACGTTTCCCTCTTTTTTACAAAAAGGAGCAAAAGATTGGTTGACGAAGACTTTTAGGTCTTTCATTTTTTTTGTTTTCTGTGTATTTTATCATGATTTTGGTGAAAAAACAAGGTTTTGGGGGAGTTTTGATCATTATTTGGGAGGAAAGAATATAAATCATGGTCATCCCGAATAACGGACCGTTTTGAAACGAACGTCGACAAAATGAGGGATCCTCCTTATGATCTAAAGCATGGGTGATAAAGAAGGATATGTATACATCATGGGGAGTGAAACTCTCGTTCTCTATGTTGGTGTTACAAGCCAAATTTGTTGCCTGATTTGACATAGAACCCTGACGATTCCCACAGGGATGACCATCATATTTTTTATTTAGAAGGAAGGCCCTCGGGATGACACTCTTTACTCCTTTTGGGCCAATAATTCTGTTTTTTCTCCGATTCCGCGACGGATTTGGGCGGGCCAGGGACGGTAGTTGGAGGTGAGAATGTCGGTGTACCATCGGTTGTTGATGCGGATCTTTCGAACCCATTTAGACTGGAATCCGCTGTGGCCTTTGGAAAGGTATTGGATTTTGCCTTTGGGGAGTTCTTCGGTTTCGTAGACCATGGGGAGGGGAGCGGGGATTATGCTCGATATAAAGGGACCTTCGAGGACTACTTTTCGGTCTTCTCTCGTGCCGTAAAAGGCGATGAAGAGATTGTTTCTTTCGATGAATGCGTGAATCAGAATGTCCCCGTTGGTGTTGTTGACGAATCTGAGATCGTGGGCGTTGAGATAGATGGCCGCGTCGATTCCGGCGGGTTTGTAGTAGGGGACGGCAAAGGAGTGGTTTTTTCGGGCGGTGATTTTGAGTCCGGCCTGATAAGCGGCGCGAAACATGGTGGTCGAAACTTGGCAGACGCCTCCTCCCAATTCTTTTTTTAGTTCATTTCCTTTGATTACCAGTTCTTCGACGAATCCGTCGTCTTTTGATACTGAACCTAGCACCCGATTAAAGGAAAAAGATTGCCCTTTGCGAATGATGTATCCGTTGAATTTTTTGGCGGCGGCCCGGATGTTTTGAATACGCGTTTCGGCGCTTCCGGCAAAATTAGATTGGCCGATGGAGAGCACTTCTTTTATCCCTCTTTCTTTGAGTGTGGGATCGATTTCGACGTTGGAAAAGATCTTTTTTCCCGGCACTCGAACGTTTTTTTCTTTGTTGGTAATGGCCTGGTTGATGAGGTTTACCAGGAGGTCTTTGTCGATTTCGTAGCCGTTTTTGGGGGTGGAATGAAAGGTGATCCACTTGTGCTCGTTCCGGGTGATGCGCAGAGTGTCTTCTTTGACCTGGCTGGTGGCAAAGGCCGATTCCAAAAATTCATAAAAATGAGGGACCGAAATCTTGGGTTCAAACCGGGTTTGGAAGTCCATGTATTCACTTTTTTCTGGAAGCGCTCCTTTGAGGTCCACTGGGATGAGTTCTTTTCCCCAGGCCAAATAATGAATGGGTTCGTAGGTGAGCAATTCGGGCTGGGCGCGAAAGTTGATCGTGATGGTCTGATCGTCAAAAAGCAGGTTTATGGGTTTGGGAACCTGGTTGGAAAAGAGGGGAGAGGCACTGGTAGTGGAAAAAAAAGAAAGCCAAAGAAAACTTCCCGCCAGGAGGTATGAAAAAAAGAAGGAAGGGGATAGACGTCTCATTTTTATTTCGACGCTATTTTACGGTTCTGGGGAAGGGGAGCAATGTTTTTTTGTACTGTTTTTTTGTTCGAAAATTATTTGGATTTGGGGATGTCAAAAAGGTGAGTGACACACATCACTCACCTTTTTGTCTTGTCTGCTGGAAGGAGGCCGACCTTATCCAAGCTGCTGAATGATCCTCAGAAGTAGTAGGATAAATACGGCAGAGGAGAGAATGAATAGCACCCCGTAGAGAATGAGATGGCTGACATAATTAATCCGCTCTGCTACTGAGGATTGTTGCCACATTTTATGGAGTGTTTTGTACTTCAGCCTTCTCCATTCGGACGTCCATGATTTTGAAATGTTAATTTCTCTGATAGAGATTGTAACTTCCTTCAGAAATATGGATGCCAAACCGAAATGGGGGGCCCATTTTTCGTTATTGAAGCTCTCCTCATGCTGTTGCCATACTGAAAATTCATGCATATGTACTCTGGATGGTTGATATTTTCGACGCCAGAGTGATGAGTAGTAGTTATAGAAAGTGGTAGCGTTACTCATGATGTAGCTCCTGTAGGTTAACGAGTGCTTCCGGACAGACAAGACTCTTGTCCTCTAAAGTACTTAATGTATGCAAAGAACAAAACAATGCCTGCCGTGGGTTGGGATGTTAAATATCTTTTTTAGTTTAACATATTTATGTCTTTTTGTCAATTTTTTGATCTATGAAAAACTGAATGAATCATTGCGACCAGGAATTTCTTTGTAGTATTTGATTGCTTTCATTTTGTGATATCTCCTAGGGTATTTCGAGAATTGGTTCAACAGATAGAACATCTACATTTGCTTCGTTCAGAAGCCAGTGCATTCGGAGTGAAGATGTATTGCTATCTGTTTGAGTAGAGCAGATCGGTGTCTGTTTGTTTTTTCAAAGATCTTTGTTTTTTATTCTATAAATATTGTTTTGTAAAAACTATTTATATAAAAACTTGCCATTCGTATGATCCCGCCTAAAATCGATCCGTTCTTTAACTGTCTCCAACGAAGGGCGATTAGCTCAGCTGGCTAGAGCATCTCGTTTACACCGAGGAGGTCACAGGTTCGAATCCTGTATCGCCCACCACTAAGTTTAGATTTAGGTCGTAGACCACGATAAAGCATCCATTAATTGTTGGGATGTTTATTGGGGGGGGGCTATTTTTTTGGTAGGCGAAAGCGGTAGATACTCATTGTGATTATCTACCGCCGTCAGCCGCAGGGGGTTGGAGTTATAGAATCAGGGCGTATCCGCTCCACAGATAATAGATCCGATGATTCCGCCAAAGATGACTTCGACGTTTTGTGCTACGAAGCCCACGTAAATATAGATGATGATAAAAAAGATGGATCCAACGAAGGTGCTGAAGAACCAACCGACACTGGCTTCTGCGTTTTGGAACGAAAAAATAATCCAGGCCCAAAGCACGATGGCCAGAATGCTGAATCCGATGATCATCCATCCTTCGGTTGATATCTTTTTGAAGGTTGTTGGAATGGCGGTGGATAGAGACATAGTCTTAAACTCCTTATTGAGGCGGCTGCGAAGGACTAGCCGCGAGAAAAGTTAACTTTTTTCGACAAAACATATTTCCTTCAGAGAACCTCGAGAAGTGGACGGAATGTAAAACATCTTTTATTAGTTCATCTGAAATCATTAAAAAGTCAATCTTTGTAAGGGGATGGCTTGCATTTTTTTGCCTTTTGTATTATCTGTGTTTTTTGATGATGATCGAATCCAATCAAGAGGTTCATTTTGAGGAAGAGGAATCTGGTTTTGAAGCCAGAATTGAGCAGGTGCCTGATCTTTTTAAGCAGCTTGGGTTATTAAAAGAGGGGGAAGGAGAACCATCTTTTGCGGTAGGATGTGAAATAATAAGGGTTCAGGATCAAATATTGTCTATTGTGACCGATGCACATCATTTTGGTCGTTTTGATCGAGCCGCTAAAAATGCTGAACGACTTCGAATGGCTGTGGATGAGGGGGTGAGGTCGATTGGTTTTTTTATTCCAGAAGGGGAGTATACCGATCCTTTGTGGCTTGAAGGTGATCGGGCGGTTCGGACTTTTTATCACATGGTTCGAAAATCAATTCAGAGTGTTGATCAGGCTGTTTGGGATAATTATTCAGTAAACCAGGGGCCCCATTCTGGCTTGCCCCTTTCTTTTGTGGTGGATTATGTGGGAAAAGAGAAGGGGATGATGTGTGTTGATTCGTTTCCCCAAGAGGAACTAGAAAGGGCTCTTCAGGTTCGAGTGGAGACGGTTTTGGAGTCTGTAGAAGCGCTTCTTGGATATTGGGATATAGCGGTTCAACAGTTTGATGAGATTTATTATGCGACGAAAGCATTTAAAGAATTAGATCGAATTATGCCGGCTTTTCATCAGGTGATTAAAAATGTGGTCAGAGGAGGGGACCATTTTGCTTCGGATCTTCGTGGGGAATATCTATCGGATGTTGAATCCTGTGATTTCGAAACATTGGCTTCTCGTTTTTTCTGGGAATCGAATGAAAGAAGGGGCTTTGCTTGGACTCATCTTGAGTCTCTTTCTAATTTACTTCAGGAGTTGTATAAGAGTATGAATATTCTGTTTTTCTTGGTTCAGCTGGCGTCAAGAGTTCCTGATTCTGAGGCTTCTCCATTGGGTTTGGCCACTCCCGAGGGGATGGCTTTGGTTATGGAAATGACGAACCCTTTTTCTCAAGAGGCTCGATTCAAAAAACAGCTTGGGGGATTAGCCTTCATCTCTGAGGTGGCAGTGAGGGACCTTCGATTTCAGGCTCAGCAAGTGAATGAAGTTATGAAAGTTATAAATGGTTTAGATTAGTTCTTCTTTTACAACGACTTAATCACCGTCCAGGATTCATTGGGAATGGTTGAATTACTTCCTGAGGTCCCTTCTTGTTGGCAGGTAACTTCGTAGTATTCGTTGGAGGTTGTGGTTTGCAGAATTAAACTAGCATGGTTGCTTCCTTTGTCGTCTGTGCTGTTTCGGGCGTAGGAGTAAGATCTGGAGGGGACCAAAGTGGAGCCATTGAGTTCTATCTGACACAGAATATTTCTTCGACTGCTTGCTGTGGTGTCGTAGGCGATGGAATAGGAAATCTCGTACCACCCTGGATTGTCTATATAGACGAGGGCACTTGACCCAGTATGGGTAAATCCGGTGTCTTCACGGGTTTCGGTATTCCAGGGGATGGCGGTGGAACTGGTGGTGTTGATGTTGAGTCCTCCGGAACTGTCGTAGTATTGGGCGACGATGGTAGAACTTCCACTACCACCTCCAGAGGCAGAAAGGTCAACCCAGGCACTTCCGTTACAGATGTAGGTTTTTTGATCTGAGGTGTTGAAGTAGATTCGCCCGGTTGAGGCGGCGTTGCAGTTGGGTGCTGCCGAGAGATTTTCTACTCGGGTGGCGATGAGCTGATTGAGATTGAGGTCAACATTGTTTACATCAAGAGCCCCTAATATTTGGAGATCGTCACTCAGTTCAAATTGGCCCGTGGCAGTGTTGTAGATCAGGGTTTCCCAGGCTCCGGCACTTCTTCCCAAAGAAAGTACGCCGTCGCTGGCTGTGGCTTCTTGGTCGGTGGCAATGTAGGTGATGCCTTCTATTGCATTGTTTCCGTTGATTCGAACCGAATCGTTGAATTCGAACCGACTGTTGGCGTCGTTCCAGGTGAGGGTTTTGTTGGCGGCTTGACCGAATTGAACCGCTACGTCGCCTCCTGAGTTGTCGGCGTCTATTATGATGTTGTTGCCGAAGACATCGAGGTATCCCTGGACTTCGGTGTTGGTCGAGACTTCGACTTCGTTGTCGACGTTATCGTACCCGACTGTTTCCCAGGTGCCCCCTTCTCGTCCGAGGTTGATGGTCCCATCGCTGTCGGTGGCGGTGTGATTGTTGGCGATAGAGGCTTGTCCGACGACTTCCACGTCGCCTTGTACTTCTAGTGGAGCATTGAGGACAAATTTTGAGTCTACATCTGACCAGCGGAGGTAATTGCCCAGTGTGGCTCCGAACTGAAGGGTGATGTCGCCCCCAGAATCATTTGAATCGAGGACAAATGTATTACCGGCAACATCTACATTGGCGTAGAGTGACACATTACCGCCTGTCCCGGGATCAAGAGTGATGTCTTCTCCGCTGCCTGATATGATCTCATAATTGTTGGTGTCGAGGTTGCCGCCCAGTTCGGGGGAGGTGTCTTCTATGACGTTTGTAATTCCGCCACTTGCGCCTCCGGAGATTGGATCCCAGTTGGCTCCTCCGGTGCTGTCATCCAGACTGATGAAGGCTTCTTCGGTGCTGGTGTTGATCCAGATGGTTCCGATATAAAAACCATCGGTGTTGTCGTCGTTCACTGTCGGGTCAGTGTTCGAATTGTGATAAAAGGTTCCAAAGGTGGTGTTGGTTCCTCCATCGGTAATGGGGGTGGTGACATTGATAAACTGATTGTTTCGCACGGCATTTCTTTCGGCTGCACTAGATCCGATGTCGACTCCGACATCCCAGGGATCAGTAATGCCTCCGTAGATGGAATTGTTTGAGATTACGTTGTCATCGAAGTTCCCGTTGATGTCAAAGGCGTTGGTGGTTATATTTGAGGCGCCTTTGATGATGTTGTTCTGAAAGATATTTCGATGAACAGCGGTATTGGATGAGTTCCCGATAAAGAAGGCAAACTGGAAACCTACGCCGCCCCCCCCATTGGTTCCGTCGATGGTGTTGTTGTTGATTAAACAATCAGAAACGGTTCTCAGAGACCCGTTGTTGAAGTTTTCAATTACAAATCCATAAGAGTCGGAGGTGAGGGAGCGGCTCACTACGTTGGTGTTCATGTTGGTTCGTTCTGAACTTCCCAAAAATAGACCGTAAGCCCCATTTGATCCCACTCCCATTCGAGTGAGTCGATTGTTGTAGAGAGAACTGTCGTTTACACCCACAAAAACCGCCGTGGTTTCTCGCACATAGTCGATGTTGTTTCCGTCAACGAGGGCATTTTTGATTCCTGCGCCGTTGGTCCAGATACCTGCGTTGCTGTAGTCGGGGCCTCCCGTGACATGTATTCCGTCGGTAAAATAATTGGTACCTTCGTTTCCAAAAATACGACAGTTTTTGATCACGGGGCGCATGAGCATTTCGGTGGTTCCATCCAAAAAGTGGATTCCCATTCGTGCGCTTGATCCTGATCCTGCTTGTCCAGAAATTTTCTGGATGGTGACGTTGTAGATTTGAAGGTCTTCTCCTCCGGCAGCTCGAACTCCGTGGATGTTGGGCCCATCGACTTCAATTTTGAAGTCTTTGAGTACGACATCGTTTACGGGAGCGGTTCCGTCTTCGGCTCCCATGTGTATGGCGGCAATGGTACTTCCGGTGCTGGCAAATCCTGAAGCTCGGATGATGGAGGCATCTCCATATCCCACGATTTCAATGCTGTTGTTGGTGATGTTTATGGGGGCGGATATTTCGTGTGTTCCGGGAAGAAGAGTTAAGATGCCTCCGTTTGGGAGACTGTTGGAAGCCCCTTCGATGTCCATTCCGGGATAAACGTAGATCGTGTCATTGGGAATGGTGTTGATCGTTCCGGTGGTTAGCACATTTGCGTCTCCGGCTACCTGTACATCCCAGTCGTGAAATTCGAGTCCTCCGGTATTTACCCCCTGAGAGGCAACAAAAAATATTGAGCTGGCCAGAAGATTGGAACTGGTTTTGGTGTTTACGATTCCACCCCCGTTGGAGGTCGCAGAAGTATGCACAAATCGGGTTCGAAGTTCGGGGGGAGAAGCGGCGGAGGTGTCGAGTAATATCTTGGTGCCGCCAATGTTAAAGTTTACCCATTCAAAAACGATTGAGCTGGAGGTGAGATTGCTTTTGAGATCTATTCCGTAAGCCGATGTAATGCCGCTGTCAATTTCGATGGTGAGTGATTTGAATTGAGTTTCTTGCGCTTGCATGAGTCCGGCTCCCGTGAGATTAATGATACTTTCGTAGGTGTTGGAACCAATGATGTTGATCATTTCTAGATCTACTGTTGAGTCTACGGTATGTGTTTCGGGGGTAAGAAAGATGATTCCTCCGTTGAGTGAATTTAGATATGAGGCGGCTTGGGCGATATTGGGGAAATCTCCACCTGTTCCAACCGTCATTAATCGAGCGGAGAAATTTGAGATCGAGGTGGTGAAGTCGTACCAGCCCCAAAAACCAGAGGTGACTTCGATACATATATAGGCATTGTCGTCGTTGGAGTCGTAGTAGACCCTTCCCTGAAGGGCTTCTGTACAGGTGGGGCGTCCTCCTTCGGCAACTGAATCAACGTTTTCAACCCGGAAGGAAGTAAGCTCGTTTCCAGAGAGATCGAGATTTTTATTTACGTTGAAGTTGTCACTTAATTTATCGTATCGAAACCGCGAACTCAGAGAGGATCCGAATTCTAAATCGATGTATTCACTGGCTGAATCATCGTTGTCGAGGATGTAGTTGTCGGCGTTGGTGGCGTTTTCAAGCGTTGGAAAAACCAGCCGGGCTTCGGTTGAGGCTGTGCACAAAATTCCGGCCACTCCAAGGAGGAGGCTGGTAATTTTTTTTAGATTTATATTAAAGCTTTTTATATACATTTTTAATAGCCCTGTATTTTTACCTGTTTTGAATGGTTTTACAAGGTTTGGGCGGGGGCCATTTTTTTAAAAAATTGACCCAAAGGGGAGGGAGAAGGATATTTTGCGTTGTGTTTTTGCTTGAATATTATTTTGATACAGTTTTGTTTTTTGAGTAATTATTTTGATCAGTTGTTTTTGTTTTTATTTTTCTTCTGGGATTGATCCAGTTTTTTTATTCAACAATGCCACATGCAATTATCTTTATGAGATGTTTTTGTGCTTTTGGAAAGGACTAAAAAGTATTATTTTGATTGATAACAAAATTTGTTATTTGGGTGATTTTTTCCCCTGGGTGGTGAACACATTTTTCGAATTATGTTCAAATTTTTTGCACCTCTTTTTGGATCTTTGGGCAATTCCTATTTCTTGCTTCTTGGATCGGGTTACCCGATGATTCAGACTCCACGGGTCCGAAAGGGCAAATAATACTTCGGTCTTGTGGAAAAGAAAAAGTTACAAATTTCTTTAATTACTGTTTAACCCCCTTTCTCATGAAACACACTTCCAACAGAAGTAGGGCATTATCCCAGAGGGCGTTGGGAGTCGGATTGACTCTGGGTATGTGTATGTCTCTGGCTTTGCCGGGGGCTGCAGATGCGCGTTTGATTTTTACGACCGAAGGAGATGGTGTTAATGCTGACACCTATTCTTTGGACAATGACGACTCATCCGTGGATATGGTTAATCTCTCTTTTGGGAGTGCCGCTTCGACTGAGGATGCTTTCTTACGTTATGACAAGATTCTGGATAAGTTTATCTTTAGCCAGGACTTGGATATGAGCGGAAAGCAGATTCTTAATTTCTTGGTGGAAAATCATGCCGATGGAACGACTCTGAGCGAGACCGCAACGGGATTGCTTGGAGCCACTTCGATAACTTTAGATGGTACTGGCCATGGACTATCTGTGGGAGATTTTATTACGCTTCCGGGAGGTCCTGCTCATGAACTTGAGATGTACCAGATTAAAGCTATTGATGGAACGGGGTTGATTATAGAGATTGACCAGGCTTTGGAAGTACCACTTTCTGGAGCGGCGGTGATTGTAGATGGGGCTCCTCCCTGTAATGCCGACTCTTTGGGTCGAATGTACTACAATACGACCAATGGGAATCTCTTGTTCTGTACTGATAGTGCAGATAGTCCCGGGACTTATCAGTGGGTCACCAACCAGGATAACAGTGTAACGGGAGTCATGCTAGATCCGGCCGTAGCTGGAGAAGGTTTGGTTCAGGATGCTAACGGAAACCTGGATGTGAATGTAGACGGAACGAGTTTGACTATTGCAGGAGATGAGGTTCAGATTGCTGAAGGTGGAGTAGGAGCCTACGAATTGGCTGATAACTCTATTACTCAGGATGATCTTCAGACCCGACTGGAAACGGCGGTTCTAACTCCAGAATATCCAAACTTTACGCTTTATGGAGATGGATCGAATAATATTGGAACTCTAGAGGCAGATCATGACCCAACTTCTGGTCGAAACTTTTATCAGTGGTCGACTATGAAGGGACGAGGAAGTGAAACCGCTCAGGATTACACGATTGTGGTTCAGTGGCCAATTCCAGATGGATTCCAGGGATTCTGTCAGCCAACAAGTGGTGTAGGAGATCTGGCTTGTACATCTGAAATGACGGTTGATTATGCAACCGAAAGTACAGATGGAAACCTGAGCAGAATTGACCTGTTAGTCGAAGATACGGCTGGTACGACTGTTGATATGGTTGGATCAACCGAAGATGTTATGGTCAGTACGGTCGGTGGAGATTGGGAAGACGATTATGCGCTTGAATTTGCGACCGAAGATGACGGAGATTGGACGACGGGTGAGTTCTTGACTATTAAGCTCAACCTGACTTCAAAATCTGACTGGAGTGGAAATATCCACGATAATCAGAATCCGGTAAAGGTGGGTGAAATTAAGTTCAACTACCTGACGAAGTAACACACTGGATTGAAGTGCCATTATAGAAAAAGCTCTGCCCCTTTGGGTGGAGCTTTTTTTTAATTGTGACCAAACGGTATCAACTTATGAACTTGGGATCTTTTGAACTTGTGAGTTTGGGAATGGGATTGTATCTAAGAAGTAAGAAGTAAGAAGTAAGATGAGGGAGAAGTTTTTTTGTAGAATAGGGGAGGGGGATTGATCCTGGAAAGAGTAAAAAATCTATAAGAATTGAAAAATTAAGATATTCCTTGTTGGTAGCTGTTTAAAATGCTTATTCTTGATAAAATATTTTTATCTTTTAATGTGAAATGTTGTTTCATAATTTTGTTCTTATTGAGGCAATAATTGTGGATGATTTTTTGGGAGCGAAGAGAGGCTTTATTTGTGAATAAAATATTTGATCATGAGATATGGTGAGTATGCATTATTTATACAAATATTTCTTTATAACTATCAGTTTTTTTCGCAATACTTATAGATATATATTTTCCTCGAATAACTTATGTGTTTTGTGAGCAATTTGAGGTTTTTAAGGGGGCAATATCTCATTGTCCGTTCACTTTTTTTGCACCTTCTTTTGAGGTTTTGTTCAACCTTCATGAGTTGAAAGAGAAGGAAAATAAATTGATTATGGGATCTCCAAAGTTTGTGAGTTTTGTAACTTCTTACCGACGGCGGAGAAATGTGTGAAATTTATTTATTATTTATTTTTTAACCCTTTGTTCTCATGAAACATGCTTCCAACAAAAACAGGGCATTACCCAAACGGGTGTTGGGAGTCGGGCTTACCTTAGGGATGTTTCTATCCCTCTCTCTTCCGGGAGCGGTAGATGCGCGCCTGATTTTTACAACCGAAGGAGATGGTGTTAACGCAGACACCTATTCCTTGGACAACGACGACTCTTCAGTCGATCTGATTGACTTGCAGTTCGGGTCATCAGCTTCGCTTGAAGATGCTTTCTTGCGTTACGACAAAATTCTGGATAAATTTATCTTTAGCCAGGATTTGGATATGAGTGGAAAACAACTCATGAATTTCTTGGTAGAAAATCATGCTGATGGTACCACTCTGACCGAAACAGCTACAGGATCTGCGGGGACTCCAGATGTAACTCTTTCTGGAACGACTCATGGATTGGCTGTAGGTGATTTTATTACTCTTCCTGGAGGAACAGGTGGAGCTGATGAGCAGTATCAGATAAAAGCGATTGCCGCAAACCTTTTGGATATCACTCTTGATAAAGACTTGGTAACGGCTTTAGCAGCTGATGCGGTAGTTCTTGATGGAGCGCCTCCTTGTGATGCGGATTCTCTCGGACGAATGTACTACAACACGACCAATGGAAACCTCTTGTTCTGTACTGAGAGTGATGACACTCCTGGTACTTACCAGTGGGTGACCAATCAGGACAATAGTGTTACTGGAGTGATGCTTGATCCGGCTGTGGCTGGAGAAGGATTGGTTCAGGATGCAAGCGGAAACCTGAATGTGAATGTAGATGGATCTAGTTTGACGGTTATTGGAGACGAAGTTCAGATTGCGGAAGGTGGAGTAGGGGCTTTTGAATTAGCCGATAACTCTATTACGCTTGATGACTTGCAGACTCGACTAGAGACGGCGGTTCTTACCCCTGAATATCCAAACTTTACTCTATACGGAGATGGATCAGACAACATTGGAACTCTTGAAGCTGATCATAACCCAACTTCTGGTCGAAACTACTACAAGTGGTCGACTATGAAGGGACGAGGATCTCAGAATGCTCAAGACTATACGGTGGTAGTTCAGTGGCCAATTCCAGATGGATTCCTGGGCTTTTGTCAGCCAACAAATGGGGTTGGAGACTTGGCCTGTGATGAAGAAATTTCTGTTGATTACAACACAGACAACACTGATACCGATTACAGTCAGTTAGATATCTTAGTTCAAGATACTGCTGGGACTACGGTTGATGTAACGGGAACATCTGAAGATGACTTGGTTAGTACTGTTGCTGGAACCTGGGAAGATGATTACGGACTAGTTTTTGCAACGGAAGATGATGGAGATTGGACTACTGGAGAATTCTTGACGATGAAGTTTACTATGACTTCAAAATCAGAATGGACTGGGAATGTTCATGACAACCAGAATGCCGTTTATATCGGAGAAATTAAGTTCAACTATTTGACCAAATAGATCTCCTAAAAAGTTGACGTGCCAGTTAACGGAAAGCTCTGCCCCTTCGGGGGTAGAGCTTTTTTTTGAACTTGGGAACAAACTCTATCAACTTATGAACTTGGGATTTTGTGAGCTTGTGAGTTTTGGGATGAGATTGTATCTGAGAGGTAGGTAATAAGGGAGTAGGGAGGTGAATGGTGTTTATGATTCATAAGAAAAAGACCGAACCTGGAGGTTCGGTCTTTTTCCGCTTTGTTTTATTTATTAGAATTTCTTTTTATTTTTCCATTTGGGAGAGGATGGCCTGCAGCGCTTTCAGCTGAGCCATAAGTTCTTCTTTTGTTGGTCCTTCTTCTGCGGGTTCTTCCTTTTCGGCCTCGGCTTTAGCTTTGGCCGCTTCTTCGGCTTCGATCTTCTTTCTCATTTCTTCTTCTGCTTTCTTTTTGGCTTCCGCTTCGGCTTTTGCTTTTTTGGCGGCGGCTTCTTTGGCCGCTTTTTTCTTGGCATCGGCTTCGGCTTTTTTCTTCTTTGCGATTTCAGCTTTCATTCGGGCTTCTACTTCGGCTCGAATTCGAGCTTCTAGATCTTCTTCGGTTTCTTCTGCTGGAGTTTCTATTTCAGCTTCTTCTACCTCTTCAGCTTCTTCAATTTCTTCTTCAGGTTCTGCTGAGGGAATAGCTACTTCTTTTTTGGGCGCTTCTGGTTTCTGTTCTGAGGAAGCGGCTTCTGGATTGGCCTTGAAATCGGCCAGTTCACCTTTTACAGAGCGCGTTTTCTTGGCTAGCTCATGAGCCAGGTTTTTGATGGCTTCGGTCATTACCGATTGTGAAGGGTTGAGCTGTCCGGCTTCGTTTGCCAGGTTCCAGGCTTTTCCCGTAGCTTTGAGTACGTCCTCGATTCTTCCGTGCTCACCGGCGGTATAGGCTCCAACAAGATTTTTAACCGCGCGTACGGTTTTGTCGGCGCTCTGGATAATTTCGTTGTCCGGGACAATCTTTATTGATTCGTCGATGTATCTCTGGGCCATATTTACGGCAATTCCTGCTCCTGGGAGGAGGTTTGCTTCTAGGAGTTCAATAGTTTTTACTAGATGGTCTTCAGAAAGTTTGAGTAGTATTTGAGGCTTGAGGGCTTTTCCGGTTTTGATGGTTCGATAGAGTATATCGGCCGCTTCTCCTCGAGTTACAGCATGTGAAGGATAGGCATTTCCTTTTCCATCTAGATCCATGAGTTTAAATTTGATCGCAAATTGAATGTAGGGGGTAAACCACGTTTCGTCCGGAACGTCGTTGGGAAGATCTTCGAGTTTAAATTTGGTTGGATCTATACCAAAAGTAGTAAGCATTATCTTCAAAAATTCTGCTCGATTAACTTCTCGATCGGGAAAAAATTCTCCAGTATCCTCATCTCCCTTGGCGATACCAAGCTTTTGAGCTTGATTTACGTATCCGGCAAACCAGGCGTCGAGAGGTACATCGGGAAAAATTTCTTCGGTAGGATCTTCGATTTCTACTTCTGCAGCGGTTAGAATTATTTTTATAGCGGCCGCTCGATTGAGGGTTCCTTCGGTGTTAAATGTTCCGTCGTCATAGCCTCCGATAATCCCTTTTTCAGCCATGTAAGAAAGGCCTAGATAGAGCTTGTCGGTCATGACCACGTCTGAAAACGCTTTCGAGCTCTGAAGGCCAGTCACAAGCGGCAAAAGTGCGGCGGTTAGTACTGTTTTTTTCATGCTTTTGTTCCGAAAATAATTCTGTTTAAATGTAGTCAAAATTAGAACACGTGCAATATATTTGAACACGATTAAAATGCTGAAATTGATCGTTTATTGTATAAAGTAATAGTTCTTAATTTGAGATATCTCTTTCTATCAAAGTATTTTATTTGATTTTTTGATTCGGGTGTGATAAAATCACTTGATGGCTCGAAAAATCATTGGAATTGTATGCATTGTCACGGGTGTGATCTTCACATCGGTGGAGGCGTACATGGTCAAAGCTCGGACTCGAGTTTATGGAGGAGATCAGAAGATTTCGATCTCTGAGAATTTTCGATTGATTTCAAAAGTGCATCATCATACTTCGCTTGATGAGTATGTGGTTAGCACTACTGGAGGGGGTGGCGGTGGAACCGGAGGAGGGGGAGGCGGCACTGAAGGGGGTGGTGGTGGAACCGGAGGAGGGGGAGGTGGCACTGAAGGGGGTGGCGGTGGAACCGAAGGTGGGGGAAGTGGCACTGGAGGGGGTGGATACTATCCAAGTGCTCCGAAAACAGTTTATACCCCCCCGGTATACCCTTTTGAGTCGACTGTTCCCGATGGTTTTTATCGATATAAGGTTGTAGAAGCTCCACAATCTTCTGCAGGAAGTGGGAGTAGTATTGAGGCTTTGGAGGATGACAAACGATATACGGTGGTAAACAATGAATTGATTTATAGGACCAGCGAATTTAGTGATGAATATGAAAATGTACTTGAGGCGACTATGCATGGTTCTGCGAGAAAGCTTGCCGAATACAAAGATCTGCAAAATCAGCATCATGAATTCCTTGAAAAACTACGTGAATTAGGGAAAATAATTGCTGGATACAGTACATACGATGACTTTTCACAGGGGGTTAATGTGGCGTTGGGAAGTGATGCAGAGGGAACGATACTGGGACTCTGTAGTACTGTGGATGGAAAAATAAAAGAAAAAGTACATATGATGGCCACCCTTTCTGATACTTCAGGAAAAATTAGAGCTTCTTTGTGGCTGCTTTTGGTTGTGGTTGGTGCCCAGCTCTACTTTATAGGGCTTAATTTTGCTTCTTTTCGTTCGGCTCTAGATTGGATCAATCGAAAAATTAGAGGAGCTAAACACTGGTTTTCGGCTTTTGTATTGTTGATGCTCCCTCTTATGGGAGGAACAGCTCAGGCGGCTGATACTATGACCAATGAATTAATTTATGAGGGGACTCTCATGAATGATGCGGGCGAACCTGAGACGGGAGGATTTATCTTTCGTTTTAGCTTTTGGAATTCGGCGGATTTCGATTTTTCAGACTTAATGCCTGATGGACAGCTAAATGAATATAGTACGGCTTACTTAGGATGGAATGAAACTCAGAGTACGGTTTTGGACGAAAGAGGAGATTTTTCTTTGTTGATTGGTTCTGGAGGAGGGCTTGATCCTCGGATTTTTGAGACCGGGATTGTTTATATGCAGGTTGAAGTTCGACGAATTGGATCTCCGTTGACTGATTTTCAGATGTTGGACTCTGATTTTAACAGTGATGAAGTTGATCGTATTACGTTCCGACCTGTCCCTTATGCTTTTGATTCTGATCGTTTGGATCATATGGATACGGGATTTGAAATCGGACAAATTCCTTATGTACGAGATCCAGAAGGAACCCTCCCAGAAACGGTTATTCCTGGAGGAACGGACCAGACGGAATTTGTATTGGATTCTGCGGGGGAGGCTACGGATTCGGATGTGTTGTCTTTGATCTTTGGGCGAGTCTTGGGGAAGGTGCTTTCGTGGGATGGGGCCTTGGATCGTTTTACTCTGAATGATGCTCTGGACATAGAAGGAGATTTGACGGTTTCAGGAACGTTGGTGGGGACGATTAATGGAGTGGCGATTGGAAATCGTCCTAATTCTGAGATTTTTAGTCCTATTTATCCTAATTCGATTTTTGAAGCTGATGGGACAGACAATGTGGGAAACATGTATGAAGAAATTGAGGACTATTGGGGTGTAGAGCAGAATGTGGTGCGATGGGAGACCTGGAAGACCGATATTCAGAGCTATGATGTGATCAAGCGCTATATTGTGGGGCAAGATTTTATGAGTTTTCAGGATCCGGCGATTTCGTTGATGTACCAGTCTGATGGGGTAGATACCGATGCCAAATTGGATATTACAGTCGAAAAAGGAGGCGTAACGGGAGTAGATCAGCTTTTGGGAACGGGACTTGGACTTCAATCAAATATGTGGCAGGTAGATGATTTTACCCTGGATCCGACGACCGAATGGGAACGAGGGGATGTGATGCTGATTAAGATCAAAATGTATGCGACGAAAAATTTTTATAGTCGTATTAGTACGTTGACGGTGAATACGGTACGAGAGTAGATAACAGATTTTCGGAGCTAGTAGGGGGTAAAAAGTAGATATTTGGAAGAGGGTGTGTTGACATATTTGGTTGTTTTGGTATTCGTTTTTTTGATGGAGCGAATTACTGATAGAGTTGTTGAGCTTTTTGATCATTCTCGGAGAGAAGGGTTGATTCATTTTTTTGACTTCTCTTATCGATTTACCGATAAAAATGGGCAAAAATTTGGTTTTTCTTCTGATCTGGTTTCAAACCTTTTGAATGAAAGAGTTCGAACCCTTGACCCTAGTAGAACTCTTAAGGGGATTGATTCTTTGGTTCAGCTTTCCACAGAGGAAGAAAATATATTGGATTTGTATAGGCGTTGTATTGATGAAGCGGTTGAACAAGCGGATCAGGCAAGAAGATTTTTGTTTTTAGGATTTACGCTCTGGGGACATAAGATTGATCATATTATTACTTATCCCCTGATTGAGTATGCTCGTGCTAAGTCTCCTTGGGTGGTGACTTGGGTGGGAGGTTCTCTTTTTCGAAGACCCGATGAGGGAGCGGTTAACCGGGTTTTTCAGAAAGGGATGGTTGATGTGATTGGTTTGGGGGGGGGAGATGAGGCGGTGGATTATATGGTATCTTTGGCGCAGGGGAAAGAAACGACATTTCGTGATGAAGTCGGACGATTTCGAGCCTCGAACCCTCCTGAGAATGTGATTTTTCCTTCTCAGGATTCGGTAGTAGCGAAAGATTTGCATGTAGGGAGGGAAATTCCTGTTGTGGCTACTTTTAGTACCGGTATTGACCCCGATAGCTGGAATCTTCACTTTTCGGTGTCTCCAAAATGTGGAAGAGGGTGTGATTTTTGTACTACTGATCCTCTGAGACCAAAAGCGGTTCCTTTGGAATTTGTGATTGCAGAAGTCCGGGCAAAAGTGGCTTATTACCAGGAGCGATTTGGGGGCAAAAAAGTCCCTCGTTTGGCGAATACGGGACCTAATCCGACGAAAAAAAAGGCCTATTGGGAGCGTTTGATGCAGGTTTTGGAGGCAGATGGAATTGCTGGAAATTATGAATCAGTGACTCTCTTTGGGGATATTGAAAATTTGGCTTTGCCCGAAAAGGAATTGTATTTGGATTGGTTGCTGGGATTGCCAAGACCTCGACTTACTTGGGGACGAGATGTTGTAAATAAGAAAAAGGATAATGATATGGTGGGGAAGAAGGGCGAGGGAAAGAGAATATTGTCTCAGGAAGATCTTGATTTGATGGGGCAGGGAATGGAGTGGTATTTGAAGGCTTATTATGAACGAGGGGGGGCGGGAGAAAATCGAATTTCTTACATCTTATCACCGAATTCACCGGCTTCTGTTCATGAAGCGAAGCTGAAGGAAATGGCTCGTTTTAAGGCTATATCTTCAAAAGTAGAAGCGGATGCGGCCTATTTGGTGCCTTTGTTGGGGACTGATTTGGCCCGGGCGCATAAGGGATATTTTGTTCCTGTAGATATTATGCTCGAATGGAGAGAAGAAAAGATTTTTGATGTGTCGGTTTCTGAGTGGGGTCATGGTTATGAAGAATCTTATTTGTTAGATTTGTATCAATATTGTTATGCTTTTGGGTATTGTAATTCTCAGGTAATTGCAAAAATTTTTGAGGTGATCAATGAGGAAAATGAAGCTTTTGAACTATCCAAAAAACCGGTTCTAAATCGGATTCTTGTACGATTAAGAACTTGTGTGGAAAAAGGATCAAGATGTTTTTTGGAAGCAGTGGATTTTGAGGTTTTGCGTCATTATTTTGAGCTCAAGATTGAAAATCCTGAAAACTTAAAAGGTTTGATGAATATAATCATTGATAATAAAGCCTATTTTGAGTTGATGGCCCAAAGGGAGGCTTATTTGAAGCGTTATAATCCTCAATATGAGGGAGATGATGAACTGGATAGGATGGTGGCCAACAAAGTAAGGTTTTATTCTAAATTGATGACCCAGATGAACGGTGTGCGCAATGTAAATGATTTGAAAAGGGTGTATGATCGCCTTTTCCCTTCTTCTTAATAATTATTTCCGTACCAATTTGGGGAAATATGATAGTATGTGCTTATGATTGGATACCTTCAGGGCACGGTGCAGCATTTTTCGGAAAAAGAGATATTGGTGATGACTTCGGGAGGAGTGGGGTATAGTGTTATTCCGGCTGGAAGCCTTTTGGCAAGCGTAAAACAGGGCGAGGTGATAGAAGCCGAAGTGCTTATGATTGTGCGGGAAAATGATATTTCTCTGTACGGTTTTGGAGGGAAGGAAGAGAAGATTTTGTTTCAGAAATTGATCGGTATTTCGGGGGTGGGCCCCAAAATGGGCTTGGCGATGGTTAGTGTGCCGGTGGATGCATTTTTGAAGGCGGTAGAAGAAGGCGATGTGGCTTTTTTGACCCAGATTCCGGGGTTGGGAAAGAAAAAGGCAGAACGGTTAATCGTTGAGTTGCGGGGAAAGATTGATCTTTCGGCGATTGATGCGGCTTCCGGCCCCAAAAATCCGGATTATGAGGAGGCGGTAGAAGCCATTGAGGGGCTTGGTTATGCGCCAGATCAGATTCGAAAGGTGTTGGATCCGGTCAAGGATGAGGGAATGAATAGTGAGGGGTTGGTGCGGTATTTTTTGAGTCGGGGGTAAATGCGGATATTTTTTCCGTAGGGACGCAAAATCTTGCGTCCATTTAGACGTTGATATGGTAAGCCTGATGGGGGTTGTTTTTTGTACAAAAATATGATACAATCAAGAGATTTAATATGTAAAAATGGACCAAAAGTCTGAATCACAAAATCGATTTAATCCCGGAAACGGGATTTTTACCTGGGAAGCCCATGATTATCATCCTCATCAGCGGGGGTGGCTGTGGATGGTGATGTGTTGCCTGGTTGTTTTTGGGGGAGCGGCTTGGTCGTTGTGGAATGGGGAATGGGTGGTTGCGACTCTCTTCTTTTTGGTCGCGGCTCTGTACTTTTACATTCATCGACATGGGCCCGACACCCACCACATTGTAGTGTATTCCAAAGGCATCCAGATTGATCAGACCTTTATGCTGTGGGAACAGTTTACTGGGTACTGGTTTGTGTGGGATGAAATGCAGCAGGTAAGTGTGATCAATCTTCAGCTGGACAAATCTGGCGATCAAAAAATTCCGCTTCAGATGGGACACTGTACCCCCGATCAGCTGCGAGAGGTTTTTGCTCAGGTGGGACTGGAAGAGTTGATGGATCACAAGGAAGGGGTGGTGGATTTGTGGATTAGAGCGTTGAAGCTTTAGGGGAATGTCGTTTTAATTGAATTATGAATTATGAATCATGAATTATGGGGTAGGTAATATCTTTGTATGAATATTGATCAGTAATGACCGAAATAAAATCTGGTGCTGGGAATGAAGCTGCTCCTTCGGGGGGAGGGGATGAGAATAAGGTAGAATTGAACGCGAATAATCAAGGAAAGGAGGTGGTTGCTTTGGCCCAACAGAATGAGAGGCGAGAAGTTTTGGCTGATTCGAAAGAGGGGTTGAAGGGAGTTTTAAAGGATAAGGAGATACATGAATCTCATAAAAAGACGGCTGAGGAGTTGGAGCTGTTGAAGTTTGAACAAGAAGCGAGTGAAGTGGTTCAGCTTTTTAATATTGAGGCTCAGGGGGCTATTGAAATGAATTATGATTTGGTAGAGGAGGTGAAAGAAGCGAAACAGATGGGAAATGAACAGTTAGCTCAGGAAAAAGCTGAGGAGTTGGTGGAGAAAGTAGCATCAGACCCTGGGGTTCAGGGAGTTTTAGAAGATAATAAGGGGATTATTGGGAAGATGAATGAATTATATGAAAGTGGGGTGGATGGGGTGAAAAATGTTGATTCGGATAAGCTGATTGGAAGATCATTGGCGGGGGCGGCTTTAGGTGGTTTTTCTTACTGGATGATTAATGAAAAGATTCCTATTACTCCCACGGCCCTGAAAGATAAGTCTTGGATTTGGATGGTGACCGGGTCGGTGCTTATGGCGATTTCCGACCGGGAGACCATGCAGAAAGCGGTTGATTTTGTGGGGACGGGAATTAAAAAAGGAAGTGTTGGGTATTGGAATTTTTTGGGATCTCTTGGGGATCCTTTTGGATCGTATGATTATTTGTCAAAAGGAGGTGATCCGATGGAATTGCTAAAAGATCATGAGGCGGCAAAGGGGTATACAAAACGAAAACCCATTGAGAATATGGGGCTTTTTCAAACGATTAAGGTGGGGGTATTTGCTTATTCAGTGTTTTGGTTGGTTATGTCTGGAATAAAACTTAAAGGAAAAGTAGCTGAAAAGATAAAACAGCGATCCGAAAAGAAAAAGATGCTTTTAGAGAATGAAAGAACATCGGCGGAAAAATTTATGCCGGAGGATGAAAAGCGACGGTTGAAAGAATTGGTGCGAAAGGCTCAGGAGGGAAAACGGCATTTTGTTACCAAGAACCATTTTAAGAAGGTTTTGTTTGGAGGACGATCGAAGGTGGGTCGAAAGCAAAAAGGATTGGTGGATTATGATGTGATTAGTGAAGTTGGAGCCAATCGAGTTTGGAATGCCTATAAAGATCTAGATAAGAAGCGAAAAAAAGAATTGATGGGAGACCTGGATGAGGTTTTTACAGAGAATTCTACCGGAGGTATGCGTCAGAAGTTTTATGCATTTTCCAAAAAGCTAGGGGTTGAATTTAATCAGTCTCAACAAAATATTGAAGAACTTGGAGCCAAGACTCGACAGCTGAAAAGACGGATAAAGATTAAGGGAGGGATCCCACCAGAATCGACTTATACATTCCATTTGGCAAATCGAAAGGTGCTTTCGGTTTCTAATCTGTCGAAAAAAAGGCTGCAGAAGCCGGGGAAAACGGTGACCTTTGTTGGAGTAATTGAAGGGCAGAAAGCTACAATTACGATCATTCCGGATGACAAGCAGTTTAAGCTGACGGTTCAGTATGGAAAGATTGGCAAAAAACAGACTCAGGTTTTGGAACGAATTGATGCGTAGTTATCAGTGGTGATTCAGAAGAGACGGTCCACCGTTCTTGGGGTTTGGATTTTGTTTTGAGGGGAAGGTCGTTAGAATACGCGTCGATGATGCGATTTGAAACTATTGGGTCGGAGGTGTTTGATGATTTTGTGCGGTCTTATGAGGGGGAACGGACTTTTTTGCAGGGGGTAAAGTACGGTTCGTTTCGAAAAGAAATGGGAGAGGGGATTTTTTTGAAGGGGATATTTGACGGAGATCGTTTGATCGGGGTGGGGTTGATTCAGAAAATAGAGGCTCGGCGGGGGACTTATTTGCATGTGCCACATGGGCCATTATTGGTCGGGACAATTGGGGAGAAAAACTGGAACCAATTGGCCGTGTTTTTTTTGGAATCGTATATAGATTTGGGAAAAGAAGTTGGTGCGGATTTTGTTCGGATGGCTCCTTTGTGGGGAGAGAAGGAGGATTTTGTCTTTTCTGAACAAAAATTTAGATCAGCGCCAGTGCATTTAGTAAATCCCGAAAAGACCTGGGTCTTGGATATCACGCCATCGGAAGAAGATCTCCTCAAACAGATGAAAAAGTCTACGCGTTATGAGGTGCGTCGGATTGAAAAAATGGGGATTGAGGTAAAGATGGGGAATGGGAAGAAAGATTTGGATTGTTTTTGGGAATTGCACGAAGAAACAGTGGCGCGGCAGGGGTTTGTGCCTTTTTCTCGGGAATCTACCGAGAAGGAATTGAAGGTTTATGGCGATGATTGTCAGATCTTTACGGCTTTTGTAGAAGGAAAGCCCATGAGTAGTTCAGTGATCTTGTTTGATGATCGGGCGGGGTATTATCATCAGGGGGCGTCGCGATACTCAAAACTCCCAGTGGCTCATGCGACCCTTTGGGAAGCTATCAAAGAAGGAAAAAGTCGAGGGTGTCGAGAGTTTAATTTTTGGGGTGTGTGTGATGTGGAGCAAAAAAAACATCCCTGGTGGGGGCTTTCTCGATTTAAGAGAGGTTTTGGAGGGGAAGAACGAAATTTTATCCACTGTCAGGATTTTCCGCTGACGGGGAAGTATTGGCTGAGTTGGGGGGTAGAAAAATACAGACGATGGAAGCGAGGATATTAACCAATTATCAGTTAATAATAAATAATTAACAATATTTGTAGGGGCAAACCCGTGTGTTTGCCCCTACAAAAATAATCAAATTGATATCACATGAACCACAAGCCATTAATTGTTGTAAAGATTGGGACCAAGGCCATTACCACCACAGAAGGGGATTTGGACGGAGTGGTTTTGGATGAGATTGTGCGACAGGTGGTGGTGCTGCAAAAGAATTTTCATGTTTTGTTGGTGTCTTCGGGGGCGGTAGGGTGTGGAAGACATTTGCTTAAACCCTATTCGGGAACGGTTTCCGATCAAAAAGCCGCGGCGGCTTTGGGGAATCCGTTACTACTTGAGGCTTATCGTGAAGCTTTTGATCGATTCGATCAGCGACCGGTGGCGCAGGCGCTTTGTGAGCGTCGTCATTTTTCCGATCGCGGTCTTTTTTTGCAGTTGTGTGAAACCTTTACGACTTTGTGGAAGTCGGGCGTGGTGATTGTGGTTAATGAAAATGATGTGGTGAGTGATGCCGAGATTCGATTTAGCGACAATGATGAATTGGCGGCCATGATTGCGATGGGATTTTCGGCGCACCAGCTCCTTTTGGGAACGAATGTAGAGGGGGTGATGAAAGATGGGATCGTTCAACGAGAGCTCGACTCTTTTGAGGATTTGGCTCATGTTTCCTCGGAAACCAGCCGAGGAGGAAGAGGCGGGATGAAATCTAAAATTGAGTGTGCGGCGAAGGCGGCGGGAATGGGGACCGAAGTGGTGATTTTTGATATTTGTCAGAAGGGGGGGATATTGAAGGCGCACGAAAAAAAGACCGGGACTTTTTGTTCTCCCAAAACCTGTGCGCTCAACGCTCGACAGCGCTGGATTGGTTTGGGGGGGAACCTGAAGGGGCGAGTGTATGTGGATGGGGGGGCCAAAAAAGCTTTGAAATCCAGGAATAGTTTGTTGTTGGTGGGGGTTCAGTCTTGTGAGGGGGCTTTTGAAACAGGAGATTTGGTTGAGATTTTTGAAGTCGACAACCCTTGTTTGGTGGGGATTGGTCGTACGGAAATGGGGATTGATAAGGCACGAGAACAAAAAGGAAATAAAGGTGTCACGCTGGTAAGAGCGAATGACCTAGTGCTGATTGATGAACATCAATGTTTGATTCGTTCTTCGGGAGAAAGAAAAAAATAAAATAGTTTTTCATCCCGAATGACGAATATTGATTATTTTCCATTTTGACATGAACCTTGCTCCTTTGGGGGTGGAAAGTACAATGAGGGCGTTTTTAACTGGTTTTAAATGGATCTCACAAGTAAATTTCAGGCGGTGGCTCGAGCTCGGCAGGTGATAGGTCAGTGGTCAGATCAGCAACGGCAAGAACTGATTTTGGCTTTGGCTGATGATCTGGCGGCGGAGGAAGAACTTATTTTAGAAGCCAATCGGGTGGACTGTGATCGAATGGGTGATGACAACCCGAAAAAGGATCGCTTGCGATTGGATACAGATCGTTTGGCCGGTATTGTTCAGGCAGCTCGAGATGTGGCGGAGATCGATGATCCGGTGGGAAAGGTGGTTTTGGATCGAAAACTAGAGAATGGATTGTGGCTTCAGAAAGTCCAGGTGCCTTTGGGAGTGGTGGGGATTATTTATGAATCACGACCCAATGTGACGGTGGATGCAGCAGTTTTGAGTTTGCGCGCCGGAAACGCGGTGGTTCTCAAGGGCAGTCGTGAGGCGGAAGAATCGAATCGAGTAATGGTGGAGGTGATGGGGAAAACACTAGAGCGCTTTGGGCTTCCGGTTGAAACCATTACGTTGTTGCCTTCCGAACGGGCTTCGGTGGGGGCGTTGATTGAGGCGGTTGATTTTGTAGATTTGGTCATCCCCCGAGGAAGCCAGGGGTTGATCGAATACGTTCGAGATCACTCGCGTGTACCGGTGATCGAGACGGGAGCGGGGGTGTGTCATACTTATGTCCATGAATCAGCGGATTTAGATAAAACACTACGAGTGGTGGAAAACGCAAAAACGGCTCGGCCTTCGGTCTGTAATGCGATGGATACCCTTTTGGTGGATAAAAAAGTTGCTCAAGAATTTGTGCCTCAAATTGGAGCGACTTTGGCGCCTCATGGGGTAAAGATTTTTGCTGATGAGGCGAGTTACTCGATATTTTTGGACTCTGGTTATCCTGATTTGGAACCAGCGGAAGCCTCTAGTTTTGGAAAAGAGTATCTGAGCCTGCAGTGTTCGGTGAAGATTGTGGATGATTTTGAGGCCGCGTTGGAATGGATTGAACGATATTCTTCGCGCCATTCAGAAGCAATTTTGGCCGAGGATGAAACTATCAAGGAAGCGTTTCTTTTGCGAGTGGATGCGGCGTGTGTATATGCCAACGCTTCGACGTATTTTTCCGATGGAGGGGTTTTTGGTCTGGGAGCCGAAATAGGTATTTCCACTCAAAAATTACACGCCCGGGGGCCATTTGCACTCGAAAAATTGGTTTGTGAAAAGTGGGTGGTTCGGGGGGAGGGGCAGGTTAGGGCAATTAACAATTAACAATTAACAATAAACAGTTAATAATCAATTATTAATTGTGTAGTGGCAAACCCATGTGTTTGCCTTGATAACCATCAAAAAAATGAAATTAGGATTTTACGGCTGTGGAAATATGGGGGAGGCGATATTGCGAAACGTATTGCGAAAAGAATTGTTTTCGCCGCTGCAGATTCGGGTGTATGAACCGGTGGAGTCGCGACGATGGCAGTTGCAGGGAGATTATGGAGTAATGGTGTGTGATGGGCCAAAGGAATTGGAAGAATGTGGTCTGGTGATTTTGGGTTTTAAGCCGCAAAATCTCCCCGATGTGGTCCCTTTGGAAGAGGCTAATGTAACCGTATCTTTGTTGGCGGGGACGACAATTTCGGATGTTAAATCTGTTTTTAAGAACACAAAAATTGTTCGCTGTATGCCCAACCTTCCCCTTAAGTATGGTTCTGGGATGACGGCTTTGTGTTATGAGGATCGATCGGCCCTTTCGATAGATGAGGCGGAGATGGTGAATTCTATTTTTGCTTCGGGTGGGGCGGTTTTGGACTTGGAAGAAGAATCAAAGATGAATGCTTTTACGGTTTTGTGTGGAAGTGGTCCGGCGTATTTTTTGTATTTGGCTGAGATGATGGAACGGGCGACTGAGCGGTTTGGATTTACCAGCGAAGAAGCCGAAGTGATGATTCGACAGGTACTAAAGGGGGGAGCGGATATGGTGAAAAATGCGCCATCAGCAATTTCGTTGGAAGAACTTCGTATGCAGATCACGTCTAAGGGAGGGGTGACCGAAGCGGTAGTGGATCAGATGGGAGGATTGGATTTGCTCTTAAAGGAGGCGTTGGCAGCGGGGGTGGATCGGGGGGAGGCGCTAAGTAAAAAGTGAAGAGTAGAGAGTTGTGAGTAAGTGTTTCGGTGGAGTCTCCCGTAGGGGACTCCACCGTGAGCTGAGAGATGAATTTATTTTTCTACTTTTTCTTCACACCCACATCCGTTTTTATCAAAGAAGAGTGCCTGGTTACTTTCACATTTGGGGGGATCTTGGTGACATTCTTTTACTGAGTCTTTGAGATATTTTTTGGCCCCTGATTTTTCGGGGGAGATAGTGGCGATGCATTCTCCTTGTTTGTAGATTTCACCGCCGCCTTTGAGGGCGAAGCATTTGTTAGAGAAGGTTTTGAGCATAGTAGGACATGTTTCTTTTTCTTCCGTTTTTTGGCACGCCATTTCTACGCGGGCGCAGACTGGGGCGTATTCTTCGGTACAGAAATCGGGGATAAATGGTTTTTCGGTTGGGGCGGGGGTAGCCATTTTTGGGGGGGCTTTTTTTTGTTCTTTTGGGGTGTATTTGATACAGCCACAACCGTTCTTATCAAAAAAAGGAAATTGGCCTTCTGGGCAATTGAGGGGAATAGATTTACATTTTTCGGTGTCGCGAGTGACGTAGTTTTTTTGTTCGTCTTGGCAGCCGGGGAGAACGGTTAGTAGTAAACAAGAAACGGTAAGCAGTGATGGAATGTTCATGATTTATTATTAGTTAGATACTGAGGAGCTTCGAAACAGTAAGAAGTTGCTTGACATATTATCGTTTGTGATTTAGTAAGTGGTCAAATATTAATTTATTAAAAATATGGTAGATAGTCCCCTTGGTCATCAAAATGAAGTTATAGATTCGGGCCTTATGGCTCTTGGATTTAGAGAAATTTTAGAGTTGTTAGATTCGCCCAATGTTTCAGATGATTTATTGATAGCGGCTTTTGAGAAATCTGAGATGCTTGATCAACCTTTAGAGAGGGAACATGTTCAGAGCAAAGTATTGGCGATTATTGCCGAGAAAATTTTTGATGTTGTTCCTGAGGCAGATCGGCCAGATGGATATTTTTTGGATATGCAGATTTTTAATCTTGTAGAACAGACGTGTGCTCGAGTTGGTTACAAGCCCTTGGGATTTGATTATTCACAGTTGACTCCAGAATTTTGGGGAACCCTCCATTTTCATAACAAGAATGCTTTGGCTCGAGTAGCTGAAATTCAAGCAAGATTTTCTCGTATTGTTTCGGTTGAGGCTCGAACTTCGGATACGGTACGCTTATTTCATCAGCCGGATCATAATATTGGTCTCATTACGGTTATAGATATTCGCCCTTTCGGGGAGGAGGGGATTCAGCCTTTGGCAGAAAAGGGAGATTTTTTTGCTCATGGTTCTGAGATCGAGCCCTTAATGATGGATGATGTAAATCTTGCAGTGGGAGCCGTTAGTCAGGCGAGTCGAGAAGTGGTGCAAGCTCAAAGAAAGGCCGAAGAAGCGCTTCGTTTGCTTCAGGAAAAACGACGGGTCTTGGATGAAAAAGAGGCTACTTTGGCTCAGAAGCAGGCTGATTGGAAAGTATCTCGGTAAGTATTTTCATTTTTTTATTGGGTGGGGGGGCAAGAGCTCAAGCTTTTTCTTTTTAATGGCTTGACATTTTTTTGTAAATAGCTATTATGTGTTCTTGATCTTTCAAAAATTGTGTTTCAGATAATGATCTGCATTTGTTTCTTATTTTGTGCTTTGGCATAACTTTAAGTCTCTCGAGTGTAGATCACTTGTTTGTTTGTTACCGAAAAAACTTCTGGAGGATATGAAATGCTTAAGTATGTCTACTTTGTTGTCTTTGTGATTCGCTCTCTGAAGAGAGAAGAGTACTTGTGTTGGTTGTCTTGGAAATATTTCAGGGCCGACTATCTCGATATTGTGCACCGCCTGAATCATCTAGAGCAGAAGGCGGATGTGACTTCCGAATTGAGATACATGGAGACCGTTATTTATAAGGATCTCTACCTCTGCTGGTGGTGTTTTTTTACCACTGAAAAGAGTCTTCGTCGCCTGATGAACCGTGAGTTTGTTTCCCCCGTTTGTGCGGAAAACTCGAAGGTCTGTGAGGCCTAGGAGGAGGTAACGAAGAAACAGTAAACTTTTATTGGAGTTCGCCGATTGGCGCTCCTGTTTTTTTACTTCCCTCTTTTTCCGGGCATAAACTTAAGAAAGCAGGGGATGAGCACTAGGGTGAGGACGGTCGAAAGCGTCATTCCAAACACAATTGCAAATCCGAGTCCGCCCCAGACCTCGTCGGAAAGAGAAAGGGGCAGCATTCCTACTACTGTGGTAATAGAGGTGAGGAATATGGGCTGCATTCGTTCTTTTCCGGCCTGAATGTAGGCCTCAATCCAGTGATTGTCGGCGTGGTGGTGATTGATTCGGTCGATGAGCACAATGGCGTCGTTGACGATGATTCCGGCCAGACTTACGATACCGATCATGGTGGGGAAGGTGATGGTAAGGTCGGTGAGCCAAAAGCCGATAAAGACGCCCGTAAGAGAGAGGGGAATAAGTACGAGCGTGGTAATGGCCTGGTAAAAAGAATCAAACTGCCAGACCAAAACAACGAGTATGAGGAGTAGCGCAAAAAGCATGGCGGTGGCTGATTCGGTCATGAGCCGGAATCCTTCTTCGTTTTCTCCCCCGATCTGAATGTTTTCTTCGGGGAGGAGATCGACCTGATTCATGATTTCTTTTATTTGAGGGGTTAGTACCGAAGCGGTGACTCCTGGAATAAGATCGGATCGAACGTAGATGACTCGTTGGCCGTTTCGGTGTTCGAGGAGGGAGGTTTTTGATTCGAGTGTGGGGGTGGCGATTTGTTCGAAGGTAATGTAGGCCCCGGTGGGAGTTTTGAGGGGGATCTGTTTGATTACTTCTAGGGTTTCGGGATTGGTCCATTTGGTTTCGCCTTCCCAGTCGATTCTCAGGTCGATGTCGATTTCTTCATCGGCTTGAGTGATTTGGATGACGGTAATTCCGTTTATGGCAGATCGAAGGGGTTCGAGAACTTGTGCGGGAGTGAGTCCGAATTGTGCCATCATGGCTCGGTCAAATCGCCAGGTGATTTGTAGATTTTTGTCTGAGATAGAATCTCGAATATTGGTGGTTTGGGGAAGGGCTTCGATTTGGTTTTTGAGTTGGGCACTGATGGTTTCGAGTCGTTCTGATTGGTATCCCGAGATTCTTAGTTCGATGGGAGATCCTGTCGGGGGCCCGTCTTTTATGCTGGTGGTTTCAAATTCTACATGTGGAGGAAGGGCGGTTACGATGGCTTCTTCAATGAGGGGCATGATCGTATAAGAAGCGGTTTTTCGTTCTTCTTTGGGGGTAAGATTAAATGTAATTCCCAAAATATTTTCTTGCGGAAGCAGGGAATTCATCTGACCGTGTTGTCGATCGTGTTCTGATTTTTTTCCGACCGTGTAGACGATGTTTCTCATCCAGATTTCCCCGTTTTCATTGGGCGAAAAATAGGGCGTGACGGCGGTTGATATTTTATCTATCAGGGCTCGAGTGTCGCTAATTTTGGCCCCTAGAGGGAGTTCGGCTTTTCCGGTAAAAAAGGTCTGATTGGCTTCGGGGAAAACTTCGATCGGAACTCGTGAGGTTATGACCAGAGAGAGAGCGAAGACAAATATTCCAAAAGAGAGCCCCAGGATGATTCCCGTTTTTTTGGTCGACTTGAGAACTGAGTCCATCCATTTTTCGTAGAGCTTTTTGGATTTTTCGAGGAGAGGAGATACCTGTACTTTTTTGGGGGGAATAAAACGGAAAAAATTGGCACTGATGGCCGGGAGCAAGAAAAGAGAAACGAATAACGCGCCGATCAAAACCGTGGTGACCGTGATGGGCACAATGGAAATATATTGGCCACTTACGCCGGTAATGAAAAACAGCATTGGCAGGAACGCAAATATAGTGGTCAGTGTTCCGGTAATGATGGGCCAACGAAAGGTTTTGAGTGTGTAAAGGGCGGCTTCCAGAGGTTTGAGTCTTTTTTCGTGGATGCCCGTGGAGATTCCCTCCACAATAATAATGGCGTTATCCACCAAAAGACCGATTGAGAGGACCAGCGCAAAGAGCGAAACGCCGTTGAAGGTTTGTCCCAGCGACTTGAGAACCACTATGGCGATCAGCAGGGCAAGGGGAATCGAAAAGGCCGACAGCAGCGCTTCACGCCATCCCAGGGCAATAAACATAAGAAGACCGATGAGTATCAGAGTTTGGAGCCCACTTTTAGTTAGTGTGTCGAGGGATTCTTTGATGTCGTTGGCTCGATTGTATGTGATGGCAATGTCTAGGTGGGAGGGGATTCGTTGATTTATTTTTAGATCTTCGATTCGACTTAATACATTCCCGACCATGGTGAGAACATTCCCTTTGGAGGCGGATTTTATGATGTCGACTAGTACGGCTGGTTGGGCTTTTTGGTCCGTCATGTACGAGGTTTCGACCTCAAACTTTTCGTATTCTTTTTTGACCGTAGCTATGTCTTTGAGCGTGATGAGCCCGGTGGGGGTGTTTTTGATGGGGAGAGAGAGGAGTTCGGAGGCTTCTTTGATTTCCGATTGGACCGATACTTCGACTTTTTGTCCTTTGAGATCGATCGCGCCTAGGGGCATGTCTTTGTGGGCGGCTCGAATGGCCGATGCGACTTCTTCTATTCCCAAATTATGTGCCTGAAGAGCCACCGGATCAATGAAGATATGGATTTCGTCTTTTGGGGCGCCTTTTATAGAGATGTCTTTGATCAGCGGGACTTTTTCGACTTCGGCTTCGATGATGTCGGCGAAGCTTTTGAGCTCTGACCAGGCATAATCCCCCGAGATGGTGAGGGACAAAATGGGGACATCCGAAATACTGATTTCGTTGACTTCTGGATCATCTGGGAGAGTGGCGGGCAGATCGGGTTTGGTGTTGTCGATTTTTTCTTTGAGGTTTTGGAGGTTTTTGGTCATGTCCGAAGTGGCTTCGAACTCGACGCTGATAACCGATACGTTGGTCTGGGAAGTGGAGAGGATTTCTTTTACGTTTTCGAGATTCTTGATCTTGTTTTCGATCTTGTTGGTGATGAGTTTTTCGATATCACTGGGATTGGCTCCTGGCCAGGTGGTAACAATGGTGGCAGAGGGGATTTCTATGGTGGGAGTAATCTCTCGAGGGATGTCTTTGTAGGCTAGTAAACCCCAAATAAGAATAAAAAATGTGAACAATAAGGTGATTCGAAATCGAGTCAGGAAAAGAGTCCAGAATTGAGAAAGGGGGTTCATCCTTGTTTGTTAAAAAGATAGATGATACTGATTCCAGTTATGATAAATAGTCCTCCTAGTGCGATGCTGGGAGTGAGATGAAATTTTTTAAAAAAGATCCAGGAAAAGAGGATTACAAAGAGGGGATAGGTGATTTCTATAACGGAAGTGATGGTGGCGTTGCTTTTGATAAGGGCAAAGGAAATTAGTAGGCCTCCTGCTATTACGGCTAAGACACTTCCGATGATTAGTTTTTGAAGGTGAGGATCGTTTGAAATGATAATCCAGTCTTTTTTGAGGTAGGTGAGGAAGGCAATGAGGCCCGTAATGATGGTCATGAATAATGACTGGGAAAAGAGAAGGGTGGGGACGGATATTTTTTTGAGTATTTCTTCTGACAAGACGTGATCGATCCCCCAGGCGATAGCTGATGAAAGAGAGAGCCAAAACCACATGGGGGAGGAGGGATTATGTATTGTTCATAGTATAAACCATCGGTAGTTGCCAACAAGTAGGAGGAGCTAATTTTGAGTTATATCCTCGGGATAGGAGATTATTCCTGGGTAAAAATAAAAATCGTGTCATCCCGAATCGTCAAGGTTCTTTGTTAGATCGAACAAAAAATGAGGGATCCTCCACTTATTTTTTGACTACAGAGGAAAAACTAATCCCAAAAAGTAGATAAATCTTTTAAATTTGAATTCATACTTCTTATAAGGATAAGCGATTCCATTTTTTGATTTCTTATTCTCTTTCTATTTCTATGGCACCTTCTATTGATCCAGGACCCTCAAAATAAAGTAGTTTTGTTATGTGATACCGAGCTGTAAAACCTCTAAATGTATGATTTTTGTGCTGATA
>CAYFJZ010000004.1:0-219127 GCA_964343715.1 uncultured Candidatus Peribacteria bacterium | reverse complement strand
AGAAGCTCGTTTCACTTGCTTCTGAAAATGTAAACTTGACGCTGCAATGCAACAAGGGTTGACAAAAGTGGAATATTAATTATATTAAAATTATGTTTTTACGTCATTCTAGTCTGAATGATGCATTACAGACAAGGAGGTCTTTCACATATTTTTGGTAACCAGAAAGGAGCATGTCTATGAGCCAAATCTGGACGTTTCACATTTTTCAGTACCTCTTCGAGATTGAGATGTATGCAGAAGAGGACATTCAACATCAACCCGATGGAAGCTGTATTATTGGATTCATCAAGCTTTTTGAGCTGTGGGAAGATGGTCGAACAATCGACCCATTCATGGATTTACCGGTTGTCGTTCCCTGCAAAAACGCTTCCTGGGTATTGGACGTCATCACCTTTGGGAAGGTAACAAGAAACGAGCGAGGCAACCCGGTACAGAGAGAGCGCGGAGCAATTCTGCAGCTTGATCGCCTGGCTCTTCCTTCCGGCATAAATTGGATTCCCTTCATGGCCCCCCTTATTCCTCGCTGTTAAGCCAAACTCCCCTCCTCTTGGATGCCGGCCCCCGTTCTCTTGGGTGGCCGGCTTTTTTTTGTCCAAAAATAGATTCAATTGATGTGGTTAATGGTTTGCTGCTTGTTGTTTGTTGTTCTTTAGTTCACTCCAGAACCAAATCCCAACCCCCAGCGAAATACACGCATCGGCCACATTAAAAATCGCAAAATTCCAAAAACTCAGAAAATCTGTCACCGCTCCAAGCCACACACGATCAATCAGGTTTCCGATCGCCCCTGCCAGAATCAAAACCAACGCCCATCCCTGAAGGGAGGGGAATTTAGTCTGGTGAAATAAGCGCCCCAAAATCGCGATGACAATAAAGGTAAGGGTGAGTATTACCCAAAAGGGAAGGGGGAAAGAGAAAGCTATCCCCGTGTTTTCCACAAGTTTTAAACGAAAAAAGGAAGTGATTTCTAAGGGCAATTCTCCCAAGTTCATTCGGGACCCTAATTTGGTGATCTGATCCAGAACCACCAAAAAAACAAGCAGACCGTACTTTTTCATCTCATGCATACATGCATAGTAGCCTTTTTCTTCTCCTGAATGAAGCTTCGAGCAGGAAGAGGTCTTTTTGATTGGAATTGACTGACAAAAGAGAATCTGGTAATAAGAAAATGTAAGACGCCCTACAAACCTTTCAAAGAGGAAGGCGGGGACCGTCTTCTTCATTCGATCTTTGTCAGCTCAGGAGATTTGCCCATGGTTCCTTTTCAAGTATTAGAAGAACTCAGAGAAACGGGAGACCGGATGCAGTTCACATTTCAGTATCATAGAGGAGAAGCATTTGAGCTTTATCTAGAAAGAAGGCATCCCACTTCTTTGGAACAATTGGTTGGAGATTTGGAGGCCGAGTGGGAAGAGTACCACCGAACCTGCATTTCTTTGATGCCCATTATTGGAGAGAGGGAAGTCGGTATTTCTATGGGATATCCTTTGGTCGTGGGCTATCAGGATGCGGGCACCCCTCTATATCCACTCTTTCGCAACACCTTGCCTTCCGGGGCAGCCCTGCCTTATGGGCTAGAGCAGCTAGGAGAGATGGTAAAAATTAATCCTCATTCTCATCAAGTGGTCTATCGCAGTCACGAGCTTCTAAACCCAGAAGCCTACAAGCAGCCTCGCGAAAAACTGCTGGAAGGAGAAACTCCCATCGCTCTTTTGCCCGGCATGAAATACCCCGGCAGTATCGGAATGATCACCATGCGGATAATCAACGGTTGCTGAGTTGTTATCCAAGATCGATCACTCATGGGGGCATTGCGCCCCCACAACCACTTAAAGCGGTTGACTTTTTGGCATATTTAGTTATAGAGAAATAAGTATTTGATCTATTACATTCCTACGAAATTGAAAGGAGCAACAATGAGCAGACCAATAGGTTTCATCCTGTTATTCCTCGTGGTGGCCACGACGTCGGGGATTGCCTCCGCCCAGATCACCAGTTGTGATCCCGCACAAGTCAACATTCAGTGGCAAGTTTATTCGGTTCGGGATGCAAAAGGCCATGTTCAGTACGTGGTTCCCCAAGGAGCCGTTGGTTCGGTCATCACCATTAATGGGATAGGTCGAATTCCAATTTTCGATCGGAACGATGGCTACCCCACAACAACTGTTCCCGGACTTCGGATTAAGGCTCTGGAGTGGATCCCTAATATGCTGGGAGCCGGTTCGAAGCAACGGTTCGACCGTCTACAACAACGGATTGCTGCAGGAGAAGATTTTTTTATTGCCCTGTACAATCCAGCGAATCTGGATCAGCGCCTCGCCATCAAGCGAGATTATCGGCTCCCCGACTGCTACGAAAAAGCCTTAGTAAAGGCGGGGACATATCACCTCAAGAGCGCTGTAGAAGTGGCGCTTAGTCCCTTCGTCGTCCCCACCGAAAAGGTCTGGGCCAAAACCGTAAAGCTCATGACTGGACCTTCAGGCATTGTCTGGACATTCTATACCTCCGACCAAAAAGAAGGCACCATCGTGGGGCGAGCGTATCTGCAGATTACCAGATTGGCCCTCGACAAGATCGAGCAGCAGACCGGAATCTTCGTCAACTATGTCGCGACCGGTGGCGTAGGGGATGCAAGTGTAGATGCCCGACATATTACGCCAATCAGATGGATCAAATAGCCTTTCTTCTTCAGCTGAAACATTCAGATTGAAGATGGATATAAATCTCGGGGGCCACCGCGCCCCCGAACAACCCACTTAAGAGGTTGATATTTTAGAGTATTTAAGTAGTGATTGATTATTATTTGATCTATTACGAACTCGAAACACCCAGAGGAGAGAATGTATGCACAAACATTTTATGGCTTTACAATTGCTTCCCGCACTTTTATTGGGGCTTTTGTTTCCAACTTGGGGGGAAGCGAGCACCCAATGTGAGCCCTTCAGTTTTTACAACTATTGGGGGACCTACAACCTTCGCGCTGAAAATGGGAAGGTATTGATCTCCATTCGCCGAGGATCGATCCGCCCCAAAATCACGGTGAGAGGAGTATCAAAAATCCCCATTGCCAAGCGGGAGGGCTATCCCGACACCACCGTTCCCGCCCTGGAACTTAAATCATTCAGGATTCATACATCCATAAAGGGGACGGACTACGGCAATCGACTCTACACGTTGCTTCAACAGATTAAGCGGGGAAAAAAGGTCTATCTGGCCGTCTTTAATCCACTTGATGGAGATACCCCCATAGACACGTGGAGAGATCGCATTTCTACTTGTTACTATGAAGGGATCAAAAAAGCGAGTACCATCGCACTCAAATCTCCCATAGTCACCAAGTATTCCCGCTGTCGCATAAACTCGGTAACGATCAAGGCCATCACTCTGATATCTCCCTCAAAATTAATTAAGTGGAACGTGGTCTGGGGAGAGGGGTCATTCGATTATGGAAACGTGGTCTTCGACGATGGAAGAATGCGGATCCCCAGAGAGGTTCATGAGGCTATTGAGAGACAAACGGGCGCGCTGATCATGTATAAGTCCGTTCGGGCAGTAGGCGACATAGACCCCAACCCCCGATCTGAACCGGAGATCACTTGGATCAAATAACCTTCAATCCTCGGCTGAAGTTTCAGCCCGACGATCGATATCAACTTTCGGGGGCACCGCGCCCCCGAACAACCCACTCAAGAGGTTGATTTTTTTGAGTATTTAAGTAGAGGTTGGTTGTTATTTGATCTATTACAACCCGTATAACAACGAAAAGAGGAATCTATGCGTTACATTTTAAGATTGTTTCTTCTGATTATGTGTTTAGTGTTTTTGTCCACAGAAACACTCCAAGCCGAAAGTCGATGTTCCCCTTCTTCATTCAGAACGGAATTGAACGTCTTTAAGCTTCGAGACGAGAACGGCCACGTGGTGTTCCAAACTCGCCGAGGAATTGGGACCTCAACAATAAAAGTTCGAGGTGTTGCCCGAATTCCGATCTTTAACCGAGAAGGCTACCCTCCTACCGAAATGCCCGCCTTCGAAATCGCGGATCTTCGGATTAACAAGAGGGAAACACGCTTAAGAAAACGATTTAGAAAACTCCTTCGCCAGATAAAGCGCGGGAAAAAAGTGTACCTCGTTCTCTTCAACCCCCTCACCGGGGAGACCCCGGTAAATTGGAAAAAGGTGAAACTCTCAGACTGCCTTACTTGGCAACTTGAAGAGGCCCGCACTTACCAACTTATCCCCCCGATAACAACTCGGTTCTATTACTGTGGAGCCAGAAAAATTACTATCAACCAGATCATCCTGAATAGTTTTTCAAGCGGACTAGGGGAGTTCACGTGGAAATTCTACTCGGAAGAGGGTCGGTGGAGCGGAAGCTGGTACATGATCGATAGCGAGAGGCTGAAGCTGTCACGAGCCGTCCTCAAGGAAGTCGAGCAAGATACCGGCATTCTGATTCCATACCGATATGTCTATGCCCCAGGGGATGAAGGTTACAATCCTCGTCCACCCCCAAAAGTTACCTGGATCGAATAACTCCATTCAATCTTCGGCTGGCTCCAGTCCGACGATCGATATCAACTTTCGGGGGCACCGCGCCCCCGAACAACCCACTCAAGAGGTTGATTATTTTGAGTATTTAAGTATTTATTGATTATTGTTTGATCTACTACAAACCCGAATTACCCTAGGAGAGGGCGTATGCGTAAATACGTATTTATTTCACTTCTACCAGTATTTTTGATCCTGGCGGGTTTGGGTCCGTCCACGGGATGGGCTCAGCCCCAGTGTAAACCGACCCCTTACAAGGTCATCATGGATTGGCAAAGCTATAAAATCCGTGATTCACGGGGAAAGGTTATCGCCGCGGTCCCCAGGATGGCAAAGCGGGGGAATCAAGCTTTGTCCAACGTACAAGACGAAGTACTCGTGATTGGGATCAAAAGAATTCCCTTGTTTTCCCAAGCCGGTTACAAAAAGAAAACCTTTGTTCCAGCCCTCCAGATTGGAGCAATTCCCCCACGACTTGTTGGAAAAAGGCGTGAGCGGAAGCGCCTAGCGGCCATAATCAAGCGTGGGGAAGCCTATATTCCCATCACAGACCCAATCAGAATGAGTGTGGCCACGCGCTCGAACCTGTCAGAATGTCTCCAAGAGAAACTAATCCTGGCCGGTGTTTATTCGCTCCTCAATCCAAGGGAAGTGGAGTACTACCCCCCTCAATCAAAAACCGCAAAGAAGGTGATGATTGAAGCGTTGTTCTTCGAGCCCACTCGAAAACATCAGAACAAATGGTACGGAACCTGGTCAATCGTGACTACCAAGTGGCAGAATATGCCCATCGTCATCAACGGGGTTCTGAGAATGACTCAGGAGACACTCAATGATCTCGAAAAGATCACAGGGGCCTATGTTCCCTTTAATTGGGCGATGGATGGGAGAGGGGATGAGCAGAAGCGACGAGTTAAAAAAGTAGTCTGGATCAAATAACCTTCAATCCTCGGCTGATTCAGCCCGACGATCGATATCAACCTCGGGGGCGTTAGCGCCCCCACAACCACTCATAAAAAACTCCACTAGATACCAAATACTTAATACTTAATACTTTATACCTTATACTCCCCAACGACATTTAACCCACCCCATGAATACCTTTGGCCAATTATTTACCATCACCACCTTCGGCGAAAGCCACGGCACCGCCCTGGGCGTGGTGATCGACAACTGCCCTCCAGGGATAGAACTTTCTGAAGCCGATTTTGCCCACGATCTAGCTCGCCGAGCCACAGGTCAAAGCGCAATCACTTCTCCTCGAAAGGAATCCGATACCTGCGAAGTTCTTTCCGGGGTTTTTGAAGGACGCACCACTGGTACGGCTCTGGCCATCATGGTTCGGAATGAAAACCAGCGCTCAAAAGACTATGACAACATAAAAGACGTCTTTCGGCCCTCACACGCCGATTTTGGATACTGGAAAAAATACGGCTTCCGGGATTATCGAGGGGGCGGCCGCAGTTCCGCTCGAGAAACCATTGCGCGAGTAATTGCCGGGGTGGTGGCGAAGAAGATTTTAGCCAAAGAAAAACTCAATATCTTCGGATTCACTCGTGCCATCGGGGGCGAAGAATTCGCCAACGTCGACAAAGCCTTCATCGAAGAAAACCCCCTTCGAATGGCCGACCGCACAGCCTTTGATTCAACGCTTAAAAAAGTAGAAACCATCCGAAACGAAGGAGATTCGGTAGGCGGAATCGTCGAAATCCGAGTCGAAAATCCCCCCGCCGGGATTGGCGCACCCGTCTTTGGAAAACTCGAAGCCGAACTCGCTGCCGCGTGTATGAGCATCGGCGCGGTAAAAGGCTTCGAAATCGGAGAAGGCTTTGCTCTGGCGGCCAAAAACGGAAGCGAAGCCAACGATCCCTTCACGGTTGAAGGCGAGACCATTCGCACCGAGCGAAACGCCAACGGCGGAATCTTAGGCGGTATATCCACCGGTGACGATCTTTGGTTTCGCGTGGCTATCAAACCCACCTCTTCCATCCTACAGCCCCAAAGCTCGGTCAACGAAGCGGGCAATAAAGTAGACCTCGAGGTTAAAGGACGCCACGATCCCATTATCGTCCCGAGGGCTATTCCTATTTTGGAGGCCATGACGGCGATTGTGTTGGTCGATCAGATCATGCGGCATCGAGCACAGTGCCGATAGTATTTATTTGCTGCGTTTCTGGAACATTTCATTTTTTGGAAGATCTGCCCCCGCCCCATTTACAAAACCCAATTTTTCAGCACAATACGCACGAAAAAAGACAATTTATCTCCATTATTAATTGTTTATTACTAATTGTTAATTGCCAATCCCATGTCTACCCAAGCCATTCCCTTCCTCACCAAAAATGATCCCGCCATCGCCAAAGCCATTCACGGCGAAGAGAAAAGAGAAGAAGAAGGGCTCGAGCTGATTCCTTCGGAAAACTACGTATCGGCTGGAGTGCGAGAAGCCATGGGATCAGTGCTGACCAATAAGTATTCCGAAGGATACCCCGGACGAAGATACTACGGAGGACAAGAATTTACCGACGAAGTCGAAAACCTCGCTCGAGACCGAGCGTGTGAACTCTTTGGCTGTAAATACGCCAATGTTCAGCCTCTTTCTGGAGCTCCCGCCAACGTGGCGACTTATTTTGCCCTCCTCGAACCGGGCGACACCATGATGGGGATGGACCTGAGCCACGGAGGACATCTCACCCACGGACATCCGGTCACCTACATCACCAAGATCTTTAACTTCGTTCGCTACAAAATGAAAGACACCGCTACCGGAGAGATCGATTATGATCACCTGCGAGAAGTAGCCCTCAAAGAAAAACCAAAAGTGATCCTTGCCGGATTTAGTGCCTACTCACGAGAACTCGACTACGACAAATTTGTGTCTATCGCCAAAGAAGTGGGCGCCATTACCATCGCCGATATGGCCCACATCGCCGGACTTATTGCCGGGAAAGCCGTAAAAAATCCATTCGATGCGGGGTTCGACGTGATCCTGACCACCACCCACAAAACCCTTCGTGGTCCACGAGGAGGATTAATCATGACTCGCGACAGCAAAGAAATCGCACAAAAAATTGATAAATCCGTCTTCCCCGGATTCCAGGGAGGGCCCCACATGCACCAAATCGCAGCCAAGGCGGTTTGTTTTGGAGAGGCTCTCAAGCCAGAGTTCCAGACCTACGCACAGCAGATTCTCAAGAATGCAAAGGCCATGGAGGCCGTTTTTGCGAAAGAAAACATTCGCATGATTGGGGGAGGAACTTCCAATCACCTAATTCTCGCTGATGTTTATGGCTCCCTAGGCGTAACGGGAAAAGAAGCCCAAACGGTTCTCGACGAAGTAGGGATGACCCTCAACATGAACATGATCGCCGACGATCCTCGAAAAGCCCTCGATCCTTCTGGAATCCGATTTGGAACCCCCGCCATTACGACCCGAGGGTTTATGGAAGCCGACTGTGCTCGAGTGGCCGAATTAATGATTCAAACCCTGAAAAACAAAGACGACGATGGAGTGAAAAAAGAAGTCCGAGCCGAAATCTTGGAACTGTGTAAGAAGTATCCAGTGCCGGCGTAGTTAATTTGCAATTAACAATAATCAATAAATTACTTCATAGGGGCGTAAAAAATTGCGTCCTTTTGCGAGTTGCTGATTTTGGACCAAAGAGGTGGAAGTTGACAAAGGGCTTGAAAAGTGGTACAAATAGGAAAGTTAAGGAATTCAAAAATGCCCCTTGAAGACGAGTCCGAGAAGACTATTGAGCAAGCCTTAGTTTTTGCTAGTACTTTTGAAGAAGCTCAAAGGAATGCAAAACAAGAGGTGAGAATTGGATTTTGGTATCATTTTGAGAGACTGAGATGGGAAGGGGTTGGGTATATTCCGGCAATCATAAATCCCCAAAAAAGAGAACGCAGAGAACACATAATGAAACTATTGGACGAAGTCTATATGGATAGGGATGCCAAGAAGTTTTTTCAAGTTCTAACAGAGTATAGTGATGAAGATGGTTTCATCAGTCGTGAATTAGAAAGAAGAAATAATTTGTCGAGGGATCCAGACTACTACAATAAAAACATTGTCTATCGATTACTTCGAGCTGTATCGAAGGAAGTAAAAGAGATTGTTTGGTTTGTTAGGGAGGTTGAAAACTGTAGCCAAGAACAGGAAAAAGGAGAATGCTCAGGGAAAAAAAGTAAAAATCCAGGCAGATTTTTATGAACGGATCTTCTTTTTTTGAGACGATTAATAGGCTCGTCCATCCATCCCTTCAGCACCAACCCTCGCTAAATTTCGAGCAACGGCTGCCACATCAACAGATAGCTTTTCTGGAACGGTTGGAGCGTGCAATTCCCGGTCAATTTTATCTTCTGGAGGAGTATAGGGTTTCTCTGGGCGAGCAGGTCTTTTAAAATCCCGCAGCATATGGTCAACTGCTGCTGGGGGTAAAACTGATTGTTGAAGAGAAGCTTCTGCCATGGTGTGATGTGGATTATATTCAAAAGCATTAATAATGTTTATTTTTGATCTGTCCAGTTTTTTTTTGGATTTTAAAAAAAGAGGCCCTCAGGCCTCTTCTCCCTAATTTTTAATACTAACTTCTGGTTAAACGACCATCAGCTACTTCTTCTTATCCGGATGATAAGCCTCAATCGTTTTGGCGTTCAAACGCTTCAGCTCGGTAATTGGGAATGGTCGCAACAGTTCCCATCCCAGCTCTAGAGAAGCGATAATGTCTCGATCTTCTCCAAATCCCTGTCCGACGAACTTTTTTTCAAATTCATCAGCGAACTGGAGATAAGTTTTATCAATATCAGAAAGCGAGCTTTCTCCCAGCACCACCGCAAGCTCACGAACATCTTTTCCTCGGGCATAACAAGCAAAAAGCTGATCTTTTAGTTTTGAATGATCTTCTCGGGTTTTTCCTTCTCCCATTCCAGATCCGGCAAGACGAGAAAGTGATTTCAGTACGTCCACCGGAGGGGCTACATTTTTCTGGTGCAGACCTCGGTCTAGTACAAACTGTCCTTCAGTAATATATCCGGTCAAATCCGGGATCGGGTGGGTAATATCGTCTTCGGGCATAGAGAGAATTGGCATTTGGGTCACCGAACCGTCCTTTCCTTTTACTCGCCCCGCTCGTTCATAAATCGTAGCCAGGTCGGTATAGAGGTATCCGGGATATCCTCGTCGACCAGGAACCTCTTTTCGCGCAGCAGAAATTTCTCGGAGAGCTTCGGCGTAGTTGGTCATATCGGTCAGAATCACCAACACGTGCATGCCTTTTTCAAAGGCCAAATATTCCGCCAAAGAAAGCGCCATTCGTGGCACCGCAATTCGTTCAATAACGGGGTCCGCAGCGGTATTCAAGAACAGAGCTGCTTTTTCGATGGCCCCCGTTCGTTCAAATTCTCGTTGGAAGAACATGGCTTCTTCGAAGGTTACTCCCATGGCTCCAAACACCACAGAAAAGTCTGAGCCATCGTTTACTTTGGCCTGACGAGCAATCTGAGTGGCCAGTTCGGCATGAGGCAGACCAGACCCCGAAAAAACGGGCAGTTTCTGACCTCGAACCAATGTATTCATCACATCAATGGTCGAAATACCAGTCTGGATAAAGTCTGAGGGGAAGTTTCGTGAAAATGGATTAATCGGCGCTCCAGAAATATCAATGTGTTTTTCGGCTAAAACCTCAGGTCCATTATCGATGGGCTTTCCCGCACCGGAAAAAACTCGTCCCAGCATGTCGGGAGAAACACCAAGGGTAGCTACTTTTCCCAAAAACTTGGCTTTGAGTTCCGTAGTCGCAAATCCCTGGGTCGATTCAAACATCTGAACCATGGCTTTATCCCCATTAATTTCCAAAACCTTTCCTAGTCGTTTGTTGCCTGTAGCCGTTTTTACCTCAACCAACTCTTCGTACTTAACACCTTCTACGCCCTCAACAATGAGGATCGGTCCGGAAATAGAAACAACACTTTCGTAAGATTTTTGCATGTGATGAATCACTTAAGTGATAATTTGCGGCGATTGTAAAGAGATTCGGAGCATTGTCAAAAAATCGAGAACGATGATTTTTTTGATCAAAAAAAGGTATCAAAAAAGTTGATTTTTCACATTAAATAAACAAAATATTCAAAGCGTTTATCGCTGAAATATAAAATCTGTTCAAGATGAAAATAAAAATAGATCCCAAAAAGATCCTTCTCACACTGGTAGCAAGCTTTATTTCCAGTGTCTCTTATGCTCAGATTCTCCCAGAAGATGTCACCAATGTTATCGCCACTCCTGGAAACGGAGCCGTTTCTTTGTCTTGGGACGATTCAGAAGATTCAGATGGAGCGGTGATTGGCTACAAGGTTCACTACGGAACAAGTTCTATCCAATCAGAAACTTCAGGCGGATACGAAGATGAGATTTTGGTATCAACCGGAACGGCGTACACCATAAATCAGCTGCAAAACGGAACGCCCTATTACTTTGCCGTAACGGCGGTTGACGATGAAGAAAACGAATCTCGTAATTATTCGGGCGAAGTAACCGCCACTCCTCAGGCAACTGCGGGAGGCAGTGAAGGAACAGGTGCCACGCCCGCTCCCGCTATTGGAGGGGCTTTGGCAGTAGGAACAGTGGCCCAGATTTCAAATACCGAGTTTGTCGTCTCCATGACCAAAGAAGTTCAGATTCAGGGCGACGTCAGTTCTTTTTATGTCGAAGAAAAAGTGTCCGGGCGTGAAATCCCTGTCGTAGATATTTTTGTAGAACAAAATCAGGTACATCTCTTTGTAGAAGATGACACCATTGATTTCGGGAAGGTCTACACTTTTACGGCTACTTCACTGGTAGAAGATCTCGAAGGAAATCCTATTCGCTCTGGAATTACCGACACCGCAGAGCTGACATCTCGATTTATAGACGAAATGGAAGCGGCTCCATCCCAGGATCTTTCCGCTTCTTCAGAAGCGATTTCATTAGACGACGACTTTGAAAACTTTGGGATGGAGGACGATTTTAATGAGTTTGACGATTTTGAAGACGACGACTTTGCTGCATTCGATGATTTTGGAGCAGAGGACGCTCTAGCAGACGATTTTACTGCCGCTCCGGTAGAAGAGGTCGAAGCCCCCCTTGATGCAACAGGCCTAGAAATAAACGCGGCTCAACTTCGAGCACAGGGCGTAGTAGAACTTTCCTGGGTACCGGCTTTGGATATCGGGGTTTCTCAGATTGAAGATCAAATTCTTTACACCCGAATGGGAATGAGCCCTTGGGACGATGGTATTTCACTTGGAAAATACACCGAAGAAATCGAAATCGATGTTCAGACCAATAAAAACTACGAAGTGAGAATCGTAACGGTTAACGATGCCGGACTAGAATCAGACGGGGTAAGCATTAGCTTTTCGACTCATCTGACCGCCAGTGGTCCTAGCGGGAGTGTGGTCGCGTTGATGATCGTCGCACTATTTGGATTGTTTTTGCTGTGGACTTCACGCCGAATGGTGTGAGGAGAGTTAGGAGTCTAGAACAAAGAGTAAAGAGAGAGAGGTGGAATAAATTCAGGGAAGGAGCAGGGTTGTGCCCTGCTTCGCATGTTTTTCCCTTTGAAAAAATATTTGGGGGGCTTGATCCCAAGCTGGAGCTTGGGATCACAATTTGTTAGAAGAAGCTCCGCTTCAATTGGTTGAAAGAACTATTTCGAATCAGGCTAAAAGACCGCTCCGGCTCAGGTATTCGAAGTTTGAAGTTGAACGTGCATTGGTCCTTCGAAGAACAGCGAAGCCGCAAACATTAAGTAGAATATACTTTTAGAGCCGCATGGAGTTCGCAGAAAAAACCAAGGAGAAAGAGCCCCCTTGCACCACACCCAAAATTTCGCTATACCAAAAACCATGGACCCCATTCGCCTCTCCAAATTCTGTTCTTCACAAGGGATCTGCTCTCGAAGAGAGGCGGATGAACGCATTGCTTCAGGTAGAATTTTGGTCGATGGAAAAAGAGCGAGGCTGGGACAGAGAGTCACTGGTAATGAAAAAATTGAAGTAGATGGCCAAAGTGTGACCCGCAAACACGTTCCCACTCAGGTGATTCTTTTTCACAAACCCAAACAGGTGGAGTGCACGCTCAAATCCATGTCGGACGCCAAAACCCTGGCCGACTACCGATTTGGACCTCATCGATATTTCCCCATCGGTCGACTCGACAAAGACAGCCGAGGTCTTTTGCTCCTGACCAACAACGGAGACCTGGGTAACCGCTTGGCCCACCCCCGATATCAGCAAGAAAAAGAATATTTAGTCACGACTCAAAAGCCCCTCACTCCAGAGGCCCTCAAAGCTCTTTCCATCGGGATAAAAATAGACCACAAGGTAACGATCCCCTGTGAGGTTGAACAAATCCTTCCCGAGGTTTTTCGCATCGTCCTCAAAGAAGGACGGAATCGTCAGATTCGAAAAATGTGTGAGGCCATTGGCTACAAAGTCATTGATTTGGTGCGCATTCGCATCAAAAACATTAAACTGGGAGAACTGCCAGAGAACAAGTGGCGGGTGCTTTCGGAGGTGGAAGTGGCATCACTAAAAATGCGTCCTTCAGAGTCGATGAGAGAGCGCAAGGCGCCAAGATGATCCTTGAATTGTTAGAGAGATAAAAGAATCAGAGGCAATCCATATAGAAGTATCAAAAAAGCAGACTTCATTTTTTTGATGAATTGAAAAGAGGAGGATTCCTCATTTTATAGATGTACACTTCGAAAAGATCCGTGATTCGGAATGACACAAATTTACATTTTCATTTTTACCATCCCCATCTACAATCCTTCTATGAAACACTCAAAAGCCTACTGGAAACGATACGCAAAGAAAAAGGGCCTTTTTGGCGGGAGTATTAAATCCAAAGAAGAAATTGAAGCCCTCAACAAAGCCATTGTAAAAAGAGAAGACCAGGAATTTAAAGCTTTTGAAAAGGATTTTGACGAGGATTTAGACGAAGTCTTCGAGTCGGAAGACAAGAAGAAAGTTGACACGTAAATAGAATTGAGCTAGTAAGTATTCAGTTTGACGACTTAAATCCTTCTTCTGTATCTATCTCTCTTTCTCCTGAAATGGAGATTCGGGGACAGAAACAGAGATGATTTGAACGTCAGTCTGCACCTCTATTGTTGGAGTGGAAAAGATTTCTAATGAGGCTAGATCGCAGGCATGCGGTCAAAGAAAAACCCTTGGCCCCTCACAGAATATCTGATCCCCCCTGCCAAACCCTCCCATCCAGAGATAGTTTGTGGATGGGAGGTTGTTCTATTAAGAAAGGGAAGCGCTCCTTACTCAAGCAACAGGGGGATTTTATTGTCTGAATGGAACTTGACAAAAGTAGAGAAATAAATAAAACGCTTATATCATCCGCGATTTGGAACTGCTACCCAATGGGGAGGCTAGCACCCTTCTCGAAAAGACCCGTATGGGCAGAAAGGAGAGATTTCTCACTGGTGGTTACCTATCGTGGTCGAGCTAAAAATCCCCCCCGGAACGTCTTCATTTTTCACCCTTCTCGGATGGAGACACCGGGGGGGGGATTTTCTGGACGCAAAATATTGCATCTCTATTCGGTTAATTCCAAAATAATCCAAGTTATTCTAATGGCTTGTTGTTTGCTTGCCACGGCGTAGCTGTATAATTACATTTAACTAAAGCGAAGCCTGGTTTATTGTTGATTGATCATTATCCATGTCCAAGTCAAAGACCCAATACGTCTGCTCCGACTGCGGAGAAACCTACCCCAAGTGGGTAGGAAAGTGTACCAATTGTGGGCAGTGGAATACGATAAATGAATTTCGAGAAGCAAAGCTGACTTCTTCTCGGGAGCCGCTCACCACAGGAAAAGATCTAACTCTGGTCGATCAAGAAGAACCAGAGGTTTTTCAAAACCAGCAGCGAATTTCCAGCCGTATAGAAGAACTCGATCGCTTATTGGGGAAAGGGTTTTTCCCGGGTTCTTTCACGCTTTTTGGAGGGAGTCCCGGAATTGGGAAATCCACTCTTTCAATGCAGACCTTTGTAAACATCCCCAACGCCTACTATTTTTCTGGAGAAGAAAGCCGACATCAGGTTTTTTCGAGGGCCAAAAGACTGTACGGAGAAAAAGATAAATATGATTTTGAGCAAAATATTTATTCGACAAATAGCCTCGAAGACATCTGCACTACCATTCAAAAACAAAATCCGCCCTTTGCGGTCATTGACTCAATTCAGATGGTCATGCGCGAGGGAGGGTCACTAGGACAGCTTTCTCAGATACGAGAAAATGCCGAGATTCTTATGCGCTTGGCAAAAGCTTCGGGAACCGCCATTCTGGTCATCGGCCACGTCACCAAATCCGAAGAGTTGGCCGGCCCAAAAATACTCGAACATCTGGTCGATGCGGTGCTCTACTTAGAAGGAGAACGCAACTCAGAGCTTCGGCTGCTGCGTTCCATCAAAAACCGATTTGGCTCCACCCAAGAAGTCGGGGTGTTTGAAATGACCGGAACAGGACTAGTAGAGCTGAATAATCCATCAGAATTTTTTCTGGCCGAAAGAGCCGCCAACGCTTTTGGTTCAGTGGTCACGGTTACCCGAGAAGGCGCCCGTAATTTTCTTCTCGAAATACAGGCCCTCACGGTCAAAACCCATTTTGGTCTGCCCCGTAGAACCTCGCACGGAATAGACCTTTCCAAGCTGCATCTCTTACTCGCCGTAGTTTCCAAATTTACACCTTTCAAATGCGAAGGATCCGACGTCTACATCAACGTAACGGGGGGACTAAAAGTCCACGAACCGGCCGTCGATCTTGCCATCTGCGCGGCCGTCATGAGCTCTTTTACCGAGCAAGAGATTTCCGCCCAGACCGTGATTCTTGGTGAAGTGGGTCTTTCGGGAGAGGTGCGAAAAGTAGCGGGCCTCGAACTGCGCCTCAAAGAAGCCGCCCGCCTTGGGTTTAAAGGCGCCATAACGCCCGTACTCCCTCCCAAGTTTGAACGTCCCAAAGGGATGGTGATCAAAGAGGTTAAAACGGTAACGGAAATGGTAGCGGTATTGTTTCGACGTTCGTAGGAGCAGCAACAATCCTCACTGAAGAGACCCCACCCAACCGCCCCTAACAGGGGAGGGGATCATTGGTGCCTCTCAAGGCCGGAGCAGGGTTGTACCCTGCTTCGAAATGTTTTTGCTTACAACTTTCGGAACTACATCTCTTCACTGAACTCCAGAACTATTCGGACCAGGGCAAAGCCTTGCTCCTTCTTTCATATGATTTACTGTTTGTTACTTGTTGTTCATTGTCAAAATCCCAGCCCTCACACTCGCGGCCGTCACCTCCAGTCCCGCCCCTCGACTTTTGATCACATGAGGAATTGGTTCGGCACAAAAGTCCGTTTCAATTCGAACCAGATTCGCCGTGCCGGTCAACGCTCCAAAGTCAGACTTTTGTGAACAATTTTTTAGTCCAATACTGAGGACGAGATTTTCTCCTTCCAGACTCATCTCCGCCACATATCGAACCACCTCACCAGATTCTTTTGCCCGCTGAATCATTTCCGAAAATCGCTCATTCTCACTTTCCAGCGCGTGCAAAAAAGCGTCGCCTTCAAGATCGGCAAACCGTTCAGGAATCATCGGTTCGACTTTCAGATCGTTCATTTCTACATTAAATCCAGAATACCGCGCCAAAATCAACAACTTTCGCGCGACATCCAGTCCATTTAGGTCATCCCAGGGATTGGGTTCGGTGTATCCGGCCTCCTTGGCTTCGCGAACAATGGTGGAAAAAGGTTTTTCTTGTTTTTCGAGTTCTGAGAGGATATATCCCAATGTGCCAGAGAAACATCCCTCGATTTTTTTTGCGTGGTCGGAAAGCGAAAAACGCTGAATCGCAAATGATACTGCCCCCGCACCGGCCATTACACTAGTGTTAGAATCATATCGAGCCTGATGTTCATTCAGGACCAAAAAATCTTCCATCCCAAAAAGCGAGATTGGGTTTTTATTCGCCGTCACCAATTTATTTTTTGAATCGGTCAGGACTTTTTTGTGAAATGCCAAGAGCGGTTCTTTGCCGGCAGTTACATCCACAAAAGTAACGTGTCCTTCAAGCTCAGATTCTTTTGCCACTTCTACCAAATCGCCCAAGTCGTCATACCCCTCAAAATCCGAAAATATTTCCGCCGCTTTTTCGCGAGAAGTTGAAATCGATTTCATGAGCGTGGGATCAATCCCCTCTGGTTGAAATTGAAATTTCGAAGAGTTTGCCACTCCCACAAGAGTTGAGCTTGGGTCGTGTTCGGTAATTTGTCGAACCAGTTCGCGTCCGACATTTCCACTGGCACCGAGAATAAAGACGTAATTCATAGAAAAAAGTTAGTCCCCCAAAAAATACCCGACTTTTTTCATTAAGCAATCCCCCAAAAAATATCATCATTTTGACTTTTCTCTCCCAAGAAATAGAAAGAGTTTGTTCTTTCACATCTTCAGGAAACAAAAATGGAATGATGTTTTATATTTTTTAACCGTATCACTTCACCCTGGCACAGGAGGCCGAACTAATGGCAGCATCAGTCGCAGAACTTACCGCGAAAAAACCTTTTTCCAACAGCATTTTTACCCTCGCCAACCTCTACCACCCCCCACGACCCACCGCCTTCAGCATCGGATCGGTCAATAACGCAGCGGATGAAAACCAACTTTCCGCCCAGATCTGTCATTGGGCAATCGAAGAAGGCATGAGGCTGGAGGAAACCCTTCTGCTTTTTGGCGAGCACTACCAACAAGTTTTACAGAATCCCGACGGCACCGATCACGCCAACATCCGAGCCCTGATGGAACAGGGCCTGGAAAAGGTTCGGTTCGAAGGAGAGCACGGCCCGCTGACCAGACGGGAGCAAAGTCTGGAGAGCACTGTTACCGAGCTTTGGGGCCAAAAACCTGATCTTGAGCAGGAGACTTTTCCTCATCGAAATGTCATTATTGAACTTATAGAGCTGGTCGAAGCGGGGAAGCTCGGACCCGTAGCGGTCAATCCTCAGGTTCTTTCTATGGCCGAAACTCTCGACGAATCCAAAGAAGGAATCGTGGTTTATCCCTGGGTAAAAAAAGGACTTCTGTTGGGGCTCCAAAAACTCTATCGCAAACGCTGGATCGACAGAAAGAGGGGCGAGTGCGATGTTTTGCCGGTTCATGGAATGACCTGGAAAGAGTTTGCCGACTTACCCATAGCGGACGTAGATGGTCGGTATGTCCCCGGAGGGGCACGTCGAGGATCATGCAAAGGCGACGTTCCGATCATGCCTGGGGGATGGATCAATTCAGGCGCCGTTGTGGGGAATGATACGATGGTGGATCGTTGTGCGGGAGTAGGAAGTTGTGCTTATGTGGGAGAAGAATGCCACATTAGCGCCAACGCTGGCATTGGGGGCGTTTTTGAACCCTACGGAGCGATCCCTGTCGTGGTAGGCGATCGAGTCTTCATTGGGGTCGGATCCGAGCCGACAGAAGGATGTATTATCGGTTCTGGGGCGGTTCTTGCCCCCAATGTGATCCTTACATCTGGAACGAAGATCATCGACGCGCGCCCCAATTCACCTACAAAGGGCGAAAAGTGGCATGGTTTCGTACCTCATGATGCTTTGGTGGTGCCGGGGACCTATCAACGCGCTGGATCAAACGTTTTTCTGGCGTGCGCTTATCTCCTCAAAGACTTTGACCCCAGGAATCGGGGAAAAGTGGACATCAATGAAGAGCTACGCCAACTATAGTTAAATCAAATGATCTGTGGGCGGGGGAGTATCCACTCCCTCGCTCCGGTCAGGAGGTTTTGAGCATCATTCCTCATTCCATTTTTGTTTCTTTGGACTTTAAAGTTGTCTTAAGTGAACAAAAAAAGTGAACAAGAGAGGGCGGGGAATTAACATTTACAACTTTTACAGTCCAAAACCGGTTTATGAGGCGCATGAACAAACATCGCCAAAAAGAAAGCACTCAGCAAAAAGACCGTTCCTTCGACTCCTTCTGGCACATGATCCCAAAAATTAAGACCGACAAATAAAGCCAAAAACCAGCACATTGTTATTCCCAAAAAGCTGATTATTCGAGCCCTATTGGTTTTCCAGTACAAGGAGAGCAGGATCGTCGCCACTAGATCCACCACGAAATGAGCCAAAAATCCCACAAAGCCCAAGAGGTGGAACATGTCTCCATTAAGAGCTTTTTCGAGCATCATATGACGTACCCCCGCTTCGGGAAAAAAATGAAGACACAAAGCCGCAGTGGCCAAGAGGTGAGGCAAAGGGAGCTCTTTGTGACAGTGCTCGTGAGAACAAGGCACCCATTTTTTCATCTTCGGTCTATGCCAGATCCAAACAAACATAAGTCCCAAAAGTATTCCACTCAATACTTCGACACTAAAAAACATTTCGAGGAGTCCATGGATGTCGAACCCATGCTCATGGCCTGACCCATGATGGTGTGCATGGTCATGCTCGTCTTCCAAAAAGATCATGATCCCATGGCCGGCCAGGTGGATGACAAGAAAAGCAAATACCGGAAACGCAAAAAATTCCATCCAGTAACGAAGCCGAAGAAGAATATTTTTCATAGATCAGTAGTATCACTGGTTTTTATAGCACGGGGTTTCTAAAAAATACAGAGAAAAGGGCTGATTTCTTTTATCATCGAAGAGAGATAAAGAGTGAACAAGAAAATTGATCAAAGGAGGAAGTGTTTTCAAAGAAAACAGCCTGGACTGGGAAAAAAATTGTTTGATTTATAGGGGGTTATGGCCTAATAAATGAGCCTAAAACAAAAAGAGTATTTATGATTAAATGCCGATTTTTTAGTAAATGGAAAACTATAATCAGACATTAGGCCTCGATTTTTTGGAAAGTCATACGGCCATCGAAGCCATGAGATCAGCGATCGAAGAGGCACAAGCCGGAGAAACAGTGGTCATCAAAATGCAGACCTGGAGAGCTGATTTGGTCGGGATAAAGATGGGTAAAGCTTGCCTACAGGCGTTGAAAAATGGCGCCCATGTGACACTTTTTAAGGATGATATTGGGATTCCTTTCGAGCATGGGGAGGGGAGCGGGTATGGTTTTTTTCCCGAGAAAAAGAAGTCGGATTTTTCGCAAATGGCTCAGATGATGAAGGCCAGGATGATGCGAAGAATGTACGAAAAACCACCTCCAGATGACAGTTTGCTATCCGAAAGAGACCATATCTGGGAAGAACTAAGTCATTATCAGTCTCAGGGGCAGCTGAAAGTGTTTAATGATAAACGTTATGATCACTCCAAGCTGGTGATTAAGGTGAATAACGACACAGGAAAGATGGTGCAGGCTTTTTTGGGAGGGGTTATTTTTGGAAAGGAATTTCAGAAGGATGAAAATCACGATCCTTTTTATTCTCATGATTGCTGGGCCGATGGAATGATGGAAATCAGGGATCAGACAATCCTGGCTCAGTTAGCAGAGGCCTTATCCGGCAAGAAGGTTAACGAGCCTCAAAACGGTGTTACCATTCTGACGAACCCTGTGGGAGAAGGTGATAAGGATTCTTATTCTGATACCGTTGTGGATCTCATAGGTCGGTATCACGAAAAGGTGATGATGGCCTGCCCCTACATGGGAAATGTGCGAGTCATAGAAGCGCTAGAAAAAGCTGACCGGGTCGAGGCGGTTATTCCAGAAGTTTCTAATTGGGCCAAAGATCGAACCAGACATTTTTTTTGGGAATTGTCTCGGAGGCTTAACAAAGGCTTTGAAGAGGGATTTCGAGGCGCTTTAAAAAAGGGGCAACTAGGAGCCTACTGGAAAGATTTTGTTACGAGTTCAGCAAACGAAGTACCGCCCCATATTCTGGTGAAATTTTCTCGAAGAATGCTGCACCTGAAAGCTTTGGTGCTCAATCAAACATGCGTGGTACTCGGGTCTGGTAATTTTTCCGACACCTATGGATGGGGATTTTTTCACTGGATGGATAAAATCGCTCGATTTCAGGAATTAGGGATCGTTTTGGAGGCTCAAGATAACCCCAATTTAAAGCCCGTCGTCCAAGAGGTAGAAGATTATATGAAGGCTCTTGTTACTCCAGAAAGTCGGTATCCGGCCAAAAGCTTTTGTAGAAACTGGATTAATCGAGAAATTGATAATTCACAGGGAAAAACAACCTCACATTTCTCCCTTTTATTCGCTCAAATGGAACATTTAGGGCTTTCCTTCCAGCAATTCATGATGTTTTTTGTGAGAAGAAAAAAGCTCATTAAGCAGAGAAAGAATGAGGAGGCATATTTTGAGGAATTATTTAGAAGTAACGCAGATGGTTGAGTATCACGAAAAAACCGCAAGAATGCAGCCTTAGAATCGACTATTAGTTTTGGAGCTGTGGTTTACCAGGCGTAGTTTGCGTTCGACCTTCGATAGTCCGTCTTCGCAGCGCTACGCCGGACACGCTCCTTATTCCGACTCACTTTGTTCGTCGCAAACGAAGCGTGGTGGCACGAGGCAGATTTGAACTGCCGACCTCCGGGTTATGAATCCGACGCTCTCACCAACTGAGCTACCGTGCCGTGTCGTCAGACGTGACTCCGTGCACTTCGTTTCCACTTCATTTCATTCCGTGAAAACTTCGTCCACTCCGTAACGTCCCTTGTCCGGCGAAGCATAACAATTTTTTTCGTCATGCGAAGCCGGATCTCCCCAAAAAGTCTCCGCTTCGCTCCGACTTTCCGGGGGCCCCATTTTTTTGGGGAATGCTGCTGTTAAACATCATACAATCCTCGCTCCGTGAAACGGCCAGACCTCTTATCTTTTGCCATCAGTGCGAAGCCGAAGTCGATTCTACTTTGCCAGTAAGAATGGTCAACGAGTTCTTTAGTTTTTTCATCATAAAAGGGCATAATTCAGGAATGAAAGTGCTATAAAAAAGAACCCCGGCGCCGCAACGCCGGGAGTTGAATGAATGACACGATGAGCCGTTATCTAGGCCAGATGGTCTTGAACCATTTGCGGTAGATCCGACCATATTCCCCGTCTTCTCCGTCCTCCTTGAGGCGGAGAAGCTCCAGGTTGACTCGCTCTATCAGATAGCTTCCCGAGGGGAAGGCAAAGGCGTAGTCGTGAGGGAGAAGGGTTGGGCCCACCACCATGACTTCTTCCTTGTGGAGCGCCACGAACCGAAAGACGCTGGGTTTGTCGTAGACAACCAGGTCCACCTCCCCCTTCAGCAGAAGCTGATAGGCCTCATCGACCGTGGGGGTGGTAACAGGAATCAGACCACGCTCTTCCAGATAGGTATGAGCGATCGTACCGGCTTTGGTGGCGACCCGATGTTCCAGCAGGTCTGAGGCAGAGTTAATTTCGATATGGGCCTTTGGGGCCATCATGTCGCTGTGAACTCCAATGACCAAGAAGATCATCATCACAAAGCCCAGAGGAGTAACAACCTCAAAGACAAACAGACCCCAAAAACTTCGGGGTTCTTCTCTGTACTTTCCTCGCCCCAGAAAACTGTCTTTCAGGATTCGAACCGCATCACCAATAGAGATCGGTTTTTGCGACTGAGGCTCAGGAGCTTCAATTGGTGGCAGATCGAGCTGAGCAAGAAGCTCGTTATGTCGAGTTTTGGCGGGAGAAACGCTTGGCTTGGGAGATTTATTCTTCGTCAACGACCATCTGTCGAGGAGCGAAATAAGCAGAGCACTTCCATACATGAGGAGCAGAAGGTTCAGACCAAAGGCAAAGGATTTGGGGGTGATAGCTTCCCAAAACCAGTGGGCTTTGCGCGAGACGGTAATCAGTCCCGAATTCATGGTAGAAGCCGAAAAATCAACCAGCTTTTCACGCTTGTAGTTCACACTCACGCAACCAATAGCCAAGTCGATTTCGCCTTTTTGAACCAGATTCATTTTTTTTGTGAAAGTGGTATTCGCATACTCATACTTCCACCCGGTTTCTTCGGCCACTCGCTCCCACAAGTCGATCGAAAAGCCAATGGGCTTGCCACTTTGAGTGTAGGAAACACAGGGGGCGATTTGGCTAATCCCCACCTTGAGTGTTCGATGTGGGTCAGCGCCCAAGCGGATTGAAGAAGGGTGGATTTGACCGTCAAACTTCCAGTCATCCGCCCATACCTGGCCCCCTCCCATCATTAGGAAGGCGACCAACAACAAAAAGGTTCTCAGATGTTGCATAGTGCACCTCCTATAAATGGGGTATTTATGCGGCGAAGCCGGTGTTCAGGCACCAAGTACTTCAGTCGTAGGTTGGTTTCAGACTAAACAATGATGAGGCGAAGACGTATCGTGTCAAAGAGCGACTGCACCAGATGAAGAACTCGTCCCCACTCTGCAGTTCATTTTTTACTTGCCAAGATGGCGAAGATAAGTAATAAGTAATGAAAAATAGAGGTAAAGTCAATCAAAAAGTTGACAAAACACAAAAAAGAAGTTAAAAGTAGCAAGATCTTTGACATTTTTTCGAAGCAAGCACAAACCTGCTTACGGGGTACGACGTTCGTACACCGGAGGCGGATTTAGTGTTTGTTTCACGGTTTAATAATCTCATTGAACGCCTTTATGGCACCAATTTGGAGGGTACGACCCATGGCAGAAGCCACCAATCCCAGTCAAAATCAACCTGCGGCCGGAACACCCGGTCCCCAACAGAAGAAACAGAATATTTTCGTCAGGGCAATCCTCTGGCTGCTTCGGGCGATCTGGGGCAGCATCGCTGCCTTCGTGAGCACCGCCGGAATCCCCTGGGCGATCGTGTTTGCGATCTTCTTTTTCACCTACAACATGTGGGACATCCCCAGCGCCTTCACCGTGCTCCATGCCTGGATGACCGCCGACAAGTTCGACCCTGCGGCTTTCCATTACTGGACGCTCCTCGCTGCGGGGCTGGCCATCTACGTCGTGCTCTTCCGCTTCGCGTTTCGCGGCGAGGCGGGCTGGGTGTTCCTGATCCTGTCGATCGTGATGGGGCTGGGGACGGCCACCATGATTCAGCAGGACGTCATCTCGATGAGCAATCAACAGGTGTTCGTCACGATCATTCAGGGCATCGTCGCTGCCGTTTTCGCGTTCAGCGTTCGGTGGCCGGCTATCCGCCGCGCCTTCTCGGGCGTTATGGGCACGTCGGACCCTGACACCGGCTCCAACGAATAAGAGCCAAGAGCAACCGTGAGACGCATTCACGGGGCCGCGTATACTCTACGCGGCCGCTCTTTTTGAGGTGAAAAAACAAGAGCCGATAATTGACTTATAGTGAAAAACAAGTAATAAATAAAAGCTGTTACACATGCCGTTATTTAATTGATACCTACCAGAGATTCGTCTCCAACCAAGGGAGTAGTCATCATGCCCGACAAGGAAACGCTCGAAAGAGTCATGAAAAAACGCGATTTCGCGCTGATGATATTGTTCGTGGGTGGGGCATTTGTGCCTGATCCCATACGCCATCAAGACGAGGTTGCCATGATCGTGGCTACCGTGATCATTGCCTGGGAAAACCTGGCCATCGCGGCTCAAACCAACTGGTTTTGGGCTTGGGTCTACAAATGGCTCAATCGCATCCCCGGACTCGCATTTGTCCTGAGCAAGCCCTGGCTGATTCCGGTTGGAATAATCCTTTCCGGAATATTCCCTAAGGATCCATTCGGATACTACGATGACGTGGTGACCTTCATTATAATCGCCTTTGTCTACTTCAACTGGCGAGGTCTGCGCAACTGGGTTCTCACCTATGAGCGCAAAAAGAAAAAAAAGCCCTCCCCACCGGAGGATCCCTATCAACCACAAGCCCTCGATCAAGAACCCCTTCAACTGGAAGATCATTCGTAAAGGAGCCAAGAGCATGGCCGATAAACCCGAGCAAGAAGTTTTACCTCATCAAGCCCCAGCGAAAACCGGGGGTGAGACCCCAGTGTCTGACACCTTTATCCAGAGAATGAGGAAGCGGATAAAGGATAACCCCAAAACCACAAGAGTGGTGGGAGGCGTTTTTGCTCTCATTCTGCTGTTCTGTATTCTCTTTGGAAGCGCCTTCATCGGAAGGGTCCCTAATGTCGCTGTAACCGCGACTCCGATTCAAGGACTCACCGGATCCACCATGATCACCACCTTTCAGCAGATGATTAATGCAGAAAGGAAAGACTGGCTGCCCAACAACTGGGTCTACCGCCGCATCTGGGATAATCACCCCAATTTTCAGATGGGGCAGCTCCGCACCTGGCAGACCTTTTCGTTTACCCTGATGGACAACCTGACCCGCTATCGAGGGACAGACAAGATCAACACCCGCATGGAAGCGGTAAAGGCTTTGCTGAACAACGATCCAACATTGTTGATTATGCCTGGATTTCGCGGCAAGATGAAGGAAGCCGTCGGAGCCCTCAAGTCATACCAGGATCAACTGAAAGATGGGGAAGTCCGGTATCCCGTGCGGGTCGATAACCTGAAACGCCTGGCTCGTGATCTTGGATCGTTGCTGGGATCACTGCAGAAGGAATTACTGCTTGGAACTCCCGAGGCGAGAAATTCTCCTCTCAAGCAAAAGGAATCCTCTGCCTTCAGCCAAAACGACTTTCAGTTTGAGTTTCAGGAGGTTGAAGTCAACTCCGGCAATGGCGACGGACTCTTCTATCACGCCAAAGGCGTAGCGGCTGCCGCCTATACGATTCTTTCGGCGGCACAGTATGAGTATCGTGACGCCCTGGCCAAAAAGGAGTCTCAAGAGCTCATGATCGAAGCGCTCTTTTTCCTGAAGATTTGTGCCGAAATGGACAAAACCCTCCTTCCGGTGTCGAACTTCAGCCTTTCGTTTGGCTATAACAATCTGGCAACCATGGCGGCTCCCCTCGGATACGCCCGGCAAAAGCTACGTGAAATCGTCGACATGCTCGAGAACACCTGAGTCACGTCCCGATTTCCTATCAACAGCATATCATACGGCGTGCTCCCAAGCTCGGGAGCACGCCGTTTTTTTGTGTTGGTTCTGGGATATCTCTCCGGCTCTGAGAGATAAGTGCTTTTTTCTTGTTGGTGGGGAACTCCATCCTGCTCTGTGAGGGAAATATGCTTGAACGTTAGTTCTTCGCTGTCCTTCCTCTTATATCAAGAGGAAGGACCCCCCAAAAAATCTGCTTTAAACGGAGAAGCCCTCTCTTGTTATAAGAGAGGGCGCCCGAAGCGTTGATGTGTAAGTAAATCAAATATGCAGAGGCGGGAGAGTTCCCGGCACCAAAAAAAGCCCTCCTCGCGCCTTGACTTTCTGAAAAAATTCAATATTAATAAAATTAAGATCTTTGAAAGATCGATTTCGATATCATGGCCGTTTCGAGCTTTAAAAAAAAGCATCGTAATCGGCTTGTTTTCGTATTCTAGAGACCAACCACCTAACCGAAAGAGGGGAAACTCCCATGGCTGAACCCAGTTCAACCGTCACAGTTCAACAGAGATCCACCACTATGAACCCGGCCATACTTTTTTATGTACTGGCCTCAGGGGTCCTGATCACCCTGATATTCTACTTCGGGGCAAAAGTGTTCGTGCCGTTTATGATCGCCCTGGTCATCTGGCACATCCTCAACGCCATCTGCAACTGGCTCAGCCAAAAAACCGGCATGTCCAAAAAGTATGCCATGAGTTTTTCGGTCGTTGCCATCGTAAGCCTGCTTGTGATGGCCATCGGCAATATCAACGACAACGTTCAGGAGATCGCCAAATCCGCTCCTGTTTACAAAGAACGTCTTGAGGCGATCTCAAAGCAGGTGTTGGAGCATCCAAAAATCAAAGGTCGTGTGACACTGGAAATGATCAACAACCATCTGAACGTATCATCAACCGTGTCTAAGGCAGCCAAAGGAGTCAAAGCGGTCACTGGTTGGCTGAGCGTATTCTTTGTCGTCGTGCTCTATGTCATCTTCATGTTCGATGGACAACGGCACTTTGACGAGATCAACCGCGCCCTGTTTCCTCAAGGAGACGAGCACCAGGAGAGCAAGAAAATGCTCGAAGAGATTGGGGCAAAGGTACAGCAATACCTCAACATGAAGTTGTTGGTCAGTACGTTGACGGGGTTGCTCAGTTGGGGACTGTTGGCTTTCATTGGCGTAGATTTTGCCGGCTTTTGGGCGGTCTTAATCTTCCTCCTGAATTTCATACCGGTGATTGGTTCGCTGATTGCCGTCCTGTTTCCCATTACCATATCTTTGATTCAGTTCAACTTCACCTGGCCCTTCTTTCTAACGGCAGGTGGATTGATTGTCATCCAACTTGCAATGGGTAACTATCTGGAGCCGAAGCTCATGGGCAACAGCCTCAACCTCAACGGTATCGCCATCATGGTGTCGTTGAGCTACTGGGGCACGGTCTGGGGAATTCCTGGGATGTTCTTCTCGATCCCCCTCACCGTCATTGCCATGATCATTTTGGCGCGGTTCCCCCGCACCCGCTGGATCAGCATCTGCTGCTCTCAAAGCGGTCAAGTGGCCTTTGACGAAGCACAAAAAGCAACCGCATAATCTCTGGGATACGATCCCCTCACGCCCTCGCCCCCCGGTTTCCTGGGGGGCGAGGCGTTCTTTTCGCATACCCAAAAAAAGGAAGGTTTCGCCCTCCCCTGGTGCTTCCTACGAATAACTGATCCAAGAGAATCCATGCCAAAAGGAAGAAGACAATATTGAAATCAGTGTTCCCCCTAAAAGGGGGAAAATAAGTACTACTTTGATGTTCTACTCTCTACTCTCAACTCTTTGTTCATAAGTTCAAAAGTTCATAAACTAAAAAAGGTCCCCTCTCCGCCATCCATGGCAGAAGAGGGGAGTTTAAGTACGGGGAGGTTTATCCGATAGATAATCATCCCCAGACCCTTTGCTTAACGATCGTTCGGTTCACCGCCAGCATCACCATCCAAGAAAGAATCGGCGGTGAATACAGGAGGGCCACACAGGGCACAAGCCAGAGCAAGATCATCTGGTAGTTCCCTGCGAAAAAGTAGGTACCCACCACAGATCCTGTAGCCCAAACCAGAATACCCAAAAAGGAGGATCCCAAGAACCGGAAGAAGCTCAGGTGCATCGTGCCGCTCAAGAACGAAACGATGGGGCGAAATCCCGAGGTCATCGAGAACAAGAGCACCGCCCAGGGGCCCCAGCTACGAAACTTGGCCTCCCCTTTTTCCAGGTTTTCTGCCGTGAGCAGAGAACCCAAGATCGGCAGGGTATGGCCATACTTGTGCACCCACTTATACCCCTTGGTCCGTCCCAGGGCAAAAAGCAGGGAGTTGGAAATCGGCGGAACCAGCAGGGCCACCGCCATCATGTCGTAGGGAAAGGGCTGACCGGTCTTGCCCATCAGCGCCACCATCGACATCATAATGACCGTACTGGGCAAAAACACCGCGCCCAGCTCATCGAAGAAAAGAGAAACCGCAATCGCGGCCACCCCGTACACCGCCACCAAACCCTGCAGGGTGGTCAGCGGGTCAGTCCAGAGTTGTTGCAGAAAATCCACAGAGCCTCCCTCCCATCATGCGGGACATTTGGGTTAAGGGGACGACATCCCCGCCTCGACTTGGCTCCAGACAATCTCCGATTGGAGCCACATCCAGATTAGGTCAAAGCCGAAATACTTCATGAAGAAGAATAACAGGATAAACGCAACCAGGATGGCCACAGGGATCCAGTAATCTTTCTTCAGAATGATTAGAAAGTTGTGCCACAAGCTGGCAGAAGCTTCAGTCATGGAAACCACCTCCTTTTCAGTGGTAAATTGAACGAAAACGAAAAGAGCGCCCCATCAGAACGCCCCCAGTTGAAAAGCCTCGATTTTTGCGCGGATCAAATCTGGTTCCCAGACATAGATTCCAGCGGTAATTGAACCGGTCACTAAAATCGAGAGGACCAGAAAAAGTACTAATAGTTTCAGAAAGCCCATCGCAAAGTTAGCTCCTTGTAGGGGGGTATCAGCAGGGGGTCGATGTCTAAACCCCATGCAAATTGATGAATTTTAGAAAGCACCGACGGCTGCCGACTTGAAATATTAAAGAACAATTGAAAAGTAGTAATTTTTTGGAAAAAGTCAATAGGAATGCCGCCCGCGTCCAGCGGGCGGCAGCAAAAGCACATCAGATCAAAACATACGACGGTTATTAACGACCCGCCGCTTCATAGTAGTAGTTCTCCACCCCTTCTTCGGTGATGACGTGATCCACCAGCTCCTTGAGGAAGGCCGATTCAGAGTGAATCAGAACGACATAGTTGTCGGCGTCGGTCAATCGCTTGACGCCCTCAACCTCCACGGGAAGCAGCTCGGGGTAGCCCGACAGGATCATTTCCGGGTAGACCGTGATGACCGGTGTATCGGGATTGGTCTTGATCATCGCCTTCATTTTGCCCAAGATGCGACCAGTGGTCGAAACCTGAACTTTCTTCGCTTTGGGGAAGTTTTGGTCGATGAACGCGTTCACCACCGTACTTTTGGTGGTAACGATGATGCCGTTGAAGGCTTCCATGGAGTCGATGGCGGTCAGCTCCGGGTTCATGGCCCGTGCCACCAAACCATCGGCGTAGTAGGGCTCGCTCAGAACATTATTGGCTTTGTCAGCCTTTGCCTGCCGAGCGTCCGACCACGTGTATGTGGAAATCACCATCTCGCACAACTTGCCCAGACGCGTCTCGCGATCACCCGGTTTGGCAATGCGGTTCCACTTGACCCGCTTGTCCAGCGCTGCGCCGATGGCATTGCCGAACATGATGGCCGGACCCTGCGGGTCACCGCGATCGGAGAAGGAAACACCAGGCATGTTGCGGTAGCAAATGCGAAGCGTGGGCTTGTTGAACTTTTTTCTCACCCGTTCAACAACGCTGGAGGTTTGGGCCTTGCGGCTGAAGGTCCGGGTAGCGACGACCTCCGCACATTTACCGACCTCTTTGGTGCCGACCATCTGTGGTTTGATCTGCACCTGGTACTCGGCCTTGGAGAAGGTGGTGTTCTGGTACGCCGCATTGCCCCTCACCGTCCCGAAGTGTTTGGCTCCTTCTTGCCGAGCCTGGGTCTCCAGGGCGGCTTCGGAAACGGGAACGCCTGTTTCGCAGGCATTGGAGGTAATCACCAGGCTTGAACCGACCTTTTTGGTGCTTACCACTTCGGCTCGGGTTAATGATTGGCCAAGAGAGTCAAGCCAGCCGGCATGACCAGATTGGACTCCCACGAGCAGCATAAATGCCGCCATAAATACAGTTCTCACGAGAAAACGCATGATTCAGCTCTCCTTGTTCGTAGCTTGCTGGGTTTTTGATCCGATATGCAAAGATCCTTGTTTTACTCTTCCTCTCATCCCTTGAAAGGTAATACAAGAGCTGTGTCGGTATAAGGATTGTTTTTGAATAAGTCAAGCAGGGTTTCTTTAATTTTTATTCTTTATTTTTATAAACAAAAAAAGAGAGGAATGAGACTACGGATTTTTCAGGAAAAATAAGACCATCATGACGGTCTTATAGTCGTATTTAAGTGAGTCTGTCGAGGGATTCGTTAAATTCAAACAGGGATTTTGTGGCCACTTGGTCGCTAATCGGTTCTTAAGAATATCTGGAAAAAAGAAATATTGTATAAAAATATTGATCAATTAAGGACAAAGTAACGACTTTCTATTACCTGATATCACTCAGTTTTGGCCCATTAAAAAACTGAACACAATGAAAAAAGGAGCTCCCAGTCATTCCGGGAGCCCCTTTGGATTTGTATCTGATGCACAGGCTTAGTTAAGCTGTGATCAGAAGGTTGTGGTTACGGTTTGTGGATGTTATTGGGCGGCCACCTGCGGCGTGTTGATGGCGTTGAGCAGAACCTGCATGACGTCCCATTTCTTCGGCACCTGTACCAGCGAAAGGTCGCTGCTCAGGTATTTCTTCATGGTCTTCGGAATGCGGACATCAGCATTCGCCGGACGGAAACCAAAATCGTTCACCGCAATCGTCTGCGCCGGAACGCTCAGCAAGAATGCCATGTAGGCGTCTGCGGCTTTTTTGAGTTTGGCGTTGGACGTATCTCCCGTAAAGAACATCGGGTGATTGTTCAGGGTGACAAAGTCAGGATAGGTCACCCGCATGTCGGTGATCCGGGTCGCCAACTCGGGGAGAAAGTTCTCATAAGTGGCGATAGTCGTTGCCTGGATGCCAGGAGACGCCTTGAAAGCCCGGGTCAGACCACCAGTAGAAGTGAACTCACGGCGCTCTACCCCCTTGTAGGCCGCACGGAATTGGGCCTGGAACCCTTCATCCTGGACCTGCTCCAGGGTCAATGGGGAATAGGTGTCCAGAATACCATGGGCCACAGAGGCGACAATCGTCAACCCGCTGTTGGAGTCAAGCTCGTTGGTCGTGCGGAGCAGAATCTGTCCCCAACTCTTGCGTTTGCGCGAGACAGCTCTCTTCCAGTGCTTACCGGAAACATCCATGAAGGTGAGGAGTGTCATCTCCTTCGCTTCAGGGTCATCCTCATCCATCACCAGGCCGAACTTTTTGGCCAGGGCGTCGTACTGATCACCACGAGAGACCAGAACCGTTGCCGCCAGAGCGACAGAGGTAGCCTCTTTGGGGTTGAAGTCGTGGTACATCAGCGCCGAAAGGTTGCTGGCAGGACCAGAGAGGGTGCATCCCCAGCGGTTGCCATCGTTGAGGTTACGGGCGATGTCACCCGAACCGGCGAACCGATAGGTCACCTTCAGGCCAGGCTGAGCCTTTTTCATGGCCGCCTTCATTTTGGCCGACTGTAGCCATTTTTTCTTCTCCGATGCAGCGCAGACCACCAAGCTGCCTTTCACTTTGGCGGTTTTTGACTTCAGGAACGACTTGCCTTGCGACATAAGGTCACCAAGGCTGAAGGCGTGGGCCTGACCGCTACCCAGAATCATGAAGCCGCAAAGAACCAGTGTGAGAAAGCCTCCCACGGGGCGTGTCAATCTCATCATGACGATGATTCCTCCCTTACAAATACGTGACACAGGTACACTCCGGGACCACCCCAAAGTGCGAAATACCGTAAACTGAATGCTTAATACTTGTATTGACAAATAAGTCAAGTAATATTAATCGCCCCCAGGCTGCAGGACCCTTCGCTAAACGTATTATTGTGTTTTATTAAGGAGCTAAAAAGTGGTGGCAAGTAGTTGTTGCCAAAGTGGAAAAAGGGAGGACTCTCTATCAAATTGGTTGAGATCTAAAATAACCCCAGTTATTTATCTCAATCACGTTAACCCGCTTCTTGACTATGCTTTTTGTTCACATCTATAAACCCATTGCGTCAGTTCTAAGCTGAATACAGGACCTCTTCTGATGAGAAATTGAAGTTTTGGCTGAAAAAAATTGGGGGATAATTCAGGGGTGTGAGTTGACTTTTTCAGAAAAATAAGTAAAGAAGGGCTATTGATAGACCACGGCCCCTCCCGGCACGTACGGTCATCATGTCGCTCTTCATGGCATCGGAAACCCCCTAAACCACCACTCGAAGGAGAATCCAAGAATGGCAGGAGACCCGGAAGATCCGAGACTTCTCGACAATTGGCCACCCTTCGAAACGTGTATTCGATGGGTGATAATTATTCACGTTATCCTTTTTCTCTACGGAGGACTCTTCATCCTCGATAACTACATCGCCGATTGGTATGCGCCGATAAACTGGCTTTTAGCCCTAGTCAAAGGCGGATTTGCTGCGGTAAGTCGCGTATGGATGAAAATCATCGCTAACCCAGTTTGGCTTATGAAGATTCTGGGAAAGAGAGCGATCGCAAAAGCCGTCCTTTCTGGGGCATTGATTGCTCTTCCTGTCGCCTTCAAACGACTGCGTCGATGGCACATCAACTCCAAGCAGAAACTAAGAGAACGTTTAGCTCTCTCCAAGCAGCAATGGGAAAACGCCTCGACAGTCCTAAAGTGGACCTTCTTTGCGCTCTTGTTGCTCTCTGGTGTGGGCCTGGGAATTGCCCTGTTTTTCATCCCCATTCCCAAATGGTTCCTCCGGATGTTGGCGCTAGAAGAAAAAGTCGCCGGAATTGCTAGCGAGACCGCTATCGGATCAGCGCTCAAAAAGAAGCGTCGACTCGCCCGAAGGCTCCAGCAGGTACTTGGAATTCGATGGGCTCGGTACGCTCTCTACAGAAGTGCTCGAGGAATTCGCAAGAGGAGAATTCGCCGAAAGCGTCGCCTCGATCGAATCAGAGAAGAGCAAAGGCAACGCCGACAACTCACCCATTCCGACAACCGTGAAGAAAGCTAGGTCCTGGACTCAAACCCCAGGACCATCTTTTTCATACTCAAAAAATACCTCCCCACTCTTTGTTCTATACTCTTTGTTCTCAACTCAAGCAAAGCGATATAATCGCGCCGGAGCGGAGCTCTGTCCGGCTCCGTAAGTTTCTAGTTTCGTATGTGGGAAGAACACAGAGGAGGTGATCACTTTTCTGGGGAGAACTATTCGAAGCAGGGTACAACCCTGCTCCGGCTCAGAAACCGTGAAGAAACCTAGGTCCTGGGATCAACCCCCAGGACCGCCTTTTTCATACTCAAAAAATTCCACCCCACTCTTTGTTCTATGCTCTTTGTTCTTCACTCGAGCGAAGCGACAATCCTACCATTTCTCCAGCTTCCGCCACTGGCTCACAAAAAGCCACTTCCACTTATCCCACGGTGGAATATCCGCCTGCATAACCTCGGTCTGCCGTTTGGGTTTTCCCTCATAGGCGGGGAAAAAATTCAGCCTTTTTTCGATAAACACCATCACATTTTCTCCCGACTGCTTTTTTCCCATCTGCATTTTGGCCTCCTTATCAATCCTCTGAGGCGTGCGGAGATACTCCAAATACGCCTTTTTTTCCTCAATTTCCGCCAATTTCTGCTGATTGGTTTCCTGGATCAGCTCTACCTCTCGCTGAATACGCAGACTTTCATGCCAGTAGCTGGCCAGCGAATAAAGCAGCCAAAAAACCGTAACAAAGATGCCCACCAGCAAAAACACATTTTTCGTCGAGTAGACCTGATCGTTTCTCATATCAGTCGGTATTATACCGAAATTATCATCAATGCGTCAGGCAAATATCCTCCCCCCTTGTTCAAAACCCCAAAAAACCATAAAATGCAAACCATGAAATGCATTGTGGGGCTGGGGAACTTCCCCGAAAAATACACACGTACCCGCCACAACATCGGATATCGAGCAGTAGATTTGCTGGTATCCAAATATCAATTTGAGCCCTTCAAAACCGAAAAAAAATTTCTTGCCCAAATCGCAGAAGGCGAAATTGAAGGCGAGCGATGTTTGGTCGCCAAGCCCCAAACGCTCATGAACCTCAGCGGAAAATCGGTGCGTGAGCTTCAGCACTACTACAAAATCGAGCCTCAAGACGTCTTTGTCTTTCAGGACGACCTGGATCTACCATTCGGGCAGGTAAGATTTCGTCAGAGCGGAGGAAGTGGGGGACACAACGGTATAAAATCGATTATTCAGCATTTGGGCACCGAATATTTCAGTCGACTCAAATTTGGAATTTCCAACCCCCAAAGAGAGCAAATTCCCACCGAAAACTTTGTATTGATGAACTTCAGCGCCGAAGAAGAAACCGATATCCCCAGCCTGCTCGAGGCCGGAATCGACAAATTTATCACTCATTTTTGTGCCCCCACAAACCAAACTCCAAAAGAAAGTAATTAATCCGTCCTCCATGCTCACCACCTTCCTTCGCTGTTCTCATACTCCGGTCTATGCCAAGCAACTGGGGAGCCGTTTTGCTTCGGGGAAGCTGGTGGACTTTGTCATAAACCCCGTGAACGGGATTTTTGAAGCCCTTTGGATCGAAACACGCGAAGGGCTCAAACTGCTCTCGCCCAGAGACATCCTAACCTGGAACGACGACGAAATTATCATCGCCAACGAGCAAGAGATGCTTGAGGCCAACGATTTTCCCCGCATCAAAAAAATCCTCAAACAAGAAATCCCCATTCTTTCCTCGACAGTTTTTGTGGGGCATACGCGCTACGGAAAAGTCATCGATTTCGCCTTCGATACCATTTCACCGCGTCTCCTGAGTATTCGTATCCAGAGAGGATTTTGGATTTTCGGAGAAAAAATAGTTCTCCTGGCCGATCAGATCATCAAGATCACCGAAAAAGGAATCTACATCAATGAGCCCACCGTCAAAATCAAAAATAAAGATGAAAAAAAGCTAGATTCCAAAGCCCCATCTCCACAACTAGGAGAACCAACGGTAGAAAAGTAGAGGATTGTTGTTGGAAATTGTAATAGGGGGAACCTTGATTTTCATTGTTTTCTGTACAAGAGATTATACATCTGTTGATTTTATCGGCTGTACCGCCACAAAGCTTGACAAAATCAAGAAAAATCAATAATAACAACACAATAAAAACAAAACTCGCCGCATTGTCTCTACAATTGACGCGAGGCTCTTTGATATCACGAATCATAACGAAGAACTCCTGACTTATTTGTGGATCGAGCCTTCGGGCTTTATTCATAAGAGATCAGGATCCTCTTCGTTATGAAATACCGAAAGAGGAAACAATATCGATCACAACCGGCGTGTGCGCAACGCCAAAACTAGTTGGAGGATGAATTCCCATGGGTAGCAGTAGCAAGAAAAAGAGAGACGCTCACAAGAAGGCAGCTCTCCAAGAAGCCGAAAGGCAAGGTCAGGGCGATGAAGCCGCCGCTGAAGAGTCCACCCCAAAACCCCCAGCACCGCCAAAAGGAAAAGGCGGCAAATCCGGCGGAAAAGGCGCCGGTAAGGGCGGAAAGCCCGCCAGCCTTACCAGGCGTCAGAAACAGCAGGTCGCCCTGCAGAAAGAGGCGGCGGTGAAAAAGGCGCTTGAAGAGCAGCAAGGAGTCGTAGATCAGCTCCGCGAGGATCTGAAAACCGCTCAGGATGAAACCAATCAGGCCCAGTCCGATCTGGAAGACAAGCAACGCGAACTGACCGACGCCCAAGGCGAAGCCCACCGAGCAAATGAGGATGCCGAAACGCATCGCAAGGCCAAGGAAAAGGCTGAAGGAGAGGCCCGTACGGCCCTTTCTAAGCTGGAGACTCTGCAGCAACAGCAGGGTCAACAACAACCTCCAGCCGCCGAAGAAGGCGAGCTGGCCCAACTACGTGAGGACCTGGAAACACGAACTCGTGAGCGTGATGAGGCGCGAAATGAGGTCTCCAGGTCTGATCAGACAGCCGACCAATTGCGTACTCAGGGTCAAACGGCCAGAGATGAAGCCGCCTCCTTGCGTGAGCAACTGAGGGATCGCACCAAAGAGCGGGATGACGCAAGAACTGAAGCGGCCCAGCACAAGCAGGCCGCCGAAGAGGAGCGTCAGGCCAAGGAGGCCCTTCAGAAACAGCTGGGCGAAGCCCCGCAAAAGGCTGAGGCCACAGCCCCAGCAGCGGGCCAAGAGCCAGCACCCAAGCCAAATCCCGACCCAACGTCAGTTCCTGCCCGGAAACGGAGTATCTGGCCGGGACTTGTGACGGTTCTGATTGTTCTGGTGGGAGTGGGGGGATTTTTCATTCACGAAAAGCCAAACCACCCCTATTCCAAAGCGGCTAAGGGATTGTGGGCCAAGGTGGAGCAAAGGTTGTCTCAGATGAGTCAGCCCGCGCCCGCCAAGGCCTTCAAGCCCCAAGCGGTCTCAGGGACTCAGAATACCCAAAAGGCCACTCCAGCTGTGCAGACCACGGTGGCTCAAGACCAACCGGCTCAATTGCTTCCGCCCCCCCAGTGGACGGCTACAAAAGCCCCATCAGTGGCTCAGTTGCCTCCCATGCCCACGGATCTGGGGAGTGTAGACGACGCAACGCTCAAGAAGGTCTTTGAGCACCAGTTGTCTACTATGGAGAAGCGTGACTTCTTCCGCTGGCTCAAGGAACAGCCGGCGAAGGTCAACGGGGCGTATTGGCGCCTGAAGCGTTCACTCCAACCTCAAGAGCACTTCACGCGGTAAGAAGGATCATCCGTAAGAAGTGATTTCCTCGGTATTTCTAAGAGGAACCCTCAAGGCCGTCCAGATGCTATCTGGGCGGCCCTTTTTTTCCTTGCCCCCGAAGGGCAATTTAATAGGATGAGAAAAAAACAAGCTTCCCCCAAAACGGGAAGGAATATTTGACAAAAATAAAAAAAATATATATAGAAAATACGATCTTTTACAGACTATGTCTATAACGAAGAAAACCTGCGTTTAATAATCTCCCAAACCGCACAGCGGTTCTGGTATTTTTGAGCACAGGTCCCTCTTCGTTATATTGGTGTATCAGGGATCTGCCTGAAATCGACTTGCCCATTGGGGGGAAGCCGGTTTCATACCAGATCCGTGATATACCGGGAATCACGGAAACCATTCAACTCGAGTTGATGAGGAGTAAACCGTATCATGCCTAAAACACGTGGAACATCATTTGGTCGCGTCCTTGGATGGGGCGCATTTCTTGCCATCATGTTGGTCGTCGGACTTACCGTCACCAACATCAACCCCGCGCAGGCAACAGGAAAAACCCAGCCGGACATCACCATCACTCTGCCGGAGACCTTCGCCGACGCCAAGGCAACTCTGGTGGAGAACATTGGCAGCATTCTGACCCGTCTGCGGGACATGGGTCTGCGCCTCGACCTGCTGAGCCAGAACCAGAACGCACAGGGTGACCGCCTCACCGCCATCGAAAACGGCACCCAAGAGACCATCGCGGCCATCAACACCACCGCTACTGAGGCCAAGACCGCTGCCAAAACCGCTCAGGAAACTGCCGATGAAGCGAAGAGCGCTGCCGCAGATGCTCAGGGCACGGCCGATGGTATTGCTCAGGAGGTCACCGAGCTCAGCAGCACTGTGGCGGAGCTGGAAACCGGCGGTATGAATGCCGAACAGCAGGCCGCTGTCGAAGAGGTTGTGACGCAGCGGACGCAGCGTCAGCAAGAGCAGGACCGTCTGGCCGGCTATCACGCCCAGATGCAGCAAGAGCAGCTGGCCGAATTCCATCGTCTGGCTGGTCTGGTCGAAAACGACATGGCCGCACTGGAGGCCGAATGGCCGAACCTGGGACCGGATATGGCCAACGCGGTGAACGAGGTCGTGGCGCAGGTTCACGGCTATGTTCTGGCCTTCTGATCCATCCACTGATTCCCGTCTGAAAGAGGGAACTCTGTTCAGCCATCCCCCTCGGCCCGTTTTACGGGCCAAAAGGGGGATGGTTGATCTTTTTGTAAAAGAATTTATAAAAGGGATTGTCTTATTGTCCCATTACTATGAAAAAATCCGAGCTTTTGTTTTCGCTCGCCCGAATTATCAGTGATGGGGTTTTTATATTTACCGCTCTGGTGCTGGCCTATTACGTGCGGATGGTCTGGTTTGAAGCCTTCGGTCTTACCCCCCCCGACACACTGATTCCCTTTCCGATTTTTTCGATGTGGGCCACGCAGATGACGCTTTTTTTGCTCTTTATTCTCGGGATTAACCGCCATTATCACCTCGGAGAAAACGAGAAAATAATGGACGAACTGTTCCAGATTTTTTGGGGACTTTGTGCGGGCATGTCGTTAATTATCGTGTTTTTCTTTTTTGTGAAAATCACCTTTTTCTCTCGATTTATCTTTGGAGCCTCTCTGATTTCGGCGATCGGGCTGACTTTTTTGGGGCGAATAGGGCTGCGGATTATCCGCTGGCAGATACGAAAACACGGTATCGGTCGTCGGAAAATATTAATTTTGGGAACGGGGCAGATCGGAGAAGAGATCGTTGAACAAATAAAGAGTTCAACAGACTTTGATGTTCTCGGACTCCTGACCGAGGAACCCACTCAAAAAAAGAAGATCTGGAATATAAAAGTAAGAGGAAGCTTTGCGGATTTAGAAAAAGTTTTGGATCAAAAACCGGTCGAAGAAGTCCTCTTGATCACCGACGACCCTTCCAAGTTGGCCGTTCGGACCATGGTCGAAAACGCTCATATTCGAGACGTAAAGTTTCAACTCCTGCCCGATGAGGCTCGACTTGATCTGGCCGATGTGCAGATGACGCTCCTCTCTCAGTGGCCGATCTTGACCCTTCTCAATACCCGATTACGCGGATGGGGGATGGTGCTCAAATACATCATTGATTATTGCCTTGCGGTTGTCGCTCTTATTGGCCTTTCACCGGTAATGGGCGTAATTGCCTTCAAAATCTGGCAGTCCAATAGAAATGCGCCCATATTTTTTGCCTCTCCTCGAGTGGGAAAGAACGGAAAAATATTTCCCTGCTACAAATTTCGTACCATGGTGCCTGATGCTGACAAGCACAAAAAAGATCTCCTGGATAAAAATGAACGAAAGGGAGGAGTTTTTTTTAAGCTCGAAGATGATCCCCGAATCACCCCCCTGGGAAAAATACTGCGAAAATGGTCTCTCGATGAGCTGCCTCAACTTTTCAATGTGCTCAGAGGGGAAATCAGCCTGATTGGCCCTCGACCTCACCTGCCAGAAGAAGTCGAACAGTATCTCACAAAACACCGAAGAATCCTCTCTATTCGCCCTGGGATTACCGGGTTTTCTCAGGTAAACGGACGTTCCAGCCTCAGCTACGAAGAAGAAATGAAATACGAACTTTTCTACCTCAAAAACTGGAGTCTCTACCTAGATGGCATTATTTTTCTCAAGAGTATTTGGGTCGTGTTGCAGAGGAAGAATGCAAATTAGGTGAAGGGCGTTCAAAAGAAGAGAAGTAAGAATTAAGGGCGGGAATTAAAAATGCGTCATCCCGAATGGAGAGATATAAATCAAGCCTCAACCAAAAAATGAGGGATCTTCTAATTAATTATGAGCAGAAAGTCTCTTAGTGGATCTAATAAAACCGTTTCTGTCAGTGGATTTCCCATATTTTCATGGGTCCTTAAATATTCCCTTCTTTCAATTGTGCTCAATAATAATGGGATGATCCCTCGTGTCATCGTTGTACGTTTCAAAACAATTAGTGACTCGGGATGACGAATTTTATTATTACTCCAGAGCGCATAAAATATAGCATTACCCGTACTAAAATCAGATTCCCCCTTCGCAGGGGGATTTTGTTATTGCTTCACATACTTCTCCACCAATGCCTCTGCCACACCCACATACCTTTCAGGAGTGAGCGTTTTTAGCTCGGATTTAACCTCGTCAGGCAGTTGGGTCGAATCAATAAAATCACGAACGCCATCCAGGGTAAGCGCTTTACCTCGAGAGAAAGCCTTGAGTAAGTCATAGGCTTCAGCTTCTCCGTGGGCTCTCAAAACCGTCTGAACCGCCTCGGTCAGCACCTCTGGCGCGGCCTGAAGATCTTTGAGCAAGGCTTCTTCGCGAACCTCCAGTTTTCCGAGACCTTTCTGGAGCGATTTAAGTCCCAGCAAAAAATGCCCAAAGGCCAACCCCAAGTTTCGCTGGAGGGTGGAATCGGTCAGGTCTCGCTGCCATCGAGAGATCGGCAGTTCATCGGCCAGGGTGCGTCCTATGCCTCGAGCCAGTTTTAGATTTCCTTCGGCGTTTTCAAAATCAATTGGATTTACTTTGTGCGGCATGGTAGAAGATCCCACTTCGCCTTGAACCACCTTTTGTCCAAAGTATCCCAGGCTAATGTAGCCCCAGATATCTCGGCACAGATCGATAAAAACATTCGAGCATCGGCCCAGTTCGTTGAGCATAAAAGCTTGATCATCGTGCGGTTCTATCTGCGTGGTGAGGAGCTGATGATCGAGTTTCAAAACCCCGCCTACAAATTCTTCCGAGAGCGCCATCCAGTCGGTCTGTGGGAAGGCCACTTTATGAGCCGAAAAGGTTCCTGTAGCACCATTTATTTTTCCCGAAACTGGGACTTTTTTGAGCGATTCCACGATTTTATTTCCCCGAGACAAAAAGACCGCCATCTCCTTTCCCAGAGTAGAAGGGGTAGCGGTTTGTCCATGAGTTCGACACAGCATAGGAATCGATTTCCACTCCATAGATTTGGTCTGCAGATCAGACAATACAATTTCCAGGTCTCGAAGCAGAACTTCACGCCCTTCACGAACCATAAGCGCATAACTCAGGTTATTGATATCCTCCGATGTACACGCAAAGTGAATCCAGGGCCAATAAGCAGAATCTGTTTTTTCTCGCAAGAACAATTCCACGGCCTTCACATCGTGATTAGTTGTGGATTCAATTTCTTTTATCCGATCAAAATCTGAATCGGAGAAATTTTCATACACACCTCTCAAAGTGGTTTGAGATTTTGCCTCCATTTCAGGAGCCAGTCCCTGTTCCCCCAAAAAGATCAACCATTCCACCTCGACCTGAGTCCGAGCGCGAAAAAGACCAAACTCAGAAAAAATCACCCCCAAATCTTCAACCTTCGACCGATACCGACCATCAAGCGGAGAAAGAAACATAGTATTCAGATTAATTAAATTTATATTATTTATATAATATTATACAAAAAAGTCAAGTATATTAACTATCTAGATTTAGTGATCACTGGTCCCAATAAAAATGAAGTCATTCCGAATGCAGAGCCATAAAGAAAAGATCGAACATAAAACGAAGGATTATTATTAGTCATTAATCCTTCATTCAATAGTTCATAAGTTCCCAAGTTCATAAGTTCATAAGTTCTCCCCTTATTTTTTCTCCTTCCGATTTCGGCTCTCAACCGAAATATCCGCCACATCAAAAACCTCGATCATATCAGTATCGAGCAACAACACCTTCACTTTTTGATTTAGAATATCCAGTCCAATAACACGACCCTTGTGCTTATTTTTGGTTATGACAGCCTGACGAATATGAGGCAGAGTTTTTCGTTTTTTTCGATACATCGGAAGTTCATACATCAAACAGCACTTCAGTTTGCCGCACGCGCCCAATATTTTGTCATTCTCCTTGATCATAATGCCCTGATCACGGGCCGAATCCATCGGAACCGAAACCAGCTTTCGTTTAAACGTTGAACAGCAGGTTTCTCTTCCACAAGAACCAAAACCACCCAAGACTCGGGCTTTGTCTCGGGCCCCTACCCGCTCTAGATGAATTCGACATTTAAATTCCGAACCCAAAACTTTGAGCAGTTCCCGAAAATCAACGGCTTCATCACAGGTGAAAAAGAAAGAAATTATCTTCCCCCGCCAGCCCATACGAGAGGCAAAAACCCTCATTCCTAACTTCAGTTTATCCACATGTTTCTGCACCTTTTGGATCCGTTGTTTTTCACCCGACTGTCCTTTTTCAAAAGCCTCCAGGTCCTTGGTGCCCAGCTCTTTTACAAATTCCAGCGGTTTATCCTTTTTGTCTACATCCAGACTTCCCGGGACAATGTCCAGAACACGAGCCACAATTTCGTCCCAATCTCGCTTCACCAGAATAAATCGACTTTTGGTCAGCTCCAGTTCCTCGGGAACAGGCACCAAAATCAACCGATGACGCAAAAGGTCGATAGCCTTAACCGTTTTCATTATGCGAAATCTACTGTTTTGTCGTCAAAAGGGCAAGTCTCTCGAGGGTAAGACGGGCATTCACATTTTGCTTTATGGCCCGAAAAGACTGAAAAAAAAGCCCCAAATGTGGATGCCATTCAGGATGGGATCGAACATAGTGAATCAGCTGGAGGCAAAACCTGTGAATCTGAGTCTTGTCTTTGGCATCGGTAGCGGTTTTAACCAAAAGTTCAATTTCCTGAAATTTTGAAATCAGGTCTCCAGGAGTAAAAAACCAATCGACTTCTTCGAGAGAAGTGGTTATCTTCGCCAGATAGGGGACCGAAACCACGGTCATTCGAGAGAGGATCGTATCGAGTATCTGGTGATGGTTTTGAGTCGTAAAAAGCAGTACGACTTCTGGGGGAGGCTCTTCTACTAATTTCAACAATGCCTGAGGCGCATTATAAGAGGCCCGTTCCAGATGCTCCAAAATCACCACGCGATGAGGGGCGGTCGGTTTCTGAACACACCACTTAATTATATGGCGCACCGTTCCTTCATCGTGTTCATTTTCTCCAATTTTCAGGCTTTCTCCCTGGTCTCTCAGCAGCAAAGTGTCGGCATGAATACCCTGTTCGATTTCAGCCGTATCAACCCCCTGAATCTGAGAAGCAATCTCTAAAGCCACCGGATACAAGTCTCCCGACCCCGAAAGCAACGCTCTGGGAGGGAAGATATCTTTTTCGATCCATTTCTGAATTTTATTGGGCAGCATTTTAATAATGTGTCATCCCGAGTGACGGAAGGTTGTGAAACGAACGTCGATAGAGACGAGGGATCCTCCGAATATTAACGGATAAAAGTGATAGAATTATATTTCTTTTCGTTTAACCGATTTTGCCTCTGTACTTGGGGGAAGTAAGAATAAAGAAGTAAGAAGTATAGAACAAAAGAAAAATCAAGATTTTACGAACCTTTACCTCAGAATTTATTAGGAGGATTCCTCATGTCATATGAGCACTAAAGTAGAACCCTAACGATTCGGAATGACCACTTCTCATATTCTTTATCAAGCCGGAGCAATTGAACCTTGCTCCGCACATTTCCATACAAACGAAGTCTTAATCTCGGAAACAAAATCCAAGTTTAAAGACTGAATTATTCCGGAGCCGGGCAAAGCCCCGCTCCGGCGTCTGCCCCCCTAATACCTTGTACCTACTTCCTACTTCTTCAGTACTAACTGTTCACTACTAACTACTGACTATCTTCTTCCTTCCCCACCAGACCAAAACCAAGAGCGGGAGCCAGAGAGGCATAAACACGATCAACTTTATTGTTCGGTCAAAAATGCCCTGAGAAGCATTAATCAGGTCATTTACCGACTGCTTCCACGAACGTCCCGCCGACCAATGAGGGTTGGAGATATCTCCGATTTCAGGTTCGGGCTGAATGGTCAGCTGCAGGGTCGAATAAGCCACATCGGTGTCGCGTCTTTTTTGGGTTCTTTCTAGACGGTCAATCTGGTTCTGTACATTGTTTAGTTCTCGATCAATCTCCAACACATCTTTGAGGCTTTCGGTTTCTCGTTCCATCAGTTCTCGCAATCGATCTCGACGAACGCTTAGATTTGCCAGTTGGTTTTCGGTGTCAAAATACGCCGCAGTAATATCCTGCACTGAAAAATTTTCAGACTTTTTCACCCCAAATCCTTCTAGCACTCCGATCATGCCTTCGAGTTTTTCAGAAGGAACTCGAATCGTCATATTATAGCTCAGTACTCCCGGACGATTTTCCCAAGAATTCATGTGCGTCACCCCGCCCTCAAATTCCTTAATTTTTTCTTCGGCCAGGTCTTTCGCTTTTTCCGTGTCTTTCACCTCAATGGTTAGATTGGCATTTTTAACCACTTTTTTATCCGTCTGATCCGGATCAAAATCCCCGGCAAAAACCGGCGGAACTATCCCCCCACCTCGGCCACTCCGAGACATTTTAGCCATGGGCGCATAAGCCGCCTCATCCATTTCCATCGCCATATCGTTCGATGCCATCATGTGCCGGGAATATCCCTTCTGAGATCGCTCAAACACAATAGGTCCATCCACGTCGGGGAAAAACCAATAGGTTAGCCCCAGCAAGACCACCAAGGAAAGGAGATTGCGAGTACAAAACGAAAGAACACGAACGCCGATTTTTTTTATTTCCATAAGAAAAAGGTTAACGAAGGGATTATCGCTTAGCTCATCCGGTTCTGCAAGAACATCTTTCTTTCAAAAAATATTTTTACGCACCTTTTAGAGGCGGATAAGCTCATCCAACGTCTTCTGTCCCACCGCCGTTTTAGAATCTTCATCCACCGCCCAAAACCTCCCCCAACTTTTTTCCAACGCCTCAATTTCATCCCGCCCTTTATGTCCCAAATCACCCATCGTCGTAAAGATCCCTCTTTTATCTTCTGGGAAATTCTTCACAAAGGCCAAAAACAGATCCAGGTCTTCAGGGGTATTAGTCGTCACGGCAAACTTATGAAGGAAGGGAGAAAGACTTAACTGTTGATCAAGTATTTTGTTCAGGTTGTTGGACACCCCTTCAAAGTCATGGAAACTCAAAAATAATTTTTCACTCGGAACAGAGGCTGTCAGATTTACCTCATTTCGGGCCACATCCAGATCCACAAAATCGCCTCCCGAATCTAAAAACCGTTTCAAAATTTCCACCCGGTCCGCCTCACTTCCCTCAAAGTTCCCACGTTCTGCACGCATTTTACACACTCCCAGGGTCTGAACGGAAGGATCAAAAGCGTCTAAAACCTTTTTAAATCCCTCAAAAAATTCCCCCAAATCCAAAACCCCATCCAGCCAGATCTCAACAAAATCAGCCCTGTGATCAATTTTTTTGATCAAAGAAATGAATTCATCAAGCGAGTTTGGACGAAGGGGGACAATGACTTTCATTTGAAAAATATTGAAGCCCTCTCTTGATATAAGAGAGGGCGAGCGAAGCACTAACAGAGAAGAAAGTTAAATTTACAGAGCCGGGAGAGTTCCCTGGCACAGGCCAAAAGGAGTCAACTACTACCGCTTCAAAGCCGAAAGAAGATCTCTCTTATGCTCCTCTTCCTGAATCAAAAGATCTTCCAGGTGACGTCGAAGCCCATATTCCCCCAAGCCTTCAGCCTGCGCAATCAGCGCCTTGTATCGCAAAATAGCCCCTTCTTCGCCGGCCAAATCTTGTTCCAGCATTTTCTTCGGATCGGCCGCAACTTCTCGTTCTTCGACATCAACACTGGGGGTTCCGTCAAAAAATCCAATCTGTTCAGCCAGCACATTGGCATGGGCCAACTCTTCCTGGGAGTGAATAATTAATTCTTTCTGAATAGAATCAAATTCCGGACCGGTAATAACAGCCGCATGCTGCACATACTGAATCATCGCCGCATACTCCCATTCGAGAGACTTGTTTAGGCCGGCAATCAACTTGGCACGATCATCATTTTTTGACATGAGAAAAGGGGATTAAGACGGCCACAATGATAAATAAAATGAAAAAAATGAAAAGTTCCCCAGCAATTTATGAAGATTTCAAGAAATGAAAGAAAAAATATTCAGAAAAATTGAGAGGGATCTTCGACTATGTGATAGTGGTGAAAGGAGATAATGAGTTGTGATAATAAGGAAATATTGCCACTACCTGTTTGGTGTTTTTTAATAAATAATTTACTCTCGAACTAGTTTTTTTGTTTTCTGCAATAAGGAAGATGTTTTGGATTTTGCCTTTTGGGAGAGACAAAAACGTTTGTTCTTTTGCAGTTCATAAATCAAGAGTCTTGGGAGGATGTCATGAAAAGTCTGCGTTCTAGGATTAACAAAGAATCACGGGTTTTGATTGTTCTAGATTCAAACTACGATTCAAGAAGAGAAGAGTTCTTCGAATTACCCAATTTGTTAGGAGTAATGGAGGTCTCCTTTTGCTTCGGGTATAAGAACTTTCAGAAACATTGGTTGGAAACAGGTCGTTGCGAAGGATTGAGTTTAGTTATTTGCAACTTAAGTAGACCGAATGATAAAGGGGGTATTAAGATGGTGGTAGACCCCTTAAAAGAACAGTTAAAGGAGATTCCGATTGTCATAATAAGCTATTGTGTGGGTACCTCCTGGATAGGGGACAGTGTGGAGTCTGGAAAGGTTTATTCCGCCCTGGAGGCACTAGAAATGCAAGATTATCTAGAGAAGTTGAGGGGGAGAAAGATTTCAAAGGATTTCTATGGCTGGCTGGAAAAGGCGCGCAATGCTTTGATAAAATAAGATCACCAAAGACGATAATGATTAGTGAGCTCTAAAGCCTTTGGGGTTGACTCGTGCGACCCCTATTTTTATGAATTTCAATCGATCAGATGCGTCGAACAATAACAATGAAAAATTAGTAATTAACAATAAAGAAATTCCATAATTGTTTATTGATTATTGTTAATTGTTAATTGCCCAAGCCATTCCCGCATCATCATCGCCGACTTCCCCCGATGCGATACCGCATTCTTTTCCTCCTTCGACATCTCAGAAAAAGCTTTGTCACATCCCTCTGGCACATAAATCGCGGAAATCGGGATGCCCTTTTCAATCGGAGCGGCTAGATCTTCCAGAATTGTTCCCGAAGTGGCCCCCAGGAAAACTTGATCAATATTCTTGTTCGGATCATAAAATCCCATCGCCGAGTAAAACGTGGCGCGACGGTTTTCTTGATTTTGCATCAGCGCCATAAACTGCGCCAGCCATTCTTCATCTGTTTTGGCGTTCAGTTCTCGACGAGTACGCAGGCCAAACTTGTCGGGGAAGGCCTCCAGAATAATCCCAGAATCTTCTCCAATCGTTGGCACGCCAAACCGATCCCCAAAGTACCGTGCCTTCAGCAGGGCATTTTTCTCAAAGGTATCCTCATCTTCTTCCGGTTCATCCACAGACGGAAAATCAGTCAAAAGCTGGAATTCCAGATCCGACCCATCAAAAAATTCGATCATTTCCTGCGCTTTTCCTGCGTTGCCGGTGGCGAGTAGGATTTTCATGAAGCGATTATACGACGGAAGGCGATCGGGGCAATTTGAATTATTAAATGAACCTTAAATCCTAGGATTGATTAAATTTTAAGATTGAGGTAAAGCTGATTTTTATTATTTCAAAGATGAGTAACGAACAATTCGATATCTGGAATAAACAAAAACAGAAAACAGATAAAAAAGAAATAATTCCCCAATTCAAGCAGAGGGAAATATTTTATACGAGAATGGGAAAAAATATTGGTTTTGAGCAGAATGGAAAAGGTATGGATTTTTTGCGCCCTGTTTTAGTTTTAAAGAAGTTTAACCGGTTTGTTTTTTGGGGCGTGCCACTCTCCACAACGGATAAAAGAGGAAGACACTATTTTCAGTTTAGTTTTATCAACGAAAAAACAAGTGTCGCCATTATTTCACAATTAAAACTTTTTGATGGAAGAAGATTGGAACGAAAAATTGGAGTTATGAAGAAAAATAATTTTGAAAATCTAAAAAAAGCCATCAAAGAACTGATCGATGACTCTTTCTAGAATTTTTATCCTCCGCTCAAGCAAATAAGCAGAGTAGTCCCGAAGGAATTTGTAAGGGGATACTAATATCGATTGTCTGTGATGTCAAAAAATGAATGATCGCTGTTTAATCTCCACCCACCCCCTTAAACCGCACATTAAACTTCCTCCTCTTCTGCGGAAACTTCTTGCCCAACTCATACTCAAACGCACTGGTGAGCTTCTCCAGCTTCACCAACCAGTCCTTCGGCGCATTGATCGACTTCACATAAACCAACACATACTCCAGATCCCCCGAAACCTCCACCTCCTCCACGGTCAAAAAACCCACCTCATCCACCCCCAAATATTGCTGAATAATCGGCAGAATTGATTCCTGAACGATCCGGGCAAATTTTTGGCTCCGCAAAGAGGTCTTCATCAGCCGCAAACTACCTATCAAACGATAAAAAGCAACCCCGTACAGCCACATTGCAATGTGGCTCTACAAACACGATTCCATATCCTGGATCCCCAAAAAATCTGCTACAATAACTCCATGAACTGGATCCTTCAAATAACAATTACTATCATCGCCAAAGCCGCTTTGCTGTGGTTTTTGGCCCATCATCTCTTCCCCGAGTCCTTCGTTATCGAAGGCGGAATAAATGCCTACGTTATTTTGGCCATTGTGTTTGGGGTGCTCAACACCTGTGTAAAACCCATCATTCGGATGCTCACTTTCCCGATTCATCTTGTGACGCTTGGACTCTTCTCACTCTTTCTCAATGGAGTAATTTTGTGGATGGCCGAAAAAAGCATCAATTTTCTTGGTTTTGAGGGCGTTACTATCGATATAAAGGGCCCCCTCATCACCATCCTTACCGGGGTCTTGCTTTCCGTGCTCAGTACCATTATCAACTGGTTTATGAGTGGGGATGATTAATATGATTGGATAGTTCCCATATTTATAAGCCCTCTCTTGCTATAAGAGAGGGCGCCCGAAGCGTTGAGAGAAAAGTAGTATTCACATTCAGAGGCGGGAGAGTTCCCCACAAACGAAAAGGAAGCACTATTCTTTGAATCAAAAATATAATTCTCCCGTTTGAAGGGAACTCCATCCTGCTCTGGAAGCAATAACTGCTTTAATGTCCCATCTTCGCTGTCCTTCCTCTTATATCAAGAGGAAGGACCAATATTTAATCTGCTTCAAACATCGAAGCCCTCTCTCTTGTCCGCCGTAGCGGTGGAATTATTTTTGAACGAGAGTGAAGGGGGATGCTATAAGAGAGAGGAGGCGACGCTCAAATCCATACAGAGCCGGAGAGTGTTCCCCACAAACAACAAAGAAGCACTATTTGTTCAAAAGTTCCAAAGTTCACAAGTTCAACCTACCGCGCCTTCCACCCCCTCTGCAACGCTGCCTCAATTCCTTCTCGGATAAACTTCTTTCGGGTCTTTTGTCGTTCGATTTCTTTAGCCAAATACCCAATGCCGCCGCGAAGTTCATTCACTTCTTTATGAAGCAGGGTTCGAGATTTAATCGCTTCTGTGATCCAGGCCTGAAGCGCCTTTTTGTTTTCTTGTTCAAACAAGCCTCGAAACTCTTGGAAATTCTGAGAAAAGTCGGTTAGCTTTTTGTGGAGCATTTCTTCCAGCGATCGAATCTGTTCACGAAGAGAAGTCAGTACATTGATCCGAGAATCCTGATCTTTTTTAAAGGCCTCAAATCCCTGAATCAATTCATCCTTCTGATCTTTGAGGTGTTCAATTTCACTCCGATAGGTGCGAATGGTTTTGTTGCGTCGTCGAATTTCATGAAAGATCGAAGAGGCAAACTGAAATTTAATCCACAACAGCATGTCGATCAAAATCAGTCCGGGGATCTCCAACAAAAACCAGACCACTTTGAGCGGGGCAAAGATGAAGTGGAATCCTTCTTTTTGTTTCAGTTTTTTTATAATCAAAGCCGCCGAAGTCGCCACCGGCAAAGTGAGGGCCAAGAGCATCTGATCGATATTGTTGTCATAACTCTGTCGAAACTCATACCAGTAATAAAAGGCGGAGACCGCACAAATTAAATTAAAAATACAGAACAGATAAAACGAAATACGATGAATGGTGGATTTCTTTTTGTTCTCTTTGGTCCAGAAGTCTTCTAGGAGGAGTTCTAAAAACACCAAAATTGCCAGAATAATCACCACCGCGATAACAATAGAGAGGTGATGATAGGTAAAGGAAAAGCCTAAAAAGTTCAAAATCACCGAATCGAGCTTGTGACTCCAGTGCTCGGTGAAATACTGAAACGGAACCACAAAATCCACCAGCAACAAAGACACCACGATTCCAAAGAGCAAGTACTTCAGAATACTGGTCTGAGTCTCCTTGGCCGCGGCCACAAGATTATTCCAGGTATTTTTGAGTCGTGGTTCGGCAAAAGAAGTCAGTTCTCCCTTACGACGATTGAGGGTTTCGGCATTCTGACGCTGCAGCGTCAAAATTTCTTTTTCGAGGCTTTTTATCTGCTTTTCGATTTCTTTAACCCGAAGGTGCATCGCATTAGAGCGATATCGAAGTTCTTCTTCGAGGCTGTCGAGTAGCGGGGCCATGTTTTTCTTCGAAAGCTCTACTCCTTCCAGTTGTTGCACATCGGTTCGTAGTTTTTTTAGATCCTTTTCGTGGTCGGTAAATATCTTTTTCCAGGTCGAAAGCGCCAACTCTTCGCTGCTGGAACGAAGTGTTTTTTCCAGCTCAGCAACTTGTTTTTCGGCCCGTTGATACTTGTTCTCAAAAAACTTCTTCTGTTCTCTTAGTTGTTTGAGGTTGTCCTCGATAGAGCATATTTTTTCTTCAGCCGAATGGGTTCTTACCGCAAGAGCAAAGGCTTTGTATCGTTCAAGGTAGGTTTTTTGTTTTTGGTCGGACCAGATCTTGTCTCCATGTTTTTTCAGAAAACGGTGCCCCTGACAAAATCCATAAAAGAAGTCCCAGTTTTTGTAGCGATAAGAAAACATCGTCGCGACAAAGATAAGGAGCACTACAACCGCCATCCAAAACTCAAGGCTCTGAAGAACAAGCCACAAAGGAGACCAATCTATATTAAAGGGGGGGAAATTAAACATTATTCAGTAAATCAGAAATCTAGGCTTCCAGAATTGGAATGGGGAGGAACAATCAACTTCTCCAGTTTTTGGAGGATTTGTTCTTTCTCGGTCTGCAGAGGGGAACGATCTTCAAAATTCATATCCATCAGCTTTAGATGGAGATTGTTAGTCCCCAAAGTAAACCGAACCCGATCCGTAATCCCCGGAGCGGCCTGACGAATATAGTAATCGGAAAAAGGTTCGTCCCAGGTTTCAGCAAGTCGGCAGTTTTGATAGCCAGCAGATCGGCACGTTCGATTCTTGACCTGAATATTAGAGTTGTATCGCTTTTGGTAGGTATAAAACCAACTATATCCCTGAGCATCAACCGCATAAGAACGAGCTTTGGGAAAGGTAACCCCTTCATCAAGCCCCACCACAAACCAGTAGGGGATCAAAGCCGAATCAGGCAGAGCCGTAACAAACTGAAGGATCTCAGCGATCGAATATTCCTTATCGACTGGTGGGGTTTTGATTTCGCTCAGGTAGTTTTTGAGCTGGGTTTCAAAATCCGAAAAAGAAAAGAAGCGATTGCCGCCTTCTCCCAAAAAGTCTTCGCCTTCTTCCACTTCTGGTTCTTCGGCATACAAAGAAATCACTTTGTTCTTATTTCGGTGGTAATTGATGACATCGGCCTTGATAACTCGAGATTCAAAGTCTGCTGCAAATCTTGCATCAATATCCATAATATGAAGTTCAATATGATCTCCCGCCACGGGGGGAGTATCGGCCAGTCCTTTTTTTATAAGCTCCAGAACATTCCCCAAAGAAGGCACGTGTGGAAACACCAAGACAATATTTTTTCCCTCTGTATGAAGAGGGAGGTCGACCTCCATTCCCACGCACTCCTGATTTACACATTCTTCCAAGAGATAAGACAACGGCAGAGAACCCACCTCCTTTGTACGATATTTGTCCGCATAAAAGGTTACATTTTCACCCTCCTTATCGCACTGAGCAGTTTTTTTGAGCCATTTATCCGTCTTACAAATAATCCGATTTTTGTTCGGGGCAGGCGGTTGGTTTTGTTCCTCAATCGTTTCCGATACTACGGGAACTTCTTGTGGCTGTGGCGCGGGAGCCGGAGGAAGAGAAACCGGTTTGTTCCAGGCCCAATAAAAAGCCGCCCCCACCAACAAGATGGCAGACACAATGAGAAAATCTTTAGTTTCTTGAGACATTTGTTTTTATTTTTCGACCCATAAAGTCTAAAAAATTTGTTCAGAAAATCAAGCCTTCAGACTCAGCTTAGTAACGCATTGTGGAAGAGGTAGTACGCTGATTTTTGAACGGTCTGATGTGCCTACTAATTTCCCACAACTATAACCTGCCCCACTCGCTGGTCATGAGGCTCGGTAGGGACCGCTTCTACCTTGCAAAAGGCCGGAAGCGCAGAAATAGTAGGTCCTTGATAGTGTTCCAGGATGCGATCATAAAATCCGCCGCCTCGTCCAAGTCGATAGTGTTGGGCATCAACCGCTACGGCCGGAACTAAGGCCAAATCCGCTTTTTCTGGGGCAAAGGTCGGACCGGCTTCTTCAGGTTCGGGAATATTGAACTGTCCTGGTGTAAGATCGTCAAAGTCAGACAAATAAAAAGAAACACGAGCCCCATCCACTTTCGGGTAATAGTATTCCTTTTCCGGAAATACTTGAGTTAGTTTCTTTACAAAAGGAATCTCAACCGGAGAGGGGGCATAAGCCAGTACTCGTTGAGATTCCTGAAAAAAACTAGACTCTTGAATTTTAGACAAAACCTCATCGGCCCAAGATTCCTTTTGTTCAGAGGTAACTCGCCCCCACTGACGAAAAATGGATCGTCGAAGGAAGAATTTTCGAGCCCTCAAAACATCGACTGAAATCTGTGTAAAAAGCGCATCCGCGTTCTGAAAAGAACGTGTAGGACGCAGATAGCGAAGTAAGTGGATATCTAATACCTCATCATAAAGAGGCTGTTGAAAATCAAGAATATGCACCTCGATCGAAACTTCTCCTCCAAAAGTCTTTCGGGGTCCAAAATGAAGCAGTCCGTTTAGGTGGTCGCCCCGCCAGGTGATATCCACAAAATAAACCCCATAGCGCATCGACAAGATATCAGTGCCTTTGGGCTGAATATTGGCTGTTGCAATGCCAAACTTCGCTCCCACATCTGTGCCACGAACCACCTTTCCTGAAAAGCGCATGAAATTAACCGTTAGAAAGAGATAATTATAAACCAGAAATTCAAACCCTCAAAGCGCTGAAGATATTTTTTGCCTCGTTCTTACTTCTTGTTCCTTACTCCTATATACTTCGGAAAAAAAGATTTAATGCTCAGAAAAAAATACTTCTTCTGCTTCCTTCTTCTACCACTTTTAGGGTGTGAAAACAAGATTACCCCTCCGCCTTTGCCTTCCACAAAAACAGTCCTCATCCAGAATCAGGCCGGGGAAGAACTAGGGCACGGGATAGAGATTGCCCCTTACCAGTATTTAACGGTCGACCACTTACTAAGAAATCGATCGTCCCTCTATGTAAAGAATAATCCCACTCGAGTAAAAGCCCGATCCACCAAAAACGATCTGCTCTGGATTAACCAGGGGGGCACAATCCCCCCAGATTTTTTATCGTCCCTTAATAAGGAGTCCCCAAAGATAGGAGAAGAAGTGCATTGGAAGTCGGACGAAGGTTTAAGGAAAGCTGTGGTAACCCAGCTAAACCAGGAACTAATGATTGAGAGAAAACGAGTTGAGTCGCTGGGGACCATTTCGCAGTTAGTGGCCAGGGGGGATTCGGGGAAACCCCTTCTTGATCAATCAGGAAAAGTTGTAGGGTTGATTGTGGGGGGGGACAAAAGAAAGGATCAGTCCTATTTTGTTCCCACATATGTACTCGAAAAGTTCTTGCGTTTTGAAGAGAATAAAAGCGGAGAAGGTTGACGTAATTAGGAAAAGGTATTAATAGAGGAGGATATCGTTCAGAGTTGATCTCTTGGCGATCTCCATTCTAGGCTCTTTCACATACGTTTCAGTTTGGCACAAAGAATGTAGAGCTATGTTTTTTGTGCCGTACTGAAACCACGGCAAGTCCCGTGCTCTGAGCACGAATATCTGAAGCTCTGCAGGCCCCAGAGTACTTTTCGTCTGACGAAAAGATTCAGAAAAAAATCGGTGCCCTGTTGGTGCCAATACTCAAGAAGAAATATCGAGTCTGTTTCTTCTGGTTCGATCTGATCTGACAAACGAGTAATCAATGTTAGCGGCCAGGCTCTCAGTTTTTTTTGTGTCCCCTGTGGCACTGCGCTCTGAGCGTGAAGTTCGGTCGGGTCTTCCCCCCGACGCTCTCATCTGATGAGAGAAGAGAACGGCTTTTGGCAACAAAAGCAGGTGTTCTGAACACCAAATGTGTCGAAAGAGGAAAGGTAGTCCAGAATCTTTCAGTCGATCTGATCGACAAATGGCACAGGCACAAACATTTGTGCCCCCCTCTATTGTGGAAGGGGCTACACTCACCCACGTAAGTGTAAGAAGGAATATCAGTCATGAGTAAGAAAAACGCTTATACCCGTTTGCCCCTCGATCAACAGATCCGATTTTTGGAATGGAATCAAGACATTTTTCGGATCATCCTGGGAGCTGAACATTGCCCCTCTGTAGGGGCATTTAACAAGATCCTTCGCCGTATGAATCTCGGCTGGTCATCAGAAATCATGTTGTTGGCCAAATTCGCCTGGCAGGAGTACTGGAAGAATAATCCCGATGTTTTCCAGGAGGCCCTCAGCCCCAGGAATCCAGTGATGCCCGATGCTGGGGTGCATAGGATTCTTCGAATGTTAAACGGGGGATATTCGGAGGGAGAAAGTGCCTGGTGGCTCTCTGGTGTAGGAAAGAATCCCCATGAACAAAAGTGGTGGTTGTTTTCAGGAGAGATGATCAACGGAAGGAGCTTCAGTGGAGCAGTGATAAGGTACACCACATATCTCTCTCAGCGACCTGACGATCATCTCTATTTTTCCACCGACTTCACAGGAGAATACGAAGATCGGCACAACAATCATCAGGTGGCCTACCAGATGCTGGAGTTCTACAAGGATTTTCAGGTGAGAAAGGACTGGTCGGTTCGGAATTATAATGTCGACATGCATCCTCCTCGGCGCAAATTGCACACTTGTGTTGATATACCTCGTGAAGACTCCGAACAACATGAAGCCACAAAAACTGAGGTTCTTGAGGTCCAACCGATTGAATGGATCCGACACTACCTTCTCAATTTTGGCTTGCCCGTGAAAACACTGACGCTCACAGAAGTGTCTGACGCCTAGAATCAAGCCCCCGGTTTACTCGAAAGAGAGCCGGGGGCGTTTTATGAAAGAAATTTTTAATCGCAAAATTTGACGAACTTCAAAATATATCTACAGTACATTCCGGTTTAACTTTTACCTCTCATGCAACGAGCCGATAAAAAAGCCGTCATCAAAAAACACCAGACTCACGCCAAAGATTCTGGATCTCCGCAGGTACAGATCGCGATCCTCACAGAACGGATCAAAAGTCTCACTGAACACCTCAAGATTCATCAAAAAGACAAACATTCTCGACGAGGCTTGATTGGAATGGTAGGAAAAAGAAGGAGACTGCTTCGCTATCTCCAGATGCATAACAGTCAACAGTATGCAGAAGTAACCAAAACCCTCGGACTCAGAAAATAATCCAGACGCTCGGGACAAGACCGGGCGTTTTTCTTATAGAGTTAAGAAAAATTCCAAAGTTTTGTTCCGATTGCTGGAGAAGGGGTTCGAACGAAATCAAATATGAATAATGAAGCATGAAGCAAGAATCATGAAACAATAGGTCAAGAGATAAGCAAAGTTTTCACAGAAGCGTAAATTCATGATTCATAATTCATTATTCATGATTCAAAATTAGTTTATTTTTTAAATTACCCACCCCCCCATGAACAACACCAAAACTTTTTCCGTACAAATCGGGGACCAAGAAATGACCTTTGAAACCGGCCGAATGGCCCAGCAGGCTGATGGAGCTGTGTTTGCTCGATATGGAGACATTGCCATTTTGGCCACGGCCGGAATGTCGCCCGAAGCCAGAGAAGGCATCGATTTTTTTCCTCTTATGGTAGATTTCGAAGAAAAATTCTACGCTGCAGGGAAGCTGAAAGGTTCGCGATTTATCAAACGAGAAGGACGTCCTTCGGATTTAGCCGTTCTCAATGCCCGAATGATTGATCGTCCGCTGCGACCACTCTTTCCAAAGGGCATGAAAAATGAAGTACAAATTATTTGTACAATGCTCCAGACAAACGAAGAGCACGCTTCATATTCAACTGCTCTTACGGCCGCTTCAATGGCGCTTCAGATTTCGGGGATTCCCATCGAAGCTCCCGTTGCCGGAGTAAAGGTTGGAATAGATGAGAATGGAGGATTCATCCTAGAACCTACCTACCAACAAGCCGAAGCCGGAGGATTGGATCTCATCGTGGCAGGAACCGAAGACGCCATTATGATGGTCGAAGCCGGTGCGAATTTGATTTCTAATGAAAAGATGCTCGAAGCGCTTGAGTTTGCGCACGAAGCCATCAAAAAACTCTGTGCCGCCCAAACAGAATTTCTCAAGCAGTTCGACGTAAAAGCCAAAGAACCCGTTTTTAAAGAACCAAACGAAGCCGAAAAAGAAGCGGTCGCAAGTGCCATTACAGAAGCCGAATTAGAAAAAGTACGAGGGGTGACCAAAAAAGACGTAAAAGAAGCCCTTCAGGTATTGATAGATAAGTTAGAAGAAAAGTATGCGACCGAAATTGAAGAAGAAACCCTTTCGGCCAAAAAATTAAAAATGGAACTCGAAGACCGACTCGCAGAAAATATGCGGGCCGCTACTTTTGAAACTGGAAAAAGGATTGACGGCAGAGCGGCCGATGAAATCCGACCCATTACGGTCGAAACGGGGATTCTCCCACGACTCCATGGATCAGCCATTTTTCAAAGAGGAGAAACCCAGGCCTTGTCAGTGGCGACCTTGGCCGGGCCAGGGGATGCAAAACTCATCGACACTCCTCATCAACCAGAAATCAAAAAGACCTATATCCACCACTATAATTTCCCGCCATATTCAGTGGGAGAAGTACGTTTCCTTCGGGGGACGAATCGACGAGAAATTGGGCACGGGGCTTTGGCCGAAAGAGCCCTCAAACCCATGATCCCGACGACGGAAGACAAGTTTCCCTACACGGTTCGAGTCGTGTCAGAAATCCTCGCCTGTAATGGATCATCTTCTATGGCTTCGGTTTGTGGATCGACCATGTGTCTTATGGACGCCGGAGTACCGATCAAACACGCCATCTCTGGGATCGCCATGGGAATGTTTATGAATGCAGATACCGGAAAATATGTAATTTTGTCCGACATTCAGGGATACGAAGATTTCAACGGAGATATGGACTTCAAAGTCGCCGGAGACGAAAACGGAATCACGGCGCTTCAGATGGATATCAAGGTAAAAGGACTTCAGCTTTCCCTTCTCAAAGAAGCACTCGAACAGGCGCAAGCGGGAAGAACTCACATATTGGGGGAGATGAAAAAAGAGCTTTCGGCCCCAAGAACCGAAATGAATGACAAAGCCCCAAGGATTGATGCGATCACAATTGATCCTGAATTCATTCGAGACATTATTGGAAAAGGCGGAGAAACAATCCAGAAGCTCTGCGCTGATTATGACGTAGATATCGATATCGAAGACAGCGGAATTGTAATGGTGACTTCTAAAAATCAGGAAAACGGAAAACAAGTTCGAAAAATAATCGAAGGCATTGCCTACAAACCAAAAGTAGGAGACGTTTTTGAAGAAGGAACGGTAAAGAATATCACCGATTTTGGAGCCTTTGTAGAATATGCGCCCAAAAAAGAAGCCCTTCTGCACATTTCAGAAATTGCGAATGAAAGAGTCGAAAACGTAAATGACTACCTAAAAGAAGGCCAAAAAGTAAAAGTAAAGATCACCGAAATCGACAAACTGGGCCGCGTAAAACTATCAATGAAACAAGCCTAAAGTAGGGGCGCATGGTCATGCGCCTATCAGATTCCCCGGGAGCACCAACCAATGGATACAATTACCATCACCCCCGAAGAAGAAGGAAAGCGAATTGAAGTTGTCTGCGCCCAACGTTATCCAGTTCACTCAAGAACCGCCTGGCAAAAAGGCGGTTCGTTTTTTTTACAAAACAAAGAAAAACCCGGAAAAACCAAGGTTCAGGCCGGAGAAGAATGGGGCGTTGAATGCCAAGAGGTATCGCCCCCGACCGATCATCTTGAGCCCTGGGACTATCCTTTGGATATCGTAGCCGAATCTGAAACTTGGTTGGTGATCAATAAGCCCGAAGGGGTTTCGGTCCATCCCACCCCCACTGAAGATTCCAATCACACCATTGTGAACGCACTCATACATCGGTTTGGAATCAACGGTTTAGCCGATCCCGATTCCGGTAGAGACGCGATTCATCGTGTCTCTAAAAATCCCCGCCCCGGCATCGTTCATCGTCTCGACAAACCCACCTCCGGTCTGCTTCTTATCGCCAAAACCACGCCCACCCTCCGATATTTTCAATCTCACTGGAAGACCGTTGAAAAAATCTATTTCGCTCAAGTTCAGGGAACGCCCCCGCCCAAAGGGATCATCGAAGGAGCTATTACCCGACACAAAAGAGACCGCACCAAAATGGCCCTCTCCAATGCCGAAGAAGCCAAATACGCCGAAACACATTTTGAAACCATCGAATCCCACGAGAACCAATCCACTCTGCGCATAAAAATCCCCACCGGTCGCACCCACCAAATCCGCGTCCACCTTTCGGCTCTGGGATTTCCCATCATCGGAGACGAAAAATACAAAGGCCCTTCCGCCGACCGGCTCTATCTCCATGCCCAATCGCTGAGTTTTCCCGATCCGGATAAAGAGGGAGAAAGAAAAACCGTAGAAATTAAAGTTCCCTTTGGGAAATATCAAAATGCGTCATCCTGAATCTGCTGACTTTCTTCTTTAGCTCGGAGATAAAATGAGGGGGCCTCCAAATATAAATGAGATTAAAATTTATAGATGACCGAACAACAGATTCCATTATGAAATTCACTCACTACCAACCATTCTTGCTCAAATCAAAATTCTGTTTTAACCAAATCGATGAACAGACATTTCCCGCAGTTATTGTCGAGCAAGACGTAGAGAGCGCTCAATCAGGAGAAGTTTTGCCAGAACCAGAATCAGATATTCCTCAAACTATCTCCCTCTGTATTGGAAGAAGGACTTTTGAAATAAAGGTCGGGGGATGGATGGATCGTATGCTCAATCGAATCAGTGAGATGAACATTGCCCTGAGTCAAACTCGAGTCTGCGGAGAAACAGAAGAAGTAAGTGCCAGCATGGGAAAGGGCGTGCAAAGATGGAGTATTGGATGGAGGAGAAAAAGGAAGGGAAATCAGTAATTGTATATATTGGGGATTAAATCAGAGCGTTCTTACATTCTGATAATTTTTTATTTCGAGGATCCCTCATCTCTATCGATGTTCGTTTCAAATAGTTCCGTGATTCGGGATGACACAAGTTTAAAACCCCCAAAAAATTAGACAAACCCCCATCAATACGCTAAATTTGCCGCACTTATGCCCATTTCAGTCTCCGATCTCGCCAAACAACTCGAAATCGCTCCCGAAGCGGTGGTGTTGCACGCTATGGACCTTAATTATGAAATCCCAGAGGACGACATGATTTCGGACGAAATGGCGCTGGAGATTCGAAACGTAGAACTCGGCAGCGAAATATCACAAGTAGACCACGAATACGAAGAACAGCGAGAGCGAGAAATTATTGAAGAGCAGCAAAAAAGAACCGTCGCCCAGAAAAAAGTAGTTCCCCGAAAAAAGACCAGCAAGCCAAAGAAAGAGGAAGAAATTGTTATTGAAAAGGACGAAGACGGAACCCTTATTATTCCCGACTACATCACCGTTCGAGACTTTGCTGCCAGGATTGGGAAACCCCTTCCCCTGGTACTGATCAAGCTCAAGCAGAACGGAATCATCGCCAATCCCAAGAAAGAAATCGATGTAGAAACGGCCATTGTTATTGCCTCTGATTTTGGGGTGAAAGTAAAAAAAGAATCCGCCGAACTCTCCGGAGAAGATCTTTTCCGAGGAGACCTGAGCGAACTACTCAAAGAAGAAGATACCGAAGACCTCGTTGATCGCCCTCCGGTGATTTCGGTTATGGGACACGTTGATCACGGAAAAACTTCGATCCTCGATTACATCCGAAAAGCCAAAGTCGCAGAAGGCGAAGCTGGTGGTATTACCCAGAGTATTGGAGCCTACCAGGTGGAAGTCGAAAAAAAGACCATTACCTTCCTCGACACGCCCGGGCACGAAGCCTTTACCGCCATGCGAGCCCGAGGGGCCCGATCCACCGATATTGCCATCTTGGTAGTGGCAGCAACAGAAGGACTCAAGCCCCAATCCATCGAAGCGATCAATCACGCTCGAGAAGCCGAAATTCTCATTATAGTAGCGCTGAACAAGATGGATTTAGACGGGGCTAACCCCGAAAAAGTAAAAGGAGAACTCGCCGAACAAGAACTCACGCCCGAAGATTGGGGCGGGGATGTTCCCTGTATAGAAGTATCGGCCAAAAGCGGAAAGGGGATCGATAAACTGCTCGAAACCATTCTGATCGTAGCCGAATTAAAAGAGCTCAAAGCCAACCCCAAAAGACGAGCCATCGGAACTATCATCGAGGCCTCAATGGACCAACGGACTGGGGTGACGGCCACGGTATTGATCAATACCGGAACCTTAAAAAAAGGAGACCCTTTTGTGGTGTATGACCAGCACGGAAAAATCCGAAAAATGGTCGACTACAGTGGAAAAGAAGTAAAAACCGCAGAACCTTCCTCGGCCGTCCAGATTTCAGGACTGAGTAATCTTCCGCGATCGGGAGACCTCTTGCAGGTGATGGAGAGCGAGCGCGTGGCCCGAAAAAAGGCCGAAGAAGTCGCCTCGATCGTCCACGAAGACGAACTTTCAAAACGAAAAAAACTCTCCTTGGCCCACCTCAAAGCCAAACTCGCCGAAGGAAAACTCGATCAGCTCAAGATCATCGCCAAAGCTGATACCAAAGGCGCGCTTGAAGCTGTGACGGGAGAACTCTCCAAAATCAAGACCGAAAAAAGCTTTGTAAAAGTGATTCATTCCGGCGTAGGAGAAATCACCGAATCCGATGTCATGCTTTCAGCCGCCGGAGAATCTATTGTGGTTGGGTTTGGAGTCAGCTGTAGCGGCCGAATTGAAAAACTCGCCGACCAAGAAGGTGTGCAGGTGATCTGTGAAAACATTATCTACCACCTGTCAGAAAAAATAGAAGCCATCCTCACGGCCCGAGAAGAAGACGAAGAAACCGAAGAAATTGTGGGAGAAATAATCCTCAAAGGCGTCTTTGCTGCCAACAAAAAGATGGCCGTCGTGGGAGGAGAAGTCACCAGCGGAAAAGCTCGAAAACTCTGTCGAATCCGACAATTCAGAACGGGAAAAGATTCTGAAGGCGAAGAAAAAGAAGAACTCCTCGGCGAAGCCAAAGTAGAATCGGTACAACAAGGAACCGATGAAAAGAACGAAATTGGAGAAGGCGCCGAATGTGGAATCCGAATCAAACACAAAGGACTAGCGTTTGAGATCGGAGACCGGATTGAGTTTTTTGTGCCGAAGAAAGGGGGGTAGGAAGCAGGCGTTAGAAAGGAATAAGGAATTAGGAATAAAGAATTAGGGGGGAAAGGAAACAGAAATAGATATTTGATTTACCCCTTATTCCTAATTCTTTATTCCTTATACCAAATAAATACATTTTGTTTTTATACCAATTAGCAGGATTTCATCATCCTCTAAGTTTTATCCCCTAACCCCCTCCCCCCATGAAACTCTACTACGACCTCCCCCTTTCACCCGAAGATGGAATCTTTCACGCCATTGTGGAAATTCCCAAAAATTCGCAGATCAAATACGAATTTAGTGAAGAGTACAACACCATTTTTGTCGACCGGGTCTTTCGAACGCCGGTAGCCTACCCGCAAAACTACGGTTTTTTCCCTCAGACGTGGAATAAATACGACAAGGACCCGATGGACGTGATCGTGATTTGTTCTGAGACCTTTGCGCCCGGAGTAGTGGTGCCCGTTCGAGTGATCGGGATCATCGAAATGGACGACACCGGAGAACTTGACCACAAAATCCTCGCCGTTCCAGAAGGACACTCCGACTACGAACACTGCAAAGACATCGGGGACCTCGATAAAGAAATCGTAGCCAACCTCGAATGGTTTTTGGAGCACTACAAAGACCGAGAAGAAGGCAAAGAAGTAAAAATCCTGGGCACCAAAGGACACGCCGATGCCATCGCCTTCCTCAACGAATGTGCCGAAGAATTTAAGAAGAAACACCAGTAGTATTTTTGTGTCATCCCGAGTGTATAGTCAATAGTTTAGTATCAACTATGACACGAGGGATCTTCGAAATATTAAATGAGTAAATAGTTGTTTAGTGCCTCTTAAATATTATGGACCTTACGAAGGAGCAGGGTCTTACGAAGGAGCAGGGTTGTACCCTGCTCCGCATGTTTTTGAAATTGACAATCGTAAAGAACCCCCTAAAGTCGCCCCGAAACTAATCTAATCCCAACCATGAAATTCATAATTCAAAAAAACACCTTCCCCAATACAAAATTCATTTTTCAAGAGGCAATTGTAGCTCCAGTGGTTGAAGCTGGTGGAGACGCTGGAATTGGCGGGACACAAGAAGCTATTTCACTGCCTCATGAAATTGAGGTTTTTCTTCCAGAATTGATGCAAAGGGTAGAAGAAGCCATAGATATAGCGGAAGCAAATGACCCAGGGTTTAAATCAATTCCTTCTAAGATGATTGATCAAGCTCTCCGTGAACAAGTAAGTAGGGAAGAACCAAATCAGTTGTTAAGTAATCGTTTTCGACAAACTAATGTTGTTGAAAACACGGTTGCAGCAGCCTATAACGCCTGTTACGGAAGCTACCCTGGGGAGAAAAAATTCTAAGCCGGTAAACTCAACCTCAAAATCTCCCAAAACCGCTCGGGACCAATCTCCTTCGAGCGAGAAACTTCACCGGGAATAACAATGTCGGCCAGGGTTCTGTAGCGATGAATTCGATCTTGCAGGAGACCTGGGTAGCATCTTCTCAGCGCGCTGAGATCAGATTCACCCGGATGTTTGGAGAAAAGGTCTTTCCACACAATAGGTTTGGGACTCACAAAAAATTCCTCTTCCATCTCTTTGAGCATGGATTCGGGGGCATCCAGCTGGACGATTAAAAAGTTGTCCTTCAAGTATTGATGCACCGTTGGATTCAAGTAGATCACACTTCCGGTGGTATCCAGGATGAAATTGTTATCTTCTGGAATGGGGGGAGACTGGGTCAGCTTGTGCTCCCAGTCGAGGTAAGTGGACTGGGTTTCTTCAAATTTATCATCAAAAGGGTAGCCCATCCATTCGGCCAATTCTTTTTCGTCGGTTACCCCCAAATTTTCGGCCATGACCACATCGATATTGTGAACATCAAATTCAAATACCTCTGCCAACTGACGCGAACGATGACTTTTTCCGATATTGGACATGCCAATAAACGCAATATTGAGCTCCCCATCTCGAAATTTCTGATCAAAATCAAAGCGCGAACAAAGCATCAATTAGGATTTAAGAATCGATATCACGTCATTCAAATCTGGAGCCACCTTAACCGCCTGTTTTTCTTTTTCAAGTACATCGGACAAAAGTGGGGGGATTTCTATTTTGCGCCCCAAAATCGGTTCCATCGTTTCAGGGAATTTGGCCGGATGAGCGGTTGAGGCGGTAACATAATAATCGTTATCTGAACCAAATTGAGTTTTGTAATCAGCGGTCCCCAAGAGTCCCACGGCGGTATGAGGACAGGCCAAATACCCCCATTCTTTATCAACCGCCTGGATCTTTGCCTCTGTCTGTTCATCGGTATACCAAGTACCCCACAAATCTTCTTTCATTCGCTCCAAATCCCCTCCATACAAATGCTCAATCCGGTAAAAATTATTGGGATGCCCGATATCCATCGCATTAGAAAGCGTCGCCACAGAAGGTGCGGGTTTGAATTCACCGGTTGATAAATAATCACAAAAAGGATGATTTGCGTTATTGGAGGCAATGAGCTTGTGAATCGGGAAACCCATTTTCTTGGCCCACAAGCCTCCGGTGATATTTCCAAAATTCCCAGAGGGAACGGTGATCACCAGATTTGATTCGGGGTGATTCTTTTTCACCTGCAGACTCGACCACGCATGATAAAAACTCTGCGGAATAACCCGACCAATATTAATCGAGTTAGCCGACATCAGCTTGAGATCGGCACTGATATCCCCATCCAAAAAGGCCTGTTTGACCAACTGTTGACAGTCATCAAAACTCCCCGCTACTTCCAAAGCCTGAATATTTTGTCCCATGGTAGTCAGCTGCGCTTCCTGCACGGTCGAAACCCCTCCCTCAGGGTACAAGATGACCACTCGCACATTCGGAACCCCCAAAAAACCACTTCCCACCGCTCCTCCGGTATCTCCAGAGGTAGCCACTAAAATCATTTTTTCTTCGTGATTTTGAACAAGAAAATTACTCACGCAACGAGCCATAAACCGTGCCGCAAAATCCTTAAAAGCCGCGGTTGGTCCATGAAAAAGCTCCAGAACAGAATGATTTTGCTCCACTTCAACCAGGGGGACGGAAAAGTTAAAGGCCTCCTCGCAAATAGCCTGCAGATCAGATTTTGGAATCTCGTCTTCGATAAACCGCTGAGCAATTTCAAAGGCCAACTCAGGGAAAGTACACTCCAAAGCCGCATCAGAAGCAATAAAGTCCGAAAGATCCGGAATTTCATCCGGCACATAAAGCCCGCCATCAGGCGCAATCCCCGAAAGCAGAGCCGTACGAAAGTTGGTTTTTAGATCCGGATTGTTCGTAGAGTGAAAACGCATGGGGAATTCAGAGGATACAGTAATGTCATTTCGAGTGACGGATTATTTCGAAGCGGAAGACATAAAACGAGAAATCCCTTAACACCTCTACCTAATCGAAGGTAATTATAAGTATGGAGAAAGATGATTCAAGGAGATTCTTGACAAAAGTATGAAAATATTTAAAATTAAAAAGTTTCCACCTGAATTTTCGCACACATCGGAACTGAGCAGATGGAACCATCGATGTTTTGCTTTACGGAGAGAAAGGAGAAGGTCCTCAGGCCCTATACAGTCACAACTTTTACGAAGTTCACAGCAGTAGAAGGAGATGGACATGTTCAAGCGCAGTTTCACCATTGTTATGATGCTTCTGGCCCTGGTCCCCTTCGGAAATGCCATTGCCCAACCAGCTTTATTTCAACCCAAACCTGTCGAACCTCCATTCCAAGCCGCATACCAACCGTGTCCGCAGGAGTATGGGCTGATCTCGGCTGCAGAAGCCGGAGATGAGGAAAAGGTTCAGGCGCTCCTGAAGGAAGGAGCTGACGTCAACCAAAAAGGAGGCATATGGGATAGGGGGGGGGAGACCGCTTTACACGCTGCCTCCACACCCAAGATTGTGAAAATGCTTCTCGAAGCAGGGGCAGATGTTCACAGCATCAGCGACTGGGGCAAAACCCCTCTGCACGCGGCCGCCAGCAAAGGAAACGCTGAAATTATTCAGCTCTTATTGGCAGCGGGGGCAGATGTTCACGCCAAAGACAAGAACGGCAATAAGCCCGGGGCCTATTCTGACAGTATGGCCACCGTCGAGATCTTTAAGAAATCCGGTGATCCCGACGCCCAGGTCTTAAGCTGTGAGAGCCTTCATAGCTGGACCGGGCCCGGCGCCTTCCTCATGCCGTAACATTCCATCAATTCCCGTCCTCCCCGCAGATTCTTGCGGGGGGGCGGATTCATTTTGCGGTGCAAAAGTTCATTTCCAAAGCTCTCTTTCCTTCGAAAGTTAAAGAACAAGAGAAGTAAAAGCTTCTCCCTTAAAAGCAAACAATTGACGGATGCGTTCCCCCTAGGAGGGGGAAAATCATATTCTTGAGCCCAATCCCTCCCTTATTCCTAATTCCTCATACCTACTTCCTATTGGTCGCTGTTTAACTACTTCTCCAAATGATAATACTTCTCCAACGCTTCGGCCCGCCCCATAGAAATCTTTCGTGATCCGCATTCTCCGCACACAGGTCGGACTTTTCTCCGGACTTTGGCCATGCGAGAGGGCACAAGTTTACGACAGTCATGACAATAAATCGACAGTTTGGCCGTCTGCCACTTTTCTTCGGCATTTTTTTTATAAAAATCGGCCGCTTCTTCGTCTAAGATTTCATGCACACTTCCAATAGCGGCATCCAGATCCGAGATTTCTAAATCGCCCGAAGCTTTCCCCGATTGTTGAGCCTCATGCAAATAGGAGTCTGTTTTTTCCTCCTGAGGGTCTTCTTTTTTGGTCGCCGTTTTTTTGGCATCAGTCATGTCTAGTGATTTATCTTAATTTCCACCCCGGATTGATCCGGATCAAGGGGCTTTTTTTCTAGAACCGGGGGAGCGGGTTCTTCTCGAGGGAGTTGATCTACTTTAAACGAATTGAGCAGCTCTCGTACAGAACGCTGTTTGACGTTTTTAATATGCAGTAAGGCCGCTGTCAGTCCTGCCACTTGGGCAATAAAGGTCGCAAAAAAACCAAATCGGATTTCGGACGATTCAAAGTCTTGCCCCATAGAAAAAAGCACCGACCACATCAAGACCAACAAAACAATCTGCTGTCCTCCGGCCATCACATAAAACTTATTCTCCGAAAAGGGAAGTACCACGCGACGGTATTCTACCATCTTGTTTCCAAAAAATGCGCTGACGATAAATGAAACCAAAAAGATACAAATCCCAATCATAAAGCCCGGAAAGTGACTTCCCTCAAAAGCCGTATAGTAAAAAGGATCGTCATACAGCGGGACAGCTGAAAACCAAGGAGCCAGACAAAAAAACATCGTCAAGACGTGCACCAGAAATACAATCTTGAGCTCAAAAGATAATCGGTCGAGATTTTTCTTAAGATACGCGTGTGACATGTGAGCCCAGTATGGAAAAAACCGGCAAAAATAGCAAGAAAGGTGAGATTTTATTTGCGAAAAATTGACGAATATAGTAATAAGATAAAGAATAAATAAAAAAGCCCTTCATAAAGGGGCTTTTTAAGTTTTAACCATGAAAAATCTATTCTCCAGAAACTTCCATTTACTTCCTTCCACTCGATGTTGGAAGGAGCGAAAGTTGTACGTGGTAACGGGAGAAGCAGAAAATACCGAAGAGGAGGAGGTGGATCCGAAAGTATTTAGTGCAGCGGAGAAGACAGAACTAGCGAGAAGAGATCCTATTGATATGGAAAGATCAAAGCATGAGGAAGGAATAGAATATAGAAATGGGGTGATGCTCTTTAGAGAACCCGAATTTCTTCCCTCTCTGGAGGGGGCCAAGTTTGATTTTTCACAAACTCGAAAACATCTCCATAACCCTCACGGAGGCGAAAGTGTGTTTCTCAGCTCTTTTATCGGCACCAAAATGCTTCATGTAGAGCCAGGAATGAACTGCTATCCGAATATTAACCGGTGGAAGGTGAATTATTTGCTGGCCAGACGAGAGCCCGCTGGAGTTGATGGTTATTGGAGCGCTCCCAGCAGTAATTTTGTGGCTCTCGAAACCATTCTTGATGTGACCGATAGCGGGATGTTTGTTTGTGAGGCCGAGATTCAAGGAGGCCTAGTAGGGCCCTACACCAGAGAGCCGAGAGAAGTTTTTGCGGCTGCAAAAATTGATGGTCTAGATCGAGGAAGAGTCATCAACATAACCCTGGCGAACAAGATCGATTTTCCAGAAGAGGCCCAGCACGAAAATCCCAATTCTTTTATCGGAACCCAAATTCACTTCAACGAAGGAATTGAAACCGTAGTTTCGGTAAGCAATAGCAGCATCGTGACTGAAATTGAGTATCAAGGTCGAAAATCGATTCAGATCAGAAAATTATCAGAACTAATTAACTACTTCATTCTCGCCGAAAGGAAACAATTTATGAGAATTCCCCTCGAAGATGGAAAAGTAGATTTCATTGAAATTGCCACAACCAACGATCCCTTCAGTTTTATCGGATCAAAGACCACTTTTCCTCATTTGGGACTTACAGAAATGGTGATAGGGAAGTATAAATCTGAGTATTTGACCCAGCTGAAGACCTCCGGAGGAGTTACCATAACCGGCTGGAGACCAACGAAAGACTACAGGAGAGCCCTCAAAAAGAAAAACGCTGAGCTTCAAGAAACACCAAGACGAAAGGCGGCATAAATGAGTAAAATTAGCGATTTTCGCTTATTTATGCTAAAATAAACCGATGCAACCTACGGCCATCGGTATAGTAAAACGACTTCAAGAATCGGGCCACACCGCCTACTTTGCGGGAGGGTGTGTCCGAGACCTGTTGCTCAACCACAATCCAGAGGATATCGACATCGCTACCAGCGCGACCCCCGATCAGATCGAGGAGCTTTTCGAAAAGACTTTTTCGGTGGGAAAACACTTCGGAGTGATCCTGATCCACGAAAACGGACACAATTTCGAAGTGGCCACTTTTCGGTCCGATTCGGGGTATTCAGATGGAAGAAGACCCGATTATGTCACCTTCACCGATGCGAGAGAAGACGCCCTACGAAGGGATTTTACCATTAACGGTCTTTTTTATGATCCGGTGTCCGATCAGTACTACGATTATGTCAGTGGCACCAGCGACCTTCGGCGAGGTCTTCTGCGGTTTATCGGGGACGCCGAACAGCGAATTTGCGAAGATCATCTGCGTATTCTGCGAGCGGTCCGATTTAAAAATCGGTTTGATCTGGCCTACCATCGCAAGACCAGAGAAGCACTCAAGCATCATTCCTCACTGATTATCGGTGTAGCGGCAGAGCGAGTGGCTGAAGAATTGAACAAGATTATTGTACAAAAAAATAGAGTTACCGCCTTTCAGGATCTAGATCGATTTGGAATTCTAGAAAAAATCATTCCCGAACTAAGCCCACTCAAAAAAACCCCTCAGCCCAAAAACTACCACTCCGAAGGCGATGTGTTTACCCATTCACTCAAGACCCTGGGCAAAGTACCTCCCAAATCTTCCCTCGAGGTACACTGGGCGGCCCTGCTACATGACGTGGGAAAAGCCGAAACGTACAAACAGGTGGGAAACAAAATCCAATTCCACCGCCATCAGAATAAAGGTGAAGCAATTGTGCAAGAAATTTGTTCAAGATTGAAGTTTTCTCGGTCCTCTCGACAGTCAATTCAGTGGCTGGTTCATCATCACCATCTTTTCGACGGCTGGGACCGCATGAGCGAAGTCCGAAAAATTCACTACTTTGATCATCCTGATTTTGCCGATCTGCTCACCCTTCATCACGCCGACCTCTTGGGGTCAGTCCCCCAAAACTACAAAAACCGAAGAAAAGCCGAGGACAAATTCTACGAAATAAAGGCCGAATTTCTTCTCTCTCACAAAGAAAAACGCCTGCCTTCCAAGATTCCCGAATTCCTGAGCGGAAAGGAAATAATGGAAATAACAGGCCTTGAGCCCGGGGCAGAAATTGGAGCCATAAAGGCCGAAATTCGACAGCTTCAGCTCGAGAAAAAACTAGAGGACCGAGCCGCAGCAATTAATTTTCTGTTAAAGAGGAAATAAAAAAATTGTCATTTCGAGTCGATGAGGTAGCGCGTTAGATCTTCGATAACACGAGAAATCATCCTTATAAAAAAGAGACAAAGGCTTAGAAATATTCACGTTTAGCTTCGTCGAAGTCTCCCGAAGAGGACCTCCGACGGGTAAATGGGTAAAGCGAGTTTGACAAGTTTGTAAAAAAATGATTACCTGATTCCGCTTTAGTTCCAGCAAACAAAAATGATTGATTGGATCTGAGTATTTTGATCTTTGAAGTCATTTTCTCGATAAAACAGAGACCATGTTGCACACGAGAGGGAGGACATTATGGTAAATCTTGCAGCGCATCTTGATAAAACCCCATTTTACGACTTTTACCCACGGAGAGCCGTTTTTCCAGCCGGGGGATTTGCTGGTTGGAATCTGCCATTGTGGTTTCCTGCCGGACACTGCCAAGAACACATGACGGTCAGAAAGAAGGTCGGTGTCTTTGACGTCAGTCACATGGGACGATTCAAGTTTTACGGCGAGGCTTGGAGCTATCTTCAGCATCTCACCACGAACGATGTGTTAGCGCTTGAGGTGGGGCAGGCCCAATACACTCTGCTTCTCAATGAAGGAGGAGGGATTATTGATGACGCGTACTGCTACAGACTCCCCAAAGAGGAATTTCTTTTGGTCGTTAATGCTGGGAATGCGCAGAGAGTATGGGAGCATATCAATCGAAATCGCCCAAATTTTACCGGAAGGGGGGAGGTGGCAGACCTTTCCCGTAAGTACGGTCAGCTCGCGGTACAAGGACCGCGGGCGATAGAAACCATCAATCGCCTGCTGAACGAAGAGAATCAGCTCGGAGAGGGCTTTGAGCGGAACACGACTGTTTGTCATAGGATGCAAGAAGTGGGCCCGCCCTTATTCATCTCTAATACCGGTTACACCGGAGCCCCTGGGGTCGAACTCTATTTCCAAAGCCACTACGCCAGAAAAGTCTGGAAAGATCTTTTCACGGCGGGGGAAGAGTTTGGGATCAAGCCCATCGGTTTGGCCGCTCGCGACTCGCTTCGGCTGGAGGCCGGATATCTTCTCAGCGGACAGGACATGACCGAAGAGAACACCCCCTTCCAGGCAGGACTGGGGTGGATGGTAAAGATGAGCAAGGGGGATTTTATTGGAAAAGCCGCTCTGGAGAATCTACAGGGGAAGGGCCAACCAAACATCCAACTGATCAAGTTTATGATGGATGATCGAGACCCCCAAGACGGAAATAGTCTCAGCGCTATTCCCCGAAATGCGGACGTGATTCAGAACCTTTCAGGAGAAGGCATCGGGACCGTTACCTCTGGAGGAGTGCCATTCGCTCTGGGGGGACGCTTTGGGATTGGGATGGGCTATGTTCGCTCCCAATTCAGCCAGGTGGGGAGCGAAGTGCAAATTCTCATCCGAGGAAAAGAGCCCAAAAAGGCTCAGGTGGTATCCGAATTTCTGACCCCCGAACAACTCCTAGGGGCCGCCTAAAAAAATGACCGTTGATCAAAACTGGAAAGGATCCCTCGTAACGGGGGATCCGACTTTTTATGAATCTAAATCTTTAAATGCGTAAGAATACCTTTTGATTGCAGATTTTTTAGCTTCTTTTTTGAGGGCGTAAACAAGCCTTTTGATTCTTCTGCTTCATCAGCATCAAGGCGCAGTCGTTCCCCCATCAGAATGTAAGCCTCTTTTTTGGGATCAGGCGGATCGGCCAACAACTGCTGAGCGCCATAGTCATCCTGGGCTACTCGAAAAGATTGTCTAAGCCTCGCTACAGGCGCTCCTTCCGGGAAGAATTCCAACTCTTTTCCTTCGGGATGTTTCTTCATAAAGGACTTAAGCCTTTTCAAATAGACTTTCGGCAGACGATGGTCATTTTTGCCACAAAAAAGATAGTTCTCGGCCCATTCATAATTGCTCAGATAATTTTTGAATCGTGGTATAGCTTCAGACGGACTAAAAGAAAGTGTGCCTTCCGGACCAATGCTGAATGCCGGAATCACAGGCGCGATTTGTGGGTAGTAGATATTAGGAAAGATACGTTTGCCTCGATAGGATTCTTGCACCTGAAAATAGTCTTCAAGAGAATCAATCATCTCCAGACCGTACTCTTCAATGGAAGAAATTGAAACAGGAGACTGCTTAGAATCTACAGTATTTCCACTGACATCCAGAATAAGGTTGCCCATCTGAATCGCATTTTGAAAGGCTCCATTTTTGTTAATCCCATAAACAAGCTTAAATACTCCCCCTTTTTCGATAAAATCTACGATAAAGGGTTCTTGGTGATGATAGTCTACAATCACATCGGTTATGGTTCGGCACCAACCAATAGGATAATTATGGGCGAAATCGGAGTTTGTTTTTTGTTGTTCAGCAATGATTTCATCAAAATCAATTCTCATATTACGAAGAACGGCCTCAATCTCAGGGAGATGAGGCCGAATTTCTTTGGTTAATTGGTTCTGAAGATCATCCGGTGGGACAATTTCTTCGTTCAGAATTGTTTCACAAAATATTTCGCGGAGGGTGTCCATTTATCCCGCAATAACTCTCCGTCCCCACTGGACTTTTTCCCAACTCCTTTCGTGGAAATAGTAAAATCCCATTTTAACGACCACTTCCATGATTCCGGCTTGGAGGGCTACCGAGATATCCTGATTGCTAAACCAGTAGAAGATAGCGATGGTCAAAATAGTAGAGGAAAGCCGGTATGTTAGGGCCTTAAGAACGGTTCGTGCGTGGTTTTCTTTCATGGAAAAAAATTAAAAGCAAATACATTTATACTTAAATTAAAATATATGTCAAGTTTTTTTTTAGAAAACAAGAAGAGGCTGGACCGGCAGAGTACCGGTCCAGTATCGGTTTTGCGTCAACCAATCAAGAGAGGACCCTCTCTTCCTCAAGGAAGCGGGAAGAAATGGGGGCTATTTTTCCCGCTCCTTCTTTTTCCCGCGAGCCTTCCGCTTTTTGCACGGTTTTTCTGGCTTGGGGGCTAATTCGCCCAGCGAAACGGTACGGACAGTGGGAGGCCCCTTCTTTTGGGGTTCAACCACCACCACCTCACTGGCCTCCTGCATCATCAGGCTTACCGCATCGGAAACATCGACGATTTGCCCCGCATGGTCAAAGAAGGTCACCCGGATAACCGGGGGGGCTCCACCCTCATCCGCTTTCAGATCGGCCAAGGGTCGGAGCACATCAGACAGAGGTCCCGAAATGGCCGAAAACTCCAGCGCACGCGCAAAGTTTTCAGGCGTAAGGGGATAGAAGGGAAGAGCGTCTTCTGGGTTGGGCTTCTTCTTGGGCTTTTTGAATCCCGCTTCCAAAGCCAGGTAGTTGGCCAAGGGGCCGTTTTGAATGATCACCATCTGTGGCACCCCCTCGGGGTTGGTATAGCTCAGATGGCAGAATGGTGGGAGGAAGCGAAGCGCCTTCTTCCAGTTTTGTTTCAGGTATTTCTTAAGGTCTCGTGTCGCATCAGACATAGTTGTGGGTGCTCCTTAAAAGGGTTGACGTAAAACAGCAAACTCGCCTTTCTGTAAAGGCAGACATTTACCGTAATTTATTGGTTTTGGGGTGTCAAATATTGACAAAATAATTAAGATATGATAAATAATAAAGGATGAAAAAGCAGAAAAAGAGCTTACTTTTGAAAAGGATTGAGCGAATCGAAAAAGTCATTGACGCCTTTTACCGACTTGATACCGAATTTGTACTCAAAAAAACTCAAAAAGAAACAATTCAAAAAGTAAAGATCCCCCTTTCATAATGGACACCTCTCGCCAAAATCGATTCGAAGAACTTTCACAAAGATTTGAAAGAAGTATAAGTATAATTGAGGGCCAAGGGGAGAGAGAGGGCGGCGATTTAGAGATGAGAGTAAAAGCCTTGATAAAGGAATTGTACGAACGAAAAGAGCAGAGAAGGCCGTCGATAGAGCATTTTAAAATTTTTATCGAAAAGTTGAGAGGATTATTCAAGACTTATAGAGCCCAAATATCACAACCAGACTTAATTCAAAACCATCAGACTGAAGAATTAGAAAGAGAAATTAGAACCAGCGTCAGAGCTCTTGAATTCTTATTTGGAATACCCCAAGAAGTAGATTACTCAGAGGAAGTAGAATCAACGGTTACTATTCCATCCAACGAGCTCGACAGAATTCATAACGCCGTTCTTTACAACACCAGCAATATTACTTTTCAAGTTGTTCCAGAAGCGAGCCTCATTCAGTGTCCCGGGAAAGCGACGGTATCTATGCACCAAAATGGAAATATATATTCATTACAACTAGACCTGCATCCAGTTCAGGTCGATACGAGTGAGGAAGACATGGAAAAGATAAGATTCGAAGAAGCCTATTCAGGGCCCGGAGAAGAGTCGATCATATTTTTTAACCCAAAAACCTCTCTAATAGACGCTACTGGTTATTTTCTCAACGAAAGGAAACATGTGAACGGGAAATTAGGAAGAGCCAGTATGCAAACAGAAGGAGGAAAGAAGGATTTCCAGAGGGAAGAGATATTTCAATTATTCGACAGACTGGACAAAAATTCGATCACCATTTTTGGGGAGGGAATTCAGGTAAGGAAGCTCTACAGAGGGGATGATCGAACAAATTTAAGATTAGAAATTAAGAATTCTAAAGGAGAGGTTTATTTTTTGTCAGCAACAGATGAGGGCCTTCAGTTTACCAAAGACGAAACTACAAATCAGAATCAGATAACCACTTCTAGAAGTGATTTTGAAGCCCAGTTGAACATTGAAATAGAACTCATTAATCGCGTTTTAGGATTTATTTATCAAGATGCCGAAGCGCAGCCCCAGGAAGGACAAATGAAAGTAGTTCCTCCCACAGAAGAACTCTTGCAGGGACTTCGAAAAGAAAGAGTTTTTTCTCGAGTAAGAGAGGTCCCAAACACCTTCGAAGAACTGGGGGCCAGAAAAAATCAGATTCGATCTTTAACCCAAGTAGTTCTGGATTTTATCGAATGTTTTTGGGGAAGACCCGCAATAAAACCCTCTAACGTGGTTGTTTGTGGAGAAAGCGGAAACGGAAAGTCGGCGCTATTATTCGGAATGATCGATTTGTTTTTACGAGAGGGGATTCCCGTTTTCGAGCTCAAAGGGGTTGAAACCGCTCAAAAATTAGCGAGCAGCTCTAAAGAGAATATTTTTCAGTACATTCAGGAAATGTTCTTCTTCCTCAAGATCTTTGGAGGAGTCCTCGTAGTACACGACTTGGACGCGCTCATTGGAGTGCGACCCGGTTCAGAAATGGACATGACGTACAGAACGCACGTCCAAAACCTCATACACAAAGAACTCGAGGTCATTAGAAACCATCCTCAAGTACTTTTCATCAGTAATACCCAGTACATTGGGGCGTTTGAAGAGTCATGGACAAAGAATGAACAGCGACTGGGAAGAGTTGAGGTTGTAGACCGATTAACTCGGGCCGATGAAATTGAAGCCGTCCTAGAACAGATACTCCGAAAAATACACACGAAGAATCTAAGAAAAGAGCTACCTCCAGAAGGATTGGCTGCGCACTACAAAATAGATTTTCAAAGTGTAGTTGATAGCCTGTTGCAAGAAGATTCAGGAGGTTATACCCCGGCGGTATTAAAACAAGCGATCAAGAACTGTATAGGAAGTATCGGATTAAGCACGGTATCCATAATTACGGCCATAAACGATTATGTTCGAACTCAAGATCAACTCCAGAAAAGTAGAGAAGAACACGATCAGAAGATGATTACCACTCGTGTTGAAGCCATTGAAAGAAAACTCAATGAAATGCTGCCCATTGTAATGCAGATTTTGGGAGTTTTGATGCAAGTACAAAAACAGCAAGGAGAAAGTCGAGAAACACTGGACCAGCTCATAATCTCGAATCAAAAACTCCAGGGATTCATGCAGGAACTAGTTCAGGTAAGAGGGATGATAGGAGAGGTCAAAGATCACATGCCTAAAATCGTTCAAATTGAACAAGGGTTAGCCGAACAAGCTGTTTTTCTAGAAAAAATGGGACAAAGAGCTAGTTCAGGAGCAGGAAGCTCCATAACCTCTTTCTTTAGGAAACCTAAATAATCCCCTCTTGAATCCCACCCCACAATCTCTAATATGCCCCCAATGAAAAAATACACCCGCGTCCTGCTCAAACTTTCCGGAGAAGCCCTACTGGGGAACAAAGAATTTGGAATCGACTATTCCATTCTCGACCAAATCGTTGGAGAGATAGAAGAAATCCACCAACTAGGAGTCGAAATTGCCATTGTTATCGGAGCGGGAAATATATGGCGAGGGGCCAATCATGAATCAGGAATCGATCGAGCTCCTTCCGACCACATCGGAATGCTCGGCACGGTTATGAATTCCATCGCGCTTCAGGCCGCGCTCGAAAAAAAAGGAATCTACTGCCGCGTCTGTTCGGCCATCCCGGCCTCAGCCGTAGCCGAGCCCTACATTCGCCGAAGAGCGGTTCGCCACCTCGAAAAAGGACGAGTGGTCATCTGCGCCGCAGGGACCGGAAACCCCTACTTCACCACCGATTCAGCCGCTAGCTTGCGCGCTCTAGAGCTCAACTGTGAAGTAGTTATCAAAGCCACAACAGTGGACGGGGTCTACACCGCCGACCCAAAAATCGACAAAAAAGCCAAAAAATACGACGAAGTATCTTTTGACGAAGTCCTCGAAAAAGACCTCAAGGTCATGGACGCCACGGCCATTGCTCAGTGTCGAGACAACGCCATGCCCATCATTGTCTTTGAACTCATGAAAAAAGGAAACCTGAAGAAAGTCATCGAAGGAAAAGCTGTCGGAACAAAAGTAGGCTAATCAAAAATCACATAATTAAACGATCCAATGGTCGTTTTTTCGGGCACCTCCAGATCAATGCGCTGGCTAAACGATCCAATCGTTACCTTCGAAGAAATACCATACGTTTCCTTGGGCACCGATTGATCTGAATTGGGATCAAATACATAGGGGATACCCGGGATTTTGGTGCCGGTAGAACTGGTGAACCCCAAAAGCGGACGGAACGTCAGCTGAAAATTCGTCCCCCGAGACAAAAACTCGGAAAGACGTGTCTGGCAGGCCGTAGGCCCTCGTTCCAAACAGGGGAGCACCTTCCCCACAATGGGATTCGAAGAAGACAGCGGGATGGTTAGTTCACCCTCACAAATAAATTCGGTTTCGCCTCCACACCCGCCCCGGTCTTGGGGCAAAAAGGTCTGAATTCGACCGTCATTTTTTCGAGAAACCTTCCAGTCGATCAGGATTTCTTCCAGGGTATTACCATAGTCAAACCCCGTCAGATCAACTTCTCCAAAACGATCAAAAAGCGCTCGCTCGGGTGTGCCCTCACTCGCATTTTCTCCAATCAACTCATAAAACTGCAGCGAAAACCCCGCTTCGGCCAAAGAACCTGCATTCGACTGTTCCAGTATTAGATTTCCTCGAGCATCAAAAGGCGGTACCTCTTGGGGGGTCTCAGAATTGTCCCAAAAGAAAGGGATCTGAACGGTCTGATCTTCTTTGAGGAGCCCATACAAGTTTTGCGCTCGGCCCTCGATGGTCCAGCCCACCGAAGCCCCTACTTCGTCGTGCATGATAACCTGCTCGTCAGAAAGGTTGCCATCCGAATCTTTTTGAAAATTTACCCCTGCCCCTCGAGCATTGTGGTGAAAAAAAGCCGACTCCATTCCCGACTCAGCCGCAAAAAAGACCTGATTTGATCGGGCAATATTAGCCGTTTGATCCAGCGAGTCAGAAACCGCCAACAAGATCACAAAAACCACCCCCATCAAGAGAAAAGAAATGCCCATCGACACCAACAAGGATATCCCTTTTTGTTTTTGTTTCATTTGTACGAATGGTAGCAAAAAATAAGACGCGGGGGAACTCTGAATTAGTGGATTTAATAAGATCATAAATACGTGCCATGCCGAATGACGGACCTTGTTTGTTACGCTCTGACGAAATAATTCCGAATTGCCCCTAATTCCTAATTCCTTATTCTTAACTCCAAAAAGATATTTTTTATCTCATGAACCACGTTCACCTCATCATTCTCGACGGATTTGGACTGGGAAAAGGCGATCGGTCAGATGCGATTGCACAGGCTAAAACCCCATTCTTGGACAAAATATTTGATCAGAATAGTTGGTCCCGGCTCAAAACAGACGGCGAGTGTGTGGGGCTGCCGAGTTTTCAGACCGGAGGAAGCGAAGTTGGTCACATAACTATTGGGAGCGGAAGAGTGGTCAAACAAATGCTCACCAAGATCAATGATCAGATAGATTCGGGGGAATTTTTTGAAAACGCCATCCTCAAAGACCTTTTTGCCAAAGCCCAAAAAAGAAACAAGATCCATCTTTTGGGGCTGTGTTCGGATGGCGGGATTCATAGTTTTTTGCCGCATCTGTTTGGTCTACAGCGTATGGCCAAAGAATACGGGATAGAAAACGACAACATCTTTATCCACGCCTTCCTCGACGGGAGAGACGTGGGTGAAAGAACGGCCAAAACCTATCTGCAGCAGATCGAAGATCAGGGGATTGGTTCCATCGCCACCATTGGAGGGAGATTTTATGGCATGGACCGAGATACCAACTATGATCGAGTCCAGCCTCACTACCAGGTATTAACCGGGCAGAATGAACCGATAGCTCAGTCTTGGAATGAGTACCTCGACGCCTACTACCAATCAAGCGATCAGTCTGATTATTATGTACCCCCCGCTTGCCTCAATGCGGCAGGGACTCTCGAAGAAGATGATGTGGTGATCTTCTTCAACTATCGAACCGACCGGGCCCGACAGATTTCAGCGGCCCTTTTTGACGACAAATTCCCCCATTTTGATCGCCCCAAAAAGCTAAAATCCAAAAACTACGGCATTTTTGGCGATTTTTATGAAGCCGCACAAAAACCCTTTTCCTTCAAAAAAGAAGCCATCCCCAATACGATCGGAGAACTGGTTGCAAATCAGAAGGGGACTCAGCTGCGCATCACCGAAACGGAGAAATTCAATCACGTCACGTTCTTTTTTTCTGGGGAACGAAAAGAAGAATTTCCCGGCGAAAAAAGAATTCTCATTCCGTCTCCCAAATGTGCGACCTATGCCGAAAAGCCCGAAATGTCGGCGCGAGAGCAGACCGAAAAGTTGATCAAGGAAATTGATCAACAGTCGTATAATTTAATTGTTCAAAATTACGCTAATTCAGATCTTGTGGGGCATTCCGGCAATCTGAAAGCTGCCATTGAGGCCGTTGAAATTTTGGACGAATGTCTGGCAAAAATTGTCCCCATTTCCCAAGAAAAAGGATACGAAGTCCTTATCACCGCCGACCACGGAAATTCCGACGAGATGATTTTGCCCAACGGAGAAGAATCGGCCGCGCATTCCAAAAACCTTGTGCCCTGCTGCCTTCTCTCTCAGCAATTTCCAGAAGCCAAAATGAAAGAAACTGGAACCCTCGCCGATATTGCCCCGACTATTTGTGAGTTGTTGGGGATTGAGAAGCCCGAGGCGATGACGGGGGAGAGCCTAATTGAAGAGAGTTCTTAGTGGCGAGCCCCAACAAGTAAATCTGAAATGGTTCTCAAAAAAGTTTCAATGAAAAGACATTTGGGTAATAATCAAAATCCACTAACCCTCAAAAAAATGAAATGCGCCCTCTTCCATAAAAAATCCAATTTTTGCTCCGACAATCCCGCTTTGGGACTAGGTCTTGTTCGAATGGGAGTGGTCGCTCTCTTTCTCGTTTCTGGGATCTTAAAAGTCCTCGATCCCGAAATGCTAAAAGGATTTTTAGATCGAATGCTCCACGTGCCTGAGGCGTATATAGAATGTGTCTACTGGCTCGTAGTCGTCACCGAAATCGCCGGAGCGGTTCTGGTTTTCCTGGGAAAACTTATTCCTCGAGCGATTTATTTGATAGCCCTTTTGGGGCTCGCAGTCGTAATTGGAGTGGCGACTTACTTTGTGCACTGGGGAGATCTGATGGCGGTGCTCTCTCACGTATTGATTTTCCTCAACCTAATCGCTTTAGCGGTGACCCGACCCATGTGTCCATCGGGATGTCCGATCGGAGATAAAAAGTAAATATGTCCTTTGAAAAAGCCGGAAACTTTCTCATCAAAGCCGCTCAAAAATACAACCTCCACCAGCAGGCGGGAGCTTCTCTGCAGCTGGTAAAAGTCAGAGCGTTGATTTCAGAATACTATCCGGCCTTTATTCATCTCTGGAAACCCACAAAATTTGAAGGCGGCACACTCACGATAAAAGCCACTAGCCCTTCGGCCTCAAGCGAACTTTTTATGCGCACCCATGAGTTTATGGAAAAAGCCGAATCAGAAGGGCTGCCAGAAGTGATCAAGGAGGTGAAGATTGTGAGAAGATGAAGCTCATCCAGCTTGGGGGAAGAAGTGCTACTCCGCCGGATCAGGGTTGTACCCTGATCCGAAATAGTTTTCCCTAAAAGGGATATCTCATTAAACAAACCGTATAGGTTTCATCGTGTGGCCCTGCCCCCAGCAAAACAATCGACAGAAAAATGCGAACCAGGGCACAGCCCTGCTCCTTCTGTGTTTAAAGCATTGTTGTAAAAGTGAACACTGCGGGGTGAGCTTCACCGAACATTAATCCACTCGGGTGTCACTCCTAAATCGTCAAACCGTTCAATTACCTCAGCAAAATCAGTATAACTGGTTTCCCTGGAACCCAGTCCATACACCGCATTTTTGATCGTAGGTGAAGCATCGTCATGGGCAAAAAGCGACGCAATTTCCATGCCCAAAGGCCCATAGAGGGCCCCTTCGGGACTGGTTCGGTCTAAAACCAGAACCTGGTTTAATCCCTGAAGAGTCTTTTTGAGTTCCTCCGTGGGAAACGGCCGAAACACTTTTGGCCGAATCAGGCCCACCTTTATTCCTTTCTCGCGCAACAAATCGACAGTTCTTCGCAGCGTTCCAGCCGTAGAGCCCAAAACAACAACCCCAATTTCTGCGTCCTCCAGCTGATACGTATCGACCAAATCCTCCGAACCACGGCCAAATGTTTTTTCAAACTCAGCAAATATTTTCTTGATAACCTCTTCCGAATTATTGAGGCCTTCCAGTTGGGCGCGCTTGTGCTCCATATAAAAATCCGGCTTATCAAAATTTCCATAAGAAACAGGATTTTCCACATCCAAAAGCGGCTTATCCAGAATCGGTTCTCCGACAAATTTGGCCACCTTTTGGTCCGACTCCAGCTGCACATTCATAGAAGTATGTGTTGTCTGAAAGCAGTCCATACACATCATCAGAGGCGTTCGCACCTTCATATCTTCCGCAATACGATAGGCACACAGCAAAAAATCATACGCTTCCTGCGCATTCTCCGCAAAAAGCTGAATAAACCCAGCACTCCTCACGGCCATAGCATCGCCATGATCACAGTGGATCGAAAGGGGGGAAGAAAGCGATCGGTTTCCGTTTATCAACACCAAAGGCAGTCTCATTCCCGCGGCGTTGTAGAGCACCTCCGTCATCAAAAGCAGTCCCTGACTGGCGGTTGCAGTACAGGCTCTTCCTCCGGCGGCCGCCCCCCCCACACAAACCGAAGCGGCTCCATGTTCGGACTCGGCCGAAACATACTCGGTATCCACCTCGCCATTGGCGACATATTCCGAAAAAGCCTGCCCGATATAACTGGTAGGCGTAATGGGGTAAAACCCAAAAACATCGGGATTAATCTGTCGCAGTGCTTCGGCCGCGGCATGATTACCGTCGAGAACGCGTTCGGTGGGTTTGGTGATTTTGGTCATAGAACGATACAAATTACTCCAGCAGGAGTATAGCGGGGAATAACGAATTAGGAATAAAGAATAAGGGGAATTTTAACATAATGTTTACCTCTTGGAGTCCCTAATTCCTAATTCTTAATACCTTATTCCTCTTTAAACACATTTGAAACAACCCCTAAAAATCTTCTCTCACATCTTCCTCAAAGCGAAGGGCGTGATCTCCTACATCTGGTTTTTTGGTGGTAGGACAGGCTTCAATACACAATCCACAGTCTTTGCAGTGATCCAGGTCGACTCCCACCATGCTGCCTTCCTTGTCCAGAATAATCGCATCATCAGGACAAACCGGCCAGCATAGTGCACAGTTGATACAGTTTTTTTTCTCAAAGCACAGCTTTCTGCTCACCCAATTTCCCGTTCCGTACAACTCAGAATTTCCCATATCCGAAACCCGGCCACCCCCTACTTCCAGTTCTTTCCAACCGGTCTGGATGGTGGGTAGGCCCTGATGGGTCTTTGATAGTTTGTGAATAGGTTGTGTGCTCATTTTATTAGGTCTATGGATGCTGCTAATTCGTCTGTATAGACGCAAGATTTTGCGTCTCTACGGAACGGGGGCAATTTCTTTATAGCCTTTCTCAAACCCCACCAAATTCGATTCCACCAACTTTGGGGGAAAATAATGCCCCAAATGTTCGGCCAATATACTCCGCATCTTTTCTTCGTTGGCTTCCAATACCTTCGTCAGGCCGCCCATCATGGCGACATTGGGAATGTTTCGATTAATAGTTTCCATTGCGATCTGGGTCGCGTTCAGATAATAAATAGAACCTTTGAACCGCTTATGAAAACCAGAGGGATCGGTTTTGGAGGTGTTGATCACCAGCGTTCCATCCTCGTGAAGGCCTCTGAGCACATCTTCATAATCAATCTCGTTTCCCACCAGGGTTGGATCGAGTAATACCACCAAATCCACACGCTGCAGATGCGCCGGATCGTCGAGTACTTCCTGGGTCTTCGATAGGCGATTAAATACCACCACCGGGGCCCCTCGTTTTTCCGCTCCAAAATCTGGGAAATGCTGCACCCGGTAGCCAAACTGAGCCATGGATTCCGCCAAAAACCCCGCGGCCGTCACGGCTCCCTGGCCCGCCCGAGAATGCCATCGAACTGATATTTGGTCCTGCATCAGGGGGATTGTAGTGATAAACAAAGGGAATTAAAAATAAAATGTTCCCAAGCCACCGCGAGCAAAATGCTTCGCCGGAGCGGGGCTGTGCTTGGGGGTTAGATTGGGACAGGAGATATTTCCTGGGTAAAAATTAAATGCGTGTCATCCCGAATCGTCAAGGTTCTTTGTTAGATCGAACAAAAAATGAGGGATCCTCCACTTATTTTTTGACTACAGAGGAAAAACTAATCCCAAAAAGTAGATAAATCTTTTAAATTTGAATTCATACTTCTTATAAGGATAAGCGATTCCATTTTTTGATTTCTTATTCTCTTTCTATTTCTATGGCACCTTCTATTGATCCAGGACCCTCAAAATAAAGTAGTTTTGTTATGTGATACCGAGCTGTAAAACCTCTAAATGTATGATTTTTGTGCATACATATCCTTCTTTATCTCCCATGCTTTAAATCATATGGAGGATCCCTCATGTTGTCGATGTTCGTTTCAAAACAGTCCGTCATTCCCACAGGGATGACCAACATGTTATATTTTTTAAGGAAGGCCTTCGGGATGACACAAATTTATATGCTTTTTTTACACAGGAAAAATCTCCTGAGGTGTTAGATTTTTTGTGAGCTAAGACACTTACGTTCCTCGAACGCGTTTATCAGTTATTATGATTGGATCAGATTCAAAAGTTAGAAATTTTTCGAACCAGGTTAAAAGCCTGCTCCGGCAAAAGAACTCAGGAACATTCTTATTAATCTTACTGAGTTCCAGGCGAAAGAATCGCTTCCACCTCCTCCCACTCTCCCGTCTTCAGCGCCATTTCCATTGCCTCTTTTACTTCCGCCACTTCCCCCACACACTCAAAAGGCTTGTGTTCACCTCGGCCCAACAAGTCCTGAAAAGTCGACTGCAGACCGGGATCAAGAAAAAGATTGCCTCCAAAAAGATCGATCACATCCCGTTTTAACAGGTACGGAGCCATCATAGTAAAGACAAAAGCGCATTTTGGACATTTTCCGCACCACAGAGGGGTCTGGGAGTGCGTTTTGGGGTCAAGATGAAAGTTTCGGTTGCAGGAAGAAAAGACATCTTTATAGAGGGGGAAATATCTTGCGCAAAAAAAGTGTACAAGATCAATTTCTCGCTGGTCCCTCAAAAGAGAATAATACTGAATAGAGGGCGTAATACAGGTCTGGAGATACTCGCGAAAATCCACCTCAAATTCCAGGGTTTTGGAATACTGATGATTAATTTCCATCCCAAAATATTGCACATTCCCTTCCCCGGCTGAAGATTCATTCGAAAAAGCGATGTATTTTTTCCCCGTCAGAATCGCCGTTACAACCGACAAAAAGGATAAAATCGCCGTAATCGGAACGTGCCCGTTCAACGCTCCTTCTTTATTGAGCCGAAGAAGCTCCGGCGCAATGGTTCGATGCACTCGATAGACCGGGCGACCGATCACTTTACAGACATTCTCTAGCAGGGGAGTGGGCTTCACAATCCACGAAACCGAATTTCTTTCTAGTTCTTTCATCCATTCGGCGGTGATAATCGAGTCTTTGCCGCCCCCCATCGGTACAATCGTATCTTTTAAGTTATCCACCACCACCGAGCGATGATCTTTTTCGATCGGATCAGGGAAATTAATTTTTTCTCGGGGATCGATCTGATTAGTATAGAAAAACTCGCCCAGACCGTGCAGATAACACTTATAAAAAAAATCGCGCTGAAAAGCCGAAAGGCCCCCTTTTTTAAACTCAATTTGGGGCGGCAAAGCGGCCTTGAAATACGAAACTCCCGCCATCACCCACAACCCAAAAAGCGCCTCGTCCAGAGCTTCTTGGTGGTAGTCTTCTAGAATCGGAGCATCAAGGACAAACTTTTCTTCAAACTTCACTTCGTGATCAAAATTATAGTTCAAGAAAATAGTCTTCGTTTCAGCATCGAAGTGGTAGTGATCGAAGACAAAGGTTTTGAATGAACGCGCCATAACCCGAACATACCAAATTTTGCAGCAAAACCAAAAAAAGCAAATATCTCAATATTGAAATTATATTTCAAAAATCTTTCTTCCTTTTTTACAACTCAAAATCAATTCAAGTACTTGCTCTCCCGAACAATAATTTCTACCGTCAACCCAACCAGGTTTTCACCAATTCGGTGGCCACGTCAACCTGCCCAAAAAGCAGTGTTGCGCCCCGAAGGGTGAGCCGAGGAAGGCTCTTTGCAATCACTTTTTTCACACACCCGCGTGGGGAAGAAAATGTTCAATTTTGTTTATTGTTAATTGCTAATTGTTCATTGTCTCCCCCACGCGATCTCACGCGCGAATCTGGGGTTCCTGGTCTACGCCTTCGACTTCGTCGAAAGCCAGACTCAATTGTCACTCCATTCAGGAGAGATCACCATGTTGCTGTACAACAAGCACGGTCCGCCGCCGTCCCGCATCCAAAGCTGCGCCGGCGCCTTCGAAAATGCCGCTGCCGACACGACCCATGTCGTGCCGCCGGATATTACCCTGGCCACTTCCGGCATGAGCGTCATCAACTCCATCGACGTGATGAACAACAACCGCGCCAACAACGGCATGAACGCTATCTGATCCAACGCGCCTTCCGTTAAGCGACTTACGGGGGGCCCTAGAAAATGAAGGAGAATCACCATGGCAGTTTCCGCCATTCGTTCACAAGCTCCACCTTGCCGCTCCATTCATCTGCGCATGCTGGCCGGCTCTTCTCCGCCCAAACAGATAATGGCGGCTTCCGGCGATCTGAACATCATGGCCATCGTCAACGCCATCGGCGACGCCCCGTGCACGAGCGGTATTCTCGGCGCGTGACTCTACAGCGGCCCCGCCGGCCACAGCGCCGCGGGCAGAACATAAAAGGATCTGACATGCGCAAGAGCGTCTGGACCCAAGTGTTTTTGTTTTAAGGATTAACCCCTAGCTCCTAAGAAAGGGTATGGCCCCGTGAAGAAGTGATTTCCAGCCATTCCTCGCCTATCACAACCTGGCGAGGCCTTCTGTGTTCGTGTTACGAACCAGAAGGCCCTTTCTCCAAAGCTAAAAAATTCTATATTTCCCGCAAAACCAAAAATAAAACTCAAATTTGCAGACCGAAATGTGAACTCTTGGGCAATTATCAAAGTTTGTGCGACGAGATTCAAAGGTTGAATGGCCTCGAACGCTCCACCCGGTGGGAGTGTCTGAGAGCCCGTGGGGTCTGGGGGAACACTGTTTGAGCGCCCCTCAAGAAGCACGTAAGGCTATAGTAAGAAACGCGAGTTTGGTCCCCCAGCGTTTTTTGGTTCGTTTTTCACGTGAAAAATGAACGAAGGAAGATTAAAGAAGAACAGACTTTTCCCAAGAACAAACTTAAGTATTGGCGCAGTTCGCAATACTAAAAAAAATTTGACATTCCCCCCACCAGCCTTATGATCAAGTGGCTTTGATCGATGATCACCCTCATGATCATCGGTTTTTTTGCAGAAGAAACCTAAGAATTATATCAAAGGTGAAGGCTGAACTGCCCCCCATAATTCATGATTCATGATTCATAATTCTTTTTTTATTTACGTTTAACCCCTCCTCCCCCCATGCAGACCCAACTCCAGGCCGCCATCAATCAGCTCTGTGCTGAAAAAAATCTCGACAAAGAAATTGTCATCGGCGCGATCGAAAACGCGATTGCTCTTGCCTACAAGAAAGATTTTGGAACGCCGGGACAAAAAATTCAGGCCCATCTGGGGGACGACATCACGCAGATGCGTATTTTTGAAGTAAGAGAGGTGGTTAAAAAAGTAGAGAATCACGACACCGATATTACGATCAAAGAAGCCCGAATTATTCGACCTGACGCTAAAGAAGGCGACACCGTTTTTGTGCCCATCCAAGAACACAGTCAGTTTGGACGAATTGCCGCTCAAGCCGCCCGACAGGTTATTTCGCAAAAGCTTCAAGAAGCCGAACGAGAAATGCTCTTTCAGAAATTTAAAGATCGAGAAGGCCAACTGCTCACCGCACGAGTGCAGAAAGTAGACAAAGACTGTATCTTGCTCGAAATCGATGGGGTATCTACCACCCTGGGATGGCGGGATCAGATTCAGGGCGAAAACTATTTCACCGGACAACGAATCAAGGTCTATCTCGACAAAGTAGAACTCACCTCAAAAGGCCCCCAACTCCGAATTACCCGGGCGTCTGACCAGTTTATTATCGCGCTTTTTGAGCAAGAGATTCCCGAAATGCGGGAAGGGCTGGTAAAGGTCGCCAAGATCGCTCGAGAACCCGGCGTGCGATGTAAAATCGCCGTGGCCTCAGACGATTCTTCCATCGATCCGGTGGGAGCTTTTGTCGGACAAAAAGGGGTTCGAATTAACTCCGTTATGGAAGAAGTGGGCGATGAGCGACTCGACATCATCCAGCACTACGAAGACACCAAAAAACTTCTTTTGGCCGCTCTTTCTCCGGCCAAAATATCAAAGGTCGAATTCTTCAAAGACGAAACTTCTGGCGACGACCGAGTAAAAATATTTGTCCGCGAAGAAGAACGAGCCATCGCGATCGGAAAGAAAGGTCAAAATGTACGCCTTTCAGGCGACCTGATCGGCATGCAGATAGACGTCATCACCTACGATGGACCGGCAGAAGAAGAGGAAATCGAAAAGAAGAAACCGGCCAAGAAAGCCAAGAAAGACGTTTCAGACAAGGTGACCATCGACCACCTAGAAGGCGTAGACGCCGAAGTGGTAGAAACCCTCAAAGAAATGGGACTTTCTCAGATCAAGCAGTTCGAAGGACTCAAGCCCGAAGAACTCGCCGAAGTTGGTATTACCGTCAAACAAGCCGAAGAGGTCATAAATGCAGTGAAAAAATATTTGGGACTGGAATAAGCAATTAACAATTAACAGGAAACAATTAGCAATAAAAAAATCATTAATTGTTAATTACTAATTGTTCAGGGAGCCGGAGCAGGGTTGTACCCTGCTTCGAAACATTTCAGCGAACGGGGCTGAATAGATAAAAATGAAACTTGCGGGGCCGGGCACAGCCCCGCCCCTTCGTAGGATCATTCTTCAGCGATTTGTTACTCGAAATGACCTGCGGGTTTTATTTCCCCCTAATACTTAATACCTCATACCTACTTCCTATACCAAGATGTCAACGCTCTACCCCCTCGCCACGCCCATTGGAAACCTCGCCGACATCACGTATCGAGCGGTAGAAGTTTTGAAAACCGTTGATTTTGTGGCCTGCGAAGACACCCGCCAGAGCGGGAAACTTTTCGCCCACTACGATATTCAAACGCCCAGAATTTCCTTCCACGCTCAGAGCTCCGACTCCAAGGCTCAGCAGATCATTGATCGAATAAAAAAAGGAGAATCCGGCGCCCTGATTTCCGATGCGGGGACGCCCTGTATTTCTGACCCCGGGTTCAAACTGATTTCACTGGCCGTGGAGGCCGGAATAAAAGTCGTTCCCATCCCCGGCCCATCCGCCCTGACCACGCTGGTATCAGCTAGTGGCGTGCCCGCCGACAAATTCCAATTCCTCGGATTCCTCCCGCACAAAAAAGGACGCCAAACGATGCTGGCCTCACTAAAGGAAACCAAACTAACCACCTTTTTTTACGAATCGGTCCACCGGTTTCCTCGTCTGCTGGACGAGTTAGAGCAACACGTCGGCCCCCAAAAGACTATTGTGGTAGGTCGAGAACTCACCAAGCTACACGAAGAAATCTTCCGCGGAACGGTCGCCGAGGCGCAAAAGCACTTTACGTCCGAAAACACAAAAGGGGAGTTTGTGGTGGGGGTCGTTGGAGGACAATAAATTATCCTATTAATAATGCGTCATCCAGAAGGCCTTCCATAAAAAGATAACATGGTGGTCATTCCTGTGGGAATAACGGACCATTTTGAATTCACCAGAGATTGAGATGAGGGATCCTCGAAATAAAAATGTATCAGAATAAAAGAAGAATAGTGATGAAATAGCACTTCCATACTTATTATCCATAAGGATGATCTCTCATTTCGTGGGGGGGCAAAAAGAAGGATGGAAGCAGAATTGGGGATAACACAAAATTAATCTACGCCGCCTCCTTTCTTTTTGTCTGTGTCACAGGCCTCTGCGTCGGCGCACTCGCAAAAGTCGTATCGCCCTCACTTGCGGCTCTATTTCGAGCTTCTGTCATAGATCGAGAGGGGCGAGTGACTTCACGGATTCGTCTTCGTCGTTGAGTGGGTGTCTGACGAGAGGTGGTCACAGAAGAAGTTGTGGTATTGGCTCGTTGTGTTCGAGGCGCGGGTTGGGTTTGTTGGCTCGAAACAGTTTGAGCTGAAGAGATGGTTTGCTGAGACGAAATTTGAGACCTCTGGGAATCATTCGCATGACCATGCTGGGGCTCGTATTCCATCGTTCGAACGGCCATCATTTCGGCTTCTTCTTCTACTTCGGCTTCCATGTCAGCCTGAGCGTCTTCGATTTCTCGAATGCTAAAGGCTAGGTGCTGAGAAAGATCAACCGTATGAGTTTTTCCGCCATCGGCATAGCAGTATTTTCCTGGAGAAGTTGGGCTGGGCGCCAAAACCTTAACTCGAGCCTTCATAGGATCACTGGCCTCTTCGATCACTAAGGCAACATTGCGCTGATCTCGTCCTTCACTAAAGAGTTTCTCAAACCCTCCTTCGATTTGAGCTTTTGTATCGGTATCGAGCATGTAGTAGGGAATCCGAGTATTTCGAGACAGGGGTTTTTCTTTCATTCGAATTTTGTACCAGGCATCAAATAGCGCTGGTTCAAAACTTCCTTCTCGAGCATTATTCAACATAGAAATAAAAGCCTCCAGAGGGAATCGTCGCTCGGTTTTGAGCTTTTGCTCGTGGGCGGCAATCCCCACAATACGACTCAGAAAAATAGCCTGTTGCATTTGTTCTGGGGTGTAGTCTTGCTGGATCTGTTCCATGATCCAGGGTTCACCAGTAACTCCATGACCATTTCCTTCTCGTTCATAACAAAACCCTGCCACCAAAGCCGAAACATCTGGACCAGAACCATCGTCGGTAATAATTCGCATTGATTCTTCAGGGACTCGTTCGTCGTCACCATCAGAAAGAGCGCGCCCACAATTGTGGAAGAGGGCACTATCGACCAACTGAACCACCATCGATTGATTCATCTTGAGAGCCAGCGCCATAGAAATACAGCGGCCAGTAACAAAAAGCAGGTCCACTGCCACCCCTTCATACTGATCCAAAAGTGTGTGGAGGGCGCGTCGTTTATGTTCGGGCTGTCTCTGGATTACTTTTAGGACATAAGCCAGATTTTTTTCCCTCAAATAGGGGACTTTGTGTTCGGTGACGAGTTCTTTCATGCGAGCCGCAATCGCGGGCATTAGCTCTTTTTCTGCCAAGATATCAGGTTGCTGGGCTTTGAAATCATCCAGAAAAACAAGGTTTGAAGGTTTTTTCGATTCAGCAGGCGTCAAGGGAGAAGGTTCGGGAGACTTGTGGGGGTGTATCAAATGATGGGTCAGGTCCACGTCCAATATTCGATCCCCTTGTTCTAACATCTTAAAGTTTCCCTTCATAGTGCCCAATCGCTTTGAGACTGGGTCGTCTGGTCCCATTTTTTCTATCACATGAACGGTGGCTTTCATTTTGCAGTCCCCCGGTTTGACCACCACCACCGCGAGGTTTTTGGCTTTGGTTTCATCATAACCGGCGGCTTTTAGCCGCTCAACTGGTATCTCATCTCTTCTTCTTCTTTTATGCGCAAAAACGGCTTCTCCTTTTAGCCCCAGGTCGGCAATCTCTGCCTCAATCATGGATTCCATATTCTCCGGCTGGAGCACAAACGTCAGGGGCATAATTTCTCCTCGAACCAAGGCATGGTCATCGTGTTTTTCAAACATCATCTCATGGAAATGGTCGAAAGCCTTATGGTGAAAATGCCGCTTTCGCTGCATATCGTTCATAATACTGAGGGTCTCGGCCAGAGTGAATCCTGCCCCCATAGGGCGATCTCTTCGATAAACCCGCTCTTCCATAAGAGCCGAATGCACATCGGCCACTGCAATAATATCGGAGTGACGTTCTGCCTTTTCAATTTCTTGAGCCGTATACCCCTCATGCGTTTCTTCCGATACCAGATGGTCATGGGTATGGGGGCCATATCCGGGGTCTTTGGCACTGTGTTTGCGGTGGTGCAGTCCACCGGCCTTCCCCGCATGACTCTTAACACGTCCACAGTTGGTCAATATTTCTTGCGTATAGACCGCATGCTTCTCCATTTCTTTTCGCTCTTCTTTGTTGAGTGCGCCTGGTTTGTGGAGAATTTTTTCGTCGATCAACAGCTTCCCAATATCATGAAGGAGCGCGGCCGACATAAGCTCAATCAACTCAGCCTCTGGGAGTCCCTGCCTTACTCCAAGCCTATAGGCCTTAAACATCACGTCTACCGAGTGAACAACGGTGTCATTAGATTTGTGAGTCAGCGCAAAAAAACGACGCGCTTCCTCAGGCGTCCATTCCTGGACCACGGTTTCGATCAGCGCATGATGATGGGACGTGAGTTCCTCAATTCGTCCGCTTTCGTGTAATTTTCCAATAGTCTCTTTGATGGCGTCATGAGAACCGTCTCGAAGTTCCTCATCGGTAAAATCTCTAAAGAGATCATCTATGTGGGCAATACGATGATGGATTTCGACTGAGACCGGATCCATCGGTTCTCGAACCACATAGCCCATTCGACCAAGTATCTCAATTCCTCGATTTGAGACCTCTGTGCCCTTTCGGCAAAAAAGTTGTCCTCTCGCATCAAAAAGGTCTTCGGGGGCCAGACCTCCGGGCAAAAGATTGAGCGTCCGAAGGTGCTTTTCGTCTTCCTCCAGAGGGCGATAGATGTGTTTTGGGTCCAGGTCAAATTCTGGATTTTGCAGATACAAAAAACGCCTTTTCCACGAAGAGAAAGGCCTTAAATGCATCAACAATTTCATCCAATTTTGTTTTAGAAGGGAAGAGGAAAATCCACCCTGATATTCCCAAATTTTGTCGTTTTGGTCAATGCATCAAGTGTCACTTTTCCCTGGACGGAGAAGGGAAATGTTTTTCAAAAAAAGTATTACTTTACAATAAATCGATGTAGTAGGTAGTGAAAAGCTGTTTGACATACTGGGAATTCTGATTTATTTATGGTATAATATATAGATAATAAAAAGCCTATTATCACCTTCGTGAGGGCCAAAAATGAAAAACCTAATACATTTCAGCACTTTTCCATCGGTTCGATTCTGTTTTGACACAGAAAGGGCCGATGAGGCTCGTGCCGAAAGTACTGACAAAAAAGAGACCAAAAAAGCAGAATCAGCGAGCAAAAAAATTGATCGCTATCTGAAGACGCCCGCTATAAACTGGGGCGCAAAAGAAATCCAGTTTTTCAAAGAGCACAAGGGAGAACTTTCTGATGAACAGAGAAGAGCCTTTCAGTCGAAGGTGGATATTTTGGTACGTCAACAAGGTGGACGATGGTCGGGGCGAGTGTTGGGGCTTATCAACAATAACCTTCAGGAGATCCTTTCAGACACTTCTCGAAGCCAGGTCGCATCACGACTAGAGCAAGAAGCGTCGCTCGATCAGATCGACAAATACCTCCGATCACCTCTAACTCTTTCGCTGAAAGGCATTCGATATCTCGAAGAAAGAAGTGATCTCCTGAACGAAAAGCAAAAAGGTCGATTTCGAGAACTAGCCTCATTTTTGTACGAAACGGGGCAGAAAAATACCGAATATCAACAGCTGGTTCCCCCAAAAGCCCTGATTCTGCTTCGTCAATGCGATGGATTGTGGGAAATGCTCAATCCTCAGCTTCGACACGACATCGACGTGATTATGAGTCGAGAAGAGCAGAGCCTGGACAAAATCTTGTCCAAAGATGTAGAGGAGTGGACCAAAAGTGAGGCTTCGCGCATCTGTGGACTGCACAATCACATTCTCAAGAGTTCTCACTCCGAAGAGCGAAAAGAAAAAGTCGGGCAGGGGCTTTCTCAGTGGGTAGGGAAAGTGCTGGCACGACAGCACAACTCCCAATCCACTCCCGAAGAAATTTCGCCCACCGAAAAACTGATTATTCTCGAAGCTCAGCGCTTGCTTCGGGGGTCTTCTTATGCCCTCGAAACCAAGCTCAATCAAGAGCTTCGCCCTCATCTGGAGCGTTTGGCCCAAGACACGGCCAAGTCTCTCGTAAACGAAGCCAACAATCCCGATATTTTGTTGGTCTGGGATCTGATCGAAGATATTGAACCGGCGGGATTGACCGAAGAAGAACAGGCCAAATTAGAAGGCCTCGTCGAATACGGAAACGCCTCGTATTTTCTCTACACTATTCAGGGGAGAGGACAAAAAGTCCTGACCCAGATGGAATTTGAAGCGCTGCAAGACATCGCCAGTGCCACCTGGAACGCCCCCAAATTTGAACGAGACTCCTTTGAACGAAAGCTGCGTCGAAAACCCATCGACGAAAAAATCATCGCCATCGACGAAAAACTCAAAGAATTTCAGCTAAAAAATCGGGCCGACTACCAAAAAGCGATGAAAATCGCCTACAATGTTCAGCCCGAAAAAGAAGACGAATTTTATGCCGCCCAAAACGCTTTTACATCCGCTCAAGAAGAAGCGGCTTCGGCCATAAATCAGGCCGTAGAATCGATGCAGCAGTCTATTGAAAGACTGGAATACGCTGTTCCAGGATTGGACGAATACACCCGACGAGTCGAAAGATATGCCCAGATCGAAGACGAAGAGGAAAAAGAAAAACAATACAAAGGGCTGATCGAAGAGTTTTACAAATACCTCGAGAAATGTGCCGAAGATCCCCATCAAGTGCCGATTGAACGAAGAGCAGAGGAAGAAGATGAAGCCTACAAAACACGACAGGCGTCGATGCGTCCAGAATACGCACGAGCGCTGCAGGGATACAGAGCGCCTTTCGAAGCTTTTCAGCAGAGTCAGGAAGCCTTTGAAAAACTCAAAAAAGAGGTGAAGACCAAATGGGATGAGTACCACAAGTCCTCCACCGAAAAACTCAACAAAGAAAAAGAAGAACTCAGGAAACAATACGACGAAAGTGCTCAGGAACAAGATATGGTTTTTGAGCTTCTCGAGTACTTCGACATCGATAAACAACAAGATCTTGCGCAAAAATATTATTCACAGTTTTTTAAAGATCTCGAATACCGAATCGGGGATCACAAAATCTATGCCCACGATCTAGATGTGCTGTGGCAGGAAGATTTTGCCGAAAAGATGACCGGTTCAGCCAACGATGAAGGGCTGCCCGAAAAAACCCGAAAGGTCGTCGAGATTCGACACAAGATTCAAGAAGCGCTTTTTGGAGCCGGAGGAGAAGAGAAAGGAATTATCGACCAGATTGATTTTGATCCCAATTCCGACCCCAAAACCTGGGCCGAACAAGTTCGACAGGCGCTTTCGAGCGAAAATCTACTGGCAGAAGTCGAAAAAGCCGGAGACGATGATCTGATCGAAAATCCCCAGGTACGACGCGAAATTGTACACGGAATCAGACAGCATTTTCGAGGCGCGATTATCGACTCGATCAAAGGTCGACTCCCAGGAGGGCCCGAAGAAAAACTACGATTTTGGAATGAACTCCAAAATCTCTTTACCATCCATCAGCCGCGAGAAGTGGGTATTATCAACGAGAAGCATCAGCAATTTGATCAGCACGAAGCGGATAAAACCGCGGCCATAGATCAGTTTCAAAAACAGATGAATCCCCTCACCGAAGGGATTGAGAACCCAGACGAAAAAGAAAAACTGGAGGAACTCACTGATTATTGGGGCGGACAGGTCCACGAATTTGATACCCAGCTCAATCATCTCAACCTCCAGACGCCTCTAGAACAAAAGCGTTTTGCATTTTTGATCGATACGGTCCTCAAACAGGTTTTAGGATTTCACGAACAGATCAAAAAACACGAACCGGGAACCTCACTTCCTAAAATTGATGAGGGCGTCCTGGATGATTTTGCCGCCGATTGGGGAAAGACAAAATCAGAACTCCAGCTGGTTCTCAGTCAGATGGCCAAAGCCAATCCTTATTTTGCCGAATATCTCAGGATAAAAGTATCCGATGAGGCTCTGGAACAATTTGACCAAGATATTGGCTCATTGATCGAGTCATTACGAACTGGGACCACCAAGCCCGAAAATCCTCTCTGGGACAAAATTGCCCGCGGAGGAGCCAACACCAAAAACCTCTGTGACTTTAATAATGGATTTTTAAGAGACAAAGTTTCAAACGAACTTCACAACGATCTCAAAGACGTCCCCGAAAACATAAAGGACCTGGCCGCGAGCGGATTTTTTCAGGATCCTCTCAAAGCACAATCCGAATTCGGAGCCATGAACGCGGAATTTAACGCGGCTTTTCAGGCCTACCGAGATAACGTTCGAAAGATTCAGGGCTACATTCGAGGGGACATGAACATGGACGACAACAAGTTCATCCAAAAATACGGAAGCCCCAAAGAATATTTCGACGGTATTCTAAAGGGGTATGATGACTCGATCAATTTTTTTGATCAAGAATTGACAAATTTTAACCAGCCCGATTTCTTTCAGAACTGGCTTGAAAAATACAACACCGATGCCGAAGGAAGAGCCAAGGCGATTCAAGAATTTTCCGACTGGAAAAAGGTCACCGATTCGCTGGACGAAATGAAACAACAGACCACCGCCACCCGTGATTGGCTGGGCGAATACAAGAGCAAAAGATGGGACAAGTTCAAACTCCACAAAAGAGTAAAATTCAATTATTTCTCGCTTCGAGATGTATATGAACTCTTCAAGCAGATCTTTGAAAAGCTCGAAAAAAACCGAAAGCGAAAATCCGACCGAGCCGTGGGAATGCTGGGGATGAAAATCTTCGGAAAGGATTCCGATTATGGGCGAGAATTTGTGAGAATGTCACGGAGTTCAGAAAAAGAACGAATTGATGAGTGGAAAACCGCCTACCAAGACGAAGAAGGATGGATTATCAAGAAAAACCTCTACCGATCCAACGATCAGGACGAAATCAGAGCCTGTATGGATCTGCTGCTCGAAAAAGGATACCTGATGTGGGAAGACCCCAAACTCTGGGAAGTCTTTAACCGCATGCAGGGGCAAGTGGTCTTTAGCTACCCCAAAGACAAAAGCCTCTCCAACGCCGACCTAAAAAAGAAGATCAAAGGCGCCTGTGAGGCTATCTGGTGGAGTGGGGATGTTTTCCGAAGCTGGGAAGACAGCTTTGACGACAATCACAAAAAGGCTCAGGGAGCGTTTAAAAAAGAGTTTGATGATCTGGTTCAGGAAGGAGGGCATCACCTGATTCTCATAGACATGCTTGCTCGATGGAAACGAGGAGAAGACACCGAGGTGAATCCAGCCCGATACGAGGCCTTTTTGCGTCAGGCCTTTGAAATCGGAAAAATGAACGGTCAGCCCGATAAACGATGGTATTACCTGATTATGGGGCTCACGATCAAAAACCCCCGAACCGGGCAGACTATCCTCTCGCGTAGTACTCTTTCTCGTTTTCAGGATCTGATGCAGGGGATTCCGGTTATCGAGTTTTTTGCCGACGTCGATTCCGGGACCCAAAAGCTCAACGGAGAAATCGTTCCCAAAGGAACCCCCGGAGCTCATGATGGGGCTTGGGACGAGACCGATTTTGAGGCCTGGAAAAAAATGCTGGGCGGCGACGATCAAGCGACCTTTCAGTGGGATGCTTCGGCCCAGGAAAGAACCTCAAAATTCTTCTACCACGTCATTATGGCATCTGAAACCGCTCGAGGTCGAGCCAGCCGTACTCAAAATACATCAACCGGGAAAGTCGACCACGATGATGGAGAAATGTTCGCCACCTTCTGGGACTACGAAGCAGTTTGTCGAGAGTTGGTACTCCAGTCACACGCCAGTGGTAAATACTCAGACGACTTCTGGAGAAACCTAATGTATGGATACGATCGGTACTTCCGAGAGACCCTGGCCTACATCGAAGAAAAAGACAAACAGTTCGGCGATAATCCCGAATGGCTCGATATCAAAGACAAACGTCTTCGTGAAGTTGGGAACCGAATCAAAGCCGCCTTTGCCGTCACTCAGAGTATGGCCGGAAACTACGAGCAACAGGGAAAAAGAGTGGTAACCTTTGATAAAAATAAATGGGAAGCCGAAGGGGTTTATTCGCAGAGTGCCTCCAAATCAAGATCCAAAATTGAAAATCTCATGGGAAAACTGCTCGAAGACGGAAACCAGGAAAAATTTAAAGAACTCTTTGGCACTTCCAGTGATCGAATTTCTCAGGCTGAAATCTTTAAGAAGAGAAACGAGCTCAACGGAGAACTCTACCAATTGGACGATCAACTCTTCGAAAACTCAGGTCGAATTCAGAGAGTGTTATCCGACTATGTTCACACCACAGGGGGATACTCCTTCGATACTGCGAACGATAATTTTGCCCAATTTTTTGGAAGCAGTTCCAAAAAGACCTCCTCAGCCAATAATGAATATCAAATATTACAGCGGGCGGCGTAGATAGTCAGCAGGCAAGAGTGAGTAGTCAGGAGTGGGGGGGATTTATGTGTGGGGTCTCTCCCGCCTCTGTATGAGAGACCTTCATTTGTATCAACGTTTCGGGCGCCCTCTCTTATAACAAGAGAGGGCTTAAGAATTTGAAGCAAAGTATACATTGGTCCTTCCTCTTGTTATAAGAGGAAGGACAGCGAAGCACCAAATAAAAAGGCGCACTAAGATGCAGAGCCGGATGGAGTTCCCGGCACAAAAGAAGCCTTTTCAATCAGAGCCGGAGAGAGTTCCCTCCCCTCACAGGGAAGGGCCCTGTCTAAAGGAGCCAGGCTGTGCCCTGGTCCGCATAGTTCAAACAAAAAAGAAAGCAAAACCACGGGGAGGTCCGCTTATAGCCTCAAAAATCCCAAACTACTTATTCAAAATTTCACAAGTTCAAAAGCTCAAAAGTTAATAATGTTATTGATTGCTAGAGAGCTCCTCCGCTGCCTGCACCGTGTTCTCTATCAGCGTATACACCGTCATCGGACCCACCCCTCCGGGCACGGGCGAGATCATATCGGCAACTTTTTCAGCGCTTTCAAAGTGCACATCTCCACAGAGTTTGCCGTCGTCTTTTCGGTGAATTCCCACATCAATCACCACCGTTCCGGGAGAAATTTGATCACCATTGATAAACTCTGGACGCCCCACCGCTACAACCAAAATCTCGGCCGTCTTCAAAACATCGTTCAAGTTTTTTGTTCGAGAGTGGCACACCGTCACTGTGGCATTTCTATTGAGCAGAAGAGCCGCCACCGGTTTTCCCACATTATTCGATCTTCCCACCACCACGGCTTGCTTTCCCTCGATTTCGACCCCTGACTCCTCGAGCATCCGAATCACCCCCTTGGGCGTACAGCAGTCCAGGGCTGTCTCTCCCAAAAAGAGCTTTCCGATATTTTCCGTCGCAAATCCGTCCACATCTTTGGCCGGATCAATCGTATTTAGAATTTTTGAAACGGAGATATGGTCGGGCACCGGCACCTGCACAATCAATCCGTGGATCGAATCATCTGCGTTGATAGCTTCAATCTTTTGGAGTACTTCTGCCTCCGTCACCGTCTCGGGCATTCGAATCACTTCAGACGCCATCCCAATCTTGGTCGCCATTTTTTCTTTCTGGCCCACGTAGATCTTCGAAGCCGGGTCCTCGCCAATAAGGATGACCACAATCTTGGGAGTAATACCCTTTTCTTTGAGAGACTGAATTCGAGGTTTGAGATTTTTGTGGGTCAGAGAAGCCGCGATGTCTTTGCCGGAAATGAGGGTAGCCATGGTTGAGGAGGGGTTAAGTTTGAGAAGGGGGAGACAAGGAGGAGGGTTTATAATGATGAATTTATTATTCTCCAAAGCCTAGTATAGAGTATTAAGGATTAAGTATTAAGTATTCTCTGTTTTGCATAAGGGGATCAAGCCCATTTGCTTTTTTTTGACGATCCCAATTTTTCCCGTACAATCCCGCCCGGATTATAGATATTTAACAGCAGCATTCCCCCAATAAAATGGGGGCCCGAACGAGAGTCAATAGTTAACAACAAACAGCAAGCAATAGAAGATCTTTAAAAAAAACTACAAAAATGATTGAGAAACTTAGGTTTTATAAGCATTTTTGTAAGAGGAGGACGTTACGGAGTATCTGAAGTTTTTCTGAAGCGGAGCGGAAGAACAACGAAAGATACGCAGTCACGTCCGACGACGCCACGGTAGCTCAGTGGTAGAGCAAAGGACTGAAAATCCTTGTGTCGGTAGTTCAATTCTACCTCGTGGCACCACACATTTTGCATTATTACTATGTCAGAAACTCCCTATATTGCTGATGATCCACATGCAGAAGCCCAGGATCTCCTCACGGCAACATCTCTGCTGGACGAAGCTCGGGCGTGCACAGATCCAGCAAAAAGAGCTGTGTTAATTCGGGCAGCCACCGGCATTATGGATCAATTAGACCAAGAGCAGGCTGAGGCCGAACGTCATGAACAGATCTGTGATGAAACAGGGCTAACCTCTATGAAGGACCTACAAATGGCGCTAAGAGTAGCCGATCTAATAAGGAAACAAAAAGAGTCAGAGACCCCACCTCCCGTGGCTTATTAAAAGCTATGCTCTACGACTGCTCCCACACCATTACTTCCGACATGCCCGTTTATCCGGGGGATGATGCTTCGGGGATAAAAACCGTGTGTACGGTAAAAGAACACGGTTATTGGGTGAGCCGATTAGAAACAGGAATTCATGTGGGCACCCACATTGATGCTCCCGGTCATATGATTGAAGGGGGCAAAAACCTGTCGGAAATACCGCTCGATCACTTCGTGGGAAAGGGGATTGTGGTCGATGCAAGAGCCGAAGCGAAAAAAGGAATTATTACCCCCCAGTCTTTAGCGGGGGTGGATTTAAAAAAGGACGCCATTGTATTGGTGTGTACCGGTTGGGGAGAGAAGTTCCGTCAGAAAGACTACTACGTGGATCATCCGGTTTTTCACGAAGACTTTGCCCAGGCCCTCATTGCCTCTCAGATAAAAATTGTGGGCATGGACACTCCAAGTCCCGACGGCCCACCTTTTGATCTGCATCGAAGTTTTTTGAGCCAAGAGATCCTGATCATCGAAAACCTGTGCAAGCTTGAAAATCTAATCCCCCTAAAAGCCTTCGAAGTATTAGCGTGGCCGCTTAAGACCAGTTGCGAGGGGAGTCCGGTGCGGGTGGTGGCCCAGACGAGCGAATAAAATTAGGCAACGGTGCCAAAGAGTTCGGCAAAGCGCTGAGTGGTTTGCTGAGAACGGTCTCCCGCACAAACACGAAGATAAGGCGAATCCGATCGACTTCCTCCAATGTGAATTCGAGGGATCGAGTGGCCATAGCTATCGCCGATTACCACAGGGATAGATTGCCTCTTGGCCTCCAAAACCAAGTCACGAAGGTACTGACTCCACTGGTCTCGGGTGTTTCTCTCTGGGGCTTTAAAATTCAGCATAAACACTCCTCCAGACGCAATCAGCGGCGCTTTTTGGGCCTGGTGATGGTCGGGATGATCAGGGAGGAGGGGATGTTTGACGTGAAAAGGCCCACTTTCAGAAATAATCTGAGCGCTCAAAAGGGCATTCTGAGTAAAAAGTTCTACTCGCCCCAAAAGAAGCTCTCGATCGTATTGAGGAAATTGGGCAAGGTTCGAGTCATAAGCAATCGTTCCGGCGAGCTGACGACATTCCATGAAGGTCTGTTTCAGTTCTTCCGGGACAATTATTTGTCCCAGCTCCACGGTGCTTTCGAACTGAAAGTATTTGTTAAGCGAACCAAAACTGATAATTTTTACATTTGGAGGAAGGTTTTGCTGTAGATCTGGACGATAAAAAGCACTCGACATCGTATCGTCATAAACAAATAAAACCTCCTTTTTGATTGCGGGCAGGTGTGGTAAGAGGTCTTCAAAAGAAAACATTCTCAGGTCATAGGTATTCATAACCGAAGAAAAATACACGACGTCAATAGATTCTTCATTAATCCGATCCACTACTTTGGCCCCTTCGTATTCTTTTTCCTGTAATACTTCGATCCCCATACGCCCCAAGGAGGCAATACGGTTTTCAGCTTCATGATAGATATCATTCACACTCCAGACTTTCTTGCCCGGCTGCAAAACATGGCGCATCAGATATTCCTGAATCGTTCCAAAAGCCGCCATTCCAGAAGAATGCAAAAGCAAAGAGTGCTGATCGGGAAGTTGCAGAATAGATTCCAACTCACTTTCTCGAGATCGAACATAGGGGCTTTCCCAGCGGTTATACAGCACTCCTTCATACCCATTCTGCCTCTCCAGTTCAAACCCATTTGGGTGCGTCGACTGATCATAGCCCGGAGAATCATATTCGCAGTGACTTCGAGCCGATCCCAAGAGACGAATAATACTTCGAGTAAGATTGTTCAGCTGGTTTCGGTATTGATCGTCACTTTCTTGGTTTCGAAACAGATGGAGGAGTTGTTTCATCATCTCAATGCGAGAGCGAACTAGGTCAAGAGTCATTCGAACTACTTCAGTTCCCGGTTCATCGACCAGAAGTTCTTTTTCACGACACGCTCGCACATAGGAGGCCTCTGAGTCGGAGAGAGCCTCGGTCTGAGAAACAAAAGATTCCGACAAAAAATGATAGTATTCTGCCGTCAGTCCGCCGTTGGTGTGATGTATTTCATTCATTTTGTTGAATTTATTTGTCCCATTCTATGACAACAAATCCTTAGACACACGCGTGATGTGTCAACACATATTGGTGATAGCCATTGCCTCCTGGCCCCCATAAGAAATCGGGGGTTTTCAGTGAGGAATCATTTTGTAATGTAACCTGAGAAAATAATGACTAAAAATTGACAACACGCTAGAGTTGATTTATTTTGCGAAAAACTAGAGCTGATCACTTAAGTATGAGCCATCATTTAGACCATTCAGATGATGTAGAAAACTTGTTTCCAGAGGACTCAGGTTTCTATTGGGATGAAACTCCTTTTACAGATTCAAGAGAACCGGCGGTAGAGGCTCCCACAGAAGATTCTCATGAAGAGCAGCAACACGATCATCTACGAGCATTAATGGCTCAAAAAGGGGGAGGAATGGATGTTTATCAAGGGATTCAAGACGTGTCAGGAGTCCAAGAAGGAGAACCAGATCCCTTTTCTTGGCATGAGTCAGATCTTTGGCCCCAGGGCAGTGGAGAAACTTATATTCCAGCCGTAGGGACCCCCAATGAGGACTTTCTTGCCGAAGCTCAAGAAGGCAGTCTTGGGTTAGCGTTGGAAAAAAGAAGACTAGAAGTCCTGGTCGAAACCCGGGCCGAAAGCATTGCCAACTTGCTCCGTCAGGTATTAACGAGCGAAACAGAAGCCAAAAGAGAAACCGCAATGGAAGGTATAAAAGCAATTTTAGATCAAACCGTACATGAAATTAATCAGAGTTTTGACGCACTTAAGATCTCCGGAGAAAGAAAACAGGCTGAAAGAGAATCGGTAATTGGAGGGTTGTTGTTTATAGTAGAAGGATTAGAAAATCCGGGATTAGTGGAGCACATAGAAAAATTAGCCGCTTAAAAAGAAAGATAAAAGAGGGCCTGGGACAGAAAGAGTTACTCGACCTCTTTTTTTCGAATTCAAAAGAAATATGATGATTGCAATGCACTATTTCTATCTCGCTCGCTGTGCCGACAATACCCTTTATGGAGGCTACACCAACGATATCAAAAAAAGAGAAGCCGCTCACAACGAAGGAACCGGAGCCAAATACACCTCCGGCCGGAGACCAATAAAGATCATCTATTTCGAAGAATTCGAGACCAAATCTGAGGCCATGAGTCGAGAGTGGGAGGTGAAGCGGTGGAAAAGAGAAGACAAAGAAGCCCTCATAAAGAATGGAGGCCCAAAGGAGGGCCCCCAATAGTTCACAAGAATGACGGCCAAGAAAGAAGACTGAACTAGGGGCGACGAGAAAGACGGTCAGAAGCTTCCTGTAACCGGTGGAGGGTCTCACTCTGCGCCCAATGGTACCGAATCCGAGCGAGGAAGACCGCTTGATTGAACGGTTTTACTTGATAGTCCGCCGCTCCCGCCTGAAAGCCCCCAACAATATCTGCTTCCGCACTTTTGGCCGAGAAAAAAATAATGGGGACATGCTGCATTTTTGGCAGATTTTTTAGGCGTGTGCAGGTCTCAAGTCCATTAATACCCGGCATTTTCATATCCAGTATGACCAAGCCCAGGTTGTGTTTATTCACCAGATTCAGGGCTTCTTCTCCCGAATGAGCCTTTATGATCGGCTCATGAAGCGATTCAAGCATTTTTTCAAGCAGTTCAAGGGTGACCGGGTCATCATCAACAAGCAAGATTTTTCGCATAACGCGTCTCCTGATCAGAAGTGGGCAATGATTAAATAATGAGAAATCTCAATCTTTTGCCATCATGTGAAAGAATGTCTCAAGTACTCAAAACGAAAATAATCGAGAACCATTCGGTTATATTGAATATCGGGGGCTATGACAAGTTGTTTTTCCTCAGGGAAGGACCATGTAATCGAAGTTCTTTTTTGAGTGGCAATTTGTGCCCCAAATAGCTCTTCATCTTGCTTTTTCGCCAAGAAAAAATACTCAACAAATTGTCCCAAAAAGAAGGCGGGGTATAAGAGGCACTACGATAAACCCGCCGAACCTTTTCGACCAGGTCACTTTGAGCCTCTAATCCCTTGGTGTCGAGAAAGGTCAGCAGCGAGTGCACCCAGATTCCCTTATTCAGTTTTTTTGCCTGCTCAAAAGCCCATTGAGCTCGTGATTTTTGGCCCAAATACCACAAGGCCAGACCATAATCATAGTAGTCCTGGTCGGTCATATGCCAGTCGTCCAGTCGGAGAACTCGTTCATAAGCCTGCACGATCGCTTCGTCTGACACATCAGAAACTCGCATGACCCGGACCTGTTCATAGGCTGCCCACGCATCCACCGAAGATCGACGTTCATGCTCTTGGTAGGCAGGGAGTTCGGCTTCTTCCAGATCCTCTCGGGTATCGGGGAGTGGCCCCACAAAGTTGAGCGGAGGCTGAAGAAGCTGAGGGTCTACCTGGAGGGTCATTTTTTTGAATGATCTGAATTGATTATTAGGCAAAAACAAAACAAAAGTCAATTAATGCAAAAAAGATCCGATCAGAGTACAAGCCTCTGATCGGTTTCCTTATGGGATTGATCCATCCAGTGTTTCATCGGTTACTTCGGTATCATATTCGTCGAGAAGAGCACCTCCTTTATCAACGGTTCGGGTCAGTTTCGTTGCCAATAATATACCCCCCGGCAGTACCGATGGCGCCGCCAATCAGGGCATTTTTGGTCCGGTGTTTCGATTTACCGGTCTGCGAGCCAATCAACGCCCCAGACAGGCCTCCAATGGCGGCCCCGCTCTGGGCTCTAGACCCACATCCGCTCAGGGGAGCAACAATAACAAGCGCCAAACAGCACACCATAAAAATCTTCAACCAGCGATTCATAAGCGATCTCCATCTGTAGTCAGAACCAGGATCAAACCGAAGGAAAAATTCACCCGCTAAAAATCAGAAAGAAAAAATTTACTCTGTTGCTCGAGCATTCTTTTCTCTACCAAAAACGGGCAAATAGCCTTCGATTTTTGAACTATAAAAGAACAACTACCCCCTACTTATTCTTTTCGTCCCTCAATTTCAAGCAAAAAACTATTCTCCCAAAGGCAAGATAACCACCTGGGTCTTATCGTCCGATAGTCCGGATTTCGAAAGCTTGATAGGATTTTCTTCTCCCACCTTGGCCCCCATGTTTTCGACTAATTTCGGAAAATAGTCTGCATTTCCTCCCAATATGGCCATGCGTGGCTCCAGTTTTTCGATCAGCTCCTTGGCCGCTTTGTCGTTGAAGGTTTCATTCAGCGGCAGCAAAATCACATCTATATTTTCTCCCAGGTTTTCAAAAAACTTCGTATTGGGGGCCGCGGTCAGGTGTCCAAAATGCACAATCGAAACATCATCCACAATCAATTTATAAACCACATTTTTTCCTTCAGTATAGTACCCCATCACCAACACATTCGAGATTTCAAACTCGCCCGGAAGGGTTAACAACTTTTTCGCCTCCTTTACTCCCTCAAAACTGGCGTTTCCAGAATTAGTAGCAAAATCAACCGAAGCAAAAGACTCTCCCACCGAAGGATCCAAGACCACTTTGGTGTCTTTTCCCTGAACCAAAAAAGTGTTTCCGCCAAAATGTTGAATTTTCATGAAGATATTGCTTAAATCGGGGGGTAATATAGAGCAAAGAGAAGGAGATGGGAAATTTTGTTTGAAAAAGAATCCTTATGAAACTATACAGATTTAAGACGGTGAATCATGAATTACGAATCATAAATAATGGGGGAATAAAATATTTTTATTTCAAAGCATAATTCATTATTCATGCTTCATGATTCAGTTTTTAACTACGTAATCCCTGCCCATGCCCCTCATATCTCAATCCTGCCCTAATCCTGAGTCGAGCAAAAAACTTGCTCAGGAATTTTACGAAGCTCATCTCAAGCCAAGTTCCAACTACACAATTTTTCTCGAGGGGGGACTGGGAGCGGGGAAGAGCTTTTTTACCCAAGAACTCCTCACTCACCACGGCATCAGTGGTGAAATCCCTTCTCCTACCTACACCCTGATGAACCAATACCAAACCACAACGGGCCAACAGTTTGCCCACTTTGATTTTTATCGTCTCACCGATCCTCAAGACTTTTTTGTCAGAGGTTTTGCCGAAACCGCCGAAGACCCAAATGTTTCTTGTTTTGTCGAGTGGCCCGACAAAATCCCCGATGTAGCTCGCAAGGCTTTTAGTGGGGCAATTTTTTGGATTCAGATCAAACACGGACTCGGAGTAGGAATGCGGAACGTGAAAATTAGAAAAATTTAACAGATGAAAGATTTTTCTAAATGGCATAAGAAAAAAACTGATTTAGAAGGGGCAAATCCTCGAGTGTATTTTCACGAAAGAGAGATCTGGTTTGCTTATTTGGGAAAAAATATCGGGTGTGAACAAGACGGAAAAGGCGAATTTCGAAGACCCGTAATAGTTTTTAAGAAATTCAACCACCAATTGTTTTGGGGTATTCCACTGACGACGAAGAATAAAAAGGGGAAATACTATCTCGAAGTAATTGATTCAAAAGCCAAAAGGAGAACCGCCATTTTGTCTCAGCTAAAGTTGATGGATAAAAAAAGAATGGCTCACAAAATAGGAACTCTAAAACAAGAAGATTTTCGAATTCTCAAAACAAAAATCGAGAAACTCATAAAGGAGATTCCCGATTCTTCAGGAGAGGGATAAACCCTCTCACGAGGCCGAAGCCATTTTGTACTCCCACGATAAGCAAAACTCCCCAAAAATCAAACATTACTTATTATTTACCTATGATACCAAACCTGTTCCTGCTCACTGGTCCCGACGACTTTCGGCTCCACCAACGTTTTCAGTTCTACAAATCTGGTTTTTTTACCAAGTACCCTGAAGGAGAGTATTCGGTGCTCAAAAATGAAACCCCATTTGCCGACCTCGAAAGTATCGCGCTGACTCCCAGTCTTTTTGGCGAAAAAAGATTTGTTCTGCTGGACAGTTTTTGGACGCCCGAAAAATTTGAACAGGCCGAAAAAAGTGGTTTTTTTGATCATCTGACCCAAATGGCCGACTCGGTGACGATCTTTTGCATCGAGCCGCAGCTGGACAAAAGAAAGAAGTTTTCAAAATATTTGTTGGCCAATACCAAAACCGAGATTTTTGAAACCCTCGACGAGGGGAATTTGGTGCAGTGGGTGCTGGAATACACCAAAAGCCAAGGAGGGGACCTAAAGTTTCAAGAGGGGAGTCTTTTGGTGCGACGCTGTGGAGATAATGGCTGGAACCTGGCGCGAGAGATCGAAAAACTCATCACCGCTGCCGACGGCGAAACGATTTCAGCCCAACTGATAGAGGACCTCACCATTCCGCACCCCAAGATGGTCATCTGGGACTTCACCGACTGCCTCAGCCGCAAAAACATTCCCGGCGCCATGAAAGCGCTCAGTATTCTGCTCGATTCGGGAGAATCCCTTCATCAGATATTCGCCATGATCGTTCGAGAAGTGCGCATTCACGCCCAACTTCGCTCCGCCCTCGATCACAATGTCCCCGAATCCGCGATAGCCAAACGTACCAAGCTCCATCCCTTTGTGGTAAAAAAGACACTTTCTCGCTCTCGTAATTTTTCGATGAATCAGATCCGAGGAATGTACGAAGGTCTGTTCAAAATCGACCAAATGATGAAAACCGGCCGCATCACCCTCACCTCCGACGACAATTCCGAATTTGCCCTGGCCATCGAAAAGTGGATTGTGGAGAACTGCCGATAGAGAGAGCTGGCTTGTGGGAGAAGGGAACTCATCCGGCTCGGAGATTGTATATCACTCACTATGGACTTGCCTCGCCACCTTCTCTTATAACAAGAGAAGGTTTCAAGAGGTCTTTATGGAAGATGTTTCCCCTTTGAATAATTGAGTTAATACTTTTTTTCATGAGCTGAGGATTAATAATAAAAATCGTCATCCCGAGTCACAAATTGTATTGAAACATACAACGATGACGACTCGGAATGACAGATTTTTATTTATCTCTCATAAAAAATCTGATCCTAAAAGAAAAATAATTACCAATTGATCAAATAAATTGAACAAAGGTGGGTTTTTGTGCTATAATAAGCAGATTGTTCTTTTACATAACGTACCCCCACAGCAAAAAAATGCCTTCTTTTCTGAAGAAACATGATTTGAGGCCGATCTTGGTCGTTGAAATCGGTTAAAATGCGGATTTGTGACGATTTTTCCTTACGAGGAGAAACCCTCCAAATTTTCAGAACTCAATAGTTTTCTCGTTGAGGAAGAGCGGGCATCATTTTGCTGTTTCGGATAATCGGTTTGAATCTGGTTTTAGGATTTTTCGCAAAGGGTGATCGAAGTGGAGCCTCACAAGGAGTGTAAATCTAAACTCTTTCTGAGGTTCCACTAATCGTTAATACTCTAGGCAAAGGAGTTCGCGCAATGCGCAAACGTAATTCTCATACCAGAACCCAGCGTCGTTCCCCTTCTTCCCGTCGCACTGCTACGCCTCTTCGGAGACGTCGCAATGAAGCCGGTCAAGGAGTGGCCCAAGAAGACCTGGGAAAACACGCCAATCAAGTCCCCCTTCACCTTTTGGCGCAATGGGGAAGCTGATTCAGCAATAACGACCAAACCCTGGGGCCGATGTGATTTTGCATCGGTTCCCGGGGACCCACTTCCCCCTATTAGGGGGAACACAACCTTAAGTTCAGAAGCAAAAAAGTTAGAACTTTACCCTAAAAGAGTTTGCCACTCATTCCAAGGAAAGGGGGTCTTTTTTTGATCAAATTAATTGCACAAAGTACTGAAAATATGATATAATACAATGATTTGATCTTTTAGAGAACGATTATTGCAGGGATCAGTGTGATTCTTGGATGCCAAAGTTAGCTCTCCTCTCAGGGTACCGTTTCTCAGAGAGTTGGAGGCCTTCGACATAAGACGCGAAAAAAGGTGCGCCTTTTCTTTGCGCTTGGTCGAGGAAAATCCGCAGAGTTTTGGGATCACAACAGGCATCACACGTCTCCCTGTATTCATGAGCTTTTCCCAAGATTTGGTACAAGTGGGAGGGATTCAACAGATGGTAAACGTCTATTGGATCCCTCTCACGTTGTTTAACCATATTGCAGGAGATCGATCATGGAACTGATCATCAACCACGATGATTTATTCGAGCTGACTGACATCCCCCTTGGGGATGGCGAAACCGATGTGGATGGGGCCGACTATTGGGCGCGACTTGCCCAATTCGAACCCCCAGAGAGCGATCAGCAAGCTGCTGAAGATGACCCGTTCGTTCAGAGCTGGCTTCAGCAGAACGATATTGCGCTCAGTGACCATGCCGCAACTCAATTCAGCATCTGATAGTGATCAAAGGAGACGACAAACGGGAATCCCGGCCACACATGTGGCCGGGATTTTCTTAATGAAGATAATCGGGTTGACGAAATACAATAAAATGTGTAAACAAGCGGCCAGATCTTTTGCCCCAAACCCGTAAAGCTCCACGAGCTCATAAGAATTTGCCTTTTAATATTGTTTTGAGAGCGCAATGATTTGTGCTCTCGTATGGCCTTACACGAGGAGGAAGTCCAGATGACCATGTCCGAAGAAGATTTTTATACACAACAAAAAGCCGCTCTGGAAGAGCAGTTGGCCCAACTGGAGGTGGTGAGTAATCGAGGTCTTGATGTGGATGACGACGAAGATCTCCAAGCTTCTCGTCGAGGGGGAAAAAAGATCTTGATTAATGCGGCTCTCCGGCGCATTCAAGAGGGATCCTATGGCGATTGTGACGACTGCGGATGCGAAATTCCCCAGGCGCGACTGGAAGCCAGTCCGACCGTCAGGCTCTGCATCAGCTGTCAGAGCAAAGTTGAGAAGCGGGACAAAAGAAGCTTCTGAGGCCAGCCTCCCCGAAACAAGGCGATATTTTTCACTTCCGGACGGCGCAGCAATGTGTCGTCCGGATTAACTGTGTCAAAATTTAAACGTTGAATAATGATTTATTCGAAAATTAGGCAATAACCGTTTCTTCAGCTTCTCCTTGCGGCAAAAAAGCTAGGCCCCACTCTATCATCTTCCACAACTCATCTAAAACTTGTTTTTGAGCCTCTTGAACATCAGAAAGGTGTTTTGGCCCCATAAATCCTAGCTCTTCCCTAACATCAGCTTGTACTCGACAACTCATATTTCTAAAAAAATGATCGCGAACTTCGGCACTCGCTCCTTTGAGGGCCAGAACAAGAACAGAAGTTTCAAGACGGTGAGCAAATCGATAAAAAAGATCCTGAATAGTTCGATCTGAAATATTTTCAAGATCTTCAAAGGCAAATCCATCTCTCTCCACAATCCTTTTCAAATCGGGTAATTCGACAAGAATTTGTGCCAAGAGGGGGTCTCTTTCTTTAATATAGGCCAGCTGACTCTGCCGATCAGAGGTTTCCCATTGAGCAAGTCGTTCTGAAATATCCTGGAGAAGTCTTTCTCTTTGTTTTAATTCCTCGGACAACTGAGGGATGTTGTGTTTTTTTAAATGTGTCATAACCACTTCTCCTATTTGAGTCCGTTTTTGGGGAGAAATATCATTTAAACAGGCCATTTGACGCAGAATCTGAACCTGCATTTCTTCCGAAAACAACCCAAATAATTCTCTGGCCCGACGGGACTTTATCTGACTAAGAATAAGAGCCACGACCTCTTTTCCTTGAGATTCTAGATAGGAGGTCACAAGTCTGGGGGATGCGGTTTCAAAAAAGGTCCAGGGAGCTTCATCAATAAATTCTAACTCTCTCCGATGAGCCCCCCAATGACCGAACACCTGTCTTAGCAAGTGGCGAGCTTTTGCTGGCCCCCCCTCAACCCCCTGAGTTGTCTCTCCGAAGGAAGGACGTTGTTCTGGGGTAATACCTCTTATAGGTTCAATGTTGGATTGGTATTGTTCCTGAGTGAGACTAAAACTTTTTACAACGGCTTCCAAAACATCTTTAGGAACCGTTTTGAGTGTTTTTACAGCCCTATAAAAAAAAGTTTGTCCTTCGCTCCCAAAGGCATAATCCATAAAAGTCTGAACTTCTTCCGAAGCACAAAGTCCTTTTTTTTCGAGATCCTGCAAATACAAGAGATAGATGGCATACTGTTCCGTTGTGGAATAAGAGGCCAGAAGCGTTTGTTCTTCCCCTGGTCCAGAGAAAAAGTCTGATTCTTGCTCCATGAATTTTTTTCTTTAATTTTAGGGCTCAAAAGCAACAAAACAACCCCCAGAATCTTGACATATCTCAAAAAATCACTATAAGGCCGGTGAAATGACCCCCCAAAAACGCACTTCTCACGACCACAAACAACGGATGCTTCGGCATCTAGACGCTTTTCTGGAAAAAATCTGCGAATTAGACAACCGATACACCGGAGACGAGGGGGTTCAGTCGTTATACGACTCGGTCTGCAAGGCCAAAAGAGAGCTGCGGATGAGTGGAGGGGAGACGGAGGATTTGTCACTTTAGGATTATGTGGAGATGTGGTAGTAGTGCAATGAAATCTTGGAGCTGGTGGAATGAGGAATAACGAATTAGGAATAAGGGGAATTTTTGGAGGTCTTTATAAGACCATTAATGAGTTTGTGGATTCGAATTGTTTGCTTGTAGAGGGAAGAAAATTTAGTAGATGGCAAATACTTTATATCACGAGCCACTATCAATTGACTTTGAAGTTCAGTCACCGACCCTAAAGAAATTGAGTAAAATCTAATTTTCTCCCTATAAGATGGGCGACTAAAACCTTCAGCAATATTCGAAGTGATGGATATAGCGGCTCGACGCATCTGATTAGTAAGACCAAATTGCTCCTCCTTTGGGAAAGTCTTCAATATTTCATAGAGAGCTACCACCAATTCATGAGATACTTTCCAAGCAAACAAATCCGTAAAATATCGTATTTTCAGCATAAAAAGATATTTAATTACCCCTTATTCCTCATTCCTAATTCCTTATTCCTGTAACCATGCAAGAAATATCACATATTCTTCAATTAATCTGTTTCCTTGCTCTCTGCCAATCCCACCTTCACCCAAAAACAACTCCCCCTCCCCCGACTCGACAATACGCCGATGCTTCCGCTGTGGGCTTCGGTAATTTTTTTGGCAATGGCCAGGCCTAGTCCCGCGCCAGATTGAGAAGTGCTGGCGCGAAAAAAGGGCTGGAAGATTTTTTTCTGCCAGGATTTATCTACGCCCTCGCCGGTATCCTGAACTTTGAGGATCATATTGGTGCGCGACGAGGTGCAATAAAGATCAATGAGTCCTCCCGGAGGAGTGTATTTGATGGCATTTTCGAGCAGGATTTTGATGAGTTCTCGTATTTTGTGTTCGTCTCCCCGAATCTGAATCAATCTTTTGGGGGGATGGAAAACCATCTGGTGTTTCGGCGCGAGGGGGCGAAATTGGTCGACTACTTCAGCCACCAAATCTGGCATGGACAAAAGTGTAAAAGGAGTGGGGGATTCTTCGGGGTGGTGCAGCAAGGTAGCGGTCTGATCCAACAGCGAAAAAGCCGATTCCAATATCCGGAGTCCGGGAGCTTTGTGGTCGGCATCAGTTTCAAAGGTCTCAAAGTAGTTTTTTAGCAGCGCCAGTGGGGTCCGAAGTTCGTGGGCAAATTCGGTGAGGATCCAGTTTTGAGCCTGGAATTGACGTTCAAACTGGTTGAGGATTTGTTTTTTTTCTTTGGTTTCGGTCTCTTTTCCTCCCAAAAGGAAGAGACGATCTACCAAAGCGGGAGGAAAAGAATTTTTCATGAGCACCAATAGGGGTTAAACCACTTCTTGCGCCGACGAGGAGACTTAATCATATAGCCCACCCCTCGGACCGTGTGAATAATCTCGCCATTGTGAAACGGCTTTTCGATTTTTTTGCGCAGATACTGAATATGAACGTCCACCGTATTTGAGCTAACATTTTGTTCGCCAGTCTCCCAGACATTGGCTATTAGCTCCTCTCGGCTCACGATCGAATTTTGTTTTTTGATCATCTGAACCAGGAGTCCAAATTCTTTTCGGGTCAGCATCACCAGCCTCCCTCGACGTTCGACCGTCATTTTCGAAAAATCCACCATCAAATCCCCACAGCGAATGATGTTGTTGGAATGCTTGTTGTTTCTCCGGATCAAACTCTTGACCCGGGCAATTAGCTCGCTCATCGAAAATCCCTTGACCAAATAGTCATCGGCTCCCAGATCCAGGCCTTTGACCTTGTCGGAAGTAAAACTCCGCCCCGAAATCAAGATCACCGGAGTGGCGATGCCCAAAGCACGCAGGGCCGAAACAATTTCAAAACCACTTTTCTTCGGCAGCATAATGTCGAGCAAAATGATCTCAAAATTACCAAACCTCGCTTTGTGAAAAGCGTCCTCTCCGTCCACCGATCGATCCACCGAAAAGTGTTCTTCTTTTAAGCTTTTGGTAAGCATGTCCAACACCAAAGGATTATCATCCACCACCAACGCCTTCATTTTTAAATAATTTTAGAAGTTACCGTCCCCCATAATTCATAATTCATGATTCATAATTCATGAGAATTTCTATTGAATCACAAACAACGTTCTATTCTTCCAGAATAAAACATCAAACTACGTAACACGAACAATGACTTTTTGTCAAATTTATGTTTAATGAAAATTTAAGGTTAATTTAATGAAAACAGAGATAACCCTTTTATAAAAAGAAAATTCAGGTTCAGTAAAAGAGACACTTTTTTTAATAAAAAAATCACGCGCGCCATCCATCAATCCAAAAAAATTGTCAACGCCCAAAGGGTTCATAAAATTTTGGACGCAAAATAAGGAGGGGCCAAACTTTCATTTTTTCTTCTAAAAAACCATTATAAGCAAGAGTGAGGTTTCTTTGATAAATTGCCCCCCCAAAAAAGCCCCTCACCTTCATCCGGCGAAGCCATCAAATTACCTTTAGTCGAATGCGAAGCCGGACCTACCCCCTGATTCCTAATTCCTACTTCCATTTTGATTTACTGTCTAACTTCCCTCCCCATGATCACCGTTCAAGGCCTACAGAAAAAATACGGACACGTAAAAGCGCTCTCAGACGTTAGCTTTAGCGTAAAAAAAGGAGAAGTCCTGGCCCTGCTGGGTCCCAACGGAGCAGGAAAAACCACCACGATGAAAATCATGACCGGATTCATCGAGGCCGATCAGGGAAAGGTAGAAATGGGCGGTCTTGAATTATTCGAAGACACCACCGCTCAGATTCAAAGCCAAATAGGATACCTGCCAGAAAATGCGCCGCTTTATCCGGATCTAAACGTGTACGAGCACCTCGATTTTGCCGCTTCGGTGCACGGTATTTCTGCTGCCGACAAACCCCTCGCCATCGCCCAGACGGCCAAAGTCTGTGGGCTGAGAGAGAAACTCTATTTCGACATCTCAGAGCTTTCCAAAGGATACAAACAGAGAGTTGGTTTGGCACAGGCGCTCATTCATGACCCCAAGATCCTCATTCTCGACGAACCCACCACGGGGCTAGACCCCAACCAGATCATCGAGATCCGTGAGTTTATCGACACCCTGCGACAGGAAAAAACCATCATTCTTTCCACCCACATCATGCAAGAGGTCGAGGCCGTGGCCGACCGAGTCGTGGTAATCAACAAAGGAGAAGTCGTGGCCGAAGGTACCCCCGATGAACTAATGCGGGGCCAAAGCGCTTCTCATAGAACTCGTATTATGGTTAGAGGATGCCCCAACAAGACCGAATCGATCCTTCGGGTCATAGAAAACTTCCAGGACCTTCAAAAAGAAACCGTTCCCGGAGGTGAAGTAATCGTTTTTAACATCTACACCTCCGAAGACCGTCGAGCCGACATTGCTCGCCAGATCGTATCCTCCGAGCTTGAACTGCTCGAAATGATCACCGAAAAACAACGCATGGAAGACGTATTCCAACAACTAACGGGGCAGTAGCTATCCCCGCCTAATTCCTACTACCTTATACCTGATTCCTTCAAAATATTATTAAACCTCCCCCATGACCCAATTCAACGCCCTCGTCCGCAAAGAACTTCGAATTTATTTTAATTCCCCCATTGCCTATATATTCTTGGTGGTATTTCTGGCTTTTGGATCTTGGTTTTTCTTTAAATCCTTTTTCCTCATCGGACAGACCACCATGCGAAACTTTTTTGGCCTTCTTCCCTGGATTTTTCTCTTTCTTATTCCCGCCCTTACCATGCGGTTGTGGTCAGAAGAATACCGACAGGGGACGATTGAAACCCTGCTGACCTCTTCGGTTTCGGCCAATCAGGCGGTCCTCGCCAAAGCGGCAGCCACCTTTTTGTTTCTTCTTCTCAGCCTGATTTTGACCTTATCGATTCCCATGACGCTTTCATCGGTGGGCGAACTAGACTGGGGGACCACCTTTACCGCCTATCTCGGAGCGCTTTTGTTGGGGATGAGCTATAGCGCGTTGGGACTTTTTATTAGTTCCCTGACCAAAAACCAGATTGTCGCCTTTATCATCACAGTGCTTTTGGCTTTTTTCTTCTTTATTCTCGGAGAACCACTGGTCACCTATTCGGTGCCCAGCTTTTTGGCTTCATTCTTTGAGTTCCTCGGATTGGGAGCGCATTTCAATTCCATCGCTCGAGGAGTCATCGACAGTCGAGACATCATCTACTACGCCTCCTTTATTGGACTCTTTTTGTTCCTCAACACGCAGGTCCTCAAACAATCCAGATAACTTCTATTTCCATGATTCGATCTCTCAACGTTCTCATTGCTTTGTGTTTAGTCGTCGGACTCAACCTGCTTTCTTATCAGTTTTTTACCCGGCTCGACCTCACTCAGGGGCAGGTTTATACCCTTTCGGATTCTTCCAAAGACATCGCCTCTGCCCTGCCAGGAGAAGTACTGGTAAAAGTCTTTTTGTCGGAAAATCTACCGGCACAAGTGGCCCGAGTGCGACAGGATATCAACGACTACATAGACGAATACACAGCCCTTTCCAGCGGACAGATCCAGGTTGAATACCTTGATCCAACCAAAGATGAAACGCTGATTCCGCTGGTCCGTCATTTTGGAATTCCACCGCTGCAATTACAGGTCCTCGAAAAAGACCAGCGACAGACGGTTAAGGTCTACATGGGGCTCGCTGTAGTTCAGGACGATCCAGAAAAAGCCAGTGAGGACTCGCCCTTTGATCGATACGTAAAATACGAAACCATCCCCGTGCTGACCAACCTGGGTAATTTTGAATACGACTTCACCTCCGCGCTCAAGAAGGTGAGTTCACGGGAAGAAAAAACCATCGGCTTTCTAAAGGGGCACCAAGAACACGAGCTACTTCATCCCAGCCAAAAAAGGCTCCCCATGTTTGAGCCCAACCCCCGACAAGACTATGCCTTTCAGGATATTCTAGAAAAAAACTATACCCTCTCCACCGTCTCACTTTCGGAAGAAGAGGGGAATGATCTCGAAAAAATAGACACCCTCGTGGTAGCGGGCCCACAAGCCTCACTCACCGAAGAAGAAACTACGGCCATTCACAATTTTGTGGCCGAAGGTGGAAACGCCCTTTTCCTCATCGATCAGATCGAAATTGAACACGCCATCGTAGGGAAAAAATCCGAAGCCAATTTTTCAAACCTCCTCAGTCGATGGGGGATCGAAGTCGATCAAGCCCTGCTCAAAGATTCAAGCCACGAAATGGCCTCTTTTTCACAGGGATTCTTTTCGTTTTCGCTGCCCTATCCCTTCTGGCTCAAAGTTCGAAATCTAAACGAAGAAAACGCCATTACCTCCCAGCTCGAATCCTTTGTGCTGCCCTGGGGAAGCCCCCTTTCGATTATCAAACACGACGACGTAAAGGTAGAGGTTTTGGCTTCTTCATCCGACAAGTATTCCCTGGCCAAAGCCGAAATTGAGGTCCAAATCCCCAAAACACAACCCGAATCCGAATCAGACGAAGAATCCGAGCCAGAATATGAAACTCAGGTCCAAGAACAGCCCATCAATCTCGACCCCAACCAGCGTTTTGGAATACGAAGAATCAGCAAACCCGAACTCCCATTGGTGGTTCAGGCCCAAAAAGAAGGCGATTATGGAAGAATCGTGGTGGTGGGAGATTCAGATTTCATCAGCCAAAACTACATGCGCCAGTTCCCCGAAAACCTGCTCTTTTTCCAGAACGTCGTCGACGCCCTTACCCTCGGGGATGAGCTGATTTCTATTCGCTCAAAGGGGCTCACCGACCGACCTATTGCAGAACTGAGCGAACACGAAAAAAATATGATTCGCTGGGGGAACGTCCTAATTGTGCCGCTCTTGGTAGTAGGCTTTGGATTGGGCCGGAGAATGCTGAGAAATGCAAAGAAGAAATAGATTGGCTCCCCCATCAACCAAGACTCATTGTGTTTTCAGGCGAAACGAATAAAATCCCCACCATGTTGATCAGAATGTGCCTTTTGGGATTCTATCTCGCCTTCGCCTTCTCGGTGCAGGCTCACTATCTGCCCATCGAGGGAGGATGGTGGCACAACATGGCCCATTATTTTGAGCTGGGTGTGTATTTGTTGGGGGGGATGGCGATGATGTGGTACAGCCGAAAAAAAGCCCGGAACGTTTAACGGTTCCAGGCGGAGTTTGTTTTTGATTGCCACTGGTTGTTTAAGGAAATACCAGGGACCAATCAGGTTCTGCTATTTTGTTCGATCCCCCATTTTAGGAATAACAGGAATTCTTGGATGCTATACCCAAAGGGGAGAAACTCTTTATTGATGGAGCGATTTTGCCTGCCGGACCATTCAAGGCAAAAGAGGCTCTTCAAATCAGGACACTGAGTCTGGCCTTCGGGAAAGACATCGGACACACGGAAGGACTTATCGACGACAATCCAGTCGACGGGCTGTTCTGAAAAGGTCTGAATAACCTCAGTCCGATTATGAGCCTTATGAATCCGAGCGCCTGGAAAAGTTAATGAGAACATGGCCCATCCGTGCGCAGAATAGGCCATGGATTTATTGAAAATCAGAACGTGTTTTGGTAAATCCGGCCAAGCACGTTGCCCGCTCAACAGCTGGAAAACCGCATAGAACATCTCATTTTCGCCTGATAGATACGCCCCTTTCCGAGTATTGCCTCCTTCCCATGTGGAGGAAGTAATGATCGGGACAGTATCGTTCCTGAGCCTTGCCTTACAAAGAGAAGCAATACGAATTTTGTCGGGAATATCGTCTCTCGGGGCGATCACCAGATAATCAATTTCGCCCTGGTTCGCCCGTTCAATTATGGCCACCTCATCTGAGTTACGCGAGAAGAAATATTGTGCTCCCGCTGGTTGATAACGGGATCCCAATCCTTTTCCAATAACCCCAATTCTCTTCATTTTATTAGTCCTCCAAAAGACTAAGTTTGTGAACAATTTATCAAAGAACCAAAGAGGTATTATCATGAGTTACGGGTCATGTCAAGATGAGGGCGTTATTTGAAGATGAACCACGTCTGGTCCTGCCTCTTGTTATAAGAGGTAGGACCGAAGCACAAAAGTAGCAGAAGATCAGAGTTACAGAGCCGGATGGAGTTCCCAGCACAAACAAGTTAGGGGCCGCAATATTTCCCCTTCCCAATTGCCAACCATATTTCATTAAGTACTATCCAACTTGCTGTTTTTGTGTCCTCACAACCTTGAGCCCAAAAACGCGCCTTCAGGTGTTTTACAAACCGGAAATGGATTTGGTTGGACGCACAAGTTTTTCTCAAAGAGAAAGTTTTTTGTGTCCAACCAAGCAGTTTGCTTTCACCACGTAACCAAATAGAGGGAAGAGAGTATGTCATCACATTCTACAAGTAAGCTGGCTCAAAGAGCTCTGGGCGGTTCTGCCTGCCCTGCAAGCCCGATGGGAGAGGGGGCATTGTCGGTAGAAAGACCCGGCCGGGGAGGGGCTCAAAGAGTGCCTCATCACCAGCACCTGGTGGACGCCGCCAATCATCAAGGCGGGGGAGCGCGAGGAATGCCCCAGAAACCCAGTCACCGCATTCAACGCACCATGCCTCGAAAAACACAGGGGTAATCGGAAGCAAAAATAGTCCCATTTTCTCGGTAAACACTTTTTCACTTCGGCTAGGTGGCCTCAAACCACCTAGCCGAAGCCTCATTTTTGTCCCCCAAAAACCAGTCTTTTTTCTTGAACCCCCCATAAAAATATATATCACTAAAAACCTATTTCCCCCTTATTCCTAATTCCTTATTCTTAATTCCCCAAGAATAAACAGATTGAATTGCGTTGACCTGAAATTAAGCGCCTTCATAAGTCCCCCTCACTAACTCCCAGCCCCTCATGTCTATCAGAAACTTCTGCATCATTGCCCACATCGATCACGGGAAATCCACGCTCGCTGATCGGCTACTGGAAACCACCGGCACAATCGAAAAACGAGACATGAAAGCTCAGCTGCTCGATACCATGGACCTGGAGCGAGAGCGAGGGATTACCATCAAGTTGCAGCCGGTTCGGATGAAGTGGAAAGGCACCCAGCTGAACCTGATCGACACCCCCGGACACGTGGATTTTCAGTACGAAGTTTCGCGCTCTCTCGCCGCCTGCGAGGGAGCTGTATTGGTGGTAGATGCCACTCAGGGGATTGAGGCCCAAACCCTGGCCAATGTGTACCTGGCCATGGAGCAGGGGCTCGAAATCATCCCTGTACTCAACAAAATAGACCTCCCCGCCGCCGAACCCGAACTTCGAGCCGAAGAAATCGAGAAACTTCTCGGGTTTCCTGCCGAAGACGTACTCATGGTCTCGGCCAAAGAAGGGACAGGAGTACCAGAACTGCTAGATGTCCTGCTAGAAAAAATCCCCGAACCCGGCGCCAATCAGGTGTTTTCAAACGCGCCGGAAGTTTTTGAATCTGGCGACACAAAAGCACTCATTTTTGATTCTACTTTTGATACCTATCGAGGGGTGGTGTCTTCGGTTCGTGTTTTTGCGGGCCAGATCAACAAGGGCGACAAACTGACCCTGCTCCGAACCAAACGCCCCATCGACGCCCTAGAAGTAGGCGCCCTTTCTCCCAAATACAGTCCCACCCCGAGTCTCAAAACCGGCGAAGTAGGCTACATCGTAACGGGACTCAAAAACGTAGTCGACGCCCGAGTAGGGGAGACCATTTGGCAGGGATCTGGAGAGGCTGAAACCGCCTCCCCTTTGCCAGGGTATTCCGAAGTCACGCCCTTTGTTTATGCGGGGATCTACCCCATAAACGGGGACGATTTTCCCCTGCTTCGAAAAGCCCTCGAGAAACTCGCCCTCAACGACGCTTCACTCCAGTTCGAAGCCGAACACTCCGGAGCCCTGGGCCACGGATTTCGAGTGGGATTTTTGGGACTGCTGCATTTGGAAATCGTTCAGGAACGAATCGAACGAGAATTTGATCTCGATATTCTGGTAACCGCCCCTTCGGTGTGGTACGAGATCGTACCCAATGATGGATCGGTCCAGACCATCTCCAATCCCTCCGATCTTCCCGATTCGGGATCCTACACTGAGATTCGAGAACCCTGGATGAAGATCAATATCCTCTGTCCTTCAGACCAGATCGGAGCCATTATGAAGCTCTGCACAGACCGAAGAGGCGTGTCGAAAAACATTCAGTACACCAGCGAAAATCGAGCCGAGCTCACCTTTGAAATTCCGCTCGCGTCTATCATCACCGATTTCTACGACGACCTAAAATCCATTTCTTCCGGCTATGCCTCGATGAGTTATGAACCCATCGGTATGAAAGAAGGAAATCTCGTCCGCCTCGATATTTTAGTTGCCGGAGACCGAGTAGACGCCCTATCCCAAATTGTCCACCGAGACTTTGCGTACAACGAGGGCTGTAAATGGTGTGAAAAACTCAAAGGTATCATCCCCAAAGCTCAATTTGCCATCGCCATCCAGGCCGCCATTGGAGCAAAAATCATTGCGCGAGAAACCATTTCCGCTCTGCGAAAAGACGTGACCGCCAAGCTCTATGGAGGAGACGTCAGCCGAAAACGAAAACTCCTCGAAAAGCAGAAGAAAGGAAAAAAGCGATTGAAGCAATTCGGAAGCGTCGAAATCCCCCAAGACGCCTTTTTTGCGATGATGAAAAAGTAATAATGTGTCATCCCGAATTGACTATCGTTTTGAAACGAACGACGACGAAATGAGGGATCCTCGAATTAAAAAAGGATCAGAAATAAAGAAGGATTTTTATCCATCCCTGTTCCTTTTTTCTCACTAATATAATGATGATCTCTCATGTCATGAGAGATCAAAAGTAGAAAGGCCACAGATTCGAGATGACACATTATAAAAAAATAAGATTGATAATTCTCCCAAACCCCGTTTAATACTCCCACTGAAACAAGAAACAATCTTTCCATTAAGTGAGTTATCTTTAACTGATTGTGGCTTGTTGTTAACTACTAACTGATTTTTATTATGGCCAAAGTAATAATCCAGGACAATTCCGGAGCCCCCGTAACCACTTTTACTTCCACCGGTGACGAAGCCGTTGGGGCTCAAGCTCAAGAAAAAGGAGCCGATATTCCTTTTTCTTGTGGAGTTGGCGCGTGTCGTACCTGTGTGGGAAAAGTAAATAAAGGAAAAGAACACCTTGATCCCGAAGCAATCGGACCGCAACACATTAATGTAGAGGAGGACGAAGTTCTTACTTGTATTTGCGCAGTAAAAAAAGACGCGCCCGAAGATGCTGAGATCGAAATTGAGTGTGAGAATTTATAAATTCAAAACTTCATGAGAACACGGTAGGCGAAACCGCGCTGTTTCGCCTCTTTGTGATAAGGATAAAGCTCTTATCAGGGGATTGTGTTTTTTTGAAAAAAAGCTAAAGAAGTGAAGTGGTTAGGCTTAATAAAGTCTTGCCCCCATAATTCAGGCTCTTTCACATCGCTTCAGCCAGGCCGTAAGCCCATTATTTTTTGAGTGTTTTTCCGGTCTTGCTGAAGTAAACGGCAAGCAACGGCGCCCGAGGCGCGACACTTCCCTTCTTGTTCCTCGCTCTCAAGAAGATTCCGGCCGAGTCGGATGGCGAAGTAATCCTGGCAACAGGAGAGTAGGTGTCCGAGACACTAAATCTCAAAGGGAATAACCGATTGTGACAGGTTTTCCCAAGGTAAGCCGAGTCAATCAAAGAGACGGTCTGAGCGATCAGATCAACCAATCCATAGAGTGATTATCGCCTCAATAATGAATGTGGGAGAAGTGAGCTATGGTGTATTCAGACGAATTTAAGCGTGTGCAGTTCGAACATTTGGAACCATGGGCACAAAAGATTATCTGGGAGGAGCACTTCCAAAGAGCCGCCATAATTTTTTGGCTGGCTAAGCACGCTCAGGGGAGAGGGACAATTAGCGATCTTTACTCTCCAGGGCGGGAAGGAGGGCACGGAGTGCCAGATGAGTTATGGATTCTCATGGAAGAAATTCAGAATCAGGTTTACTACCGTCCTAACGACTTCTTTACAGAAGAAGTAAGAGGGAGAATCGCTACAGATTTTGCCCATATAGTGCTTTCAGGAGCAGGTTGGGGAAGTGAAATCGATGAGCCATTCGATAAAGATGTATACAGTCGGATTTTTACAGAAAATGGCTATTGGAGAGCTGGGCTTGATGCGATAAGGTGCGACCTAGTTCGGATCGGAAGTCCAACACGAATTGTGACTCAGTTTGGAATTGAGTTCGATTTATATCGAGAGAAAAGAGGGGAAGGGGAAGGGCTTTTCATGTTTCCCTACCGAAAAGGGGAGTATTCTATTCGGTTTGGGATGAGAATGGCCAAACTGATATCGAGCCTGAGTATCTCTGAGACCATAAAAAAGCGGGAAGCCGGATTCTCAGTTCTTATGACGTACGAGCAGGACAGTGCAAATCAGAGTAGAGATTTGCATTATCCAGCATTGGAAATCTCTTCAGATACCAATAATATGGATATCCATCAGATCTTAACGGAGATTGAACGTCTTTTGGGGCTCCAGCTTGCCATTGTTGAATAATCTGAACCATATCGTCTCCGGGGCCCAGTGCCCCGGAGCGACTATTTTTCAGAAAGACAAACCTGAAGACTTGCTTTTTTGAGAAAAGTAGGTAAAGAGATAGAGTAGCAGAGCTTTATTTAAGCTTTGTTCCAAAGATTCAGGTTCTTTCACATCTCTTCAGCTAGGCCGTAAGAACATTTTTTGAGTGTTTTTCCGGTCTTGCTGAAGTAAACGGCAAGCAACGGCGCCCGAGGCGCGACACTTCCCTTCTTGTTCCTCGCTCTCAAGAAGATTCCGGCCGAGTCGGATGGCGAAGTAATCCTGGCAACAGGAGAGTAGGTGTCCGAGACACTAAATCTCGAAGGAAAAATGCAGTGTGACATATTTTTCCAAGGTCGGCCGAGTCGACCAAAGAGACGATCTGAGCGATCAGGTCACCCAACCCCCAAGAGCGAATGTCGCCTCAATTTACGAAGAAACAGAGGAGATCATCATGAAGAAGAGAATTCGTCAAAAAAGAGTTAAGTTTGGTTCGCTTCCCATCTGGGTGCAAGAGCTCCTGTGGAAGGAGGTCTACAAGAAGGCAGTTCTGCTTTTTGGGCTGTCGAGGGGCACCCGAAAAAAAGAAGCCTTCAAGAGACTCATGAAGAGGACCTTGGGTTTCGGAGTTGGCGGAAATCTCGTAGAAAAGGGGCTCTTGATCTCTCTTGAGGAGGTCTGGGAAACTCGCTTCAAGGATGCAGATAAAGCCGTTTGGGAAGAGCTTGAAGCTGAAATGGCCCATCAGCTCTCTATCTACCTCATGGCCGGGGATACTGGAGTATCTGCAGAGAAATTCTACAAACCCTGGGGATTCAGCATTTACGAAGCAGTAGCCAAACAGGCGGGGATTACCTTGCACACCCAAAAGTATCATGCGGAGCTTTATGGGGAGAGGTATCCGACCCTGGGAACCGTTCTCCAGCAGGATGGAGTTCAGTTTGAAGTTCGGGGGATAGAAGAGGAGAGGGATGACTGGAGCAAAAAGAAATTCAGGATTTGGCTTGTTCCCAAGAGAGAAAAGGGAGAATTTTCTCACCATGTAGGGAGAAGGCTACTTGGATTTCTATCTTCTCTGCAGGGACTGGAAGAATACCAGACCGACGAAAAAGGTCCGGTAGATCCAGAGAACAGAGAATCCAGCATGAAGTTCTATCAATTCGACCACTCTTTTCCGCACGGACATATAAAAGGGGAGCGCTATTTCCCCGTCATAAACCTGAGCCTAAAAACAAGAGATTCTCAATCTCGAGATCTCATCTCTGTGGCTCAGGAGGTTACGGCCAAGCACGCAGGTTGGAATCTTGCCGCAGTTTGAACCCGAATCATCTATATCGTCTCCGGGGCCCAGTGCCCCGGAGCAACTTCTTTTTGAACTTGAATTTGACAGCTCTCTTCTTTAAGGTAAGATCCCGCGGCTTAAACCCCCTAAATAATGGCTCGAGCAACAAAAAAACGATCATTCTTTTCTCTCTACTGTACCGCCTGTCAGGAAAAAGACGGCAAAAGAAGAGAAAACTACAAAATATTGTTAAACACCCGAAACACGAATCCCAAAGAATTCGAAATTCGTAAATTTTGCTCGCACGAAAGAAAATACCAGATCCACAAAACGAAACAGATTTCACGAGCTCAGAACAAGTAATTCGTTCAATAGTAAATCAATAAGAAGTAAGTATTAGGAAGTAAGTATAAGGGGGCAAAGAGGTGAAAAAAGATGTTTAATCTCCCCCATAATACCTAATACCTACTCCCTACTACCCCTTAATTACTGTCACATACCATGGCCAAAACCTACAAACTTTCCGCCCAAAAACGAGAACAAGCCAAAAAATCCTGTCGAGAAACTCGAGCTATTGGTCGAGTTCCCGGAGTGGTTTATGGGCCTAGCACCGAACCGGTGAGCATTTCTATGGATCGTTCAGAACTCCTGAAAACCTACCGAAGAACCGGAACGGCAGCGCTGATTGATCTTGATGTAGAAGGAACGACCCACAAAGTTTTGGTACAGCATATCCAGTGGCATCACCTGCATCCAGAAATGCAGCACATCGATCTTTATGCGGTAGACATCAAGAAACCAACAACCGTTGAGGTCCCCTTGGTCTTCGAAGGAGAGTCTGATGCCGTTAAGATTCATGGAGGACTTCTGATGAAGGACCACGAATCCATTCAGATCCGATGTCTCCCGACCGATATCCCACACGACATTAAAGTAGATATTTCTGCCATCGAAAACATCGGTGGCCACATAACAATTGCCGACCTTAATCTCGACGAGAAATTTGAACTAATGAACTTTGATCCCGAAGTAGTCCTCTGTTCTGTGACTGGAAAACAGATGGCTGAAGAAGAGGAAGAAGTAAGCGAAGGTGAAGAAGGCGCCGAAGGAGAAGCCACCGAAGGAGGAGAAGGCGAAGAAAAGAAAGAAGAAGGGGGAGAGTAGGAAATTGGCAATGAGCAATTATCAATAAGCAATTATGGAAAGCATTTCCTGTTGTTTATTGTTAAATGTTAATTGTTAATTGATGAAAGCTTGTTTTAACGGTCGCTGGGCTCATCCCTCGGATTTTTCTGTGTCCCCCTTTTCTCCAGATTTTCAATTTGGAACCTGTGTTTTTGAAACACTCAGAACTTATGACGGACGTTGTTTTGAGGTGGAGGCACATCTAGATCGCTTAGCCTCGTCAGCCAAAATACTGGTACTAGATCTTCGGAAGGTGGTACTCGAGGCCGGGAATGAAAAATGTGAGACGGCTTCACACGCGATCGAGAGTCTAAGGTCAGGCACCTTCCAGCAAAAACTCAGAACCTGGATTGGGCAGGCTGAAGATCAGATGAAAAGGGGGGTGGAGTATCGAGTGAAAATATTTCTCAATCAGGAGTTTGTTTGGATCTCCGTGTTGGGGCTCGAAAACTTTGAACAAGAAAATTATTCAAAGGGGGTGGAAATAATTGATGTTATCCACGAAAGAAATTTTCCAGAAGCTAAATACGCTAATCCCGCTTATCACTTTTTTCGATCCATTCAGCCAGCCCATGTTTTTGAAACCATCTTCTTTTCTCCCGATGGTTTTCTTCGCGAAGGAAATATTTCGAATGTTTTTGTGTTTTTGGATAACCAGCTTATGACTCCTGATAAAGGAATCCTAAAAGGTGTTACCCGGCAACGAGTGATTCAGGTGGCTCAAGAATTGGGGATTGAGGTGGTAGAAGGTCACATTTCAAAAGAAAAAATGCGTCAGGCGAAAGAAATCATGATTACCTGCACCAGCAAAGAGGTAATCCCAGTGAGAAAGTGGGGGGGGTGGGAGAATCATGATTTTTCAATAGCTCAAAAATTGAGGAAAGAGGGGTGGAAGAGAGAAAGTATCATTAATTAGGCTCTTTTTTGGTTATGAGTATACGAAAAGGTTGACATATGCATTGAAATATGTCAAGTATATTGGAGTGAGACCAATTATTATGAGGCCCTCTACTATCGAAATACCGAAAAACGAAAATTCTGAAGAACTCGAAAAAATCGATCGATTGATCGAGGAAAAAGACTGGAAAAAGGTTATTCGTAGTATTGCCCAATTAAGTTCACCAGAAGATTGTGCCTCTGCTACAAAGAGGCTGATTCAGGCAGGGCAGTATGATTACGCAGGAGAGATTGTAGGGCATTTGGTGGGGAGTCATCCAGAAATAGTAGAACAAATTGCGTGTAATTCTCCAGAGAGTCATCAAAATATAAAGGATGTGCTCTATAAGAGTGATAGATTAACCTATGAAACACTTCGAGAAGTAGTTGGTGGTAGGTTGAGCCCTAATGCCAATATTGCCTATTCAGGAGAGCTCGATTGCTTTGAGTTTCCCCCAAAAGTAGAGCCTCTAATTGATCCAGGACACCAAAAAGACGCCCAAAGCATGCTCGAAAAACACCTCAAGTGGGGGCTCTATAGAGGGGTGGTGAACATTCTAAAAATGATTCCAGATAAAGAGCGGGGAGAAGTTTTTGAGCCGGTGAGAGACCAGCTTCAAGAGGAACTCATAAAAGCCCTCGAAAGTGAAGCCTGGTTTAAAGCCCATCACCTATTAGAAGCTTTTGATTCTGCAAAGAATTGCGTTCTTAGTCCTAAAAAGAGAAGAAAAGTCGAAGAAGGGTATAGGCGAGAAGATGAGAAAAGAAAAGGAAAGAGGCAGTACCGAAAAAAAACAGAGGGGCTGACTAACTTATTTGAGGAAATGACCAGTTTTTATGCTTCTTGTTTTATTGATCATGCGGTAAAACAGGTGCAGTACAGCGCCTTTAACTGGATTGAAGGGCGGCGGAGAGAGTTTAGGATTCAGGACACAGTTTTTCTCAATAGAACCGAAAATCAGGAACAAGAAAAAATTGATCACACTTTTAATTGGGTCTTTTACTACCTCTTTATGGCGGTAGAAGTAGAAGCTAAAGGGGCCCCCTATCACATATCTGGTTACCCTCAGTTTTTGAGGTATGGATTATCACACAGGATGCCACGTCGAACAGATGCCTCATACTTTTTTGAAGAAGGGACAAGGGAGGAGCTTCAGCTTTATTTCGAAAGAAGTTCATTGCTATTTCGAGAAGCTGACTACGGAGAATGGGAGATGATTTCAGATTTGGGCAAAGACTTCACCAAAGAGAATCTTTCAACGGATGAGAAAAGATGTTTAATTGATAGGGCTTTTCAGATTCAGCACAATAATGGATACCTGTTCGATAAGTATGAGCTTTGGGGGTTATTTGTGGAAAGAGTGGATTCACATGAAATAAAAAAATTTTTAGATATGCGGGCGGATTCTCGTACTCTGGACGAATATCAAGGAGGAATTCGTGTAGATACCTCCCAGCAAGAGACCGCACTGAAGAGAGCACAGGAGATCCTTGAAAAAATTGCCCAAATTCCTCAAAAGGAATATGGAGGAGCTTATTAGAAAATCCGAGTAGAGATTTTGGGTGAATCGTTGTCTAATGATTAACTATTTTTTGGAGAAACCAGTCCCCTCTGTCATACTCCGTAAGATTATATTCAGACCATTGTTATCTCTCTAAAATAAATGAAAAAACCGAAAATTCGGCTTTCAAAAAAGGCGCTCGCCCTGTTTGGGGTCAGTAGTCTTTGTGTTTCTCAGAGCCTGGCTATTGATTGGCCAACACCTCCTTCGGGAGAACGAGAAAAAGGGAAAATCGGACAGATCCTTCACCCTGATGTCGCAGAGTTTGAGATCGGAATTAATAGTTTGGCTCCTGCCGGAGAATTTGATGTTCGCCACAAGGTCGTCCTAGGAGTAGGCGCTTCGGCCTGTCCCGCCGACTACACCCTCACCTACGATCCCGGACAAGACGGGGCCGGGGAGAGCGACGAATGTACGGCCGATACCGGGATGACCGTTACGAGTGGGGATGTCGGGATCGGAACGTTAGTCCCCACCAAAAATCTAGATGTGGTAGGAGAATCAAACTTTCGAGATCTTATTACCACTCAAGCGGGAATCACCACAGGAGACAACATCGTTTCTGATACTGATTCAACCGATTCTCTCGGAACCTCTTTGGTCAGATACCTCAGTGTTTTTGCCGATCTGTTTACTGGTGAACGTATCGTATTGGACGGCGTTACAGGCGCCAACGAAATTGCTATCACTGACAACGTGGCGGATGGGCTCTCTATTACCGAAGGCACCAACGATCTGATTACTATCGATACCACCGATGGGACTGAGATTGTAGAAATCACCCCCAATACCGCTATTTCAGGAATTGCCCTTCTCAATAACACCACATCCTCCACAGATAAAGACACAGGGGCTTTGGTCGTTCAGGGGGGAACGGGAATAGAAGAAAATCTAAATGTGGGAGGAAATAGTAACCTAACCGGAACCCTTGATGTGGATGGCATAACCACACTGAACAACACCACCACCTCCTCAGACAAGGATACGGGGGCTTTGGTCGTAGAAGGTGGCGCGGGAATTGAAGAAAATGTAAACATCGGAGGAAACATAAACGTGACTGGTACAGCTGATATCACGAACGATACGACCATTACCGGAGTCGTAGACATTACAGGTGATACTTCAATTTCTGGAACGGTCGATATCATGGCCGGAAATGTAGGAATTGGAGATGCTACTCCTGGGGCCGCTTTGGTAGTGGGGGCCGATGATGCAATGGGGAGTGCGGATGGTGTTGGAGATGTATACATCCAAAACGATCTCGAAGTAGACGGAACCATTTACGGGACCATGACCGGAGACCTGAACTCCAATGTGATTCAGATGAGCGGTGCAACAGGAGCCAACAAAATTGAAATTACTGACAATGTGGCCGACGGACTTTCGATTCAGACAGCTGGAGCCGATGACCTTATGGTATTCAACACCACTGACACCAGCGAAACCCTTACTATCAAACCAGATACTAATGTTACCGGAAATACAGACCTTGATGGGACCCTCAATGTAGACGGAGTAACAACCCTTTCAAACACCACCACCTCTACAGACAAAGACACCGGATCGCTCGTAGTCCAGGGGGGAGCAGGAATAGAAGAAAACCTCAATGTGGGAGGAGCGCTCGATGTTACCTCCACCACCAACCTTCAAGATGATACCTCTATTACTGGCATACTCGACATCACGGGAAGTATGGGGATCGGAACGGCAACGCCTCAAACAAGTCTGCAGATAGACGCCACCGATGCGATGCGTCTTCCTGTAGGAACTACCCTACAACGACCAAGTGGAGCCAGTGAGCTTCAGGGGCAGGTTCGATACAACACCGATCTCAGCCGATACGAAGGGTTCGACGGAACCGCTTGGGGATCGTTGGGAGGTTCCATCGACATCGACCAGGACACTCAGATTCAAGTAGAAGAAAGCGCGGACGAAGACAAGATCCGCTTCGACACGGCCGGAAGCGAAAGAGTCATTATCGACGAAACCGGAAAGGTGGGAATTGGAACTTCTACACCCGCCACAACCCTCGACGTAGTTGGTGACGCTCAGATAAGTGGAGACGTGGATCTCAACTCCACTACCGGATCTACCGACAAAGACACCGGCGCTCTGATCGTAGAAGGGGGAGTCGGAATTGAAGAAAACACTAATATCGGAGGGAGTCTGGCCGTGACAGGAACAACCGATCTCACCGGAGACACCGGAATTGAAGGAATCACCACCCTCAACAACATAACGCAGTCCACCGACAAAGATACGGGCGCCTTGGTGGTCGAAGGAGGAATAGGACTCGAAAAAAATCTAAACCTCGGAGGAGATATTGATTTCACCGCCGCTAATCACACTATTGGAGCCGGAATTGGCGCCAATGAACTTTCTATCGGAGGGGCTACCTCAACCGTAGTTGTTCCCGGAGACCTCCAGGTTCAAGGATCAGCCACGGCGGTAAACACCCAAAACCTGGACGTCAACGATCAAGTAATTACCGTCAACAGAAACGGAAACACCGCTTCGACTATAGGAGCGGGATTGTTGATAGAAGGGGATGCGGCCGCAACCGTTGGATATCTTAGAGTAGATGGTGCCGACAACAGTCTGCTGGAAGTAAAATCTCCTACCGGAAATGAACTCGTACTAGACATCGATGCCGACGCTACACTCACGGTAAACGGCAACACCACTATTGACCAAGCAGTAGATACCTTGGCCGGCCCCAGCTTCGACGCTGGACTCACCATCGACACCAACACGCTCAAAGTCGACGCTACATCAAATAGAGTGGGGGTCGGAACCGCCACTCCGGCTCAAACGCTCGATGTAGACGGAACCGTTCAGGTCAGCGGTGACACCGTGCTCAATTCCACTACTTCTTCTACAACCAAAGATACGGGGGCCTTGATTGTAGATGGAGGAGTAGGGATCGAAGAAAACACTAATATTGGGGGAAATTTGGACGTAACGGGGACCGCCACGATAACCGACAACGTAATTCTTAACGCCACCACGACCTCCACCACCAAAGACACCGGGGCGTTAGTGGTAAACGGCGGAGTGGGGATTGAAGAAAACACCAACATCGGTGGAAACTTCGCCGTAACGGGGACCTCAGGACTTACCGGAGACACTACCATTGCGGGAGTAGTCGACATTACTAATTCCACCGGATCCACCACAAAAGACAATGGAGCGCTGATTGTGGATGGAGGAGCGGGGATCGAAGAAAATGTAAACGTAGGCAATGATATAAACGCCGGAGGAAATCTGACCGTTACGGGAACGGCTTCTATCAATACTTTGAATCTAGCCTCAGACACCGTGGCCACCCCCGTCGACGGGGCCCTCAATCTCAAAACCTGGGCCACCGGAGACGGAAGCGCTCAAACCAGAGCCACTATTACTGCCGGAGGAAATATGGGAATCGGCGACACCACGCCTGGAGCCCATTTGGTAATCGGAGACGATACCAACCGCGGAAGTGCTGATGGAACCGGGGACGTTTATGTACAGAACGACCTTGAAGTAGACGGTACCATCTACGGAACCGTGAGTGGAGCCATCAGCAGTAATCGAATAGAACTTTTGGGGGCAACAGGCGCCAACGAAATCGTTATGACCGACAACGTGGCCGATGGCCTTTCTATGGAAACTTCGAGCGGTGACGACATGATAGTCTTCAACACCACCGATGGATCAGAAACCCTCACGCTTGTACCCGACACTACTATCAGTGGAGCGGCGACTCTCAGCTCAACACTGGGCGTTGACGGCGTCACCACTCTCAACAACACCACGAGTTCCACCACCAAAGACACCGGAGCACTAGTCGTCGAAGGAGGGGTAGGAATAGAAGAAAACACCAACATTGGAGGAAATCTGGACGTAACCGGAACCGGAACGATCGACGGAAACGTAACGCTTAATGCCACCACAACTTCCACCACAAAAGACACCGGAGCGCTCGTCGTCGAAGGAGGAGTAGGGATAGAAGAAAACACCTACATCGGTGGAGTGCTTGATGTAACCGGAACCGGAACGATTGATGGCGCTACTACTCTAGGTTCAACCCTCGAGGTGACCGGGGACACCACGCTCAACGCTACCACGACGTCCACTACCAAAGATACCGGAGCGCTTGTAGTTGAAGGAGGTGTGGGAATCGAAGAAAACCTTAATCTAGGAGGTTCTATAGACTTCACAGCCGGATCCCACACTATTGGATCCAGCATCGGAGCCAACAATCTCACCCTCGGAGGGGCCACTTCGACCGTAGTTGTTCCTGGAGATTTTCAGGTTCAGGGGGCCGCTACCGCGGTAAACACCACCAATCTTGATGTGACGGACCAGGTCATCACCGTGAACAAAAACGGAAACACCGCCTCTACCATAGGAGCTGGAATGCTGATAGAAGGCGACAGTGCGGCTACGGTTGGATATGTTCGAGTGGACGGGGCCGACAACAGTCTGCTAGAAGTAAAATCTCCCACCGGAAATGAACTCGTTTTGGACGTAAATGCTGACGCTACCCTCACCATAACGGGAAGCGGCACCATAAACCAGGACGTAGACACCACTTCAAGTCCGAGTTTTGTAGCGACAACCCTCACCGGAACCACTTCTTCCACGACCAAAGACACCGGGGCGCTCATCGTAGATGGAGGGGTAGGAATAGAAGAAAACACCAATATTGGAGGAAATCTCGACGTAACTGGAACCGGAACCATCGACGGTAACGTGACCCTCAATGCCACCACGACCTCCACGACCAAAGACTCAGGAGCGCTCATCGTCGAAGGAGGGGTAGGAATCGAAGAAAACACCAATATTGGAGGCAACCTTGACGTAACCGGAACCGGAACCATCGACGGTAACGTGACCCTCAATGCCACCACGACCTCCACGACCAAAGACACGGGAGCGCTCGTTGTCGAAGGAGGGGTAGGAATCGAAGAAAATACCAACATTGGAGGAACCCTAGGCGTAACAAGTACGTCTTCATTCGGAGGCGACGTAACCATCACCGGTGAAGTTCTGCCTTCGGTCGACAACACTTATTCACTGGGATCGGCTACGAAGCAGTGGAAAGATGTCTTCGTCGGGGCCAACTCGCTTCACATTGGAGGGCAAACCATCTCCAACAACGGAGGAACACTTGAGTGGGGAGGAGCAGACTTGAGTGGGCTCTGGACAGAAGACACCGGCGACATCAATCGGGTGAGTGGAAACGTAGGGATCGGAACCGCCACTCCTGCCAACAAACTCGACGTGGTAGGGAACACCAAGCTCGACGGAATCCTCAACGTTACCGGCACCTCAACCCTAGCTAATGTACAGGTTTCAACCGACGCTCTATCTGCTGCGGAAAACAGCAATTTCACCCTCAAAACCTGGGCCACTGCAGATGTATCTGCACAAGACCGAGTGACGATTTTGGCCAACGGAAATGTCGGAATCGGAACGACTTCTCCCGGAACGATCTTGGTGCTCAACTCAACCGACGCCCTCAAGATTCCCGTAGGAACCACCGCTCAGCGACCAACCGCCGTGCAGGGGCAAATCCGATACAACACTGACCAGAGCAGTTTCGAAGGATACGATGGTGCCAGCTGGGGATCTTTGGGCGGAGCGATCGACATCGACCAAGACACTCAAATCCAAGTAGAAGAAAGCGCCGATGAAGACAAGATCCGATTCGACACCGCTGGAAGCGAAAGAGTCATCATTGACGAAACCGGAAAGATGGGGATTGGAACTTCCTCTCCTGCACAAGCCCTCGACGTAGTGGGGGCAATTGCTGCCAGCGGCAACATAACTTCTGCAGGACTCACCGTAGATACCAGTACCCTTCACGTGGACAACACCGGAGATCGACTGGGAGTCGGGACGACTAGTCCACTCGTAACACTCGACGTAAATGGAGGAATTGCCGCCAACCTGGTAACCAAAACCGCCGACTACACGGCAACGGCTTTGGATCACACTATCCTCGTGAATGCTACTTCTGGGAATGTCACTATTACCCTTCCCGCCGCAGCAACGGTTCAGCATCAAATCCTCGTTATAAAAAGACTCGATAGTTCTGCTAATACGATCACTATCGATGCCAATGCCTCTGAAACCATTGATGGACAAACCACCACCACCCTTCGAGACCAATACAACGCTATCACTATCCAGAGTGACGGAAGCAACTGGTTCATCCTCTAATTTGGTTTAGTAAAATTATGAAAATACAAAAAAAAATCCTCGCCGCCTTTGCCCTTTCTGGGATCACCTTTTCGGCGGCCTTCGCCACCTACATTCCACCAGTTCACAAGTGGGACGGAGACGGTAGCAGCACGTTTACCACCAGTGGAAGCGTTGGAATAGGGAATACTTCTCCAACAGAAGATCTTGACGTTACGGGAGATGTAAAGGCTTCAGGAACCCTCGAAGTGATTTCTAACGCGATCCTTAATACCCTTGGCATTTCAGCCACAGCACTGACCACTGCCGAAAACAGAATTTTCAATATTCAAACCTGGGAAACCACTGACGGAAGTGCTCAAAATCGAATTACGGTGCTCGCCAACGGAAGCGTGGGAATAGGAACATCTTCTCCTACCAAAACACTTGAAGTGAGCGGGACCGCAAAAATTACAGGAAATACCAGCATTACTTCTACTGAAACTTCGGTCAGTAAAGACACCGGAGCACTCGTAGTAGAAGGAGGAGTCGGAATCGAAGAAAACCTCCACGCCGGACAAGATGTAACCGTTGGGCAGGATCTATCGGTCACCGGAAGAACCTACGCTACAGGGGGATTTGTACTCGAAATGAGAAACGATGATCCCACCTCTCCCGTAGACGGACAGATGTGGTTCAACACCAGCGCCGTTATTCCCGACACCACCCCCGACGCCTTTACCTTCACCGATCAAACCGATGTAGCCGTCAGCACCCTCACCACTTCTAACTCCATCACCATTTCTGGCATCAACATTGGAGCCAGCGTGAGCGTAACTGGTGATGGATCTCCTCAGGTCTCAATTGCTGGAGGCGCATGGGGTACGAGTGGCACTATCAACAACGGGGAGAGTTTGCAGGTTCGTCTGACTTCAAGTGCTAATGGATCAACCGCCAGTACAGCAACAGTAACAGTTGGTGGCGTGAGTGATAGCTGGAGTGTGACCACGGAGTCTGTGGCACTAACGGGAGGGAGCAATACTGAGCGAGTGGTATTCGTAACTACAGGGGCGTGGGCAGGTAATTTTGGAGGACTTAGTCAAGCAGATGCCTATTGTCAAACTGAAGCAGAAGCGGCAAGCTTAAACGGAAAATATAAGGCCTGGCTCTCAACAGATTCAATATCTGCTGCTTCGAGGCTAACACATTCTTCTCTTCCTTATGCTCTTGTTGATGGAACAGTCGTAGATAATTCATGGACGGACCTCACAAACGGTCTGTACGGATCAAACCTAAATCCAATTGATATTGCCGCCGATGGAACAACCATCGCGAGCGGGAAGGTGTGGACAGGGACAAACGGTTTTGGAGATAATGTTGGGACTAGTTGTTCAGATTGGACTTCCAACTCATCGTCTGTAAATGGGCGAGCTGGAACTTTAACCAGTCATGAAAATGGGGAATGGACAGATGGTACCAATTATGCTTGTAATGACACCGCACATTTATACTGTTTCGAACAAGACACCGTCACCGACGCTCGAGACGGAAAGACCTATGAAACAGTTCAAATTGGCTCCCAAACCTGGATGGCCGAAAACTTGAACGTAGGGACAATGCTTGCCTCCTCAGGTACAGATCCAAGCAATGACTCAACAATAGAAAAGTGGTGTTACGACGACAGCGAATCCATCTGTGATACAGAAGGAGGGTTATATTCTTGGGAGGAAGCCATGGCCTACTCTACCACAGAAGGGACCCAAGGAATTTGTATGACAGGATGGCATATTCCCACAGACGGCGAATGGCACACTCTTGAAAGTAGCTTAGCAACCGGTAGTTGTAGTTCAACAAGAAGTACTTCTTGGGACTGTGATCCTGCCGGGACCGCTCTAAAACCAGGCGGATCAACTGGGTTTAACGCTCTTATGGCGGGACTCAGAGATGAGAGTACTCCCATGTATGAATACAGAGGCACCCACAGCTTATTTTGGACATCATCTACTGGGGGCGCTACTGCTGACAATGCTTGGTGGAGAGCCATATTCCCCAGCAATTCAACCGTTTACAGAGCTGAGTACATTTATGATCGCGGGTTTTCTATCCGTTGTATAAAAGACTAAAAATTACCGCCTAAATTACACCTCAAAAGCCTCTCGTGAAAAAACAGGAGAGGCTTTTTAAAATCAAGATCATCTGTTTTTTTTCGGTTACAGAAATTACACCGTGACCTCTTCAGGCACCTTCTTCCTCGACTTCTCAAGGTAAAATCCCCCCCTAAGAAAAAACCCTAAACCATCTTTCAAGACTCTTGGACAAACTCGCCGAGAAGCTTCCAAAGATTATTCCAGTTGAAAGAGACATCAAAAAAAGAAACCTCTATAATAACCAAGAATTCCTCAACTCTTTACTGTTCGTTGCTTGTTGTTAACTGATATTAAATGTCATTAAATACCATTCCCCTAAAAGACCGAATATTCTTCGCCACCGTTTACTTCGTCCAGGGCGCCGTAGGCCTCGCAGGACTCGCCAAACTCTTCTTCCTCAAAGACGAAATTGGACTCAACGAAGTCCAGTTCGCCACCCTGGCGGCGATTTCGCTGATACCCTTCACCATAAAACCTCTTTACGGGCTCATCTCCGACTTCTTCCCCATCTTTGGACGAAGAAGAAAATTCTACATTCTCCTCGGATCCGCCCTCAACGCCGGGTCGTGGTACTTTCTCTCCACCGGCGTCGACCAATACTGGCCCATTTTTTGTGCCTTTATCGGGATAAACCTTGGGCTGGCCATTGTGGACGTCATCGCCGATGGGATGGTGGTGGAACGCTCAGACAAAGAAACGGTGGGAAAGCTTCAAACTCTCTGTTGGGGATCTCTCAGTATTGCAGGGCTCCTCACCGCAGTGGCGGGAGGCTACCTAGTACAGATATTTTCGCCGCAAAAAGTATTTCTCATCACCGCCTTCCTTCCGCTACTCACCTTTATTCAGGGGTGTCTGATTTCAGACCCTAAAATAATCGAAGACACTCATTCCAACAAAGAAGTAAAAACCCTCGAAGTTTTTTGTGGCATATTGGGAATCAATATCTTTCTCGCCACTATTTTCTTCTTCACCATTTCTTACCTCAACCCCCAGACGGCCATGACCGAAAACTTTGCCTCCTCGGTCACCTTTGCGCTGATAGTGGGAAACATTGCCACGGTTTTTTTACTCGACCGTTATGTTCAGCCCTTTCCAAAGCGCTTGTTTTTAGGCGCTGTACTTTTTCTCTTTCTCTGGCGCGCCATGCCCAACATTGGGGCCCAGTTTTCCTACTTCATTATCAACGAACTCAAGTGGGATTCAGTTTTCTTGGGGTACGTCGACTTTGTTTCCAATATCGGAAAGATCATTGGAGCGATTCTTTTTTGGGTGCTGTTTGATCGCGTCAGCCTGAGAAAAATATTTTTCTGGACCATTCTCATCGCTTCGGCCGCCGGATTTTTGAACCTGGTTTTTGTCTACCAGCCCGCCTTCCTCACGCATTTTACCATCCTGGATTTCCCCGGGATAATGGTCTTTGCTCTCAGCACCGAACTGATTTTGGGCATCCTTTTTTACGTGGGATTTCTGCCTCTATTTAAACTCGCTGCTCAAATCGTACCCAAAGGAGTAGAAGCCACCATGTTTGCCCTCGTGGCCTCATTTATGAATTTGGGGCTACTGGTATCCACTTGGAGTGGGGGCCACCTAGGAGGTGCCATGGGCGTGGTAGATGGCAATTATGAAAATCTAGATACGCTTATTATCACCGCCACTTGTGTAAATTTGGTGTTATTGCCGTTGTTGTTTTTGATTCCAAAGCAGGGGACTCATCCGGTTCTGAACCAAACATCTACTTCTGAGTAATATATTCGCCACCTTCTCCTGGACTTCGTTACAGATATTCTCAAAGAGATATTTCTTAACCAATTATGCTCCATAAGACAGTACAGAAGAGACAGTTTTTGGAGAAGATCACAAGAATGCTAGATTAATAAAATGAAATGTTTCTGAGTAATTATGAAGCTTAAACCTGGTGAAAGTATGTCATTTCAAGAATAATTGCGAAGGATCTACTCCACAAAGTTCTCTTTTAGATGAAAATCTAATCAATCTTATGAGAAGAGAGGAGTAATGCAGTTTTCGTACTTGACAAAATTATGTTAATTGAGTAACAAAGGCGTGTTATTGCTAACAATTATTAATATGGCAGAAGGATTAAGAAGCGCATTAGATTTGCTGGAACAAATTCTAAAAGAAAACACGGGGGGAGATTTCACTCAGCAAATGAAAAATTTGAGCGAAGCTAATGACCGGGAAGAGGAGAGAGCTCGATTAATAGAAGAAGTGGAGCAAGCTCTACAGTTTATAGCAGAAGATAATATTGCCCATAATGCTTCAAACTGCCAAAAGTTTTGTGAAGCGCTAGTTGCGGCTGGATTTACACTTTCGGATGATTTTCCAGATTATTCAAGAGAAGCCATGATCCAAGAGGCCCAGAGAATTATTCAGTCTCTTCGAGTGCCTTATGAAATTGGAGGTCAAGAAGTTGTTCAGGCAACCCAAGAGAAAGTTCAAAAAGCGGCCCCTGAAGCTCTTCCAGAACTGGTTATTCCAGAGGGATATGAACATTTGGCTCAGATTATGGGGGGGAGAATAACCGACCTAAAAGTCTGGAAAGAGAAAAACGCTCCGAGGCTATTCGAAGTTTCTAACGGGAGAATTGTAGTGGAAGGCTTCCCAGATCTTCCTGAAAAGATGTTGGATCCTGTTTTACTAGAAGGGCGCCATCTGGTAGATCCAAAACAACCTTTTACCCATATGGGGGTTTCTATAATTCCACGGATTACGGTCGATGGCGAAGCGTTTGAAGCAAAACATATAAAAACGGTATTTGATATTCTTGGACTGGAAAGTAGTTTCCCCGAATCACATTTTGCCAAAATTGAGAATTTTCCTACGTGTCCAATAGAATCCGGAGTTTATGTTTTTTCTTTAGAAGCCGTTCCTGGAACCTCAACTGACGAAGATGGAACTGATACGTTTGAAAAAATGCAGGCCCGTCTTGAAAAACTCGATCCCGAAATGAAAAATTCACAAGATCGAGAATTTCCTTTTGTATTTGCCCTATTCGACTTTGTTCTTCGGTACGGAGTTTCAAAATATAAACAAAAAGGATATTTCGTCGATAAGGGACACTTATCCCACTCGAAAGCTCCAGAATACGCGGTGCTAAGGGAAATGGGATCTGACTATGATGGAACTCCCGACTATGCAATGGTTGGAATGAGTCCTGTAGAAGAAAGAATGTCTTTTTATTGTTTTGGTGTTGATTACAAAAAAACAGGTCGAGCCTACATAAAAAGAATGAGAGATTAGCAAAAGAAAGATCTAACCTCAGGGGTATATCCTCTGATTATTCTAGAAACCATACGGATCCGGGCACAGCCCCGCTCCGGCATTTGTCTGTGAACTTTTTAGGAACATTCATTTATTACATCTGATTCCCTCCCATAATTCTTAATTCATAATTCATAATTCTCTATACTGTCCTCATGAAAAAATCCTTCTGGGATCCCGCCAGCCGCACGATCAACCCCGAGACCTTCAAGGCCGAAAACAATACCCTTGCTCAGCAGTATCAAACCCACCTCAAAAATCCCACCTATCCTCGAACTCATCGAAGAAATCTTATTTTGTTGGGGGTTCTGGGCGCGAGCATTATCGGCGCAGGGTTTTATTTTTTCCCGCATATCATCTTTGGAGGGGGAGACAGCGATTTGGGAATTTTAGGAATCCTGGTGCTCCCTTTTGTGCCGGCCTATCTCTACCATCGCAAAATCAAAGCGCTGCAAAAAGACCTGATCAAAATGATCATGGCGCAAAAAAATAAATGGGTCTACTTTCCAAATGAAAGCACCGAGCACTGGCAGATTATGGCGCAGAAATTTCCCAATATTTTTCAGAAAGGAGACGAAGACCAGCATCTCCACGACGAGTTTTGGGGGCAGTTCAAAGCGGGAAATCAGTCCATCGATTTTTATCAGGGGATTTTTCAGTTCACCATCGTAACGCACGGATCCAAAGGAAGAAAACACAGAACCATAAAAACCAAAACGATCTTTTCTCTCAAACTTAACAAGACGCTAAAAACGACCTTTTCCCTCGAACCAGAAGGACTTGGATCCAAGTTGCGAAGTTGGTTTACCCGCAAAGAAATCGACACCGAGTCGACGGAATTTAACAAAACCTTCGCCGTTTATTACAACGGCCAAAAAGCCGACAAGCAACTCGACATCATAAAGGCCCTGTCGCCCTCGGTCCAATCCCGGCTACTGCAGCTCAAAGAACAAGAAGGGAAGTACGGCGTGTACTTTCAGGAAAACGCCGTGTTTTTTGTTTTCGACGGCCCTCTTTTTCACACTATGCACACCAATTTTTTTCGCACCGTAGAAATCAACCCCGAAGACCAGAAGTACCTCAAGGCCAAACTCAAAACCATCCTCGCCATTACGGGCAATATGGTTCCGTTTTTGGATTAAAGTCTCTAAAATAAAGAAAACTAACCCCCAAAAAATGAGCACCCTTTTTATTATCCTTCTCGCCATAGCCCTCGGAGGGTATGTCATCACTTTTAATAGCCTGGTACTGGCCCGCCAAAAGGTAAAAGAAGCCTGGGCCGGAATCGACGTCCAGCTCAAACGCCGATACGACCTGATACCCAATCTGGTAAAAACCGTCAAAGGCTACGCCAAACACGAATCCGAAACCCTCGAAAAAGTCACCAAGGCCCGAACCGACGCCATGGCCGTTCCCCAAGGAGAAATTGCCAATCAGGCCACGGCCGAAAACTTTCTTTCCAGCACGCTGAAATCCATCTTCGCCCTATCTGAAAATTATCCTGATCTCAAAGCCGACCAGAACTTTCTCGATCTCCAGCAACAACTGACCGAAACCGAAGACCAAATCGCCTCAGCCAGAAGAATCTACAACGGAAACGTTACCACCATCAACACCAAGATCCAGAGTTTCCCCTCAAATCTCGTGGCAAAAATCCACAACTTCAAAGAACGAGGTTTTTTTGAACTCGACGAAGAAGAAAAAAAAGCCGTACAAGAAGTACCCGATGTTGGAAAAGCTCTAGAAGACAAAAAGCCTGAACCAAAACCCGAACCGGAACCAGAAAAGAAAGTTTCCTCTTCGGATAGGATATCAGACGAAGACCTATAAATCAGTTAACAGTAATCAACAAAGAACCTTTCGAAGGAGCAGAATTGTAGCCTGCTCTTCATAGTTCTACCGAAGAAGAATTATACCCGTTCTACCAACCCATCCGTCTCAAATCGAGCCACGATTGATCTCAGACTTTGCTGTACCAGAGAAACAACTTCGGAAAGATCCATTTGAGAGACATCCAATCTCATAACCTCGATTTTGGATGTTCTTTGTTGTGATAATCGTTCAATCAAACCGGAATGATACAAAGTAATATCATCAGAATTCAAGTTCCCCTCTCTGATAAGGGTATTTCTTTTCTGAAGAGGAAGATCTATCTTCTGCTGATGTAAAAAGTAGTTGTAGAGAAGATCAAGGTTTTTTAGTTCATGAGCCAAATTTATTCTTAAATCATCAGATCCATCTAGTATCAAATCCACAAGCTTTGCATCATTCTTTGCAATTCGTCCCTCCATGGTAGTGAGGTCTAGGGCTTTTATTTCTTGCTGGGCCCTTGCTCTTTGGCCACGTCCCTTTTTTTCATCTGAAAAAGACTGAGCTGATTTGGAAAACAAACATTCTCCTACCACGCCCTTAAAGTAGTTGAATCGTTCTAATTCCACTGTCAGGTACCCCAAAACAGAAGCTTCAAGAAAGGCCCCACAATCAGATTCAGACTGCAAAAATCGTTTTGCGTGAGACAGTCTAAAAGGCAAATCTACTGCGTACTGTCGAAGAGACTTAAGATTATCAGAATCCAATTTTAGTCTAATACTTTCAGCAAATCGATCACGAAAAAATTGGAGATGATCTAATACTAACTCGGCATATCGACACACCAGTTTATGCCTTTTCATCTCCTGATCCCAGGCGCTTTGTAAGAAGCTTTGGTATTCCAAAGGCAATAAAGGGTTTTTTGAAAGGTGCTTTAATTTAATATCAAGAGACTTCCTACTCGTAGTCATGCCTTGCAGGGCAAAACCAACAGACTCAGTATTAGGGGTTTCAGGATTGGCCAGAAAAGCACGAACAGAGTGCTTCAGCCCAGGAACTAAATTGGCAATATCCCGGAGCGCTTCGGGTGAATTCTTCCCTATCTTCCCAGGAAAAGATTCCCATTTGAACTGAGTTTTTGACATTGAGTGAATCTTGAGTATTTTGCGTAAAAAGTCAAATAATTGAGGAGTAATAGAATTCCTTTGTACTCAAATAATAAGAGGAGGATCGCTCATGTCTTTTTCGATCTAAAGTTGAATGGTCCAAAATTCGGGATGACACGAAAAAAAAAGAGCCCCATCAGGGGCTCTCTCCAATAATTGCGAACGGTTTGTTGCTAACTACTAACTACAAAAGATGTTTATTTACCTTTTTTAGCCCCATATCGACTTCGGGCTTGTTTTCGATCAGTCACTCCTTGGGTATCCAGCGTTCCTCGAACCACATGATATCGTACCCCCACCAAGTCTTTCACTCGTCCACCACGAACCAGCACCACCGAGTGCTCCTGAAGATTATGACCTTCTCCCATGATGTAGGCATTCACTTCGTATCCGTTGGTCAGTCGCACACGGGCAAACTTTCGGATCGCGGAGTTTGGTTTCTTAGGCGTCATAGTCGAAACCTTCACACACACGCCTCGTTTTTGAGGCGAAGGAAGGTCTCTCGAATTTCGTTTAATCGTATTGTATATGCTCTGGAGAGCCGGAGACTTTGATTTAGTCACCTTCTTTTTCCGAGATTTTCTCACAAGCTGATTGATAGTAGGCATGGTATATAAAGATTATTTACTTTTGGCTTCCAACATTTCTTGCTGAACCCGGGGAACATACTGGTCTCCCACAGGGATAAGCCGGCCGATGATAACATTCTCCTTAAGTCCGTCAAGATTATCCACTCTTCGGGTAGTAGAAGCCTCTACCAACACACGAATAGTTTCCTGGAAGGAAGAAGCAGAAAGCCAAGAATCGGTCCACAGGGCTATTCGGGTCAATCCCAGAAGGAGTCGTTCGGCCGTCGCGAGTTTCTTCTTCTCTTTCTTGAGCTGCTGGTTCACTTTCTGGAACAAGATCACATCTTTTACGTCTCCCGGCAAGAACGGAGAATCTCCTTTATCAATAATTCGGACTTTTGAAACCATCTGTTTCACAATGATTTCGATATGTTTTTCGTTGATATTCTGTCCCTGAGAGGTGTAGATATTATGAACTTCGTGCAGGATATATTCTTGAACCTGCTCCATCGTGGTCAGCTCCATCAGCTGTCGCAGATCGATATGACCAGCCGTTAGTGGGGTTCCTTTTACAATTTCTTCCCCGGATTTTACCTTGAGCGTCGATCGAGAAGAAACAAGATAAATCTTTTTGAGCGCTTCGTTTTGTTTGACGACAATTTTGTCGGAAGAAATCGAAACCACCTTTCCCGCACAACGGGTTTTGATCGTTCCTTTGTCTTCGGTTGATCGGGCAATAATCTGCTTTTCTTTTACTTCATCGCCTTTCTTCACCGAAGGTTCATAATTGAGACGCAAGGCGTATTCATCATTCTCAGGCGCTTTGGCCGAAACCAAAACTTTAATTTCATTTTTTCCCCGTTTGACCTGGACCTTTCCAGTAATTTCAGAAAGCACCGCAGGAACTTTGGGAGATCGAGCTTCAAAAAGTTCGTCTACTCGGGTCAAACCCTGGGTAATTGAAGCCTCTTCCGTTGCGACTCCTCCCATGTGGAAGGTACGCATCGTCAGCTGCGTTCCGGGCTCTCCAATTGATTGAGCCGCTACAATTCCAACCGGCGTCCCCACCTCAACAGCCTGATGGTTCCCCAGGTCATATCCATAACATCGCTGACAAACTCCTCCCAGCGTTTCACAGAACATGACTGACCGAACGGGAATTTCTGCCAGCTGCTCATCTCGAATAATCTGAATTTCATCAATTCCAATAATCGTCCCTTTTTTCAGCACGACCTTTGATTTCACTTTCACGTCTTCGGCTACGGTTCTTCCCAATACTCGATGTTCAAAACTCACATTCAGTTCTTCTGACTGGGCTCGAGTCACGACTTTGAATCGTTTGGTCTTACAGTCGCTTTCGTGCACTACCACATCCTGAACCGAATCAACCAGACGTCGAGTCAGGTACCCGGCTTCGGCAGTTTTTAGGGCCGTATCTGATTTCCCTTTTCGTCCTCCGTGCGTGGCGATGAAGTATTCCAGAATGGTAAACCCCTCGATCAGATTGGATCGAATAGGGAGTTCAATTGTCTTACCAGAAGGACTGGCCACCAGTCCTTTCATTCCGGCCAACTGAGTAATCTGTCCCCAGTTCCCTCGGGCTCCAGAATTCACCTGGATGTAAATATCGTTTTGTTCGTCGTACTGCTGGATCATCTCGTCCATCACTTCTGATTTCACTCGTGACCAGATCTTGATCGTATGATTGTATCGTTCTTCGTCCGTAATCAGACCATACCAGTACTGTTCAGAAATCTTATTAACAATAGAGTTGGCCTTTTCAATAATGACCGACTTATTTTCTGGGGTATGCAGATCGTAGACCGAAATAGAAACTCCAGACTGGGTTGCGTATTTGAACCCGAAAGCCTTAATGTCGTTTACCATTTTACTGGTTTTTTCCGTGCCGGCTCCTGAGTAGACCTCTGAAATCAAGCTTTTGAGTTCGCCTTTTGAAAAAGAGTGGTTTTTAAATTCAAATCCTTCGGGAATAACCTCGTTAAAGATCACTCGTCCCACGGTGGTTTCTTCAATCTTCCCATCAATTCGAACTTTGATTTTGGCGTGAAGATGAATGTCGTCTAAGTCATACGCCATTTTGGCGTCATCAGCAGAATGAAAAGAGCGTCCTTCTCCTTTTTTACCCTCATAAGTCTGAGTCAAAAAGTAACATCCCAAGACCATATCCTGGGTCGGTGTTACCACTGGGTCTCCAGAAGAAGGTTTGAGGAGGTTGGCACTCGAAACAATAATTTCTCGAGCTTCGGCCTGTGCTTTTTCGCTCAAAGGCAGGTGCACGGCCATCTGGTCTCCATCGAAGTCGGCATTGAAGGCCGCACAAACCAGGGGATGAAGCTGAATCGCTTTCCCTTCGATTAGTCGAGGCTGAAACGCCTGAATTCCCAAACGGTGAAGCGTTGGTGCTCGGTTGAGCAATACATATTTTCCTTCGATAACTTTTTCGAGAATATCCCACACGATTTTTTCCTGAGCGCGAATAATTTTTTCGGCACTCTTAACATTGTGAGCTAGTTCGAGGCGAATCAAATGTGAAATAATGAACGGCTTAAAAAGTTCCAAAGCCATTTTTTTGGGCAGTCCACATTCATGCAGTTTCAATTCTGGTCCCACCACAATCACCGAACGTCCAGAATAATCCACTCGTTTTCCCAACAAGTTTTGTCGGAATCGTCCTTGTTTTCCTTTCAGCATATCCGAAAGCGATCGGAGTTTTCGTTTCTGAACATAGTTCATTCCCGCTCGAGAGTTTCGAACGGTATTAGAAATCAAAATATCCACCGCTTCCTGCAGCATACGTTTTTCGTTTCGACAGATAATCTCAGGCGCTCCCAACTGAATCAATTTCTTCAGACGCATATTTCGATTAATCACCCTTCGGTACAGATCATTCAGATCCGAAGTTGCAAAACGCCCTCCATCCAGCTGAATCATCGGACGAAGTTCTGGGGGAATCACAGGGATCACCGTCAGTACCATCCATTCAGGACGGATCTTACTCTGCAAAAGAGAAGAGGCGAGTTTGAGTCGTTTGATAATCTTCTTTTGCTTCTGGCCGGTAGACTTCTTTACCTCCAGTCGCATATTTTCTACAAATTTCTCGAGATCAATCTTCTGAACAATTTCTCGAATAGCATCCGCTCCAATTCCGGCTCGAAAGACGTGCCCGAACTTCATAGATACTTCTCGATATTCAGTTTCGGTCACGACCGCTCCCACGGCTAGACCGTCGAGCTCACCTTTCGCTTTCTTATAGTTCTCCGTGATATCTTCCAGCTCATCGACCAGCTCTGTTTCCAGAGCGGCCAGAGCCGATTCTTCCATCTCTCCTTTTTTAACCGCCCCCTTGGCCGCTTTCAGGCTGGCGGCATTGTCTTTCTTTTTGGTCTCGATCATTCGCTGATAATCAGCATCCAATTCAGAAAGCGCTTCTTCTCGCGCCTTCTCATCGATCTCTACCACAATATAAGACGCAAAGTAGACCACCTGCTCAAGCTTTTTCACCGGCAGGTCCAAAAGCAGTCCAATACGAGAAGGTGTTGAACGCAGGAACCAACTATGGGTTACCGGTACAGCTAACTTGATGTGGCCCATTCGTTCACGACGAACAATAGAAGTAGTAACTTCTACGCCACACTTTTCACAGATAATCCCCTTATATCGAATACGCTTGTATTTACCACAAGCACATTCCCAGTTTTTTACCGGCCCAAAAATTTTCTCACAAAAAAGCCCATCACGTTCGGGCTTTTGAGTTCGATAATTAATGGTTTCGGGTTTGGTTACCTCTCCACTCGACCACGACAAAATCTCTTCAGGAGACGCGACAGAGAGGGCAATCGCATCGAAATCCTTGATTTTTTTAACGTTTGACTTTTGGTGCATGCACAAAGACGTTAAGGAACATTTTAGCCAGGGTAGTGTAGGAAGTTTTATCCCTTCGTCAAGGGACTTTTAAGCAAAATACAAAATTCATCTGAAAATATAAAAAATACGTCATTCCGAGTCGTCAATTTCGTGCGTAAACTCAGAGATGTCACGAAGAAGCATCCTAACAATCCTGAGAACAAAGATATTTTCAGAGAAATCATAATTGTGAAGAGCTTCAGTTCTTTCTTACTGAAGGTTCTGATTCTGCCCATCACTAATCAGCTGCCTCAACACATTATCTGGAACCGAAAGCTGAAAAATCCGAGGGGGGGTGGCGGCGGCGGTGGTCCACACAAGTTGTCGCATTGCAAAAAAGCATCTTCTGGCCCTGGGGCTAATTCGTCTGGGCCGGCCAATTCATTTGGAACCAGGGCCAAAGAAGAGGGCGGAAAATCCATCGGATGGGCTTCTGTGGCCTGAGCGGCTCGATCCGCATAAAACAGAGTCGAACCGGCTACAATCACCGCCCAGACCAGAGGCTTAACCGACTCTGGGCGCCTCATTACGCCGATTCTATTTTCCGTATTTTCCATTGAAATTTATATTCAGATCAAGACCTTATTCTACCTCCAGAATGCTCCGAAAAACAAACAAAAAATACCACGGGATTTGGTTTGACAAAACAGCGGGCTTAAATAAAAAAAGAGCAGTTTGTGTTATTTGCAGTTCATTTGTACAGCCGAGAAGGAGCGCGGGGAATCATGAAACCAGCTAAACTGAAGCGGAAGATTCACAAGGCGGTCAACAAGGGCCAAAACATTCATCATTTGTGGGGAGAAGAAAAAAAGGGCACACCGGTCGAAAGAGCGGTGAAAGAGCACCTTCTAGAATGGGGAAGCGTGTTGGCCTTTCCTCCCAACAGTACCAATGGGGAATTCAATGATGGTCTGGTTTTTATCGGGCATATCGATCCCGACACCAAAAAACCAGTCAGGAAAGCTCTGAAAAGATTGGGACTCAAGGTGGGCGTTCGAAACAAGTTGGACACGACTACTGCGTTTCCGGGAACCAACGGGGCGGTGGAATCGTTCTGGGCCAAACCCATCACGGTCAAACGCAAAAAGTAACCGGATCGGACTTCTGTAAGAGAACACGACAGCGCTACGGGGCTTCCTCACATTTTGAGGGGGCTCCGGTTTCATTCGGCTTCCAAAGTAAAGAAACACTCAAATATAAATTGAAATAAAGTTAGACGTGATTTATAGTAAAAGTACCCCCTACTAGATATATTCTAGTAGTAAGGTCGCCTCTTTCAACCGAGAGAGACGACCTTTGTTTTTTTCTCTCTAAATAAAATGAAACGAAAAAATCGAGTCATTTGTTTTATCGATGGTTTCAGTTTGTATCATGCTGTAGATAACCTAAATGAACCAAAATTAAAGTGGCTCAATCTTTGGGAATTAGCACAATCATTAACACACAAAGAAGAAAAATTAACCAAAGTATACTATTTTTCTGCGTACGCTACTTGGAAACCAGATCGATATGCCCGACACAGAAAATATGTAAGAGCATTAAAAAAGTTCGGGGTCACACCCGTGTTTGGACATTTCAAATCGAAAACAAAGAAATGCAAAAACTGTGGAAGAAAATGGATTGAGCACGAAGAAAAGGAAACGGACGTACAAATAGCACTACAACTTCTTCAAGAGAGTTTTGAAGACCAATATGAAAGAGCCATTATTATAAGCAGTGATAGTGATTTGTTGCCGGCCATAAAAATGGTTTTAAATAAATTTGAAACCAAAAGCATATTGGTAGCTCCACCTCCGGGGAGGTTCGAGGTTTCTCGAGGCTTAAGGCAAGAAACCTCAAGTTATCGAATTACAAAAAGCAGAATAAGAGGATGTCTTCTCCCGGAAGTAGTTACGTTAAACGAAAGTGAAGCCGTAGAGTGTCCAGAAAAGTGGAAACAAGCAAATTAAACATCTAAACGGGCAAAAATCTCCCGCTCCACAAATTTTCGGCTTCGCCCGTGCGTCAATCTTGAAATCTGTTTTAGCGCCGGCCCAATTTCTTCGTCTCCTTTTTCCAGCCATGGTTTTACCACATCCAGCGAAAAAGGACGACTTGGCTGGCCATCAACGGCCAACTTGATCACACTCTTAAACGCATCTACATTAATCAAATCCTGGTCGGTAAAAACCGGGCTCATTTCTTTGGCCATGACTTCGGCATCTTGGGCGCCAATCTTATAACACATCATGGTTCCCACATTCCCAAACACCGCGTCTTTTAGGTTTACTCCCTTCTTCTGATTTGAAGTATCGATCTGGCTGATGTACTGGTGGGCGATATTCAGACTTAGTCGGTATTTTCGGGCCTCAGAAAGGATCGATTCGATCGACTCGGTCACGTAGTTCTGGAATTCGTCGATGTAGAGGAAGAAGTCTTGTCGTTCGGCCGCCGATTCTTTTTGTCGCCGCAGCGCGGCCATCTGGATTTTGGACACGATAATCAGACCCAGCAGTTTCGAGTTGATTTCTCCCGTGGTTCCTTTTGACAGGTTCATAAAAAGTAGCTTGTTTTCGTTCATCACCTTGGCAAAATCAAACGAAGACTTGGTCTGCCCAATGATGTTTCGCATCATGGCGTTGGTCACAAACGCCCCAAATTTCGAAGCAAAGTAGGGGATCATCTCTTGTTTTTCTCGGGCCCCAGTCTTGGCCATCTGCTTGGTCCAAAAGGCTTTTACCACCGGATTTTTAACGTGCTTCACCTTCGCGCGCTGAAACCCATCATCTGTAAACAGTCGCACAATATCGGTCAGTGAACCGCCGGCTGGGTCAGACATGAGGGTTAATACCCCGTTTCGGAAGTAGTCCTGAATTCGCGGCCCAAACGTTTCTTCGTCAAACATCTTGAGCATGATGTGCATGGCGTCCAGCGCCACCATGTCTTTTTCTTCATCGGTATCGGCTTCCAACAAGTTCAACCCCATGGGGCGCTCCAGATCCGCCGGGTCAAAAATAATCACATCATCCACTCGATTTCGGGGCACAAAAGGCAGTAGGTCTTCTACCAGGCTTCCGTGGGGATCCACCACACACAAGCCTCGTCCTTCGCGGAAATCCTGTCGGATCATATTCTGAAAAATCGAAGATTTTCCCGTCCCCGTCTGCCCAATCACATAAAAATGACGGAAGCGGTCTTCGTGCTTCATATATACAGGAGTCGAAACTCCTCGGTAGTGGTTGTAGCCCAAAAAGAGTCCTTTCTTGGGGATATTGTTGGGGGCTTTGGCGATTTTGAAATTCTGCCATTTCAGCCCAGGAATGTCATTAAACTTAATATGAGGAAAGTGAAACACGGTCGCTAGTTCTTCAGCCGAAAGCACAATTTTGTTCTGGGGATGCCAGGAGCGTTTGAAGGCTCGAAAGCAAAAGTTGCGGATCAGACTGCGTTTGGAGTGCCATTTTTTGCTCTCAAAAGAATTCATACTCGGCGACCCAAACTGCGTAAAGGAATTCAGAATCGCCTTCATATTTACATTCGCCGTTCTCAGGTCTCGCGAAGAAGTAACACAACGAACGATCGTTTCAAAAGCCACCTTTTCGGCCTTTTCCTCGATGTTTTTCGTCAGCTCTTGGGACTCATCTGAGTCTTTCGAACTATCCTCATTGTCCTTCATATTTTCTTCGTTCGCCCCCCAGGCCAAAAAAGAAAACATCTTTCCCAGCCACGCGACAACGTTCCACCACGGCGCATCCGTTCCGCCTTTGGCCAGGGCTTTGGAAGTCCTTCGCGCCTGACGCTGCCAGTTATTTTTAACCGGTCGTACCATAAATTGAACCGCGGCGGAGTTTCCATTCTCATCTGAGGCATTCGAAAGGGCGTTGAGAATATTGTTCACGCTGTCGGCCGATTCAAATTTCTGATAGGACTTAAACGGATACCAAAACTCCTTCGAAGCCGTCAAATAGCCCGTCGACTGGACCGTCTTTTCATGAAAAATATGGGGCGCCTCGATTTCTTCGACCACCGCATCGGGATAAAAAGTCGTAATCTGTTTTTCGATCAGCTCTCGGATAGCACGAGGGCAGCCCACCACCATCTCTACTTCCCCCTCTGTAGCGACATATTCTAGAGAAAGAAAATCCTCGTTCTTAAAAAAAGCCGGAATGTCCCCCGAATACACTCCGTGCAGTGTACTAAAAAAGTGTTCAGCAACGCCGATCACCCGTCGGATTTCGTTGGTCTGATCCCGCTCTCGTTCGTAGTCTTCTTTGGATTCTTTTTTGGGAATCAAAACCCGCAAAAAAACAAAATTAATCGTCCGCATAAAATCAGCCTCTTTTCGCGTCAGCCATACCAGTCCCACCCCACCCAAGAGGATCAGGCCCACAACTGAAATTATACCAATGTAGTTTTCCATTTTTTTGCCCTTATATTACGGGATTGTGGGGGAATAATAAAATGACTTTTCAGTCGCTTCTTCTGAGATATCGAATAAAAGTTAACCAAAAGCCAAAGCCCTTGGTGGCTTCCATGGCGAGGGATTAGACAAGTTTTCTTTGTAATGATCGCAAAAGGAGGTACCTTATAAATGAACATAGTCTCCCGAAACCATGATTATTACGGTTGAAGTCCCAGATCCTATCGCAACCGAAAGAAGGTTTGAAACGAATAAAATCTATCATCTGGATGAAATTCTGGAACAGGTAAGACTTTATCAAGTTGACGAAAATGAGTTGAGTTCCTCTCAAAAACAAAAAATAAAATTTCTTTCTACCCAACCTGACTCTCATTTTGTAAACCTATAAGATTTATGCCCCTCGATATTCTTCAAATATTAGAAGAACAATCTGTCGTGGAATTTTTAGAGAAAAGAAACCTCATTCAACAATACAAAAAAGCCAAGAAATTTATACTAATGGGAGAATTCAAACAAACGAAGTTGAAAAAGAGGAAGCCCAAATCACTCAGCGTCTGGTACTTTCGAATTAACAAGCAATTTCGAGCGAATGCCTACTTAAAAGAAAAGAAGCTCTATGTATACGAAATTGATAATCATCAATAAATCATGAAAAACTACTGCGTTATCGGCCATCCCATTACCCACAGCAAATCACCCGCCCTGCATCAGGCCGGATTTGTAGAACTCGAAATCGATGCGGAGTTTAGCGCCGTCGACGTAAAACCTGATGAACTCGGAGACTGGGTAAAAAATGAATTTCGCCCCAATTTCCAAGGCGCGGCGGTTACCATCCCTCACAAAGAAGCCATCCGCCAATACCTCGATTTCGAAACCGAAGCCGCCACCCGCATTGGAGCGGTAAACACGCTGTTCTGGAAAGACGAAAAATTAGGAGGCACCAATACCGATACCATCGGCGTCTTGAGAGCTATCAGCACCCAGGTCAACCCCACCGACAAAAAGTGCCTCATTTTGGGAGCCGGAGGGGCCGCCCGAGCGGCGATTTATGGACTCAAAAGCGCCCAAGCCCAGGTTTTTGTATGGAATCGAACCACCGAAAAAGCCCAGGCCCTGGCCAAAGAGTTTGAAGTAACGGCTATCGAAGATCTGGAAAAAGTAGACCCGGCCGCGGTCGACATTCTTCTCAATATGACCTCCGTTGGTCTCAAACAAGACGTCAGCCCCGTCCCCGCCGATTTTCACCGATCCCATCACGTGACTTTTGATGCGGTCTACGATCCTCTCGAAACCCGGTTTCTACGCGAAGCCGAAGAAGCCGGAGCCGAAACCATCACCGGCGACAAAATGCTCATCTACCAAGCCCTCGAACAATTCCACCTTTGGCACGGCCAAGAGCTAGAGCCCGAGGTGATGGGGAGCGCTTTTTTTGACTAGAGGCATGATTATTCACCGTTCAAAAACCATTTTTGAAAGACATTTCTTCCCCAATAAGGTAAGATTCATCTACCTTTTAAATAAATAAAAATGAAAAAACTAGAACTCGAAAAAGCCTTTATCTACCCCTTTGCCCGAAAAATGGGGCTTTTAAATGCCCTTTGGATTTTGCTCCCCATCATAGGATGGTGGGCTCTGTTTGGATACAAAATTAAAATCCTCCGAGAAGTCATGAGCGGCAAAGTAAAACAACTGCCCGAATTTAATTTTTTTGAAGAACTTCAAGAAGGATTTTTTATGTTCTTCAAGTTTGTCCCCTTTATGGTCGCCTGCGTCCTTTTTTTCGGCCTCCTCCACCAAATCAGTGCCCCTATCGCGGTTCTTGCTCAAATCATTCTCGGCATGTTGTTGCTGCCCATTCTCTATCTCAACTTTGTCAAAAAAGGAACCGTGGCATCGGCTTTTGAAATTAAACTCATTAATAATGTCTGGGATAACCTAGGAGACTATCTGTGGACTCTACTCAAATGCTTCTTTTTAGGGATGATTAATCTCTTTTTATTTCTTTTCCTCATCGGAATCCCCGCCAGTTTGTTCACCAAAAACATCTTCTTGGCGGATTTCTACAAGAGAAACGTGAAGAAATAAGTACTAGGCCGTGATATAAGGCGGTCTTCCGCAATACCATGGGGCTTTCATGGGTCTCATCTTTCGAACAACTCCTCCACCACTCGAACAAGATTCCAGCGTGGGGAGCATTCCGTTTTGAGGAGGACCGGTTACAAAAGCCACATGACTGGTGCTTCCTTTTGAATCTAGACCTCCTCCTTTAAAGAGCAGAGCTCCTTTCCAGCCACCTTCAGGTGGTTCGGATTGAGGGTTTGAACTCAAAGCCGGAGGACGTTCGCCCTTGAAACAATCCGCAAAAAATCCTCGTGAGGTTCGACAGATATTGATTCCATTATCTCGCAGACAAGCACTCACAAACCCCGAACAATCCAGAGCAGAAGGCATCTTGTCGGGGCCTTGACCTACGGGATGTCTTGGAGGGTGTCCGGCCCCCAAAACCCACTTAATTTTGGGATTAGCATCCAGATATTTCTGACCGGCGCCCAAAACCCCATCAGAAGAACATTCTCCTAGTTGTTGCATTCTTTCAGCTGACATAGGACGTTCAGGAGGGAGATTGCTCAATCCCGATTCCCAGTTGCCACTTCCCGCAGAAGCGCCTCGCATTGAGTCGCTTTGGGCCTGAAGATCAACAATAAGTTCGTGATTTTGTTCGTCGGCAGGTTTACTTTTTTCGGCCTCAATGAGTTTGTTCACAGAAGCAATAGCCTCCTCTATATCAGAGATAATTTCCGGAATCGTTTCGGCTTCGGCTTTTTGGGCCTCGGTCAGTTTCTTCTGGGCCTCATCCACGCGTTGTTGAGCTGCTTCTGCCTCCGCTTCGGTGGCTTCGACTTCGGCATTCTGGGCCGCCACCAATTCTTCTTCGGCCTTTTTAGTCGCTTCTTTACGCGCCTCCACCATTTTGGTCTGGCGCACGGTCAACTCTTTTTGCGCTTCCCCAAAAGCCTTCATAGCTTCTGGGTCCTCTTTGTTTTCTTTCAGCGCCTTTTGGGCGGCCTTAAGTTTTTCAAAACTCTCCGAAACCGCCCCTTGTGCTTGGTCGGCGGCCTCTCGAGCCTGGTCCGCCGCTTTTTCGGCCGATTTGAACTCGGTTACAGCTTCTGAATACTCAGAAGAATTCTTCAGCGCTTCACTATTGCCTTCGGGTATGTTTTTTAGAGCCGGTTTTTGGGAATCTGGCTTTTTATCCTGATTTTCAACCGTAGGAGTGGGAGTAATAGCGGCTTCTTTTACTTTTTTCCCTGCACTTTCTCGCTTTTTTCTGAAAGCCTTTTCTTTGCCTTTTGGAGGATTCTTTATTTTTCCCTCAATTTTTTTTTGAGTTGAAGCCGCCTCACTCGGCTTCGTCGCCGATTGATCTATTGATTTCTGTTTATCTGGTCCATTTTCAGCCATTACGAGAGGGCGTTAAGATCTTTCTCCAGCGTTTCCTCGGCCTGCGCTATCTCCTTTTTGTGAAAACTCTCATGATCCTGCATCATCTTGGCTAGTTGCTCCAAAAGCGCCTTGTGGGCTTCTTCGCTGGCGTTTTCGGCAAAAGCAAGGAATTCATCTTCCTGCTGGGTCAATACATCCACCATATTTTGTCGCGCCTCGGGGGTGTATTCTGCGGCATGATCCAAAAAATACTGTCGATCTTCCGGCAAAAGAAGTTCGGCATTGGAGATTCGATCGATGAAGGCTTGAAGGTCCATTTTGTAATTTTATTTCAAATTATCTAATGATTATACCACAAAAATGGAGAGAAAGCTAGGTAGATAAGCGTTTTATTTGAGTTTTTTTGCTTAAAAACAAAAAAAGACAGCAGATTTCCAGATCCGCTGCCCTATCTACTCTGTTGCTTATTATTTTGCTTTTTTAGTACCCAGCAAACAAACCACCGACCAGGCCAATCATACCCATCATTACAAGACCCCAGAAAACAAAGAATGGGACCAGCGGAAGAGCGGCAAGAGCTATGATTTGCAAGAATATCCAGAGGGAGTACCTAACAAAGGCTGGTTGTGTGAAGATCATTTTTTTTGTTCCATAATAGGCATAAAACATCACCCATTGCACGCACACATTACAAAACGCATCATGATGGAACCAGAGGCTATGAGCCACGCGGCTCGTCACGTACGAGTTGTACCACCATATTTCTTGATCTTTCAGCCAAGAAAGATAACAGTAACCGATGATGATCGAAACGAGACAGAGCCCTAAATACTGAAAATCAAGCGCATACAATTTATCTTGTAGCTCACTTTCTTTTCGCATTTTTTCTACAATATGGCTCACTCCTCTTTCCGCATAAAAATCCCTGGTTATTTCTGCGCCAGTAGTTTTATCTCCCATTGTGAAATCTCCCTAACATATGCAGTATGAACGATGGAAAACAGTTGAGGTATATCTCCAGTGATTCAAGAATAACTACCAGAAAAATACCCCAACCCAATAAGCAGACAGAGCATCTGTGCTTTTACGAGAGTTGAAAATGCACAAAGCGTATTTAATCTCTCACAAAAAAGCACAGATTATTGCCTCCTTAAAGAACGATCTGTAAAAGACGAGTACTTAGTACCAGGATTTACCAATGAATTCAAGAAGTAAAAGGTTTTTGGAGTGAGTATTTTGCGATCACAATAAATGAACGCCTACATAAGCGATCGTTCCACTGCCTGATTATCCCCCGGATCCTTTTTCACCACCACCACATAGCTGTCTGCTACTACTTCCTCTTCAAAATATACTTCTTCCGTAAAGTTATTTTTTTTATTGACGGTAATGTTTACCGGAAGAGAGGAGAGCATTTTGAGTAAGAGATCTCTCTCCACCTCAAGATACATTGTAAAAACCATAATTCCGTTTTTTGAAAGCTTGTTTAGAGCCTGTTCGAATATTTTCCTCCATCGAAGAACGGCACCGTCGTCTAAGTGGTCATTTCCGTTATGTCGAGGATGTCGGAAAAATGCAACATCAACCTCGGCAGGAAGCTCTGCCATTTGATCCAAAGAGCGAGCATCTCCAGCAATGAAATGAAGATGGTCGGGAAGTACACGAGTAGGGTAATCTACGTACGGAGAATGATAATTGATCGCATCTTTTACAGAGTCTTCATCCACATCCACTCCCCAAAACTGAATGTGATTTTTGAGTCGTCCCTTATCAATAAACTCATTTCCCGTAAAAAAAGTATCCAAAACCGCCAATTCTTCACATTTTCCACAGCCTATATTCAAAACCTTTGTCGGGCGGCCCACCGGGGGAACAAAATCCGATTGCCCCACCACATCCACCAACATATTCCAAAATGCCGCTTCTGACATATAGAAATTATGATTCGCGTCACACATTTCCTGAGTGTATAAATCACTTACCATCGATTGCGCTTCCATATCTAGTTGCCAGCGTAAACGAAATAAGTCCACCAAAGTGGTCGAGAGAGGCGCTATAATCTGTTCAACTCTTTGGGAGGGACTTGGTAAGGGGAGATTTTCTTGGGTTGGGGGAGAGGCTGGGGGATGTATTTTCATGAGATTAAAATAGCATAAGAGCTGACAAAAGTCAATTCATGAGATTGACAAAAGATGAAAAATAGGTATTCTGTGGTTAGATTTTGTATTAGTTGGTAGGTGTTTATCTACCAGTAGTTCAGATCAACAGATATCAGGAGGTATCGCATGAATGCCATAGCAGGAGTTATTCGACAAATGGCGAGTCTGGAAGAGGTATGTCAGTTCCTCGAAGGATTGGGGGTAGATCGTTCTTGGGTAGAACTACCTATAAAGGCTCTCAGAGAAAGAGCGAAAGAGCTTGATCTAACCCTGGTTGAGGAAACGGTCCAGAGCCGGATGCTTGAGGCTTGGAAGCAGTTCCTTTCCGATGCACCAGTGGCTCAAATTCCCCAGGGGTTGGCAGCAGAATACTCAAGTCAATTGTCGAAGGGAATCAAGGAAGTTTCTAAGGAACAAATTGAGCCAGTTTATTGCGGTTAAAACCGGATTGATATCGTGGCGGGAGGCTACCCCCTGGGTGGCCTCCGAGATTTTTTTGATTTTCTAGTTCCAAAAAAATCAGAGAGGAAAGAAAACAGGAAATGTTATGCAAGACGATAAGGCGGTGAACCAAAAGGCTCACCGCCCGACTAGTTTTACCCAGCGCTTATCGTTGTTTCTGGAGAATTAGGGAACCCACTTGAAGACCCCGGTCTTGAAGTAGAGCCTGATCTCATAATTGGTGTCTCCCTCTCCGCCCATGATCTGCAGAACGTCATCCTCTTTTAAATGAAAGGAGATGAAATCTGGAGTGGGCGGCAACTTCCAATGGGGGGGAAGGGAGAACTCCTTCCAACCATTGTCGTAGAGGAGGATTCCTGCGAGACGGTTGTCGTACTCACTCCGGTGCATGGCGAAGGCTTCCGAAACGTACCCCCAGTTAATCCCCGGATTCAGATATCCACTGAACACCTGAGGGGCGCTCCAGTCAACTTTGAAATCCGAATCGCGAGGCGAATATTTGACCGGGTACACATAACTCTTGGTATCCCTGGCTCCGAAAACGAAAATCTCGCCTCCGATTTCGGAAACATTTCGGACAGGGATAGGCGGAATGAGTGTTTTGCCGTTGGGGTACTTGAGAACTTGCCACGTTCTCACCCTCTTTCCGAGAGAGGGAGGATTGCGGCACTCTTTTTTGGCATTTGAGGCGCCGACAACGCAGGTGGTGAGGACAAATTCTCCTTCGGTGGTTTGGAACCAGAGTTTCCCTTTTGTCGCGGCGGCCGACAAACCGCCAATTTGAATAAGGCCGACCAAAAGGGTCATGACGAAGATGCAGCTTCTTGAGAAAGGCATGATCGAGACTCCATGATTTCTTGCGTTAAGAGAAAAATGAAACATGTTGAGGTAAATCCCCAGAGAAGAGTTTCGTCTCCAGAGCATTACCTCAACCGATAAGCAGGCTGAATACCTGTCCTCAGAAAACCAACAAACGACGAGAAAAGATTCTCTGTTTGTGGGCCTTCAAAGTAAGAACAGATGAAAGCCTACTAGGCGAGATGTGAAAGATAGTATTGCTTATTATAATATAAAAATAAAAAAGGTCAAGTAGTATGGTTTTATCTGGGCCTTCCAGATGTTTTTTTTCCACCAAAAAACCACCTCAAATTTATGAGGTGGTTTTTTCAGGCAGCAAGAAAGAGAGCTAAAAAGCCACTTCTGGAGCCGATTCCATTTTGGTATCCTGCATCTCAAACAAATTCGCTTTTTCAAAACCAAAAAAGCCCGCTAAGAGATTGTTCGGGAAAGAACGAACATACACATTGTAGTTTTTTACCGTGTCATTAAACCGTCGCCGTTCGGTAGAGATCCGGTTTTCAGTACCTTCTAGCTGAGCCTGAAGCTCCAAGAAATTCTGACTGGCTTTTAGTTCGGGGTATCTCTCTACCACGACCATAAGCCGACTCAGCGCCGAAGAAATTCCACTCTGGGCCGCCTGAAACTGGGCCAGGGCCTGAGCGTCTTTGACGTCAATATTCATGGACGTTGCCTTGGCACGAGCTTCGACCACCTGGGTCAGCGTTTCATTTTCATGCGCAGCATACCCCTTAACCGTATTGACCAAATTGGGGATCAGATCCCAGCGTCTTTGATATTGGTTTTCCACCTGACTCCAGGCGGTCTGAACCGATTCATCCTTCGCCACCAGAGAATTGTATTTCCCCACAAAAATTCCCCCCACCATCAGGAGCAGCACCACTCCCACCAAAAGACCAATTGTAGATTTTTTCATAGTAAAAAATTATAAACGATAAGAATTAACCCCCTTCAAAAGCCCCCTCATACTATCATTGATTCGTTGAATCAGCGGCGTGACTTCGTCTTTCGCCACTTTGATTTTTTGGTGTTCCAAGTCTTGTAAGAGCTCAAAAACTTCGAGATCCACCTCAAAAATGGTCGAAACCGTTTGTAAATCCGCCTTCAGATCAGCGCCACGCTTTTTCTTCCCCAAAAAAAGAAGTCCGTCTAGCAGCACCACAAAAGTGGGTAATATCAGCAATAAAAACTTCATCGGATCCGGATGCCTCAGATATTGCTCTCGCAGGTAGATGAGCTTGTTTCTTAGCTCAAATTCCAATTTGTGTCGCACATCTTTTCTCAGAATTCGAAGTTTAGAAAAATAATCCTTCCCTTTTAGCAGAGTGGAGTTTTGTTTGATGTGCAAAAAATCTAGAGGAAAAACATCCGTCCCGTTGAGCAGATCATCCTCGATCAAAAAGATGTAGCGACGCTCCTTCAGGATCTTTTTTAGTTGATCCTGCACCAAGAAGTCCGCTTTGCCCAGAACAAAAACCAGAATCGACTGGTGATACTTGTGGTATTCCAGCACGGAAAGCAGGTTTTTTCCCAGAACTTTTTGAGCCGACGTAATCATTTTTGAATCCATAATCGAAGCATAAAAAAATATGAGCCCCAAGGCCAATTTACCAGCTCCCCCCGGCGCCGCCCCCACCAAAATCACCTCCTCCAAAGTCAAAAGAGTCCGAAGAACCCCATCCACCTCCAGAATCCCAGCTACTCCCGGAGTGGTCGGAGGTGCGGGCCCCTTTTTTGGGGGGAGGTAGCAGCGCCATAACTAAAAAAATAAAAGCAAAAACCAAAAGCAAAAGCTCTATAAGCGCCAGAATCACGGCAGTAAAAAAAACAATGAGGAATCTATATTTAACATCAAGGGTCCTAACGCCAGCTGCAAAACCAAGACAAAGCACGACAACCAAGAACAATCCCACAGGAATTGCGATTCCCAAAACAACGTCCATAAACCCTATAGAAACCGAATCATCCCCATATCCAGAGGAACCATATTTAGACACGATTTCTGGGTTTTCTTCCAAAAGCCCCTTAACATCATAAATCGCTCCCCGGAAACCCCTATAGTAATTTCCCTTACGAAAATGAGGGGGGAAGTTTTTTTCTCCGATTCGTTTCGCCAGAGCATCGGAAACGGACCCCTCCAGTCCATATCCCGTGGCCATAAACCACTTTCGATCTTTGATCGCGGCCACAATCATCAATCCGTTGTCGATATCGCCCTTTCCCACCCCCCAGGCCTGCCCGACCTGAGTTGCATAATCCGAAATGGTGATCCCTTTAGTTGATTGAACCGTCAAAATCGCAATTTCCACGGTTGTGCTTTCTTCAATTTGAGACAGCAACTGTTCTAGATTTTCTATTTCTTCATTCCACAAAACACCGGCCTGGTCGGTCACATAGCCGTCGTGTTCCGGGATATCAAACGCCCACCCCACATTTATCAATGCCAGAAAGGACAGAAGTCCTTTGGTGAAAAATCGCATCTTAGACAGTATATACAAAGTTCAAAAATTCGACACCGTTTAAGGAGAGGAATTTCAACGAGGAGGGACAAAATACATCCAAGGGCAAAAGAAAGCCTGAACAGACATCCAAGGCCTTTTCCTTGATAGAAGGGAAAGGGCTGCGAAGCGTTGATTTACTAGTAGGTACTTCGTCCAGAGCCGGATAGGGTTCTCCCAGCAGAAACAAAAGAACGCTCATTCAGAAAGGAAGAAAACACAGAAAAACAAAAAAAACTGTCACACTTTCCAATCCCCCTCGTATACCCCTCTGCACATCCTTTTTATTTCTTAACACTTATAACCATGAAAAAGATGATCGCCGCATCCGTAGTAGCTCTTAGTATTGCTACTGTAGGGGGAACCACTTTGGCCTTTGGAGGCCCACAAGGTATGGGGGGAGAAAACGACTTTGGCCCTGGAATGGGAGGCAGAAGTCAGATGCACGGCCCACAAATGGGCGGCATGATGAGGGGAATGGGACCAGGTCAAGACTTTGGTTCTCAAAGAGGACAAGGAGGAATGATGGGGGGAAATCAAATGCACCGTCCACCACGAGGCATGGGAAGAGGACACAATCAGGGGTTTGGATCAAATCAAGGAAATGAACGAAGACCGGGTGGGAATCAGTTTGGTTCTTCCGGATTTCAATCAGGACCACAAGGGGGTCCCCAAAGAGGCCAAGACCGAAGAGGGGGATCACAAGGAGGCCGAATGCAGGGGCCCGGACAGGGACAAGATCAGGGATACGGACAAGGACACCGTCCCCCACGTCACCACTTTGGATCTCAGGGAGGATACGGAAATGATCAATTTGGAGGGGCCAGAGGAGGGCAAGATCGAAGAGGGGGACCTCAAGGAGATCGAATGCAGGGGCCCGGACAGGGACAAGATCGGGGATACGGACAAGGACACCGTCCTCCACGTCACCACTTTGGATCTCAGGGAGGATACGGAAATGATCAATTTGGAGGGGGGCGAGGAGGCCAAGACCGAAGAGGGGGACCACAAGGCGGCCGAATGCAGGGACCTGATCAAGGATCTGAACAAGGATACGGACATCGACGACCTCACCACCACTTTGGGGGACAAGAAGAGGGAGGACAAGAGGATCAGTTTCGACCTCGTCCCCCAAGAAACGGCCAGAATGGGGAAAATACAGACGAACATCCAGAAAAAACGGAAAACAAAGGGAGTCGCCTTATTGAACGCCTTCAGGAATTAGGAAATAAAACCGAAGACGAAGTCCGAAAAAACCGCATCAACGAATTAATCGAACTACTGAAGTCGCTCTTTGGAGCCCAAGAGGAACCCGTTGAGGAGGAAACAGAGGAAGAAACCGAAGAAGAGGAAACGGAAGAAGAGACAGAAGAGGGGGAAGACGATGATGAAGAGGAGGACGATGACGAGGAAGATGAGGACTAATCCTCATCGTACGTGCCGGGAACTCCATCCGGCTCTGAAAAAAAGAGAATTGAAATCATTTGATCTTCGCCGCCCTTCCTCTTATAGCAAGAGGAAGGGCTCATAAGAAGAGAGGAAGGAAAACACACGAACAACCTACGATAGAAATAAGGGAGGGGGGCGAACATCAGAGCGAATAAAGAGCCTAAATAATCAGAGACGGGAGAGTTCCCCTAACTCATAAGTTCCCAAGTTCAAAAGATCATAAGTTCAAAAGCTCCCACTTGCGACTCAAAACTGATACAATCCCCCTGAAATGCCCAGTTCAAAGCACCAAGACTTCACCGCTCACTACGAAGATTTCAAAGACAAGATCTACAGTTTTTTTTATTACCGAACCGACGGCAACGGCACTCTCTCCGAGGACCTCACCTCCGATACGTTTCTCAAAGCCTTCCGAAAATTTGACCAGTACGATGCGGCCTACGCTTTTAGTACCTGGATCTATACCATCGCTCGAAACACTTTTACTGACTACCTTCGAACCCAAAAACAAAACAAATCCCTCGAAGACCTGACCGAAACCGCCCACGAACCGGGGACCGACGACTTCGAAGATTGGAATGCAGACATGGATCACGAAACCCTAACTCAGCGCATTATCGACGCGCTCAAAAACTTTCCCCCCCTGCAAAAAGACGTATTGATTATGAAATATCTACAGGATCTCGAGACCGCAGAAATTGCTGTCGCTACCGATCAAACCCCCGCCAACGTGCGGCAAGCTCTCAGTCGAGGGAAAAAGCGTCTGGCCCCTATGCTAAAAAGGTTTATGACGCTCTGCTTGATCGCCCTTCTTTCTCTCTACATATGAAAACCCCGAAAAATAAATTTCAATTTCCCGTCCAGCGCCTGCCTCATCAGGCGGATCTGGCTATACGGCAGAAATTGTATTTGCTCGATTTATGGGAAAGTTTTACGGCCTTGGCCTGGAAGATGGCGGTACCCGCTGTTGCCCTGGTCGGGATTGGATATGTGGGGTATACCGAAGTCCCGGTTTTTATCGATCAGTCACCCGTGGTAGCCCACAGTGATTATTTTTACGAAATAAAACGAGAACGAGAACAAAAGGTTTTGGCCTCGCTCAATTCTGCCGAATCGCGAGCCCAGTACTATTTGGTTTTGTCACATAAACGAATCGAAGAAGCGCATTATCTGAGTAAAAATCCTTCTTTTAGTCTCTTTTCCATCAGTCATGCCGCCACAGATTCAACAAGAGCCTCCCATCACCCAATTATTACCCTTTCACACAAAGATCCCATTGCTCACCTTATGGCCGAAAGTGTACACCTAAGCGGACTTTCTCTGAAAGAAATTAACGAAGTCGACGACCACGAAGTGACCCAAAAGCTTCTCACTCAGCACACCCAAGTGCTGCATCACCACAAAACCATCCTGCCCCAGATCGCCCAGCACGCCCCATCCCAAGAAGTCCTCGAGACGATTTCGGTGGTCAAACAGGTCCATGAACACAACTACCGAGCCATTCAAAAACATCTCCAAACCCCCACTCTGGCAGAGAAGCCGGTGCTAAAACCACTGGTCCCAAAAATCGAAGACCAACGAGCGCCAGAACACAAACCTCAGTTTGATCATGTGTGGGAAGAAGCATTTGTACCCCCTGCACCACCAAGACCCGAACCCCAGAGAGAAACTTTGGCTCCACCACAAGAACGGGAAAGAGAACCAGTTTCTTTTCCAAAAGAAAAACCGCCCCGCCAATCTGAGAGACCAAAGAGAACAGACCGACCCGCAAAAAAATCGCTCCGTTTCGATCATCACTTTCACCTCCCCCCTCCTTCACACAAAAAAGAGTCCGACCGCAAGGAGTATCTCTACGAAGAGTACAAAGGCCGACACCCAATTGCGCCCCCTCCGCATCATCAGGGGCCGCCCCCCTCAGGCCAAGGTCCAGGTCCCAAAGGGCCCCGTAACGACCTATCTTCCCCCGCCCCCAAAGGCAAACCACCACAGAGGCCCCCTCGTCACAGAGAGCGGAGTGAAAAAGATCAACCAAGCCCCGAAGGAGCAGGGGACATCCTTCATAAGTTTCAACTACAACCCCCGCCACCATCTGCTCCAGGCCATGCCCCTCGAGGCCCCAAATCGCCTGGTCCAGAAGGTGCCCACAAAGCAGACGGTCCACGTCCACCAAAACCTGAAGGCAAAAAAGAGCGAGTCGATCATAGACCTCCTCCCAAAGAAGAGGGACGACCCAAGCCTCCCCGACCTCCTCAAGGGCCCTCACCCTCAGCCCAAGACCAAGGACCTAGCGGCACTCATAAGGGAGGAAGACCATCCGCCTCAACTGACGGAAGGCCCCCACAGCCCCAAAAAGCAGACCGTCCCACAGGCCCCAAACCACCTCGTCCAGAAGGTGCCCGCAAAGCAGACGGTCCACGTCCACCAAAACCAAAAGAGCGAGTCGATCATAGACCTCACCCCAAAGAAGAGGGACGACCCAAGCCTCCCCGACCTCCTCAAGGGCCCCCACCCTCAGCCCAAGACCAAGGCCCCAGCGGCCCCCGTAAGGGCGGATGGCCATCCGCCCCAGCAGACGGAAGGCCCCCACAGCCCCAAAAAGCAGACCGTCCCACAGGCCCCAAACCGCCTGGTCCAGAAGGTGCCCACAAAGCAGACGGTCCACGTCCACCAAAACCTGAAGGCAAAAAAGAGCGAGTCGATCATAGACCTCCCCCGAAAGAAGAGGGACGACCCAAGCCTCCCCGACCTCCTCAAGGGCCCCCTCCATCAGCCCAAGGGCAAGGCCCCAGCGGCACTCATAAGGGAGGAAGACCATCCGTCTCAACGGACGAAAGGCTCCCTCCTCCCAAAGTAGCAGAACACCCCAAAGGTCCCAGTAAGGACGTATCGCCCACTCCTTCAAGAGGCGTAAGAGGCCCTCAAAAGAAAGAGGACCGCCCCGCCCACATCCCTCCTTCCCCGCCCAGAAGAGGGCCTTCACAAGAGGAGACTCAAAAACCGAGGGAAGAACGAGTCTATGATTCCTCCGAAAGAAAAAATGCACGATTTCGAGGCAACAGAAGAGGGGAGGCTCGTCCTCCTCAAAACCGATCACCGAGAAATGAAGTTCGTCCTCCTCGAGAGAGAAGGGACGAGTCCCATTTTCGTTCTGATTTCCAACCCAAAAGACCACAACGCCCTCCCTCTCCAAGGTCAAATACTGGGTTTCGGTCTGAACCTCCACCACGTCCTAAGTCACCAAGACCTCCTTCTCCAGGGGGCGGAGGGCCTCCGCCAAGAAGATAAGAAGTATTGAATCCTGAGAATAACTACGCTGATTGGCGGCTTGGCTCAGCAATGGGTCTTGGAATCAAGGCCATGCGAACAACTTCTTCTCCTCCTACATCCTTGCTTTCTAGTTCTTGTGCTTCAAACTCGAGGCCATATTTGTGTTTGAGCATTCGAGAATAAAAACTTGAGGGATCGGTAAGACGTTGAACCATCGGGTAACTGGTCTTTTTTCTAAATTCAGCGATGAGGGGAAGCGCCTCTCCAGGCTGAAAGTACAATCGCTCTAATTGTCTCAGAAAAGTATGAATCAAACGACTTCCAACCTCTTTATTTTCGGATTTTACGGCCAGGTCTGAAACATAAATCGCTCTTTGGGAGGGCCCAAATCGATCCACAAGATGAGGCAAATCCTTGTGAGTGACACCTTCATAGGCCAATAAATACCCCTCGGCTCTTCCCTGTGCATTTTCGGCAATGAGAGAAAGGTGAGGACGTTTTTTTTGCTCACTCAGAATATCCTTTCCGATCATTTCATTCCCCATTCGGTGTACAAATTGGATGAGGGCTTCATTTTCTTGATAAATTTTCCCTTCCAGAAACGAAACCCGAACAGTTTCAAAAGCTATCAGAGAACGAACCACCCCCTCCTTTGAATCAAGACGAACCAAATTTTGTTGAGAGACGCGAGGTTCAAAACTCCCTTCGGTTACCACCGCTCCGGGAACATCAATCTTTTGCAACTCCAGTCGCCCAACTTTTTCTCCCACATTGTCACTATAGCCCGGGGGAATAATGGGCAAGACGGTGTTGGGCTCTTTTTTTAAGTTCGAAAGGTGCGTATAGGATAATCCTACCTTCAGGGCCTCGAGATCAAACTCGTAATCCGGATACAGCGGGGCAACCAAATCAAGATAACGAGCAAAGAAATCTGAGTAAACGGCCATGATGTCAGTATGAAACTGAGTTCGGCCCCAATAGTTGGGAGCCATCTGAATATTGTCGGCGGTCGTATGAATGGTGGGTTTTTCGCTTAGGTCATGATTAAGCACATCCACCATCGAGCCTTTGGTTTTTTTAAAGGCGGCCAAAACTTCAGGGATACTCTGACGAATATCTATGTCTGGAGTCAGAGTACTCTGGGTAATCAGACGCCATTGCCCTTCGACCTTTCGCTGTAGTACAAACTGGGCACAGGCTGGATTAAAGGTATAAACATTCCGTTTACCTCGCCCAAAGGCATCACAACTGGCCGTATCACTTCCGGCTACAAATCCTTCGGGATCTGATTTCCAATAAACCTGGGCCCGATATTCCTCGGTTTTACGTTGATCCTGCAACCCGTATTGAGAATCAAATATAATTTCTTCCAGGGCAGATCGATGGTGGGGTGAAAGGTTTTCAGGATGGGCTCTCAGATCCGGCAGAGAAAGATGGTTTTTTCGACAATAAGTCAGCAGTCGTCCCAACGTCTTATTCACATTTCGAGCCTTGCCAAGAGTTTCCGGATTACGGACGCCAACCGCCTCTACTATTTTTTCCATAAACCAAGCGTTGGTTGGGGGAAGACGGTAAGAAACCTCAAACCCCGGATAAAACTGCAGTCGATCCAAGACGCCTTCGACCTGGGCCTTTTGCAGATCTAGTCCCGTTAGATCCATGTGGGGAAAGTGTGTCAGATGAGAGGGCTTTTTTAGGGCATGAACCTCGGTAGCATCTCGATCTCCCAAATCTAAAAACTCATCAGGATGATCCATGTACTGAAAGACATCAGGCATCGAAATACCCGGATGAAAAGCCAATCGAGAGAAAAAATTATAGTGATCTACCTGTCCCTCCGTATGAAATAGTCCAAGTCGCTTATAGGTTTCTTTCTGCGCCAGAAGCCGAGTCAGCTCATAAAACTTTTTTAGATTCGCCCAACTGGCAAAAACCCCGCCATTTTCAAGGGCGGCAATAAGTTGGTCGGCCTGAGGGTTTCCAATTTCTCGGGCTTCTTGGAGCTTTTCATCCACATTTTTTACATTTGGGATAATGGACTTCAGATAATCATAGCTATCCCAACGATTTTGATAATCACGAACCGAATCAGCCGCTACCTGCATTAGAATTTGTCCCATAAAGGCCTTCGGACTCAGGCCGGAAAGAGAATGCAATTGCAGCAGATGGCCCTGGGCAATATGCAGATAGCTGGAGTGCTTCGTTCCCAAGAATCGAACCACCGGCTGATCTTTAAACACTTCTCCTAGGGTTTCAAACGCCGATTGATCTTGAGCCGAAAGATACGTTCCAGACTGAAAAAGCACCAATCGAGCATCTTCGGCTGATTTTGAAGAATGAGATTTCAGTAAATCTGGATTCTGCTTCAGACTGTAGGCCAGTTCGGTAGAGGTAACAAAATGTTTTGTTATCGATTCATTTCGTAGTGTTTCTTCAAAAGATTTATCCGTCACCAGCTGAGCCACAACACTAGGTATGGGGGAATTTTCGGCGTTTCCGTCTGAAAAAGTTTCAATAAAATCCGATTCCAAAAAATGAAAGAGATCTTTAGATTTTGATAAGAACTTGAGCTCGACAGCTGAATCAATTTTTCCTTCCTGCAAAAAACGACGAAACAATAATTTTATCTCGGGAGAAAAATCAACCGCAAAAGAATAGGTCTCTATAAATTTATTGGCTTCAGAGGGCGACTGAGTTTTTAAAAATCCTTTTTTGATCCCCGGGGCTCGGGCCGAGATTTCTTCCTGAATATCGGCCAACTGAACCGGAACAAGTTTCCGTTCGATCATTTCAGTTGCGGCTTCTAAATGTGAAGTCTCAAGCGCTGATAAGAAAGCGGTCTTTCGGTCATCTGTAAAATCTAAACGCGGATCAAGAGCCTTAATATCGGCAGCCGCTTCAAAATTTCCATTTAGCAGACGGCTTACATAAGCCGAACGAACCTCGGATGTCATCTCAATGCCCGCCCCCATTCGATTGAAAATTTCTACGGCCAAATGATCCAGCCCCAAAACCATAAAGTCCTCTGATTCAGAAGGGGAAGATGATTTGGGATGGGCCTGCGAAGTAAAGAGGGTGCGAATTACATTTTCCCAGCGTTTAAACGGGAGAGCGTGGAAAAAAATCTGATAGTATCTGGTAACTCGATTTAAAATCTGTTCATCCCGTCCTCGGCCTCTATGAAACGTATTTTCCAGTCCTTCGACAATAAGCGATTCAAAATCCATCTCATTTCGAAAAGCTTCATAAATTCGATACTCTTCTCTGAAGGTTGGTTCGACATTTCGGGCTCCATAGATTCGTTTTTCTGGATCCAAAAAAGCGGCAGAAACAAGAGCGGTCTGAGAGGGATTCCAAAGTCCTTGCGTATGCGGAAAAGCCAACTTGATATTGGCGGCTAAAAGAATATTTGAAGCCTGCATGGCCGACTCATAACCGGCCATAATTTCTTCTGAAAAATCAATGTGATGAAAGGTTCCCCCAATTTCGAGCGCTCTTTCTAGGGTGAATGGGGTATCAGGTTGAGGGATTATTTGAGAGAGAAAAGCATTTTTAATGGGGGCCTCAAGGTTTACAGCTTGAACTTTTGCCACCGGGGCCACAATTTTGCAGAGGGACTTGGCGGCGGAAGGTGCCCACTTGTTGGGGGTTTCTCCTCCCAAATATTGATGGATTCCTTGGCGCACATCTTGGATTTTGAGGGCTAGTTCTTCGGAGAAATCCAAATACGGACTAAAGAGCTCAAAAGCACTCAAAACTGTATACGAAAAACCAGACTCAAGAGCCTGTTTTCTTATAAAGGGTTCATATTTTTGGGCCAGCGACCCCAGGTCTATATATTCCCGAATCGGCAGGGCCAAACGGACAAAAAGTCTCCAGTGGTTGTCGGCAACCGCTTTATCTTCTCCCTCGACATTATTTAGGCGCTTCTCGAGCTTTTCCAGAAAGTAAGGAGAATAATCGATCGCCCCCCGAAAACAGTCGAGCGCTTCTACCAAAGAAGCATCAAGACTCCCCGCCCCAGAAAGAGATTCTTCAGTAGTTTTGTGAATGGCCTGCTCAACCTTTACCAGTTCTGATTGGGTAAAGGGACAATCAAAGTGTACTCGGAGCAAAACAAGCCCCGGAAGATAGTGGTGATCTAAACAATCAGTTTTACACTGGGCCAGTTCAGAAGAAAAATCTAGGTCGCGTCCCAAATGCTTTTGGATTTCTAGAGCTCTGTCAAGATCTCCCTTCGCCAGACCTTTTGGCTTCAAATTTGGCAGGAAGAGCGCAAAAGCTCTTCGGATCTCAGCAGAAAAATCCAAACAAGCAAAGGCCTTGACCACTCTTTGAGCCTGCAAAAGATCCGAAGGCTTGGTGAGGAGGGGGTCAAAAAAACACTGCCGGACCAAACGATGGATTTCGTTCTCACACCACTCAAGGGTCGGCGAAAAATCAAGGCTCGAGTAGGTTTCGCAAAAACAAAGGAGTTTTTCCAGGAGGGTCTTGTTGCGACTTTGTTCCATCTCATTTTTCACATGATGCTCAATTCCAGATCTATTACATCCAGGAGAACGATACTCTTCTCTCCTAGATCGGACCATAAATTCATGGGATTCGGAAAAATCGCTATCTGGATCATGTAAACCAGGAGTGGGAAGATGGGGAGAGAGGAGGAGTTCAAACTGCTCTTGGATTTTGGGTTCGAAATCTAAGACCAAATCATCAAAAGAAAGAACGTGATCAAAGGCGCGTTTGATCACCAGACTATCGGTAGAATCACGCGAAGAGAGTCCGCGCAAAAAGGCGGCTCGAATTTGCTCTTCATAAGGGGCTAGTTCTTGCCAAGTAAAAAGAATCCCAGAACCAGAGGCTTCTGCCGCGGCCATGACAATCGAACCATATTCTCGCCAAGTGGTTCGTTCTTCTTCTGAAGGAGATCGATCTCTATGCAAGAGGACATCAAGAGGAACTTGTCGCGTGGGTCTTAGATCAGACTCAGATTCGGAAAGCTCTCTCTTCAGCGCTCGATTTTCGTATAGATTAGGACGGACCAATAGATCCAAAACCAATTTTTTTTTCGGTCCCACTCCGCCTTCGGTAGATTCCAGGATTTTTTCTCGCACCCAGTCAGAGAGACGTTCTCCAGGGAACGGTAAAGTTGATTCATTGCCCCTCCGAGCGGGGATTTTTGAGAGAGAAGGGAGCAACGCCAAAGATTCACGCAGCCACTTATTTTGTGCTTCAGGACGAATCTCATGGAGAAATGAACCAAGTCCTCGCCTCATATTGGAGAGATGAGTTCGGATACACAAATAAGAATTTTGTTGTTCTGACATATTTATAGTACTGCATAATTAAAATTTGAAAAAGGTCAACCCCTGAGGCCGATGCTTTTGTTGTTTTGAATGGTGAAGGCCTTTAGGGAGAGGTAAATGAGGTAAATTATTTTTGCATTATTTGAAAAACAAGGTAAGCAGTAATTAAGAAAGAAAATATTTACTGATATAACTCAAATGTCTCTCCTCAGTTTCGACGCCGAAAAACTTCAAACACAATACCACCATCCAGAGTTCGCCATGGCCTATGGGTCCGGGGTATTTGCCCAAGAAGGATACCAAGAATCCGACCGTCCCATGGTAGACCTCATATTTGGAGTCGAACATTCGGAGGACTGGCACCGAACAAATCTACAGGAAAACAAAGGAGATTATTCGATGATGGCCCGATTTTTGGGACCCAAAGCCGTTAACTATATGCAGAGAACCGGCGCCAATATTTACTACAATCCCTTTGTGCTTTTTGAGGATGACCAGGGGAAGAGAGAGATCAAATACGGCGTCATTTCGATAGCAGATTTGATTGAGGATCTCAAAAATTGGAAAAGCCTCTATACCGCTGGAAGACTCCAAAAACCTGTCAAAATCCTAAACGCTCAGGCCGACGTATTGGCCGCTATGGAGCAAAACCAACGACAGGCGCTCGAAGTAGCCTTTCTGCTCCTGCCCGAAAATTTTACGGAAAAAGAACTCTACGAGGCCATTGCGGGAATATCCTATATGGGCGATACCCGAATGAAATTGGCCGAAAACCCAGACAAGGTAAGGAACATCGTGAAAAAAAACATGGAGGGATTTTCCACGCTCTACCGTCGATTTGTAGAAGAGCACCTTCGGGCCGATTGGCTTGAATCTGGGCATATTCAACAAGATCGATCACCTCAGACAATAGTAGAACGGGTGCAAGCTCTGCCTCAAGAAATTCAGATAAGACTTCCTCAAGTTGATCAGATCTCCGACCTAGAATTTCTGAGAAAGTCAGTGGAGGGAGCCGTAACGCAGATTGTTCACGATTCCAGTTTTTCCCAAACCCTCAAAGGTTTCTTTTCGGCAGGATTCCGAAAGTCTGCCGCCTATTCAGGCGCCAAGGTAAAAAAGAGACTGAAGTCATAAAAGGTTTATTTCATCACCTTCTTCAGCCGCTTCCCCAATTCAAACTCATCGATCAGCTGGATCCCGTGTTTTTTGGCGATGGCCTGCGCCGGCGGCGTAAACTGGGTGGTAGCCACATAAATTCCTTTTTCGACTTTATAAATCTGCATACTCCCCAAAAAGGTCTGAATCTCGGGGGAGGTTACTTTTTTTGCCCCCGAATAGCGCTTGCACTGAACTATGTACTTTTTCCGGTTCTTCCACACAATAATATCCGCCCCCATATCCCCAGAACCGGGAGTGAGCTTAGTTTTGAATCCATATTTCTCCAGAAAACTCGCCGTGTATCGCTCGAACTCTATCGGATCCATCTGTCGCAGCTCCTGGATATTTTTGTAGGTATTCAAGAACTGATAGGTTCGGTAACACAGAAAAAGAAACACTCCGGCCAACAAACCAAACCCCCCCGCCCCATAATAAAACAAAGGATTCAGGTCCCATCCCCCCCACAAAAAAAGGCCCGTAATGCCAACAAAAACAACTGCCAAACCTCGCTCAAATCGCTGAACAAAACGATAAAGCTCGTACCCCGAGAGGTTTTTGCCCTTTTTTTTGTAGTATCGCTTTTTGCGAGTTTTGGATTTGCGTCGACGATATCTGCGAGGCATGGAAGAAGGTTATCGGTTCCATGATATCACTGTAAGGGATTTGCGAATAGTGATCTACGCTGCATATCCGCCGCTCATCATCTTATCAATATCTTTCAGAATTCCATCATCAGAAACCTTCACATAAGAACTACCCACAACACGAGGCTCTTCCATATCCAAGGGTTTGTACTGCGCAAAGTCAAAGTCGATAATATAAACCCCTTCCAGCTCTATGCCAGAAGGTCCCTCTTTGGTTCGAATCAAAACATTTCCGGTATGAAGATCATTATGCTCAAAGAGTTTTTTGCCCCCGCCTTCATTTCTCCAGAGCTGAATAGTATTTTCCAGGATAGAGCGAATTTCAGGAATCAGGTGCTTATGCTTTCCCACCCTCAAAAAGTCAGCCAGCTGAACTGATCCTTTGACGTGTTCCATAGCCAAACACTCCACTTGAGGTCCTAACTCTGTTTCAAAATAAGGACGAGGAATTTTGGCATAGGTTTTTTCCTTATTCTTTTTTTGAGCTGCTTCCATGGCATTATAGATCTGCGTATGGGTATCAAATTGTGTGTTGTAAGAATAGAGGCGGGGGGCTTCAGGCTGATTGGGATGAGGCATTCTGACAGCAATCAGATAGGATTCCAATCCCGGACAGTCGATCTGATAGACCGCATTGTAATTTCCACTTTTGATGTGTCGAATATTGTGAGGGGCAAGATTCTCGATAGCCTGCGTCGTTTTGTCAGGGAAGGGATCAGCGGAAAAGACTCCCTGCAGCAGTGATAATTTTTGACGAAGGTGATAGGCCGCGCTACCTTTGTGAGGGTGAAGAGCTTCGGGTTCACTTCGAAGGATCTGAACAACTGCATCGAGGTCCTCATCCAGGCTTTGTTGAAAATCCGAGTTGTCCTGATGTCTCTTGTAATAAATCGTGTCCTCAACGAGCCCGTACAAGATATCGGCTACATCATCGGGTTTTTGATGGGCTGCTCTAAAAGTTCCATTTTCATCAAAGAGCTCTCTTCTTCCTCGACAATCCAAAAGCACCGCCTGCCCTAGAGCTGGATAAAGTTTTTCATAAGTAAGCAGTTCTTGAAAAGCCTTGGTTCGATCATCTTGATCTACACGATCCACAATTCCTGATGCCGCTTCGGTCACTTGATGGACCATGGGCGAAAGCGTATCCACATTGGGAGTTGTCTCAGCCATTTCTTCCCCAAGAGATTCTGGGGCAACAGCAGTAGGATCATTTGCAGGCCCTATTGGTGTTTGCATATTTATTTTTAAATCTAGGTATTTTACCACAAAAACGACCAAAAAGCAATTACACAAAGCAACAGAAAAGCACACTCCGGTCCTTTGTCTTCTGATCTTCAGAAAAAAGGCGGTAGTCAAATCGTGTCGACCACCGCCCTTTACGAATTCCATCTCTAGAAAATCACAATCCCATGCCTTGAAGTTTTTCTCCTAATCATTTTTCACTTACATCACATGTGCAAGGAGGGAAAGAGAAAAGAAGAAAAGCGTGAATATGCCCCTATCAAAATGAACTCCTGAAAAAGGGCAAAGAACAAGAATGGGAAAGATCCTTTCCCACCTCTCCATCCCTGGAGAGGTCACGTCGCCGTCAGTGGGCGCTGCGGGTGGCGCAGAACTCCACGGCACAATTCAATAAATTCACATTCAGAACGCTCGCCCGACTTTCAGTCGGGTCATGATTGTGGAGGTCCAGTGGCATGGCCTATCTCCCTGGTAGTAGTGAGCCAATGCCCGAAATATACAATTCCTCCTTTCTCCTTGGGCGAGGGGTGGATTCTCATCGGTTGGCTGGTACGATGAGGATAGAATATTTATTTTAGATAAACGCTCTATTCTCACCGCCACAAAACTCAACACGAGAGGGATATAAAAGAACTCGTCGTCTCAAAACCCAGTCAGTCGACAGGAATTGAAAACTGGGGTTATAATATTTTGTTTTCGGGAAAAGTCAAGGCAAAGAGGTCAAACAAGAAGATGCGCATTAGATTCAGTAACTCCATTTGGCGTAAGACTATCCACCGGAACATTAACTATGTGCACAATAGCCTCCCCACTCGGTGGTTCTTCGTATATTGGGGATCGATAAATCCCTTCTGGAACGAATCGGATCCTTTCATCTCCATCCTCAATTCTTGAGGAAACATACTGCAATATCCCATTGGAGACTTGTAGAGAAGGTCTATCGGGGAGGTGTACATATCCTAAACACGTTTCATGAGTACAGACCACAGAATTCCCATCTCCCCCCCGCATTATCTGCCAGACCTTATTCATGGCCTCGGGATTTTTTTTATCCGAACGAATCCAGATAACGGATCCGGTAGGGGCCTCAAAGATAGGCAGAGGCGGTTGGGTCTGAACTTCTTTTCGAAGAAACTGCGAAATGAAGGGTAAGTGCCACCTTTCGCCTCGTCGAATCTGAGCGGTTACGTGATCACTGATCTCTTCCTGCAAATCCGACAAATCCCTCGGCCTTCTTTCTTGATAAGCCTCTCTCGTCCCGCGTTCGATCATAGATCGATAAAAAAGTTCCTGGTCGCGGTGGGCCTGTTCTGAGTAGGGGACAGAATTCATAGTATCTATAACAAGTTTCTTTGTTTAGATAAATAATTATATTGATGAGGATGTCAATTGTTGGCTATAAGAACATTCCCAGAAAGAGTTCCTTAAAGCCAAACATATGGAAAAAAAGGAGATTTATTTTTGGACGGCTTCTGTTTGGGGAAAAACTAATTCCAATTTGTGATCCACAAAATACAAATACTGCATGTGCGGCCAGAACTGGTGAATCTTTTGGGTGAAATAAGTCAGGGATTCGGGAGTGCAATTTAGGGGCTTGTCAACCGTATCCCAGAAAGGGAAATCCGACGCCTCAGGCAGCGACTCATGAATAAGAGGACTCCCAAAAACTGAAGTAAACACATAGTGATCAATTTTTTCAGTGGTGGGGTTTTCTTTGTACCCTCCCACCACCACACACGCTCCCTCGGCTTCGGGTGAATAGGGATCAATGTCAGAGAGAAGTGCTTCAAGAACCTGTTGGGTCAAGATTTGATTTGGTTCAGAGTCATACCAGCCTTTTACAACAATCATGATTTTTGAAAAATAAATGAGATTAGCTCCATCAGCGTTTTTTTCCGTTAGGCGTGGGTCAGAAGTCAAAACGCTTCCCCCAGCCAAAGGGGCTTCCCCTTCTTCAAATGGGATTTCAGAAAAGCCCGACCCAGAAAAATCTGGCGGAAGAGACTGCGAACTCGAGATCTCATTCATTGGATTTTTTAGATCTTTGGGGAGAGGGATAGAAAAGGTGATCAGTATACCCAGCAATAAAATAGAACCGAGTATCAAAAACGTTTTTTTCAGCTGCATCTTTTTTACCGTCACCACGACAGTATCAGCCAGCATATCATGCGCCCCTTGTTTTTTTCGATCAAAGGCAATCCACAAAAAACCAAAACCAAGGGTCAAAAAAGTGACCGGAATTTTCGCCATAAAACGCCCGAAAAGAAGAGATGGGGCAGGAACTCGACCTGTTTTCTGGTGAACAATCTTAATGCCGACAATTTTGTATCCAAGGGTCTGGCCATCTTTGTAGTAGAAAATAATGCTTAATAGAGTCGGGAAAACAAGGGCGCCCAGAAAATGGTCTAGAAGATAGGCGATCAATCTTTTCCAAAAACCTGCATAGCCTTCATAATCAGATATTTTTTTCCGATGAGAGACCGGAGGAAATTTTTCATTGTAGATAAAGAGTCCCAGAGGCACGAACAAAAAAACACAAAGACCGAAGTATATATAAAAGGGCGCCTCTAGGAACGGAAAAAACAAAGAATACGGAGAGATGAAGAGGAGAAGAACCGTTAAGAGCGGGCTCAGGATAAGGACGCGACCAAGAGTGGGTGTATTCATGCTCCAAAGATAAGCTCCCGAGTTATTTGTGTAAAGAGTTGGATCTAAGAGGGACAAAGAAGGCTTCTTCTAGAAAGGATTATCTGGACTTTTGAATCTGTCGACGAAAAAGGCTGACAGGCCCTAATAAGGCGGTTGAAAAAACTACATGTGGAAAAAGGAGTAAAAACAACGACCCATGAATTTCCCCCAAAAAATAAAACCTTTAGGTTTGATTTTTAAGACGAAGAAATACTAAAAATGCTTCTTTGAAAAAGCTCTTCCCGAATAAGATTTTAGATATTTTTCAAATGCACGTGCTTTTGCTTTTGCTTCTGTTTCAAAGCCAAAAATGTTTTTAATTTTCCAGGGAACATGCTTCTTCGTATGAAAACAGTTTTTTGAATTATGCATTTTGAGGCGAGTCTTAAAATCTTTAGTAAAACCCACATAAAAACGGTCAGGATTGGTCACTGACTGAAGAATATACACATAAAAAAAACTCATTTTTATTTGAGTTAATAAATTCCAAAGACAATAAAATCAGTTAGTTTGTAGTCCGCCTTCGCTTATCATTTGATTTCCCCATGTGGGCCTGCCGAGCCGTAGTTTGCGTTCAACCATTTGGTTGGGAGCAAAGAAAGCTACGGCGCGACAGCCTTCTTGTTCGCTCCTGCTTCGCTAGTCGCAAACGAAGGCTGGTACTCCCGCTAAGAATCGAACTTAGATCTTAGGCTTAGAAGGCCTCTGCTCTATCCATTGAGCTACGGGAGCTCGTCGTCGATGACTTGGGTGTATTGCGTTGTCTTTTCGCGGCGCTACAAGAAAACTTCATACCCCTCCGTCATCTCCTCCTCTCCCCAAGTAAGTCTTCGCTTCGCTCCGACTTCCCAAGGGGGCCCCATTTTTTGGGGAATGATACTGTGAAAAATCAAACAATCTCCAGGTATTTTACCAGAAATATCACTTGTTGGAAAGGAATATCCCGATTATTAACGGGTATCCATTATAAAGCAGTGCAAAAGGTTGACATATTTATGTATGTTTGCTAGAAGGTTGTTAGTAGCTCATATTGTTTTATTTATAAAAATGGAAAGACTCGACCTCACCTCCGAAGGATATCGACAACAAATCGATGAATCACCTCTGCCAAATTACCTAAAAGGACCACTAATAGGGGCTATTGCAAGCAACGGTGCGAATTTCATACCTTCTCAAGTATCCAAGAGGAAACTCGAACAATTAGAACAGTATTCCTCCAACATAACTCTCAACGGGGAGCCACTTCGAGTTCGAGGAGAACAAATGCATAACGAAATTATGCCCGGTTTGTACGAAATGGTGGATCATTATCGAATTCGCTTAGAAAATCAAATTTAGAGAAAACTACCGAAACGGGTTGTAGCCCTGTTTTAACAGGTTCTCAAAACACAGGAAAAGAGGATCAGGAAGCGCATTTGAAAGAAGCATTTTTAGTCGTATTTCTTCGTCTCCAAAGTCAAACCTTAGGTTTAATTTTGGGCTTGTTAGAAGTCCAAGACAACCTCTTTGTAGCTTCCTTTAGCCTCGATTTAAGATCGAACAAAAAAATACGGCACAAAAACCGTATTATGGGGAATATCCTAGGTTTTACATTGATATGTTATTGTGGTATAATATAAGGTCTATTATGCCTCTTAATAAAATTAAGCATCTGAACCGGGCAGGAGCTAACAATGATATGTTGGACGTTTTTGAGGCCCAACTAACTCCAGAAGAAAAAAAAGCAGAAGCTGTCATTACTCAACTTTCTGAATGGCGAAAGCAAAAGGATGTCATCATCAATTATACCCAAAACGAAATTGATCAGCTCAAGTACCATCTCTCACAGGCACGAAAAGAAGCGTCTCCAGAAATTAAAGTGAGAAAGCTATTAGAGATCATGGATTACAAAATGAGGATGGAGATCAAAGAGGCTAAAGACCGAAAAGGCGCCTGGATAGAAACCCCTCAAAAAATATTGCATCGGTTGAAAGGGGTGCCCTTCAAAACAGCAAAACTGGGAGAAATATACGAAGGAAAGAGTGATTATGTTGTGATTCTTATTCCACAAACACATATCTATCATTATCTCAACGAAGAACCGATAGATTTTGCGGTCGGCCAGTTGGGAAACAAAAATGTTCAAAGCCACATTCTTGATACCTGGACCACTTTGTTTCGACAGGGTTTTGGGAAAGTATTTCTAGCAGAAGGTTTGCCTTTTCGAGAATATGCAGATGATCTTCCCGAGCCGGCCTATGAACATTTCCGTAAAATATATGATGAATACCTAGAGGGATACAAGAAGGTTCCTTATCACCTCAGAGGGGTCTACCAGGATTTAGGAGAATCAGACATTTTTACCAGATGGGGGGCCTTTATGCCTGAGGTGTTAGCAAAAAATGAGGTATATACCTTTGGGGCAGAAGATGTGGGGGAACTGGAGAATGCTGTATTGGTCGCAAAACTTTTAGAAATTATAATGCCAACCTTATTGGCGCTTCCAGAAATCTTATTTGGAAAAAATCCAAAAGTAGAATATTCAAAGGAATTTCTTATTGATGTTCTAATGGGAGTCGGAGAAAAGGGATGGCCAGAATGGAAAAAGCATGCCGATTTATTTAGAGATTTTTTAGAAAAAGCCATTGTTGTTCCCCCAAGAAAGGGGAATTTGGGTTTTTTAGCGGGAAAGCCAATGATAAACAAAGCAAATTATGAAATGGTAAAAAAACAAATACACAGCGTCCTTTTTGAAGCCATGCTCGTCCCTAGAAATAGAGTGGCCATACAAAAAATAAAACAAACAAGAGAGAATACGCTTTCTAATGCTTTAATCTTAAAAATCGGGGCGGCTCATATCAAAGGGAATAAATTTCACGATCAAAACACCATCCCCGATCTCCTGAAAGAAAAAGAAATATCATACGCCGTTCTTTGGCCGGATGGGGTTGAATTGGATCATTTAACCCTTACTGACCCCTTGGAAATGCTCAAACAGGCATTGAAGTAGGGAACACATTATTCATAATCGAGCTCTGATTTCTCAAACAAAATCCTCAGACCCAACGCCGACAAAACCACACCCATAGCTTTTTCGAAGAAGCCAATGAAGCGATTAAATACCCGACGAATAGGGGGGAGCGTAAGGCCTGTAGCCACTAGAGAAAACCACGCCATGGTCATCAGCGTCATTTCCAGACCATAAAGCATTTTCAAAGTAAGCGAAGTTTCGGGTGAAATCACCTGGGTAAACACACTCAGAAAAAAGAGCGTTACTTTGGGGTTGAGAATATTGGTGAGAAAGGCCATCTTAAGCGCTCCAAAGGACGAAATCGTCTTTTTCGGTTTCTTAAATTTCGGATCATCGAGTTTGGAAGAGGGGGCCAAGAGCATATTGATCCCCAAGTACATCAGATAAAGCGCTCCAAATATTTTAATCACGTTAAAGAGCAAAATCGACTGAGAAATAATCAGGGCAATCCCCAAGAGGGAATACAGCACATGCACCGAAATCCCCAGTCCCAGACCGACCGCCGTCAAAAGCCCAACTTTACGAGAATAAACCATGCTGTTACGCATAACGAGAAAAAAGTCGGGTCCCGGAACTATGACGGCCAGCAGATGAAGCGCAGCAATGATCAAGAATTCATTCATTTTATTCGCCTAAAGCATAAGAAATCCTCGTTATTCCCTTTTTGGATTTAATCTTTCGAATGGTAATCGGCCCAATTCCTTTTGCGCTTCTTACATGGGTCCCACCACATCCACAGGCTTCGAACCCTTCAAAATTTACCACGCGCACCGATTTTCCAGCTGGGGCTTGGATATGTTGTTGTGCCGCCTCTTGGGGAGTGAGATCGGCACTCTCAACTGCCAGATCTTGCTCCACCAGTTCGGCCAGTGCTGCTTCCAGGGCAGGAATATAGTCTGCGGGATTCTCCAGCGTGCCTTCGTATTCCACATAAGATCCCTGAGCAAAATGAAACCCTTTTGTAGGAGTGAGGCCTTCAAGACCAAGCTTTGTAACCGCCACATCAATCAAATGCCCAGCCGAGTGCAGGCGCACATGAAGCCGTCGTTTGTCTTCGTCGACCTCCAGGGTTGCCTTTTGCCCCTCCACAGGGAATTCCTTTTCAAACGTACCAAAATGAAGCACCGTTCCCGTTTCATCCAGGCGGACGGTGGAAACGTCAAAAACCCCTTGAGGGAAAATGATTTTCCCGGTATCAGACGGCTGGCCCCCTCCCTGAGGATAAAAGATAGTACGGTCCAATATCACCGCGGTTCCAAATTCGGTTTCTTTAACGGATTGGAATACGGCTTCAGACCGGAAACAATAAGGATCGTCGAGGTAGTCGAGGAGTGTCATATTCAATCGTTAATAACTACACAAATATAAGGGGTTTGTCAGTAATTATCAACCAGAGAAAACTGCAAAGGCAGTTAAATTGAAAACCGATATCTCAAGCGTTGGAGCATTCTTGGACGTTCGACATGCCAGAATGATCCGAAGAAGGAGGTCGAGTCGTACTCATCAATTAATGGTTCCTGATCAATAAAATTTAGTATGGTCGATAAATACTGGAGGTGCTTATGCATTACTGCATCAAATGAGTTTTGTCTTCGGTATGATGAGGGATCTTCCTTTGAGAGCGCTTCAACAGTGCGGACAGCTCCGTCCAAAAGAAGCATTTTCCTTTCATATTTAGAAAAATCACCAGGCATATAGCAACGCATTAATCGGTCTTCAGGATAAAGAGAATGATCAGGGGCCGTAAGAGAGAGCCCATAATAAGAAATTGATTGATCAAGAGAACTATCCAATGCTCCACAGACAACGCAAATATCAGCCGTTTGTGTTTCCTGGTTAATTAAATTGTAATTACGCATTTTAGAACTGAGGGTTCTTTTTTTATGATTGGGCATAGTATCAGGCCCTAGATTATAAAAATTCGCGGCAGGAATTGCCGAGGCTAGCTGCTCATATTCATCTCTTAAAGTTTGCCTTTTGACTTTCCCCTTTAAAGCCACAAGACGCTCTCGATCGATAAGATTCAACAATTCTTTTCCCCGATCTAAATTGAATTGATCAATCGCTTCTAAAATATTCTGTTGAGGCGCAGTTTCCATGATATAAAGATAAGTAGCTAATTAGGATGATATAAGAAAAAAGAAAAATGTCAACCACAGTTCTACCACCAATTTTTCAAAAAAAATCCTCCCGAAGTACCTTTGGGAGGATTTTAGTACGTGCAGGTAGAGAAAGAGGGAAACATCATTGAGCTGGAGTGGAGGCAAGTTGAGTCTGAATAAGTGCTTCTAAATCCTTCAGGCCCAATTTCTGAGCAAGACTCAAAGGCGTGTTTTTATCGGTATCTTCGATTTGTACTTGTGCGCCTAATTCAATGAGACGTCGTGCGGTCTCCTCATGATTTCGGTACAGAGCAATAAGAAGAGGCCTGGAACCGTTTTTCGCACAGGCATTCACATCCGCCCCTCTCGATTTCAACAACTCAACACTCTTTGTTTTGCCCTCAGAAGCCGCAAACATAAGAGCCGTCCAGCAGTCTTCTGGCTTGAATTTTCGCTTCCTTTCTCCCTCTGCTATCACCTCACGACTGATCTCAAATTGATCCCGTCCCTTATACAGGTCTGAGTGCAAATTGTAGGTTTTTTGAGGTCTGTAATCAGGGTCAGGATTCACTGCCAACAAGATCACAATCACTTCATCGTGCCCATATTCTGAGGCCAACATCAGGGCGGTCTTGTGCTGATTGTTGATAATGTTTACATCGGCCCCATTATCGACCAGAAGCTGAACGATTTTGGAGAACCCCCTTGAGGAGGCCCTCATCAGAGCCGTACAGTTGTCTATCGTGACATCATTGACAAGAACCTTTTTTCCGAAGGTGGCAATGAGCCACTCAACTACTGGTAAGTGGCCATTCTGCGAGGCTGTTTGGAGAGGGGACCATTCATACAGAGCTCTCTCAAAGATGCAGTCTGGATACTTTTGAGCCAGCGCCTGAACTACTTTTAGGTGCCCTTTTCGACAGGCCAGGTGAAATGGCGGCCAGCCATATTCCGTTCGTTTTCGGACATCAGCGCCATGCTCCATCAGTAGAAGCACCATCTCCAGATGCCCCTTTTCAGAGGATATGGTCAAAGGGGTGTGTTGTTTGTGTACCCAGTTGATATCAATTGGAGTAGCGTCCATTTCAGGTTGGAAGTCGTCCAAGGGAACACACTGGGTTAAAAGGGTTTGTGCCGTATGCAAATTGTTATCTTCCGCCGCCCAGAACAACTGCTGAGAGGCTTCTTCTTTGCTCAGTAAACTGGGCATGGGGAACCTCCTAATATTATGTTGTATGAGGAAAAAACATTTCTCTACGTATACGTAAAAGATCTGTTTTCTCCGCTTAGATTCTATGAAAAACAGCTTCTAGACCCGAGAAAAACTACCAACATCCTTGTTTGTTTTTTGGTTGTTGTCAAGAGGTGTGTTTTTACGAAGTCAAATTTTGGCCCCAGAAAAATTCGGCATGAAATCACGACCTCATATTTTCAGAATAAAACGAGATATCTGGAGTTCCAAACTCAGAATCGTTGGGCGCAAACAAGACTTCTATCAGGTCGCCGGTTTTGAGCGAAGAAAAAGCCATTCGTTTTTTTTGTTCGGCCTCATCGTGTTGCACCTCTCCATAGATTTGGCGCATATCTCGCGAACCGCGCGCCCACGAAGCCAGGTAGGGGCCATAAAACAAAGAAAGATCTCGATGGGTCACAACCATCTGTTGAGGACCTCCCGTCGAGAGTGCCGTGTGATGGTCGTAGGCAACACCTCCGACTTCCAATTCTTCCGGCGCAAAGAGCACCGAGGCCTGGCGCACCAGGTTTTGGTAGTGCGATGATTCCCCCTCCAAAAGGCTCTTGACCAACAAAACATAGGGTAACGTCGAATCTCGCATCTCGCGAAAGAGATCGGCATAGCCCTGTTCCAGGATTTTGTCTCGTAGTTCAGGAGTGGGGAGCTTTTGCTTAATACATTTTCGAAGATAGGCAAAGAGTTCGAGAAAGGGGTTGGGCATCATACTCGAGAACTGACGGAAGAGTTGCGGGTCGTCTAAATCGGGATAGTGAGCCTTAAACCAATCAAACTCATCCAAAAGAATCACCTGGGCTTTGAGGGGCCTTTTAACTCTTCCTTCGGGGATGGTCACCGAAAAATGCTGTTTTTGGAGCCAGCCATTAGTCGCGTCTCGGTCGTACCCACACTGGAGCCCAAGGTGAAATTTTTCTGATTCACTTTTTTCGGTTTGTGGAGTCGATTCAACGGCATCCGTTTCGGTGGATGGTTCTTCACGGGGAACTTCTTGTTTGGTCTGTGTAAAAACCGCGGGACTTATGGGATTTTCAAAATCAACCCGCATTTCCATTTCTTGTGGACGATCAAAAGACTGCTGGGCCTCAGCCACGAGTTCAAAAACACCACTCCAGTAACGGTCGGTGAAATAAGTACTTTCTGGAGAGGGGCCAACCCCTTCGCTCGAAATATCTACCTGAATCGGAACTCTTTTCTGTTCAGGATAGTACACCTCAAGAAGGGTCCCTAGCGTGAGACCTCCGTTGGCTTTTGGGGTAACCAAGACCATTTCGCCTGGAACTTCATCATTTATGTAGACCCCCATATCTTCCGGATCAAATGAATCGACGTCATAATCGGGGTTGCGCACCAAAAGGTGGGCCGCCGGCTTTACAGAAGAGGCTTCTCTCACCAGATAGGCTCGTGATTTTCTCACGGCGGCCCAAATGTCTATCACAGACCAGCTTTTTCGAATATGAAGACGCCCGGTCTGGAAGGTCCCGCCTTTAAATTCTTTTTCTTCTGGATGCGCCGAACGCACGAGAATATAGAATTTTGGGGTCTGGCTTCGGGCTTTTTTTCGAAGACTTTTCAAGAAGGGGATAAATTCTGGGGGGGGAGTTTCGGACTCAAAATGTTCCGCCGTCACAGAACATCGATATTCTGGGACCGGAAAACCCAGCTCCGCAAGGCGTTCGACTCCGGCGACTTTTTCGGGAAGAGAAGAAGACAGAGGCTCAGATTCAATTAGAGGTTCGTGAGGGGCATTCATGTTTGCGAAGTAAAAAGAGGCTTTTTGTTTTGAGGAGAACCAAAGGCGAATTCCTTCTTCCAAAAAGAGAGGGCCGGGTTAAAGAAGTGAACAATGATATTGTTCAAGATTAGTGCGCCGCCGAATGGATTCGCACCAAGTTTTGGGGTCCCACGGCTGCTTGTACTCGTCCCGGAACCCGAGCCAAAAAGGCTCGAAATTTTTTTACAAAACACTGGAGTCTTTCGGGTATTTCATCTTCCATCGATTCCTGAATGGGGCGATTTTTTTCGGTGAGCACCACCTCCATTTCTTTGAGTAAAGCTCCCCAGGGGTCATCAGCGCTAATGGCCTGTTGAAGAACCCGGTAGAGAATTCCCTGGTGGTCTATACCCCTGTTGCAGGCCCACCGCATTTGATTTTTTACCATTTCTGTTTCAAGCTCCATATTGTAAAGACCTCGTATGTGATCAAAAAGAGTCCTTTCTCCAGAAGACTCTTCAGCTAGTAAGTCCTGAAAGACAGAAGTCAAAACGTATTCTCTCAACATCAAATCCAATCTTGATTCCATGTCATTGGCCATGTTTTTGGTTACCGGAGTTGAGGCCGGTACGGTTACACCATGAGGGAGGTCAGATCCATCTTCATCAAGCCCACGATCTATCGCAGAATTTATAAAAAACGCTACTTTTTCGAGCAAGTACCTATCAAATTCAATCTGAGGATTAGCTCCACAAGCTTCATAAGCTTCTTCACACCCCGAAATCAGTTCGCCATAAGTTAACATTGATTAGTAGATAGTGAAAAATGATGGGGGTGTCAAGTTTGGGGTTTTATTCCTCTATTATCCCCGTCACCAATCCCCGTTGACACTCCCCGGTTGACCAAACCCCCACGCGAGAAAATAATAGGGACACTAATCCTCATTCTCATGAAAAAAATGATCATCGTTGTCTTCCTCCCTCTTTTGTTCCTCAGTAGTATCGGGTCGATTCAGGTGGCCGAAGCCAAAAAAAGAGGCGGGGGGATCTTTAGCCTGATTGGAAAAGGTATTTCGTCGCTTTCCAACGTCGGAGCAAAATCGGGAAAAAATATAGGAGCCGTGGCCAAAGGCGCCAAATCGGCTAAAAACGCCAAAAATGGAAGCGGAATGGGCATCTTGCCCGGGCTGGCGATTGGACTGGTCTACGATCCAAACGGAGAATCGCTCTGGCAAAAAATCGGCCTGTATTTAGGCGGGAATCTGCCCATTCCGGTTTTCGGAGGGGGCGGTATTTATGGAACCAGCGGAATTATTCTGGGGGGAAGCCAGGGATTCACCTTTGCGATGGGAGGGGGATTATTTTTTAGTATGATCGGTTTGGGGATGTTGGTCCCTGTACCCGCCTGGCTGGGGATACTGGGGATTTTGGCATTAGTGGTGCTCTATATGGTGATTATTAGGAGTCTGGGAAAAAAGAACTAATCCGTCTTCGCTTTCGGGAAATATATTGGTCCAGCTTCGCCGGACAAGAAAAAGGCCAGGTCCTCCGTGGGAATGGAGGAGCGCTGGCCAGGGGGGAAGGTTTCATGAAGAGGGGGAAACTCGTTTAGCCAGACGGGCGTCAGGCGTCGGAGTCATCATCTGCCGCCGGTTCAGAATCCGGGGCGGCTTCTTCTTCCTCCACGGGATCCGCCTCAACCGGCTCATCGGCCTCAGCAGATACTTCATCCGCCGGAGCAGGCTCCAGATCAGGCGCTTCGCCGTTTTCATCCGACTCTTCATCGCCGCTCTCTTGGTCGTCCAGCGCTTCGGCAGGCTGATCGCGGGAGAAAGTGGCCAGTTCCAGACTTGCCTGGATTTTGCCTCCGTCTACCTGGATCGGCTCGACCATACCAGTGATGACCAGTCCATCGGGCCCATGCACCGAAGCCCCATCGCCATCGATGGTCCCCAGCAGAGACGTGGGAGAATTTGCCAGGGCTTGGAGATCTTCTGCCAGGTGGACATCCACCGTAATATGGTGCTCACCGGTTGCCGGGTCTTTCTCCAGCAGCGAAGTGATGAGGAAGATCCGACCATGACCGCTGGCAAGCGCCTTCCATTCGCGAATAGCGTCTTGATCCTCATAGCGAACCAGCGTTTGATCGGTCCCTTTCCAGGAGGGGAGGGGCGAGTCCTTGGGGCCTTTCAGCCTTTTTTTCTCCGCTTTGGTTACCTGAGTGACTCCCAACAGAGGGGTTGTTTCATCTTGAGCCTGCACGGGCATACTCCTTGAGTTGCGACGGACTTTTCCGCCAATATGAAACCAATTAAGAACGTTGGGACCTCTTTTCAGAGAAGTGAAAACCTCCTGTAAAGGCACCACAACGTCCCGCTAAATTTCTTTGTATAAAATATCTTTTTTACGTCAAAGAAAAACCGCGTTACGAGGCTTGATAATGGTAACAAGGGAATGTTGCCACTTAGAGAAGAAGAGCCAGATCCCCCGTAAAATGGGGGAGTCTGGCAGAGCGCGGTTTCATTGTGATGGTAGAGGTGAGATAGCTCAGCCTATTTAAGGAGGAAATCAAGAGTTCTTTTGGTCCTCAGATTGATTTTGGTCACTCGGGGGAGAACCCGCATAAGCCACCAAAACAGTCACAAGTACATCGGCCGAAAAGAGGACTCGGACCAAATCTTCTCCCGACAAAAGGGCGGGCAAGAGATCAACCTGGACCTCTTCATGTCCAGGAAGCTTGGCCTTCCCCTTCTGAGTAATAGTTCCCAGCGTGGTTCCAGATTGGTCAGAGAACCGGCCCCTGGCTTTTTGGAACGGCCCTTCTTTCTCAATCGAGAATTCAAGTGTTAACCCCATCCAGGCAATAGGAACTCCAACCTCCACAAGTCGCAGAGCTCTTAGGCTATTGGGGTCCCATGCGGGGAACAATTTTAATGAATCAGCCGAGATGACAAGGACGCCTTCAGCGGTGGTTTTTGATTGAGCTTTCAATTGATCTAAGTGCATCAAGAATCTCCTCAAATGGTTTGAGTCAAAATGAATCCGACAAGAACATTGGGGCTTTTTGCTGCCAAGAAATGCTTTTTCACAGAAAACAACAAGCACTCCAAAGTCCCACTGTCCAGGAGTCTAGGCAGATTCTCACTTTGCTCAAGAAAAAGAACGCGATCAAATCAATAATCTTGATCATTAAACTTTCCAGAACACAAAAAAATACTTCCCCAATAATCCCAATGGAGACACACCCTGTTGAACCAAAAACAAAAAAATACTTAAAATAACCCTATGGAAATTGGCTACATTCCCGGAAAAGGGTCCGGCATCGAAACCAACAAAACTCAGGGCTGGGAGCAGGATTTGCAGCAGACTTTTGGGGCTGAAAATGTAACGATTTTCAAAAGTCCCGGAAGGGGGTACTCGGTCATCAAGCATTTTTCAGAGGTCTGCAATCAGGTCCGAGAGTTATTCCGCCAAATCGACCATGAGTTTTTTATTATTGCCCACAGTGCCGGCGGGCTCATTGCCCGAAAAGTCGCGGTCGATTTTGGCGATCAAATCGTCGGTGTCATTACCCTGGCCACCCCCCATCAGACCTCCGGCTTAACCGCCTGTCGACGTTTGATTATGCCAGAGAAAAGGTATTTTCACCCCAAAAAAGTCCCCAAATACATCAGCCAGGACTGGGGCGTACCGGCCTTCAACAAAAAAAACAAAATTCCATCATTTCACCAACCCCACTGGACGTATGGTGGGGGACGCGATATACGCGTACTTGATCAACAAAGTTGTACAAAAGAGAGCGCTCAGCTAGGACGTCACACCTCAATTCCCCTGGCCACCCATGGGAGTTTTTATAAAGATCCGATGGTGCGGGAGAGGGTGATACGGCATGTGGAGGGGGTGATCTGAAAAAACTCCCAAACTCAAAAGTTCCCAAGTTCAAAAGTTCATTCCCTACTCTCTACTCTACACTCTCTACTCATTAAAGTATCCCCTCAATATCTTCCCCCAAATCCCCAAAGCCTTCTCCTCCTCCCCCATATCAAAAATCCCCGTCAGATTTGGATTCTGATTGACCTCAATCACCGTAAACCCAGCCGGATCATCAACAGAACCGTTCACAAAAACATCAATCCCACACACACGAAGCGAAAAAATATCCGCTACCTTCCTCGCCCATTCCATTGTCGCCTCAGAAACCTCCGTCCGATAATCCGCAATTTCTCCCCCGGCCGAAACATTGGCCTTCGACATTAAAGACAATTTCTGTCCCTTCGGCAGCACCGAATCATACTTCAGGCCCAGGTTCTTCAGTTCCTCCAGCAAAAAAGGAGAGTGAGGCGGAATCTTATTTCGTTCGCGATAAATCTGCGCATTGGTTTCTGCCACAAAATCAGAAACGGTTTTAGTCCCGTCGCCCACAACTACCAGCGGCTCCCGACGATACACATACTGAATTTCGCCATCCAGCACAAAAATCCGGTATTCAGGATCCGGCACACATTCCTGCACATGCGCGATATAAGAAATATCACTAATCTCGGTTAAATGCCGAGCGAGCTGATCGGTGGTATAGATCTTTTCGGCCAGAATCCCCAAAGAACTCCCATTGGGCTTCACAAACACCGGATAGCCGATTTTTTCCGCATATTTGAGAGCATCCGGAATCTCCCGGCCATCGCCTCTCAGTTCTCGATGGTCTTCCCGCACAAAAAAATAGTCACCCACCGGCACCTTTACCCCTTTCTGACGCATAATCTCATAAGCCCAGGCCTTATCTTTGGCCACTCGTGCTGCAAAACGCAGGTTCAACGGATAATTAGAACTCTGATTGGTAGAAAAAAAAGATTTTTTTCCGTCACTCACCTCAATCAGGCTATTGGAATAGGTGTCTACCACTTTCCAGGTATAACCAAACCGGTCACAAGCGAGTTTGAGGAGTTGGAGCGAGGGAGGGAGGGGAGGGGTAGGCATATTCAATTAACAATGAGCAATTAGCAATTAACAATAAAATATGGGTCATCCCCTCTGGAATTGTCAGGCCAAGGTCAGATCAACCTGAAAATGAGGGATCATCAATATAAATATGAGTACAGAGGAAATAAAGAAAAAAATTATCTCTCACTTGACCCTCTCCAAAAACCCCTCAAAATATTCTCAAATAAAAACAAAGACCTTGGACCACTTCAGACATAACTGAGTTTCATGACTTCCGAATCTTTTGAGTCCGGTGCCAGCACCTCACATTTTCGAGAAGAAATATCAGGCGAAGTATATAGACAACTTTTTGAGCGATTTACCCAACAAGTCACAACTATTATAAAACCTCCGTTATCCCATCCCACCGAGGGGATTAACTACTACCGGACACTTTTGGCCTTTCCATTGATTCTTACCAGTACCGCTCTTGCTCACTGGCTGGAGTCTCAGGATCAAGGAGAAATTGGGCTCCTGGTGTGGTTGTTCTGTTACTGGGTTACCTCCGACAGCATGGTTTTGGCGCATGATCATATGCACGGAAATTTTACAAAACACAAAAGCCTCAACAAATACCTCGATTATTCTATTGGGCTCACAACCGGTATGTCTCTGGCCAGTTGGCAAGCACATCATGCTTTTCGGCACCACAATCCAAACGCGGACGAACCCATCCCTTTTTTAGAAACAGAAGCAACACATTCGCCCAATTATCCGGAGGCTTTTAAATACACCGTTAGATCCGGACACAAACTCATAACTCAGCCTCTCATTGATACGAGAGCCGAATCAAAAGAATCAAAATCTTACCCCGATTGTCATGGGGGTGTTGTAGAAGTGAATGTAGCTCGATCATATAGAGAGCAGGTAGCGAATTTGATTGGTTGTAGCATCATGTCGCTTGCCTACTGGCCCAACGCCGTGGCCTATTTGATGCATATTTATCTGCTCACCTACAACAACTACACCAACCACATGGGGCAAAAAGGACACGAAAAGGACGGAACTATTGCCGATAGTGAGTCACAAATAATGATCCAGAACCATTTTTCTCTGCACAGAGTTCATCATCACAAGAATGTTCACTGGAGCAAACTACCTGATGAAGCATTAAAAATGCTCGATGAAGGCCTGATTAAAAAACAGCACATCGTAGGGACCAATGATCATAAGAGCGTTGGAGTTGAATGGGTGGGGAAACTTTCATTCTTTGCTTTATTACAGCGTTTATTTCCTGATAAAATGCTGCCCCCAGGAACAGAGGAGAAAATCAGGCAAATAAACGAGAGTCTTCAAGCCATCTTAGAAGAAAAACCTCCGACCTAAACCAAACATTTCCAGAGTCGAGCCGGTGTAACCGCCAAGAGATTCAAATTGAGTGGTTCCTCTCGACGCTGAAGCTTTTCTACAATACTAAGAAGAGCCATCACCTTAATTTTATGTTTTTCCCAGGAAATTCTTTGTTGGTCAGTCATTTCTGAGCCCGATTTTTTAAAGAAGTTATAGCTTTTGTTTTCATCGGTAAGAAGACGCCTAATTGCGGGAAGAGAGGTTCCATCAGACAAAAAAGCGAGAAGTTCATCTTTAGCTCTATGTAAGGGGGCATAAGAGCCTGCTAATTTTCCCATAGACACAAATTCAGCCATGAAGTGAAGATGGTATTGATGCGTTTTTTCATGTAGAGCCGTAGCTTTTTTATCGTCCGTTTTTTTTGAGATCGTAATAGATCTCTTTAACTCAGGAATTTTAATACTGGGGAGGGAAGGAGTAAAACCAAGCGCTAAATCTGAACTTTCTTCATCAACAGCCGCATACAAAGAGTTAAAAGCCTCTGGAGACAGAAAAAAGTTTATAACGCCCAGATTATTTTCGGCTTTTATCCCTTCTAGTTCCTTTTTATACTGATAAGAGGCCTCAATCCCAAAAAGATTTTCCAGAGCTTGGGGAGGGTTTTGCTGAAAGCTATAAAAATACGCATTAACGGTTTCAATCTGACGAACTGCTTTGTATAGACCTCGAAAAAGAAGTTGTTTTTGTTCCACAAATAAATCAGATTTTGTCATTTGTGGCAGAGCTATCTGTTCCCAGAGCTCCGAAAAACCCGCATCTGGAGTGGTTTCTAAATAAGACAAAACCTGAGAAATAATATCGCTCAGAGTCTTGTAACTCTTCATCAAGTTTTCCCGAGAAGCCCTTTCAGGGTGAAAACTTTCATCCGAAGGCAAGAAATGATCCAGCTCTTCCCCATTTAGAGAGGCAATATGAAGCCGTAATATTTTTCCAAAAAGGGGATCTGATACTTTTATTGAGGTTTCGGGATCTTCGGTCTGTAAAGTAGTGGGAGAAATACCCCGACAACAAGCCAGCAGAAAATCATGAGTCGAACAAGCTAGCCGCGTCCCATCGGTAAAACGCAACCGAAGGCCCTCCCGATTTACTCTACAAAAACGAATGGTATGAGGAGTAGGGCCCATATTCAGCGTCATCCCTTCTGAGAGATGGGTGGACAAAAATATTTCCTCCCATGATGAATCATACACTTCCGCGGTTGAGTGAAGATCTTCATAGAGCTGATCTGCCTCCCGACAGCGCACCAAACTAAAAGAGGACTTCTTTTCAGAAGAATAAACCCTCTCAACTGTTTGAGGAAAGGTTCCCAAAGCCCTCTTAATTGCAATTCGGGGCCTTGAAGGTCTGCACTGAGGTATTCCTAATCGAAGGGTTTCTGGGGACATAAATAAAACTATATAACTATTGTTCCCCCAAAAGACAGGTTTATAATTCAATAATTAGACAAAAAAGTCAAATAATTGTTTGACTTAATAAATAAAAAAGAATATAATTACATAATGTCAAATTTTTGGAAGACAGCCACAAGTAGCGCATTAGCTCTTACCATAGGGCTAAACGTAGCTACAACCCAGGCCAGAATCCTTTTGGATTTTGACTCTCCTAGTGGGTCACAAGCCGAAACATTTGTCTTAGACCTTAATAATGACGCGACCGAAAGCGTCAATTTGCAGTTTGGAGAGGCTTTCACCAGCACCTTTAAATACAAAATTTCCGACAACAAATTTGAACTCAACCGAGGCCTCGACATAGAAGGGGAGCTTTCTGTCGCCTACGGACTGCCCGCCACCGACAGCGATGGAGCGCTGAATTTGGGAATCAACAACCTCCAATGGGAGCAACTCTACTACGATGCGACCTATTATAATAGGTTTGAGCTCTCCGACGATATTATTGTTGATGGAGCGGTTATTTCAGACGAGATCGAAAAAAACACCGCGTCAGGTATTTATCTCGACTGGTCCGACGGAAACCAGCAGTCAGTGACGCTCAATCAGGCGGGACACTCAATTTCATTCTCCAACTACGAAGCGGGCCAAAACCTGCGCCTCATCCTCTGCCAAGATGAAGTCGGTTCACAAACCATCAGCACCTGGCCCGGAATTGTAAAATGGGAAAACGGAACCACTCCTGTCCTGACCACCACTCCCAACAAATGTGACGTGGTGTCTTTCCTCTCCACCAACGAGAGAGGGAGCCTGGAGGTGTTTGGTGTGGTCCATACAGACTTTTAATAGTGCGTCATCCCGAATTGAGAATCATGCGTCTTTAGCGCAAAAATAAAAGGAGGGATTGAAGAAGGAGCAGGGTTCTACCCTGGTCCACATATTTCTCTCGTACAATTGAGATAACTATTCAAGTGCAGATCTACTATTGAAAAAAAATGAGAAGCCGGGCACAGCCTCGCTCCTGCCCCAAACAAAAAAAAGAGGCAAAACCATACGGTCTCACCTCTTGCCCCCTAATTCCTAATACCTACTTCCTTATACCCCCAAACGACTTTCTATTCACCCCCTACCTCCGATTATACTCTCTCAAATTACCTCGCCGATAAGTCGCTTGCCCACGATACATTCTCTTTTTTGCTGAAACAGTGTTTCTATTGGCATGATGCCCACGAAGGGTGTAGCCCCATTTCGCGTTAGTAGAGCGAGGGCGAAGGGGGAGGTTTTGGTTCTTCGAACCCTTTCCCGATTCGTTGGCAGATCGAAACGCCTGATTTCGGCTTTGTCGATAAACATGCGCTTCGCCTTCTTCTTGGCGTTGCCCCATTCCTCGTCGAAGGCTTCGGTTTCGTCGAGAAATTTTTGCATTTTTCGATACTTTTCGTCGTTCGAGTCCTCGTCCCTCGGTATTGGTCCGTCCAGAACGAATAGAGAGCGGATGAATGGTTCGTTGCGTATAACTGTGCTCAATCGAGTCAAAAGGATTCGCTTTGGTCGCAAAACGAGTTTTGGACACGACATAATAGTACTTGTTGGGATCAAACATATTTTCGCTGCTACTGAGAACCACTTTATTATTTTCAATCGTTCCTAAGTCTGTAGAAACAATGGTTCCGGGCATCTTAATGGCGTAGTTCATAGCAATTCCCAGTTCTTGATGGCTATTGATGTTGGCCTCAGTAGGGCGGTTATTCGATCCCATAGCCAGCACATTGAAAAGTTCTCGAATATCTAATCGATAGTAGCCATCTTGTTCTTTAAACCGATGAGATGGAACCTGATAAGACCCCCAAACTTTTCCTATCCCATCTTCGGCTTCACAGCGGAAAAAAGCCAGACGATGGTTGTCTTCTAGCTGGTCACAGAAATCCTGATCCGACATATCTTCATCAAGCTCCGCATCGGCAAGCGCTCGACTCAGATCCTCTAATTCCGAGTAGTCATATTCATAATAAACCGAAGAAAACCCACTCGGAGAAACCTCCTGAGAGACCTTCACATTCACACATCCTACCAAAAAAGGCGCCACGAGGGCCAACAAAGCCAGCCGTACATTTTTCATTTTTATTTGTTTTTAAAGTACGAAAAATATAGCACACGATTTTTTAAGAATCAAAAATTTATTCAAGCTGCCCCAGCGTTTTTTGGCTCGTTTTTCACGTGAAAAAATAAAAAGAAAGGGAAGAACGACACTTTTTTAAGAAGAAGCAAGCGGCACAAAAGATCGCCTTCTTTTCCGAGGAAGCATTAAGAGATTCCTCGTGTGAAGATGGTATATTTCAAAACCAATTGTCACTCGGAATGACAAACTACCTGAAGCAGATTCGACGTGACAAAAAAACTATTCCTCCACCTCCGGACTCATTCCCTCCACTGGGTTGGCAATCTCCGAAATCGTCGCCATCAGACTATTACGCACCGAGCGCACTTTCCACCCAATTGGTCGTTGGGTCACCTCATTGAGATAGAGCGCTCGATTAAATTCCAGCTGGATCGCCATAATTTTTTTGTTTTTCAGAATTTTTCTCAGACGTCGGTTTTTCATGGGATTCCCAAAAAACCGAGTCACATGACCGCCCTTAAAAGGATCATTGATCAGGATTTCTTCTTCTTCGATTCCGAGGTTCTTGGCTAGACTCTCCCGGAAATCCATCATAAAAGATTCTGGCGCCGTTCCCCAGATGCCCGTATCGGTTTCTTCATCCGGGGCATTCGAGATCACAATCAAAGGCATTCGTCCCTTTTTTCGCTGTCGATCCTCTTTCCAGGTTTTCCCCAACAATCGATTTCCGGTGTCATGCAGATCAATCAATATGATGGGAAGATCTTTGCACTTCTTATTATGAGACATCCGATCAATCACTCTAAAGACCTTTTTGTAAAAAGGCCAGTAAGAATGCTTGAGCAGCTTACTCAGCCAGAATCTCCGAAACCAAGATTGGGTGAGTCGTCGTTTGAACTTTTCTCGGAAGATATGCATGCCTCCGAAATCTCGAAAACGAACAATATCGGGGCTGTCGGCCGAACGGTTGGGATCACCTATAATACGCCCATATTTGGCCACTACTTTTTGAGAAGAAGGGACTTTGTCGATTAAATACTTCGTTCCGTAGTCCGAAAAGTTCAAAAGCAAACGGGGCGAAAGCTGATATTCGGGGGTTAGATAAGGAAAAACCTTCCACGGAATTCGAGAGCTTCCATGGGGAGCGGTAATAATAACGTTGGGCGGGAAATTAGATCGATCAAACAGCAGTCTTTTCAGTCCCAAAAAAATATTCCACTTCATTTTTAAATGTTTTGTCCTCCCTCGGAGATTTTTTCGGGGAAGTGATTTCAGGACGAGTATACTCATAGTCACAAATAAACAAAAAATAAATGTATAAAAAAATTAATCATGAACAAAAAAACAAGTCTCATTTGTTGACGATCTGAATCATTTTGGAGATGATGAGTAGGACAAGTTTTTTATACAAAAATGAAAAAAATCGGGGTACTCGCAATAATAATTGGTCTGCACGTCGGAGTAGTTTCTGCACAAGAGACCCCCTCATCACTGACAGGGATAAGCGCGGTTAATATTTCAAACGACAATCAAGACGCCGTTACCGAAGGGGCTGTGGGAGGAGATATTGTTCGATATCAACTTCGATACAGCTCACAAATGCAGTCAGCCGAAGAAGTGACGCCTCGGATCAACGTAGCCGAAGTTATTCGAGCCGCTCATATTATAGAGCTTGGAGGCGGAGAATTAGTTGGGAGCGAAATTGTATTCCCGACCTTCTCTCTATCTGCCCCCTTTGAAAAAGACTTCACCTTCTTCGTTCGAATTAAGCCCGAATGTGGAGAACTCGAAAGCATGAGGGCCGAAAGTGAAGGAAGATCCATTAACGTAAAACTTCTCTGTGGTTCAAAAGGACTCACGCGAACCGGCCCCGCCTGGTGGGTGGGGATCGTGCTCCTGGTCCTGGGAACCGGAACACTCCTCGGACTGTCTAGTGGCAGGGCCAGAAGATAATCACACCAATACTTAGGAAATTGGAATAAAAGGGTGGAAACAGGGCCGAAAGGCTCTGTTTCTGTATGGAGACCAAATTCTGATCTTCTGAACGATTTAGCTGTGAGCTTGAAAATATTTGTCATTCCGATCCTTGGTCTTGCATCTGTTTTCTTTCGTTACTCGAGATGATCCACAAAAAAAGAGGCTCCACCTTTCGGCATCACCTCTTGGTCCCCTTGCTTCTTGACTCTTGCTTCCTAACCTCTAGAGCAAAGTCAATCTCTACTTCCCCTTCTTGTGAAATTTCGTCATCTGAGTTTTGAGTTTGTCATGAAGCTTGTCGGCACAGCTCTTGATATCATGAGAAGAAACCTCGGCATGAAATCGACCCTGGTGAGGGCAAGAAGCGGTAACAGTCGCTTCAAATCGATCGCCTGAATTGTGCTTGTTTTTCAAAATCTTAACTCGCACATCGATGGAATCCTCATCTTCTCCGGCCTCTGATCCTAGATATTTTTCCAGCGTCAAAAAACGTTTTTCATAATACTCCTGATCCTCTTCTGAAAAAGTAACCGATTGCGACTGAAAGTGAAATATCATGTCCGAAAAAAGTTAATAATTATGCAACTCAAGTATAAAAGAACCTCTGACCCAATACAATCAATATTTGTACGGGTGTGAGGGGCTTGAACTTTTTGGTTACATGCCCTATAAATTCACCACTTATTAACCGAATCTTTTCATGGCTCTCGACTACAAATCGGCCGGTGTCGACATCGAAGCGGGTGACGCAGCTTCCAAAATGGCTTATGCACACGCCAAATCAACATTTCCTTCGCGGGAAGGTATGATCGGAGCCCCTTTGATAAGTGATGGTGGATTTTCGGGGCTCATTAATATGGGGGATTTTTGTCTGACCCAGTGCTGCGATACGGTGGGAACCAAAATTGTGGTGGCTGAAAAAACCGGGAATTTTGAAGGCCTGGGGCAAGACCTCCTGGCAATGGTGGCTGATGACGCCATTTGTGCAGGAGCCGAAGTGGTTTCGATTACCAATACATTTGAAACCAACAAAGTAGATGCTAAGGCCATTGATCAGATGATGGCGGGACTGGCCAAGATCTGTCAGGAACAAAAAATTATCATTGCCGGAGGAGAGGTCGCCGAAGTAGGGAATATGACTAATGGAACTAGCTGGGGAGCTGATGCGGTAGGGATCGTTGATCCTAAAAAAGTAATCAACGGAAACAATATCGAGCCAGGTATGGCCATCGTGGGGCTCAAAGGGAGAGTGCTGCGCTGCAACGGACTCTCCTTGGCACGGAAGATATGTGAAATGAATTTTGGAGAAGACTGGGAAAACACCGAGTGGCAGAATGGAGTCACCTGGGGCGATGTATTGCTAACCCCCTCAAAAGTCTACCAGCGTCTCATTGTAGACGCGGTTTTGGGCGGTTTTGGGCAAGAACCCAAGCACGACATTCAGGGAATCATCCACATAACCGGAGGGGGTATCCCCGGGAATGTTCCTCGAATCTTTCCGGAAGGAAAAACTTTTGGAGCTAAGTTTGATAGTTTGCATGCCCCTCACCAGGCCCTCAAAGATCTTCAGGAGCTGGGAAAAATAGAAGAAGCCGAGTGCTACCGAACCTGGCACTGCGGAACAGCCATGATGCTGGTCTGCGCAGAAGCGCATGCCCAAGCCCTGTGCCAAGCCCTCAACGCCCAAGATTCAGAAGTCGAAGCTCAGGTAGTTGGAACTATTACCTCCACCCCCAAAATTGAAATCCAGTCCGGTTTCTCCAACCAAAAAATAAACTTCCCTGTAGGGTGATAAGAGAGAAGTAGATCAAATGAAAAAGACCTCTCTCCTGTCCGCCGTAGTTGTGTAACTAGTTTTGAGCGAGAACAAAGGAGGACGTTATCCGAAGAAGGAGTAGGGTTTCACCCTGGTCCACATTTTTCTCACCCGAAAGAGGGAAGTCTCCAGGAAGCCACCGAAAAACATGCAGAGCCGGGCACAGCCCCGCTCCTTCTTTACTAATTGTTAAACTCTCAAGTTCAGAAGTTCAAAAGTTCTTGCATTCTCTACTCTCTACTCCAGACTCTTTACTCTTTTTCAAATTACCGTCTGTACACCACCACCCCCACTTTTTTCCCAAAAAGAGCTCGAAGGTTTTCGAGATCCACTTCTTTTGTGTGTCCTAGGCGAATCACCACAATGGGGGTGTCGACCTTGCGGTCGATTTCCTGAGGGGCGGTAAGAGAAAAATAGTTTTTGGCCGAATCAAAAGTACCGACCAGTCGAGGGACCGAAAACCGAAGAATAAAAGGTTCCAAAAGAGGAGCCTCGATTCCTGGGGTACTTTCAAGCGTGAGAATAGGGGATTTCGGAAAGATATCTCGGACTTGAGAAACAAAAGAAATTCGTCGACTACTTACCTCATATATATAAACCCCCATAAAACTAAGTCCCAACCCCAAGAAGCAAGCCGCTATAACATAGTAGGAGAAGGGAAACGAAGAGGATTCAGAAAAAACAGCGATGTCCGTTGTGCCGTATCGAGGAAGTTGTTGGTCGTTAAAGTCTTCAAAACGAGCGGCAAAAACTTTTTTAAAGGCTTCTACCAGTGCGGGGCGGTGGGCTCTTTCCTCGTTCGAAAGCTTGAGGGTCCAGAAAACATTCATTCGGTTTTGCTTTCGCGCCGATATTTTTCTCTTAAACCTCGGGATCGCCACTTCGGCTTCAGCTAAGATTGCCTGTCGAAATCCAGGATCCTTGGCCCAGCCAGCGATCATCTCGACCACTTTGGACGTGCTCTCGGCGCTGTCGAGTGAATAGGTGTCTGGGTATTTTTCGGAGCGAAGAGGTTTTACGGAAAAATAAAAGGTCGTTTTTTCAGTCTGAGGAAGGAATGTTGCGCCCACACCCAGAAGAAGGGAGAAGAGGATGAAAAGCTCAATAAAGAGGGCTTTGCGCCTCGAAATCGGGGATAAAATATCTATAATCTTCATGGTAAAGTGATGGTAGTCAAATCCGAGCAAAGATCAAAAAATATAGTAAAGAATATGAAATGGTTATCGATTGGATATCGCATCATTTTTGTCTATATTATTTTTTCCCTTTTACAAGGGGAATGGGTATGGCACCCTCAGAAAAACCTTGAGGTTTGAAAATGGGAGAAATAGAATACGGGGGAAATTTAAGTACTTGCCTAAATACGAGGTACTCGTTTCAATTCTCTTTTTTCATTATTTCCTAATCAAAAAAAAATGAAAAACTTCAAATCATTGGCAGGAGTCTCAGTCATGGCAGTATCTCTTGGTTCAGTAGCCGGAGTATATGCTGCAGACAGTACTCAATTGAGCGTGGAGGTAACTCCAGGGACGCTTACCGTAGACATTACAGATGGAACGGGGGCCACCGTGGCTAGTCCAGCTATTACTATGTCTGGAACAACTGCGGCTTTCTCAGATCAGACATCAACTGGAACTCTCGGGACCGCTTCTGAGCAGATCGTAGTTTCAAATCCAACGGATACTGAGGCCTGGGATGTTACTATCGCGGCAACAGAAGGAGCTACTTATTCACGATGGATGGGGGCAGTTACGGCTGATCCTCTGACTTCAGCTTCAGGAACCGGAACCGTTTCAGGAACGGGAACCGCTATTACTGGATCAGGAACTTCATTTACTACTGAATTGGCAGTTGGAGACCAGTTTACAGTAGGGGGAGAAGATCGAATTGTGGCCGAAATTACAAGCGACACTGCTTTGACACTTCGAAATGCCTTCACTTCTGATCCTTCTGCTTCGGCCTTTACTTTTATAGGATGTCCTCAGACTCTCGGAGTACGAACTAAGGCTGGGTTCGACATTAACTCAAACGGAGCTCTTGATACCGGAGAATGTCGATACTACATGGATTACAACGAAACAAACGCAGCCGGAAACGCTTTCTTGAATGTAGACGCTTCTTCTGGATCAGGGACGACTAAATACATCGCCACAATCAATCCAGCAGACGGAAGCATTTCAGGAGAAACAGCAGATCCTACTGGTGTTTCAACTAACGCTACTGCTACGGATTACGTAGAGGGAACAACTGATAGTATTACTATCTTCTCTGCAGACGGAACGGCAGACGACTACAACGTATACCTCATGCGAGGAGCTACGCTCACGCAAAACGTTCCAGCTATGCAGGAAGCTGACACTTACACCATTGATCTTACACTGACTGTATCGTAATGAGATAAAACAAATATAAAAAAAGCAAAGGGTTCGCCCTTTGCTTTTTTTATAAGTCTGAGTAAAATTTTTATACAAATTTAAAAATATATAGCGATGCGTAAATTTTGGTCATTAACGATTTTGGGGCTGTTTGTTTCGGCCGGTCTTTTTACCTCTGTTCAGGCCGTTCCAGGCGGAGTTGGGGGAAATCCCAAAAATATCACTGACCCGAACAATCCGGGATGGTTTGTCTATAACCTAGGTTTGGGAGCAAAACACAGCGACGTGATTGTGGTAAAAAATGGATCTACCAAGGAATGGTTGGTCGATGTTTATCCCGCCGATTATCAAGAATCAGCTGGGGGAGGATTTGGTCTTAAGCAAAAGGTAGAAGAAATGACCGAAATGGGGAGCTGGATACAGCTAGAAACCAACGAGATTTTGCTCAAGCCAGGAGAAGTACGAGAAATCCCTTTCGTAATTACTATCCCCGAAAACGCGAATGTCGGAGAAACCGCAGGGGCAATTATGGTCGAACGACGAGATCCTCATACAAAAGATCTCGTAAAAGATATGGAAGGGAAAAATGGGGTTCGTCTGTCTATTCGGGTTGGGACCCGAGTCTACAATGTGGTACCAGGAGAAATTAACGAACAACTGGAAATTTTAAAGACTAAGTATTCGCAGAAAAGAAACAATGAGGGGGATCGATATCTCTCCCTTGAGGTGCCGGTAGAGAACAGAGGAAATGTGTCGACCAAAGTGGAGTTTGAAGTCCTCACCAAAAATGTGTGGACCGAAGAAATTTTAGTCGATAATCGCGCCAAACCAGCAAACTTTTTTGTAAACCCTCGATCGACTTTTGATTATCACCTCAAGCTCGATGATCTTCCTATGATGGCCACTATTGAAACCCATCTAATCGCTCGAATGGTAACCAGGGATAAAGAAAAAATCGTCCTCTTTGAAAAAACGCTTCAGAAGACCCTTATTCCTTACACAGAGCTAGCGCTCTTGGCACTGGTGGTAATAGCCGGAATTGTCTTGGGGGTCTATAAATATAAAAAGAGGCGATAAAGGAAATGAACTGGCTCAAAAAATGGCTCCCTTTGGTATTGACTGTTTGTGTTTGGTCAGGGACTTATGCGATTGATTATGGGGTGGGGATCAGGCCTATTACTCCCCAAGACCCTACTCGAGCCACCTGGTTTATGTACAATCTCGATGAGGGGGATAGTTTTTCTGATACCATCGAAGTACACAACACCACCGATGAACCCAAAGCGGTTTATTTGTATTCAGCCGATGCGGCTCCTACCTCGGGGGGAGGGCATGGCCTAAGACAGCGAAGTGAACCGATGTTGGATTTTGGGCAATGGGTGGTCCTGGATCAGACGGAATTTATTCTTCAGCCGCGAGAAAAAATCACCGTTCCCTTTACGGTAACGATTCCCAATTTTGTGCACGACGATTTTAGCGAAGAGGAATATTGTGGAGGAATTGCAGTGGAGTATGCGAATGTAGATCAGACCGCTCAGCCCGGAAAAGTCCGACTGCGAAAAAGAAATGCCGTAAGAATTTATAATCACTATCAAGACGGAAAATGCGGAGGAAATTTCGAAGTGGTTTGTCACAAAGACCCAAGAAGAAACATAAATCGATTTATAAAGGTACCAAAAGTAATTCTCGAAAAAATCATTCTTATGGATGATTACTATCTCAAGGAGTGCCCTACTCCTCCAGAGTACGAAAGAACTCCAATTATTTCGGTCCACGCTATTCCCGAAGAACGAAGTCCTAATCGTTTTGCTCTTGATTCGGTGCTTCGATTTTACTACCAGAACGAATCGAGTCCTACCTACACGCTCCCAATTCAGCTGGACGAAAGAGGAAAAGGAGAAATAGAGAAACAACTGGATTCTGGGGAATACGATGTGGCACTAAAAGGTGAATCCCATCTCACCAAATTTGTAAGAGAAAAAGAGTTTTTATTGGGGGAGGATGTGCACCTCAATTATGTTCCCCAGGGAAAGGATAAGCTCCTTGCTGGAGATGTGGATCGACATCAGGATGATTTTATTAACGCGATGGATATCTCCGCTACGGTCAATGCGTTTTACAAAAAAGATATTCCTTATGCCGACCTCAACAAAGACGGGATTGTAAATAGTTATGATCTGCGAATTGAGCTCAACAATATCTACAAACGAGGGGAGAAAAGATAGGGGAGTGATACACCACCATGATGAAGAAGGCGAGCAATGAAAATTGAAAGCTTTTTTGGGGTTTTTCCCTAAAATACCCATGGCTCAATGCGCCCAAAATACATGCGAAACAAAAGTATTTTTCACCAAAAGAAATCCCTCCTTTTCGGAGGTATATTGGCCGTGAGCACTCTTTGTGTGGACACCATTTTTGGGGCGCGATTTTTTCTGGATCCCCCTCAGGCCAAAGAATCAGTCAACTGTGAAAGCGCTGTGCGCATTATGATCGATTCCGAAGGCGAAGACATTCAGTCTGCCGATGCCCTGATCCACTTCAATAGTAATGAGATCGAAATTATCGATCAGAATGAGGAACAAGAAGGTGTCCAGGTGCGAGAAGGCGATATCTTTGATCTCTATGGAGGGAACGAGATCAACTACGACGAATCTAAGATCTATCTAACGGGATTTAATCTCTTTTCGCTGTACCAAACCGGCGACCATCCTGATACCTACGGAATCATTTATTTTCGCCCAAAACCGAATGTCAGCCGAACGACCTTTCGTTTTGATTACACATCCGGCAGCACCATAGACAGCAACATTGTCCGTTCTGATACGGTCGATCGTTTATCTGCCGTGGGCAATGCCGAATACGAATTTTTCGACTGGGAAAGCTGTGACGGAGACATACACCCCCCCGTGATCCAAAATGTAAATCCCGCAGCAGCCCAACAAAACGTCCCTCTGTATTCCGACATAAGTTTTGAAGTCGCCGATGAGCGATCTGGGGTCGACCGAGCCAGTATCAGCATAAACGTGAACGGCAAAGAATATTCCGAAAGTTCTGAAGAACTTACCATCCAAGGTTCCAAAGAAAAATACACCGTAACCCTTGATCCAGCAGATAATTTTCCCGACGGTCTGCCCGTTTATGTCACCATAAAAGCGACCGATCTGGATGGAAATCGAACTCTACCCTACGAATTCAGTTTTAATCATCAGCGATCGGACGAATTTCCTCCACGAGTAGAAGATCCCACCCCGGCGCCAGGAGACAAAGGAGTGGCTCTAGACGCCAATATTTCATTCCATTTGGTCGATGAGATTTCGGGCGTCGATATCAATTCGGTAGAAGTCCAAATCGGAGAAGAGGTCTACCTTCCCGGCGAAGGGAGTCTGACCTACGGAGGAGGGCAAATGGACTATCTGTTTGTCTTGGATCCAGAAACAGATTTTTTAGAAGGCACCCCGGTCTACGTAGAAGTTCGGGGGGCTGATCTAAAGGGGAATCGGATGGAGCCTTTTGTGTTTAGCTTTAATCACGCCGACACCGACACGGTACCACCTTTTATCAGCGAGACCTTTCCTGAAAACAACGCCCAAAATGTCCCTCTGGACACCGAAATTATTTTTCATGTTCAGGATAATCTCACCGGAATTGATCTCGAATCAATCTTGGCACTCATCAATGGGGTTCCCTACAAGTCAGCCGACCAGGAATTTTCCTATACGGGGGACCCAAACCACTACACGGTTACCATTAACCCAGCCGTGCCCTTTGCCGCGGGCGAAGAAGTCGTGGTCGAAATTTCGGCCTCAGACAATGGGGGAAACCAGGTGATTCGTTACATCTTCCGTTTCAATCGACCAGCACGATGTGGAGACGACATCGTCGAACAAGAAGAAGAGTGTGAACCTCCCGGAACCGGAACGTGTTCAGCCGAATGTAAAATTGACGATTCAGTTCCTCCCTACATCGTCATCGACGAGCCTCTGCCCGGAGCTCAGGGGGTGGATCTCAACACCGATGTGCGTTTTACTATCGACGATAACCTGGCCGGGGTAGATCTCGAAAGCCTCGAAGTCGAAATTGCCGGACAGAAGTACAATTCAAGTCAGGTTTACTTTTCTTCCCAGCCTCAGGGAAACGGATTTGCTGTTTCTATAGATCCGATAAGCGCGCTACCCGCCGGGGAGACCATTAACGTAAAAATTTCAGCAGCCGACGAAAGTGGAAATACGATGGAGCCTTTTGTCTACAGCTTTAACCACGTAGAAGACGACACCTTCCCCCCGCAGATCATTCCGGTTGCCCCCATGCCTGGAGCTATTGATGTGCCTCTCAATTCCAATATAGAGTTTAATCTCCGGGATGATATTTCCGGGGTCGATTTGGACACCCTAAAAGTAACGGTCAACGAAGATTCCTACCTGTCGAATAATGCAGGAATGAGTATATCAGGAACTCTCAGAGACTATGCCATAGTACTTAAACCCACTAATAAATTTCCCTTCAAAAAAGAAGTCGTCATCACCATTGAAATCAGTGACTACAAAGGAAACCAACTAGAACCCTATTCTTACATCATCAACAAGCTGCCCGAAGACAAAATGGCCCCCCACATCGAAACCCCTTCTCCCCATCCCGGAGACGAGGACGTACCGCTCGACACCAACATTTCTTTCACGATAAAAGACAACATGGTCGGAGTGGATCTCAATACTCTGCAGGTAAAAGTAGGAGATCTGATCTACAATCAGCAAGATGTTCGCCTGACGATTCAGGGCGATCCACTTAACTATTTTGTAGAAATTGACCCTTCCCATCCCTTCCCTCCCAAAGAAGGGATCGAGGTAGAAATCACCGCAGCCGACCTAAACGGAAATGCCATGCCGCCGTTTATGTTCTACTTCAACCAGCTTCCCGACGACACCCTGCCACCCTACGTGCAAGACATCATACCCGCCCCCGGAAGCCGCAACGTCCCACTGAATTCTGGCATCCAGTTTTATCTAAGAGACGATCTAGTTGGGGTGGTTCAGGAATCGGTAAAAGTCAGAATCGATAATCGAGAACAAAAAGAACTCGTGTTTGAAGGGGATGAAATGCAGTACCTGGTTACCGTAGATCCCGACATAGATTTTCTGCCCAAAAAAGAGGTAAAAATCACGATCCAGGCCGAAGATTATGTGGGGAATGTGATGAACCCCTATCGATTTACGTTTAATCAGCCCGAGCGAGACGAAGCCCCACCCCAGATCACCTTTCCCCAACCCGAACCCGGGGCTCAAGAGGTGCCACGCAATGCATCGGTGAGCTTTATGATTTCCGATGACTACAGCGGAGTTGATCTGCAGAGTGTGGAGGTGCTCATAAACAATAAATTTTACAACCTGAGCTTCAACGAGTTTGAGTACACCGGAGACGAAGAAAAATATCAGATCACCATTACACCGGAAAAAAAGTTTAAACCAGCAGAAGAAGTGGTGGTGCAGATCAGTGCCTATGATAAGTTCGGAAACGAAACCGAACCCTATTCCTATAGTTTCAACAAACCTCCCGCCTGTGGAGATGGACTCATCGAAGCTCCAGAAGAGTGTGAGCCACCCAATACCAGCTCTTGTGATGCTCAGTGTTTCATATTGCCCACCGAAAAAACCGCTCCCTATATTGTAGAGGCCTATCCGGCTAATAAGGCCCGGAATATTCCGACAAATACTCAAATTTCTTTTCGGATAAAAAACCATGTTTCCGGAGTCGACATAGAGTCGGTTAAGGTTGAAATAAATGGCCAGCCCTATCATTCTGAGCTCCAAGAGTTTCGATATACGGGGGAGGAAAAAGATTATTTGGTCACCATAGATCCACAAACCGCTCTTCCCGAAAACCAGGTCATTGAGGTAAAAGTAAACGCCCAGGCGATTGACGGGACGGTAATGAACGAGTTTAAATTTTCCTTCAATAAACCACCGGTCTGTGGAGATGGAATCATCGAAACCCCCGAAATCTGTGAGCCCCCCAATTCGGGCAACTGTAACGCTCAGTGTCAGTTGGCAGACGAGGCCAAGTCTTTTCCCTATGTTTCTGCCACGACCCCCACAAACCAGGCTCAAGAAGTTGCCCTCGAAAGTCATATTCTCTTTACTCTCCAGGACAATACCGTTGGAGTCGACATCGAAAGCATCACGGCCCGAATCAACGGCAAAAACTACTACCACGCCAACGAAGAATTTGTGTATTTGGGAGAACCCAACAAATACGAGATCGATATCACTCCTAGAGTTGCTCTGCCTGAAGGCAAAGAAGTAACCGTCGAAATATTCGCCCAAAATCTAGACGGGGCTCAAATGCCACCTTATTCCTTTGCCTTCAACCGTCCCGCGGTTTGTGGCGACGGGCTGATCGAGTTACACGAAGAATGTGAACCACCCGGGTCGGCCAGTTGTAGTTTGGAGTGTCTGGCTATCGAACCAGAAGAGCCACTTTTGGCCTCAGCTCCCAAAAGTGTCTGTGGAAACAACGTGGTAGAAGAAGGCGAAACCTGTGAACCCCCAGGGGTGGGAATGTGTGATGTAGATTGTAGTCCTCGAGAAGTAGACCCCCAGCTCCTGGATTCGGATCAAGATGGAATTCCCGATCAAGAAGAGATCTTAGAGTGGGGAACCGACCCCTTTGATCCTGAACCCCAGCCCATTTCTACCCGAATCGTAAACTGGAAGGACGGAAACGTATCTGCCGGAGAATACCTATTAGTAAAAGGAGTCAGCCATAAAGGCGCTCAGGTAAAAGTCTTTGCCGTATCTAAAAACGGATCCAAGATTTATCTCGGAGAGGCCATCACCGACAAAGATAATAAATATGTACTACTCTCTCAGGTCGCGCTCGAATCAGGGCTCTACGTTCTCACCGCCGAAGGCTACAAAAAGAATGGAACTCTAATCGAAAAATCACCGTCGGTTCAGATAGAAGTAGACCTTACCAGAGACGATGCCAACGCCTCCATCACAGCTTTTGATAGCGAAGCCTTTATGGTGGGAGGGGTGATCCAGACGACCAGTACCCAGCCAGTAATTTCAGGATACGCTACGCCCGATAGTAAGGTTTATGTCGTGTTCCAGAGTAAAACTATTACGGCCTTAACCTTTTCCGACGAATCTGGTTTTTATCAGGTAGCCTCCCCCAAAAAACTCGAATCAGGCAAACATAAAGCCACTATGTACGCCGAAAAAGATGGAGTCATGACCCCTCCTACCTATGTGGATTTCAACATCTTATCGCCCGATCAAATTGAGGCCTTGGAAAAAGAAGAAATCTGCCGAGACTGGTGGTGGCTTGTCGTCCTCTTGTTTCTTGCGCTCTTGGGAACCAATGTAATGTGGACCAAAATGTACCACGATCAAAAAGAAGAAAAGAAAAAGAAGGCACAGAAGCTCAAAAAGACCAAAAAAGCCATTCCCAGCCGAAAAAAAACAAAATCAACCACCAAGACGAAAAAATAATTTTTTAGGGGCCAATAAAGATCTTGTTGGGAAAAATTTATTAAAAATGTGTCATCCCGAGGGCCTTCCTTATTTATAGATAAGCATGATGGTCATCCCTGTGGGAATGACGGACCTTCTTAGAATTATCAGCGACAGTGATGAGGGATCCTCGAAATATTAAGGGAACAAAGGAATAGTAGGATATATTAACTGATTATCTTTTACTCATTAATATATAAGGATGATTCCTCATTTTATCTTCAATCTAAAGTAGTACCTTGACGATTTGGAATGACACAAAATAACACGAAGCCACAAATCTAAAATCGAAGAAACCAAAAAGTGCTATTTCAACAATTTGTACACTTTTTTTACACATTCGACTTCAAAAAAGTGGAGAATTCGATCTAGAAATATAGAGAGGATTTTAATGATAAGCGAACAAAAAAAAGATGCATTAAAAAATGTACTCAGAATCTTTCATTGATCACAAAATGTGACTCTCGGAGCTTTGATGGGAAGTGTGTTTGTCAGGTGGGAAAAATATGGGATAAATATTTGATCGCTTTTTTGGAAGTTCAAAATTCATACTATTACTCTGATATATTTTCTATCTCTAAAAACTCGTAAATAAAAAAAAATGAGTATTGCCCCCCTACGGTCCCGGCTCCGAGAGTTCACCCTTCCCCGTCCAAAAAACAAGGGTCGTTCTTGGAGAAAGCTATTTGCCTCTTTCGTAATTTTTAACCTGCTTTCTACCTTTGTGGTGTTGCCTCCTTCCACCGTACACGCGGCCGCCTATGATGGCACCAACTGTGGAACGGGCATCATGCAAGATGATGATGGCAACTCCTATTCAACCATTGAGCTCGACAATCGATGTTGGATGGGAGAAAACATCAACGTGGGGACGAAACTCGCCTCTGCCGGGACCACTCCGAGCGATAATGGGACGATAGAAAAATGGTGTTACGACAACTCCGATGCCAATTGTACGGACGATGGAGGGCTATATAGCTGGGACGAATTAATGGGCTATTCCACCACCGAAGGCGCCAGAGGAATCTGTCCCGCCGGATGGTATATACCAACCTCTGCCGAATGGCAATCTCTCATAACCGCCGTATCCCCCAATCCTGGAACCTCTCTTCAGGAGGGAGGAGCTTCTGGTTTTGACGTACCGATGCCGGGTTATCGTGTTGCGGGAGGATCAGGATTTGCTACCGGAGGAACTTACGTTGGACTTTGGTCATCAACCCCCAACGGAGGGGCCGCTTACCGGTACGATATCCCAAGTGGTTCGGCAAGCGTCAACACAAGCGTGGACACAAAAGACTACGGAATGTCCGTTCGTTGTATCGCCGAAGACGTAACCGTTTACGACGGCACCAACTGTGGAACCGGATCGGTTCAAGATGTTGATGGACACTGGTACTCAACCGTTCAAGTAGGGACCCAGTGTTGGTTAGGAGAAAACCTCCGAACAGGAACCATGCTTGCCAACGGAGGGACCGCTCCCACAGACAATGCCACCATCGAAAAATGGTGTCAGGGAAGCAGCGAAGCTAACTGTGACACTTATGGAGGACTCTACAACTGGGACGAAGCCATGCAGTACACCACGGCTGAAGGAGCCCAAGGGATCTGTCCCGCAGGATGGCACATTCCCACCGACACCGAGTTTTATACCATGGAAAACTACCTGGACAGTACGGTGAACGACCAAAATGCAACCGGGACCATAGGAACAGATATTGGGACGAAGCTGAAAGAAGGAGGAAGCTCTGGGATGGACTTACAGTTAGCCGGAAACAGGAACAGTGGATCGAGCATTCTTAATCTTGGGAGTTATGGGGAGTACTTCACTTCTACGGAAAACGATGCGACCTCCGCTTATCGACGAGAGCTCAGTGCCGCAGCCACGGTATATAAAGATGCCTTTGGGGGAGGGAAGAATTACGGTATGTCGATTCGATGTATTGAGGATGCACCAAATAGTGCCCCCGAAACAAAAGACCCCAACAACATCCTCATGATCCACGCCGACGGGGACGGGGCCACCATCCTGGATGAATCCGTAAGCGAAAGAACCATCACCGTCTACGGCGACACCACACAAAGTGCGACACAAAGCTACTTTGGCGGAAAAAGTTTGTACTTTGACGGAACCGGAGACTATGTCACCATTCCTCACCACGCGGACTTTGTTCCCACCGAAGAAAAATTTACCGTCGACTTCTGGTTGAGATCCAACTCTGTTTCTGGCTGTCAAGGAGTTGCCACAAAAATACAGGACGGAAACCTCACCGATTGGGGACTTTATTTCAACAACAACAAACTGTCCCTCAATACCGGGACCACCGAAAGTGGCAGACAATATGTAGAGTCCGATCCTACCTTTGTGACCAATCAGTGGGACCACATCGCCTTTGTCTACGACCACACCATCGACAAAGCCAAACTCTATATAAATGGAGTCTTCAACAAAGAAATTGCCACCGGCGCCACCATGACCACCACTGGACTTGATCTGACCCTGGGGAGTGGAGCCGAAGGAGGAACCATGTGTTTTGGCGATTCTAGTTTTAATGGATACATTGATGAGTTCCGTGTATCCAAAGGCGTTGCTCGATGGAATACCGACTTTGCCGTCCCAACTGGCGCTTATAGTGGGGTGAGTATTTCAGGAACTGAAACAGAAGGAGAAACCCTTACCGGAAGCTACAACTACTACGATGAGGATGGAGACACCGAAGGAGGTACGACTTTCCGATGGTTGCGCGCCGATACTGTAGACGGAACCTACAGCGCCATTTCGGGAGCTACGAGTAGTACGTACACTCTTGTGGCCGACGACATCGGAAAATTCATAAAATTTGAAGTCACCCCCGCAGCCCAAACCGGGACCTCTCCAGGAGTGGCGGAGTTAAGTCAACCCACTGGCGCCATTGTGGCCAACCAGGCTCCAGTGGCCGGAGAAGCCGAAACACTCCTCTTGCTTCACGGAGATGGAACCGGACAGTCCATTGTGGATAGTTCGGTCTATGGTCGAACGGTTACCGTTAGTGGAGACGTCACCCAAAGCGCTACCGAAAGTAAATTCGGAGGAAAATCCCTCTCTTTCGATGGAACCAACGACGTCCTTACCGTTCCCGACAGTGATGAATGGGATCTTGATGGTGACTTCACTATTGATTTCTGGATGAACCCCGACAGTTTGGTCTCCAACCACTGGATTGTGGGGCAGGGAAGTTATCCTTCTTGGCAGGGGTGGGCTCTTCGGACCGACCTCAACACCGATGCCATGGCCTACTCATCAGAGCTTGGGAATGGAGTAGCAGCGACACCACTTACAACTGGTGCTTGGCAGCACATTGCCGTTACCAGAACCGGATCCACCCTCAAAATATTCCTCAACGGAGTAGAAGACTACTCAACAACCCTCGCCGGAACTATTGTCGGAGCTCCCGACATTGAACTCCGAATTGGACAGCGTCCCACCGAGTGGGATGCCTTTTGGGAAGAGTACGATGGATATCTAGACGAACTCAGAATTTCTAAAGGCGTGGGAAGATGGACGTCCGATTTTACACCACCCACCGAAGCCTATGAATTTGTCAGTATTTCTGGAACCGAAAGGGAAGGAGAAACTTTGACCGGAAGTTATGAATACTTCGATACCGAAGGCGATGCCGAAGGAGACACCACCATTCGATGGCTTCGCGCCGATACGGTAGATGGAACCTACAATGCCATTGCCGACACTAACACCGTCTTGCTCCTACACGGAGATGGAGCGGCACAATCCATAACCGACAGCTCATCCTCTAATCACAGTATCACCGCTCATGGAGATGCCACCCAAACCGCCGCCCAAAGCAAGTTTGGAGGCAGTTCCATATACTTCGACAGAACCGGAGACTATTTAAGCCTTCCCGACAGCGAAGATTTCAATTTTGGAAGTGGTGACTTCACCATTGATACCTGGGCTCGATTTGATGCCACTCCAGGGGGATGGCCTAGCACGATGGCCATTGTAGATCAGTTTTATCCTCAAAGAGCTTTTTCCTTCTATTTAGACAGTGCAAATCTAATATTCTCACCCAGTTACAATGGATCTAGCGGAGCCGCTGGAGCGGTCGCCGCCTGGGTTCCAACCGTTGATACCTGGTACCATATTGCCGCGACAAAGTCTGGAGGAATCGTAAGATTATTTGTGGATGGAACCCAGGTTGGTTCCGACACAGACCTAGGAGCCAATGTCTTATTTAACTCAGCCGAGACCGTATTTATTGGAGCCGCTCACACAGGGCCCACATCAGCCGATGGAGAGTTTCACGGATATTTGGACGATTTAAGAGTCCTAAAAGGATCCGCTGAATGGACAGAAAACTTCACGCCTCCCACATCTGCCCACACATTAGAAGCAAAAGGTTTAACCTACACATTAACTTCTTCCGACGTAGACAAATTCCTAAAATTCGAAGTCACTCCCGTGGCTAGCACCGGAACCAGTCCTGGAACTGCCACCCTCTCATCCGCCACCGGCGCCATAGAAGGCCTCGACCCAGATTCCGACGGCATCGACTATCCTCTCGACGCCTGTAACGACAACAACGCACCGAGTGGTCTTATCGCCTACTGGGGATTTGAAGAAACCTCCGGAACGACCGCCCTGGATAGTGTTGGGTCTTATGATGCAACTATCAACGGAGGCGTAACCGTGGGACAAGCTGGGCACATAGGAGGCGCCTATGACTTTGCCGGAACCAACGGATACGTCGAAATGGGAGACAACTTTAATGTCCCCATTGGAGGCGCCCAAACCATTAGCGTCTGGGCCAAAGCCGACACCATCGTCGACTACGGAATGCTGATGGGAAAAAGCCCTCACGGAGGAATGGGTTCCCAGTATGCATTCTATATGTTGGCCTCCGACAACAAGATGCGATTCTGGACCAAAGAAGAAAGTCTACAGATCAGAGCCGTTAATGGGCCGGTTATCACTCTTGGGGAATGGGCCAATTACGTAGGAGTATTTGATAACGGGCAAATAGAGTTCTTTGTAAATGGAACCAGCTATGGAACCGTAGCGGCAAGCTTACCCATGCAAAACAGCTATCCGTTTAGAATTGGGAACTACAGTACTGGAACCAACTACCCCTTTGACGGACTCGTTGATGATGTAGCGATCTATAATCGAGCGCTCACCAGCACAGAAATTGCAGAACTCTATACACAGGGGGACACCAATAATGTGGGAGCCTGTCTGCCCGCTGAGTGTGGAAACGATATAGTTGACATTGGAGAACAGTGTGACGACGGAAACACCACCGCCAGCGACGGCTGTAGCGCCACCTGTCAGCTTGAAAACGCGGCTCCAACAGCCACCAGCGTTTCCATTTCTGGAACCGAAACCGAAAACGAAGTATTAACCGGGAACTACACCTATGGAGACACCGATGGGGACAGTGAAGGTACTTCCATCTTCCGATGGTATCGATCCGACACTGTAGATGGAGTTTACGCACAAATATCGGGCGCTAGCGCGACCACCTACACACTGACTTCCAGCGATGTAGGAAAATACATAAAATTTGTCGTCACCCCCGTGGCGAGTACCGGAACGGCTTCTGGAACTACAGTGGTCAGTGCCGCGACCGGAGCGATTGCTCAGGGGAATGTGGCTCCTTCAGCCTCAGCCCTTTCTATTACCGGAACTGAAATAGAAGCCGAAGCGCTTACTGCCAATTACACATATAACGATGCCGACGGAGACCTTGAGGGAACCTCCACCTTTAAATGGTATGTAGCCGACACCGTCGACGGAACCTACACCGAAGTCCTCCAAACTCCGGCCGACACCACAGTTCTTCTCCTCCACGGAGACGGAAACAATCAAAAATTCTCTGACAGCTCTACCAACGATCACGATGTAACCGCTAACGGAGAAGTCACCCAAACCGCCTCTCAAAGTAAGTTTGGTGGAAAGAGTATCTACTTTGATGGAGCTGATGACTATTTATCCCTTGCTGACAGTGATGATTGGGCCTTTGGAGAAGGCGACTTTACCCTTGATTTCTGGTTAAAGAATTCAGTCGGAGGAGCCGCGACGATTTTGGCACACAGCTCCGATGATGGTCTTGGGGGAGGAGATCTCTACGTTTATACAACGGGAGGAACCCTGAAATTTGGAAAGGGAATTGAAGTCACGACCGGAATAACCGGAGTAAATGACAATACCTGGCACCACATTGCCCTGGTACGAGAAGGTGATAACCTCTATTCCTTCCTCGACGGAGACCTCAAGGAAACCCAAGCCATGACCTCAGGATGGGGGAACAATACAGGTGATCTGACCTTTGGAGACAACTACAACGTCGCCTTCTACGCCGGATATATGGATGAAATCCGAATTATGAAAGGCGAAGCCAAGTGGAACAGCAACTTCACCGTTCCTACCAATCTTTCGGCCCCCACCTCAAACAACACCTTCTACCCACAGCCCGCGCATGTTGGGAAATTTATCAAGTTTGAAGTAACGCCCGAAGCCGCCACCGGAGAAACCCCCGGAACCCCCGTACTCAGTCCGGCTACAGGGGCCATTGCCCAGGGAAACGTAGTTCCAACTGCCAGCAGTGTTTCGATTTCAGGAACAGAAATTGAAAACGAAGTGCTAACCGCCAGTTACACCTACAATGATGTTGATGGCGATCTTGAAGGAAGCTCCACCTATCGATGGCTCAGTTCCGACACGGTAGACGGAACCTATGTCGATATTGCTCTCACTCCAGAAAGCAGCACCGTACTTCTTCTCCACGGAGACGGAGCTGGTCAGAGCTTTGCTGACAGCTCCGCCAGTGCTCACACCGTTACCGCCAACGGAGACGTCACTCAAAGTGCCGCCCAGAGCCAATTTGGAGGAAGCAGTATCTACTTTGACGGAACCGACGATTTCCTTTCCATGGCCGACAGTGATGACTGGGCCTTTGGAGAAGGTGACTTCACCATTGATTTTTGGTTAAAATTTTCAGCAGGTGGAGCCATGACAATTATGGCACACAGCTCCGACGATGTTCTTGGGGGTGGAGATTTATACATATACACAAATGGAGGAGGTCTAAATCTTGGAAAGGGAAACCAAGTAAGTACAGGGATGAGTGGATTAAACGATAACACTTGGCATCATGTGGCTTTGGTCCGAAAAGGAGACTCTTTATACAGTTTTCAGAACGGTGTCCTGAAAGACTCACAGCTAATGACTTCCGGGTGGGGAAACAATACCGGGAATTTCACCATTGGAGACAACTACAACGTTGGATTTTACAACGGCTACCTGGATGAATTACGAATCACCAAAGGCCACGCCCACTGGGACAGCGATTTTACTCCTTTTGCCGGGGCCTACAGCACCTCTGCCGCAGGAGCCAACCAAACCACCCTCACGCTCACGTCCGGTGACGTCGGAAAATTCATCAAATTTGAAGTAACGCCCGAAGCGGCCACGGGAGAAACTCCAGGATCAGCAGTACTCTCAGCCGCCACCGGAGCGATCGCCGAAGCCAACGAAGTACCAACCGCCACCAGCGTAAACATCACTGGAACTCAAACCGAAAACGAAGTGCTGACTGGGAATTATACGTATGGTGATGTGGACGGGGATCTGGAAGGAGATTCTAGTTATCGATGGTTGCGAGCCGATACCGTAGATGGGACCTATACCGCTATCCCAGACACCAAAACCGTGCTCTTACTCCACGGAGACGGAACGGGCCAAACGATTACAGATAGCTCAAGTTCTAATCACACCGTTACCGCCAACGGAGACATCACTCAAAGTGCCACTCAGAGCAAATTTGGAGGAAAGAGTCTTTCTTTTGATGGAGATGGAGACTTCTTGAGTATGGCTGACCATGAAGACTTTGAATTTGGGAGCGGAGATTTCACAATAGATATGTGGGTCAGAGTTCCATCCAATAATTCAGTAGAGGTTATAGGAAAAAGATTTAACGGATTTCAATCTGAGGGATTTACAATTATCGGAAATAGCACAAATTTTCTCTTTTACGCAAACGACGGAGCCGGATGGAATATCGCTTTAGGAGAAGAGGTTGGGTCCATCGAACTTAATACCTGGATGCACTTAGCCGTAGTGAGAGATGGAGATACTTTCTATACCTTCAAGGATGGAGTGCAAGTGAGTACATGGACTTCAGCAGGAAGTATTCAGAACAATATTCAAACTCTTAAAATTGGACACAGTGGATCATCGTCCTATTACTTCGAGGGAAATATCGATGAAGTCCGAATTTCAAAAGGGGCCGCTCGATGGACCTCTAACTTCACTCCATCAACAACGGCCTATTCAACCGTAATGGAGGACTCAACTTACACCCTCACCGCCGACGACGTAAACAAATTTATCAAATTCGAAGTAACCCCCGAAGCCGCGACCGGAGAAACGCCAGGTTCAGCCGTACTTTCTGCTGCCACCGGCGCGATTGTCGAAGCCAACGAAGTACCAACCGCCACCAGCGTCAACATCACCGGAACTGAAACCGAAGACGAAGTATTGACCGGGAATTATACGTATGGTGATGTGGACGGAGACTTGGAAGGAAACAGTACCTACCGATGGTTGCGAGCCGATACCGTGGATGGAGCGTATACAGCAATTAGTGACCCCAACACCGTTCTTCTCCTCCACGGAGACGGAACAGGACAAGCCATTGTTGATAGTTCGGCTTCATCTCACACCGTCACCGCCAACGGAGACGCGACTCAAACCACCAGTCAAAGCAAGTTTGGAGGCAGCAGTATCTATTTTGATCGAACCGGAGATAATCTCTCGATCGCCAATAGTTCTGACTGGGACTTCGCCGGAGAAGAATTTGCTGTAGATTTCTGGGTACGCCTCGCCAATCCCGTTGCTTCAGGAGATTATAGTTATCTGGTAAACATCAAGACAGATGGAGGGTACAATAGAAATGTGTTTTTCCTCGACAACAGAGGAATTAGTAGCGCAAGGGGAATTCGCTTCCACGTCGATGGGTCATCAGACTTTGCCCTCGCCGAAACAAACGCCTCTTTCCCGATGGCTGTGGACGCCTGGTATCACCTAGCTTTCGTGAGAAGCGGAGATACGTTCACCCTCTACCGAGATGGTGTTGCCATCACTTCCAAGAGTGTAGCCGGAAAATCACTTCCAACTCGAACCAGTGGGATAACAGTCGGGGGAGATCCAGCTGATACGAACCGGTATTTTGACGGATACATTGATGAACTCCGAATATCAAAAGGAACCGGACGATGGGCCTCGAATTTTACCCCTCCATCATCAGCGCATTCAGAGAACGTAAGTGATCAGACCTACACCCTCACCGCCGACGACGTAAATAAATTCATCAAGTTTGAAGTAACGCCCGAAGCCGCCACGGGAGAAACTCCAGGTTCAGCCGTACTTTCTGCTGCGACCGGCGCGATTGTCGAAGCCAACGAAGTCCCAACGGCCACCAGCGTATCCATCACCGGAACCGAAACCGAAGACGAAGTATTGACCGGGAATTATACGTATGGTGATGTGGACGGAGACTTGGAAGGAAACAGTACCTACCGATGGAAAAGAGCCGACACTGTAGACGGAACTTATAACAACATTGTGATTGATCCCAACACCGTATTACTCCTTCACGGAGACGGAAGTGGACAAACCATTGTCGATAGTTCGGCTTCCGGCCACAGCATTACCGTTAACGGTGACACCATTCAGAGCGCTACCAAAAGCCAGTTTGGAGGAAAAAGTCTCTACTTCGACGGAACCGGAGACTATCTAACCATCCCTAACAGTTCTGACTTCAACTTTGGATCCGGAGACTTCACCATCGATTTCTGGTACAACGCTCCGGCCATTGGAGATGATGGACTTTTTGAAATGAACGGAGACACCCTTGATATTTCACACTGGGTGAGTGGAAAATTGTTTGTAAGAATTCTTGGTACTTATTATTCAACCAGCAGCGGACTCCCCGTTAATACCTGGCATCATGCGGCTGTGGTTCGTTCAGGCAACACCGCAACGGCTTACGTGAATGGAACCTCTTTTGCCACCTGGGATTTAACAGGTCAGTCAGTTAGTTCTGCTGCTAGTGATGCCTTTATTGGAAAATATGATGGAGATGGTTTTACTTTTGATGGATACATCGACGAATTCCGAGTTACAAAGGGAGATGCTCTGTGGACTTCAGACTTCAGCGTTCCCACACAGGATTACTCAGCAATCGCTGAGGACTCAACCTACACCCTCACCGCCGATGACGTAAACAAATTCATCAAGTTTGAAGTAACGCCTGAAGCCGCCACGGGAGAAACACCTGGGGCAACGGTAATTAGTGCTGCCACCGGAGCCATTGAATCTGGAAACCAAGCTCCCACCGCTACTTCCGTGGCGATCAGCGGAACGGCAAATGTAGGGCAGACGTTGACCGGATCTTATAATTACTCAGACACCGACAGCGACCCAGAAGGCTCGAGCATTCTGAAATGGTACATCGCTGACACGGTTGACGGAACCTACACCGAAATCGCTGGAGAAACTACCACCACCTACGAACTCGTAGAAGCCGACATTGGGAAGTTTATTAAATTCGAAGTAACGCCTGTCGCTACCGCTGGTGCGACTCCAGGAAGTGCTACGCTCAGTAGCGCCACCGGGCCCGTAGCCGGGACGGCCCCGACCGCAAGCTCGGTATCTATCAGCGGAACAACCAACGTAGGACAAACCCTCACCGGATCGTATACCTATGGGGACGCCGAAGGTGATGCTGAAGGCGCTACCTACTTCCAGTGGCTTGTTTCCGACACCGCGGAGGGAACCTACACCCCTATTGCCGGACAAAACAGTTCCACCTTGGTTCTTTCACCAGACGAAAAAGACAAATTCATCAAATTCGAAGTGACCCCGGTTTCTCTCGTAGCCCCAAATACTGGATCAGCCGTTCTTTCGCCCGCATCATCACAAGTGACCCAAACCTTCACCGCCGAAGTCTGGCCAAAATATCTCGGTCCAGAAGGAAATGTGACCGTCTACGGAAAAGTCTGGGAAAACGCTTCTCCTATTGCTCCGGAAGAAGTGGTCATCGAACTACGATCGGCCAGCGGAAACACGCCTCTAGCCACACACACTCTTACGACAAATGGAACTACGCACTGTGGTCAGAGCCCGGACAACTGTATCGGAAGTGGGGACGGAGAAATCACAACCGGAACCTTCAACACAAGACTGGATGGAACATTTGGAACCGCCACTATGGAGGCTGATTTTACTGGGATTACTCCTGGAGATGTCCGACTGATCATCTACGTCTACGACAACAGCAACAATCTATTGGTCTCCAACACGCACAACGACTTCCAACTTGGAGCCGTAACGCCTCCGGCCATTGTGTACGACGCAATTACCTCTCCAACTTCAAACAACAACCCTACCGTTACCGGATCCATTACCGAACTCAACATTGTGGCCAACACCGTACTGATGAATGACGTCGCCACCGATCCTATCACTGTGGTCGACGCACAAAACGGAATCTACGGATTCAGCAAAACGCTGACATTGGCCGAGGGAACGAATACGATCACGACACGAGCGAGCG
>CAYFJZ010000003.1:0-228187 GCA_964343715.1 uncultured Candidatus Peribacteria bacterium | reverse complement strand
TACACCAAGATTACACTTCTAAAAATGTAAACCCTTTTGCTGCAAGGCTAACAACAATAATACACCCTTTTTTAGTCACATAAAATACTAAGATCCATATTCCTCAACCACCTTATCGACCAACGTCCCAATATTTGCCCTTAATTGCTGAATCCCTCCTCCTTTTTTTCCTTCAATACAGTATGAGCCCTCAGATCGCCCCAAAAAAGTCCAATCAGGACCAATAGCGTCCTCAAAACGTTCCGAAACATGACCTCGGATTAATCCCGCCTTTGGGTGACTTTCATCGAGCCTAATATCCACTCTCAATAAAGACTTTTGATTCATTGTTGATCGGTCAAAATATCCTAATTCATTTGGCAAAACCCTTACCCGACCTTGTTGATAAGACGCAGGATAAAGAGTTAATTTCGCCGCATCAACAGATGAGACCTCTCCTAGAGGATCCGATTCAAAATAGGCCTGAGAAGTAATCCCAATGCTAGATTCATGGTCAAAGTTAGACATATTATATATAAATTATTAAATAAACAAATAACACATAACCAAAAAATGAATCATGTCAAGCAAGATGACGAATCCATTGCAATAAAAAATTTCCTAAAGTCAGAGCAAAGCAAAAACTTTTGGAGGAGAAGAGGACGTTACGGAGATAAAAAAATTAATTGGAGCATCGCGGAAAAACCACGAATATCCATAGTCACAAAAAACTTCATTCTTCCGCTTCATTCTTATCCTCCATTCTTCGAAATTTGAAATGAAGAGTGAAGGGGAAGAATGAAGGACGAAATTATCGCGGGCTCAAATTTCGTGGTGCCCAGGGCGAGACTCGAACTCGCACGCCAGTTGAGGGCAAAGGATTTTAAGTCCTTCGTGTCTACCATTCCACCACCTGGGCTTTTGCACATCAAAAAAGAACGACCGTGATTTTAGAGCAATTTTGTTACGTGTCTATTCTATCACCTGATTATTCACAAGACAGAAGTACACCTTTTGATAAACCAATAACTTGAATTCTCCCTTCATCAGACTAGAATCCCCTCACCATTCCTTACGGCGCCGTGGCGGAATGGCTACGCAGAGGCCTGCAAAGCCTTGTATCCCGGTTCGATCCCGGGCGGCGCCTCCAGGCATTGTTTGCGACGAACAAAGTGCGTCGGGATAAGAAGCCTGTCCGACGAAGCTCTTAAAAGCCGTCTTATTAATTGCGAAGACAGACTATTCAAGCATGAATGCAATCTACTCCTAAACTATCACTAAAAAGCTAAAAAATAAGCAGCAGTCCCCCTTTTACAAAAAAGCGCTTATTCAAATTTCTTTCTCAATCACTTCTAAGAGCCCTATTAGGATACATCCCCAAAAAACCGCAACGCCTACTCTCTCCTATCCAGGATCAAAAAAGACTCAAAACTTCTCCTTTTTTTGCAAAAATTAATAACTACTATATCTGTAATTTATTTATGACTAAATGAATTCCGAACAACGTGAAATCACAACCTTCTTTGGCGAAAAGGCCGCCCATCCCCCTGATAACTTTTACAACTTATATGATCAGGAGCACGGAAGTCCCTATTCCGTTAGTTCACAAGACTGCACGCTCAACTGGAAAAGCCAAAGAGAAGCACTAATTAGACAATACGGCTTGAACATAGGCGAAGCAATAAAAGAAACTGATGGAATTGAAGAGAGAAAAAAGCCAATAATTGAAGAAGACCATATCGCTTTTGGAAAAAGTGATATTAGATACTCAAAGCTCCTCACCCTGCCCGTCTCACAAGCCACAGAAAGAGCCATAATAAATTGTGGTGGCCTACATATAGAAGCCTTTTCTAAAAAACAAATAGAGCAATTAGCCGATAACATAGAAAATGGATTAAAACTTCTGGTTATCGCCAGCGAAAAAATCATGATCGAAAAACCATCAGATCAAAACCCCATTTTAAATCTAATTTTTGGGAATTTTTATGAAAAACTAAAAAGCGGAGAACTCTTATTCTATCAAACAAATCAAAGGTACGCCCTACAACCAAAAGCCGGTGATGACGTATTGGCCTACGACGAAAATGCGGCCGCCGAACATTATGGAAAAAGAGACCTCGTCGTTATTCAGAGCGCAGAAATGATGCTTCACTATATCTGGAGCCTAGAACAAGAAAGACAAAATCGAATATTAACCAAAATAAGAGATATTAACATGCTTAAGGAACGATTTCGCTTTCTTCCCGAACCACTTTTTTACATGGAACAACACAGTCACAACCCACAACAATGAAAAACTTTCTCCACGACTTCGCTCAAAAATTTGAAACCTGGAAAAAGGACAGTCAAAAAAAACGAGACGCCCAAATAAAAAGAATCGAATCATTTCAGAAAGACATCGTTAAAGATCTTGACCAAAAAATCCAAAACATTACCAAACGCAAAAAAGCGCTCGAAAAAACCTTTTCCGATCACAAAGAAGCCCAGGTAAAAAAGCTAAAATCCCTTCGATCGGGCGTGCTCAAAGAATTCGACAAACAAATCGAGGCCCTCACAGAAAAAAAAGACCTCATCAAAGACGCCATCACCAACAAACTCAGGCTGAAAAAATTCAAAATCAGCTCTCTCAAAACACTATTTGCTCCCTTCCGATTCAAATGGCTGTTCTCAGCCCCTTTTATATACGGAATGATCATTCCGATGATCGTGCTCCATATCTGTCTTGAGATCTACCACCGAATCTGTTTTCGGCTCTACTCCATCCCTTTGGTAAACCCTAAAGACTATTTTGCCTTCGATCGAAGACATCTCCCCTACCTAAACCTCATCGAAAAAATTAACTGTGCCTACTGTAGCTATTACAACTGTCTCATTGCCTATGCACGAGAAATCGGGGCCCGAACAGAACGATTTTGGTGCCCCATAAAACACGCGAACCGCATTGCAGACGAACACAATCACTACGAAAAATTTTTCGAATACCTCGACGCCCAAGGCTATCGAGAAAAAAGGCTGGAGCTCAGAGAGTTCAAAGAGCGTTAAAAATGAATATCAAAGAGTAAACAGTATTTGAGATTTCAAAAATAGTAACTCTATACTCAAGACTCTTTGTTCCCTCCTAAACCTTCGCCCGCTCTGCCTGTATAACCCGTACAAACTCTCTTGGCGAATACACCGGATCATCCGAAGACCTCCAATTAATCGAAAAAGCCCCTGCCAGAGCCGCCAATTCATAACCCGAATCTTTAAACCGATCCAAAAACTTAATTCCCGCCTGTGCAGAAGCCCCCGTCAGGGAAGTTCCGGTTTTCAGATCCAACCATCGAAATTTAAATCCCCCAGCCTGTTCGGTGCTCGGAACATGAGGATCTGAAGCATTAAACCTTTTGTAGTCAGAAAACTTCCCCATATCCTTCAATCTCTTCACCCGATTACGGACGCCTTCGATCCCCCAAAACTCAGGGCCATCATCGGGAATTTTTAGCTCTGAACACTTCTTCGAAACCTGTTCCATATGATACAAACACTTATCATAAAACAAGCGTTTGGTCTGACGTTCAGTAGACATATCAACATCTTCACTATCCACATCAGAATCAGGTTCCTCTCGATGTTTCTTTTCGAGCCATCGAATCTGATCTATTTCTTTAGAATATCGAGCACTATCAAGTCCTCTCAAACGCCTCGCCGCACTCCGAGCCGAACCAAAATCATTTCTCGACAAACAACTATTAATGTCTGATTCAATATCCAAAATCTGTTTTTCTTTCTGAGAAGAATCCGACGGTCGGTCTAATTCCAGAGAAGTCGGATCAACCTTCTTTAGTTTCTCTCTCAACTGATCCTTCTTTTTTCCCTTCGCGGTTTTTAACTCATTCTTGATCCTTTCTTCGTCCGAATGAGTTACCTCTAATTCTCTAATAAACTTAGCCACTCCCAAACTTCTCCCCAAATGGGAACCAAATTTTTTGGTCAGTGAATCCCACTCCGAAAGAGCCGCTCCCACATCCCCACTTGAAGCCAACCGTCCCACACGAGCAAAGCCCTCTTTGGCCTGATCCTTGTTTTTTTCTTTGGCATCGTGCAACTTATGCAAAAAAAGGACCATTTTCTCTGGAGACTGGTCCGAAATCCCCTTCGCTTCACTAATGTAACGTGCCTGATCAGAATCCGAAAAAAACTCTCCTAAAAAATTAATCACATCTTTTTCTGCACTCGATTTCATTCCGGTCAAAAAACGACCCAGTTCATCATACCCTTTAAAACGCAACAAAAGCTCCTCTTCGGTCGAAAAGGGAAAAGACCGCACAAAGTTCGGATAATCACGAGAAAAAAGGCCATAAACATTTCCCCAAAATTTAGAGGTAAAAACCCCTTCATATTCCTTTTTGAACCGAGCTTGATCTTCGGAAATAAGAATCTTCAGTACCCGCACCCCCTGTCCTAAATGATGCTCAGCCCGCCACATTTTGTGACGAAGCAAAGACTGATCTCTCCGAAATACTTCTACCGCCTTCAAGACTTCCTTCATCCGCGCCAACTTCAGATATCGCTGATGACCTAAAGATTCATTTAAGATCCCATTAATCTCATTCAAAACATGACTTCGTTTCTCAAGCGGAACATTCTGCAAGATCTGATCTCGCAAAAAAGCCATTTCATCATAAAACCAGTACTTATCCTTTAGTTCTTGAAGCGGTACCCCCTCACTCAACCTTTTTTTCCCATCCTTCAAATTCCATGCCTTATCCACATCATTGGCATTGGGAAGTTCTTTGATAAAATCCTGAAGCGCCTGAAAATCAGATTCAAAAGAGTGACCTCCATCATTTTCAAGCCAATCCTCAGCTAATTGATTCATAGGTCAACAGTAGTACGAAAAACGTGTATTGACAAATACGAAAGACTATTGACGCACTGCTAAATTTCTGATATAATAACAAAGCTCTTTTACAACAATACTCAAAAAGTGTTGTTGAAGATGTAACTTCCTTTTCCTTCTGGAAAAAGAAGTTCAGTCCAGCACTTTTCTTCGTACTGGACCGGACAACTGAGGGTTTTCCAAAAGAAAACCTTTCTTTGTCCGGTTCATCATCCCCTACAAGGAGACGAACCATGGCCAATGGCAACAACAACCAACCTGTCGACGTACAACAATCTTTTTTTAATGGGCTTCAAAAAGCCCAGACTCGTATCAAGTTGTTTATGAAGAACCGAGTGCAACTGAACGGGGTCGTTTTGGCCTTCGATCAGTATTCACTCCATCTAGGTAAAGATTCAAAAGACCGTCGTGGCTGCCTCGTCTTCAAAAGCGGGATTGCCACTATTCAACCCCAACAGCGGTTTCAGAAGGTACCCATGGATCGTCCTAGCAATAGGAATTTCCAGTCTCATCTTCTGAACACCTGGCGAAAAGAGAAAGTCCGCGTCAAAGTCTTCCTCGAATGCGGAGGATTCGTGGAAGGAGTTATCGGCAGTTTTGATAACTTCACCATCTCTATTCGTCACAATGGGAGCGAAACACTGGTCTTCAAGCACGCCGGCTGCTCGGTCGTGCCTCAATAGGTTCCTGGTCAGTCTTATAAGTATGTAGTTTAGCGCTGAGCGCTTAGTATCACCCTTGTAGATTTATTCGGATGAGAAGTATTGGCAAGCGACACCGCTTGCTCGCTGAGTTATTCTTTGAATTTGGCACGAGCCAATACACTGAACCGGACATGCAAACGGCCGATTCAAAAGAACAACTCCCCCAACCAACCTCGGTTGGCATCAATTCTATGAAGAAAAGCAAAAGAGCAAGCGGGATATCTATCACGATATCCCGCACTATTTTAGGTACAAAATTCACTCCCTCTATCGACCATTCTATCTGAAAGAAAAAAAAGTTCTCTTATTACCCCACACAAATAAAAACTGCCCAATACCAATACCCGATCGCCAGCAATTTGGGCTTTTTTGAGGGCCTCAAGCGGATCATCACAAGATAATCCACATCCAAATCTTTTCTGTAAATCAAGCGGATTCCAAAATTTCCGGTCCCCTTCTACTTTGGTCCAAATCACCTCTTTTGCCCTTTTAACAATCTCTTCTAATCCTTCAGGATCATGGTTCTTTGTCATCCCTCCCACAAAAACAAAATCCCCTTTCAATTTCTTCACTCTAGGAAGAACATAATCGAACCTATCAACCGAATGGGCACCTTCCAAAATCAACTGTTTTCTCCCATCTATATTTACCTTCTCCCATCGAGCCGGAATTATTATGTTTCGCATCTCAAAATCCCCCCGACCCAATATTTTTTCACAAACCCTACGAGCCAACTTTTTGTTTTGCTTTTGCTTTAGGCCGGTACAAAATTCGATGTTAGTACCATTGGACGAAAGATTTTGCGTCCCTACAGACGTATTTCCCCGATCACCAGTCAAGTTCAAAACAGACCATTCATTAAAAATCCCCATCTTTTCTCGTCGTAAAACATCCACATCATGATCAAAAAACTCCAAATGATCTTTCCCCACAAAAGTCAAAACCGAAATCCTTTTTCCCTCCACCGCATTTACCGCATCCAAACGACCTCCCATTCCAATTTCTCCTATCAAAACTTCTACTCCCGCCTTTTTGGCCGCCACAATCCCGGTCAAAACGAGGGCCTCATAATAAGTAGGCTGAATTCCTAAACGTTCAGAAATTTCCTTCACCACCTTTAAGGCCGCTTCAAATTTTGCATCTGAAATTAATCGCCCCCCAATTCGAATCCGCTCATTGACCACCTGCAAATGCGGCGACATCAAGCAAGCCGTCTTTACCCCTTCTCGCTCAAGTACATCCTCTACTCTGCGACACACCGTACCCTTCCCCGCGGTTCCCCCCACAATAACCCGCCACTTAAATGATCTCTCCGGTCTCCCGAGTTCATCCAAAATCTGATTTACTATGCCTAAAGTAGGGCCAGTTCCCTCTCGAAAAAACTGGGTTTCCGATCTCAATTTTTTAAGCCACTCAAGCTTCATCAAAAAAGACACTAATATCAAAATCAAACATTGCCAAAAAAAATTATTTAAATATACAAAAAACACCATTTATAAAAATTGGAATTGTAACTCATTAACCTCATGGAAAAGCCTAGATTTCAAGAGGCGGTTGAATGGATTGGTCCAGAAGATTTTAAAACCCAGTGCCTTGAAAATATCACACAAAGCACTCTTCTCATCGACATTCGAGTAGAAGATCACTACGAACAAAGGCCCTACCTGGAACTCCCCAATAACGGCCCCGATATCACCAGAGTGCCCAATATCATTATCCAAGATGCACTCGGATTCATACGAAAAAGAGAGAAAGAAAACACCGACGAAACTCAAACCAGCATCTATGAAGGGGAAGGTATTTCGCTCGAAGCAATCCTCAGAAGAAGAGGCATCCTCTTGGACAACTATGACCAAATTGTTTTTATCTGTGGAGGCCAACCCAGACAGGTTCACCTCTCTGTTGATCACGCACTAAAGAACACCACCGAAGCAATTCCTCACATCTATTTTTTGCAGAACGGAGTCGAAGGAGTCGCACAAGGAATCCTTGATCAAAACGACACTGCACACAATCATCTTCCTGCCCCCAATCAAGTCGGCGCCGGATGTGGTGCCCCCACCAACTTCGAAGCAGCTATTGGACAAAAAAAAGACCATCTTCCCTCATTGGTTTCAAATTTTCCCATCCACCAATGTACTACCAAAGCCCAACAGGATTGTTTGCGAATCTGTGCCCAAGTCGACTGTTCACCTCTCTACAAAAAAGAAGAAATAATCCCCGTTTCACTAGATCATTTTGAGACCGACGATGATGGATATCTCTTGAAATTTGATGACTGGACCGAAGAATTTGCAGCGCTCGTTCTTTCTAGACATAGGATAAATCTCTACGACCATCAAGATCCAAACACTACCTATCGCTGGGGAGCGCTAAAGCTACTAAGAGAACTTAATCCGGGAGAAGGAAATGTTCCTCTTATGAGACATTTTCAAAAAGAATTAGCGGCTAAATATCCAGAAATTAAAGATGTAAAAAGCTACCTATACGAGCTATTCCCCATGTTTAAATACTATTACCAAGCCGCCGGATACAGTGATCCAACCTGCTTGGTCGGAGGCAATTGGGACGGGAAATAAACTTTCACAAACAAGCACTCTTCTGGTTTGAACAATTTAAACACTATAAATTACGATTAACGGTTCGTTCTAGGTTGATCACCTTGCACAAACTCAACCCCTCCCTTCGACCAAGGATTACATCGCAGTATTCTCCAAATCATCCGCGGAACCCCCATCAAAAAACCATAGTGCTCCAATACCCCAATCCCATACTGAGAACAACTGGGATAAAACCGACACCCACAAAAGGGAAAACCCTTCCCCCCTAATGAATGATCGGGGGAAAAAGTTTTCTGGTAGATTTTGATAAAAAAGATCACTCCCCGCGCCAAAACACGATCAATCCCCTTCAAAAATCCAAAAAACTGCTTCATCACTTTCAAAAGTAGCACAACAAAAATTATAAATAAACCACCTCTCAGTTAATATCCAACACCACAATCTCCGGCAGATTCAAAAGCCGCGCCCGTGTCCCCACCTCCCCGACTCCACAGGTCACAAACAGCTTTCGACCTTCTCTTTCATAATAATGTCGGTCCAATGATCGACCATATTTCGTGGGAATGATAAAAGGAAGTGCCCCCACCCAGGGCAAACGAATCTGTCCACAATGAGAATGACCCGTTACCGTCAAACCAGGTACAATCCCGGCCTCCTCAAGATCATCCACAATATCTGGAGAATGCGCCAAATAGATAGATTTTTCAGGATTTCTAACACTCAAAAAAGCCTGACTCACATCATGAAAACCCAGATCATTATCATCCGTCCCCACAATCGAAACCTGCTTATTCTGCCAGTAAAATGACTGATTATCCAAGACTAAAAAACCAAGATCTTTCAAACGATTTCTTACCTTGGTACTCCGCTGGGTATTAAGCGGTTCAGTGTATTCATGATCATGATTTCCCAACGTCGCGACCTTTATGTTTACCTTTAAGTCCCTCAAAGGGTCCAAATGAGACAAATACCTATCCGCTCCTCCAAACAAAAAATCACCCGGAATCAAGACCCCATCAACATCCTCGATATCATTAACCCGATTCACTACCTTTGTAACCCAATCCAGCCCCTTATAAGGGCCCACATGAACATCCGAAAAAAGCACCAGTCTCAGCGATGGCAGATTTTCATCCTGTACAGAAACCTCCCTCACCTGCAACAGTTGAGGTTCTACAAAACTTCCATAAAAAAGCACCCCAAAAAAGAATAAACCGCCCCCACACCCCAAAAAACAGTGCCGAGATCCCCATTTTTGACTCCATCCCCACCACATCGTCCATAAAGTTCCACAAAAAAGCCCAAAAAGTAGCAGTTCAAAGACAAAATAGCTAATAGGAAAGCCAAGGAACATGTAAATTACGTATTAGGTATGAAGTAAACAGAAAATCAGAGAAAAAGCAGGCACCTCCCACCCCAATACCTACTATTAAATACTAAATAGATAACTACTTCCCAAACATTTTCGAAAAATCCTTCACCACTCTATGCACATGCATAAAGATCCGAAGTGGCTTCTGAACATACTCAATAAAAATATCACTCAAATCGTCTAATTTCTTCAGAATACTGGTCAGAATCAACAAAGAACGAACAGCAAAACCAACCAATACCAAGAACCCCAGCCCAAAACAGAGCTGCATAATGGCGGTGGCATTCGTGATCAAATAGTCCATTTGTACTTTTTGTTTCACTCATTATACCCCAAAAAGAAGATAATTTCCAGTAAATCCCCCTTGAAAAAGCCAAAAAAGGGGCCTAGGATGAAAACGTATTTTTTAACCTCACCCACCATGTACCGAGGAGACGAAGACGACGGAAAATGTTGTGGAGGATGTAAGGGAAAATAATCGCCCCCCCTTCACCACAAGAAAGCCCTTACTTAAGGGCTTTTTTTATATTCGAAAAAACGGTGGGGTCCGTACTGACCCCCACCAAATCTCGTCATAGCTATGTCAACATGGCTTTCAATTGAGCTTTCTGAACACTGGCGCCCTCCAAATCACCTTCCAATTTCAAGGCTTCCATAAGCTCCAAAAGACGTTTTGCAGGTAGGATCACATCCTCAAGGATACGGGCAAAACTATCTACCGCCTCAGGATCAAAGTGCGTACCCCGATCTTTCTTCAGGATCTTCATAACCTTGTCCGCGGGCATAGGGCGCTTATAAGGACGTTCACAAACCAGCGCGTCAAAAACATCACACACCGCCGCAATTCGCCCCCAAATCGGAATATCATCTCCCGAAAGCCCACGGGGATAGCCCGATCCATCAAACTTCTCATGATGGGTCAAAGCAATTTCGATAGCTCTTCTGATCATATTAGAGTTCACTCCCTTCAAGATCTGCTGAGCCACCAACGGATGTTTTTTTATTTCCAAAAATTCTTCATCCGTCAGCTTACCAGGTTTACACAGAATTGAAGTAGAGATCACCACCTTCCCAATATCATGAAGCCGGCTCGCCTGCATCCACTGCAAACATTCCAGGCGATCAAACCCCATAGCACGTCCAAGAAAATAGATATAGTAGGCAGTACGATCAGAATGAGACCCAGTAACCGGCTCATTCAGGTGTCCAAGATTGGCAAAAGCGTGCACAATAGCTTCAGTTCGTTCCTGTACTTTCAACTCCAATTCACGCTTACTACGAACCTGACGAACCAGTCCCCAGACCAACAACAAAAGAAAAGCTCCAAAAGCAAAGAGGGCGGAAAGCAGTAGCATATTCAACCGATCTTGCTGAGATTCCGCTTCTCTTCTCTGACGCATCTCAAGTCCATGAGACAATACCTCAAAAGCCCGTTCAATCCGACTTTCCAAAGCCCCCAAAGACTGATCCTTAATCAGAAGAGTTTTTTCCATAGAGATTGAAAACCTCTGACACAAGGTATCCCCCAAACATGACTGGGCAATACCTCGACGCACCCCCTCCAACTGATCATAGGCCAATCGCTCAGCATAGACAGAGGAAGCTCCCGTTTTTTTGGAAGCCAAAAGGGCACGAAATATGTCGTTCATTCGGCCTCTCTGGAGGCGAATCATAGTAGAAAGCGGACGCCCCATCAGAAAGGAATCATGAGTTTTCGCCTGAGATAGTTTTCCGCCTTCAAGGTAGAGCTGAACACCCGGATGTAGATTCCCCGCCGCCTCCTGACTCATAGAATCACGAGAAAGCACTTTTAACGCCTCAGGATAACGTCGAAACTTATTCAGATTTCCATACAGCACCTGAGCCAAGCGATAGGCTATTGATTCTGGTAGATCCAGGGTGGTGACCAAAGTTGCCATGGCCCCTATAGTTTGAACCGAGGTTTTTACACCTGGATAATGCCCTGCTGGAATTGAAGAATTAACCAAATTGGCATTTTCTCCATTCAACAGACTATCAATACAATCCCCTTTCAGATCTACCAAACGAATAGGGATTTTGGTAGCTAAAGATCGGATCATTGCTGCCGGGTGCCCCAGAACCGTAAAAAAGGCGTCTAATTCTCCATCAACCAAACGAGAAATAGCTTCTGAAGAACTACCCTGTACGACCTGTTTTACCGAATCATCGATCTTACAGGCATCAATAATCTTCCGAACCGTTTTTTCAGTTCCAGATCCGGACGCCCCCATATAAGCCCGTTTTCCCACCAAATCTTGGAGAGAATAAATATCCGATTCCTCTCTTACAACGAGAGTCACCGACTCCGGATATAGCGTCGCAATAGTTGCAAAACGTTGATAAACAGATCGCTTGATCACATCAGACTGAGCTATACCAACATTGACCGCTCCCGCCATCAAATGTTGAAGGTTGTGCCCAGATCCCATTGAGCTCCGAACATCACACCTGAGGCCCAATTTATTGGAATTGATGACCCAACAAATCTGCTGCCCAACCGGATAATAAAGACCTTCTGGCCCCCCCGTTCCGATTAGAATTTGACTCGCCCAAGCCCCCCCGCTGAAAGTTATCAACATCAACGAGAGAACCACTCTTCTCAAAATGCACATCATAAGACTCTCCTCTCAATAAAACCTGGGAGAAATCCTCCCGTTTCCGTTCGTTCGAGAAAAACATAAACACAGCCAAGACGTAAAAGATCCGACCCATCAAAAACGCCTCAATTCTTTCTAACCATTTCTGCCTCCCCCCCCAAAAAACGTCTCAATGAATACTAATTACACAATACGAAATTCAATCCTCTTGTACACTCTCCAGAAATAACCAATATTATTATTCCCCCCAGACGCCTTTCAATCGCAAAGCAAAAGTCTAAAAAAATCACTCCTAATTACTGACTACTCACTACTGACAAATGGTTCTACCACTTAATCCCCTCCTTCCCCGCCAAATCCAAAAGCATATTCGCCTGCGAAAAATGTTTACACCCAAAAAAGCCGCTATGCGCCGACAAAGGAGAAGGATGAGCCGCATTCAGTACATAATGCTTATCCGTATCAATAATTGCGCCCTTATTCTGGGCATAACGTCCCCAAAGCATAAATACTATTCCTTCCTTTTGATCGTTCAGCTCCTGAATCACCCGATCGGTAAATCGCTCCCACCCTTTCCCCGAATGAGAATTTGCGCTGTGAGCCCGAACTGTCAAAGAAGCGTTTAACAACAATACGCCCTGAACAGCCCAGCGTTCCAAAAAACCACTTTTTGGAATTTCTTTCCCCAGATCAGAATGAATCTCCTTAAAAATATTCAGCAAAGACGGCGGAAAAGCCACCCCCTCATTAACCGAAAAACACATGCCATGCGCCTGCCCCGGTCCGTGATAAGGGTCCTGCCCCAAAATAACCACTTTTACCTGATCAAACCGACACGCATCAAACGCCGAAAAAATCTGCTTCAACGGCGGATAAATCACCTGACCAGCCTGAATTTCAGAGACCAAAAATTGTCTTAATTCTTGAAAATAAGGCTTCTCAAATTCATCCCCCAAAACCTCGCGCCAAGATTCATCAATTTGGATCGGAGAAGAAGACATGGTCAGTCAGTAGTTAAGAGTCAAAAAATAAACAAACAAGTCAACAGTCAGTAATTATTAACTAATAATTCTTAACCATAAGTCAGGAACAAAAAACAACCCCACTCCTTGTTCTTTATTAAAAACTAATCACCAAAAATTACAAACTACTAACTGACAATTAACTACTTAGCGTCTGCCCAGGCCTTCCATTCCGCCAAAAGTGGAGCGGCCAAGAAGATCGAAGAATACGTCCCAATCAAAATCCCAATCGTCAGCGCCAAAACAAAGTAAAAAATCGAATCAGCTCCAAACACCAACAACGCCAAGAGCGGCATGAGGGTAGAGATAGAAGTATTGATCGAACGCATCAAGGTCTGCTGTACGGACTTTTCAACCGTATCTTCAAAAGTCTCATGAGGTTTTTGATGGCGGATATTTTCTCGAACTCGATCTAAAATTACGATCGTATCGTTCACCGAAAACCCAAGCGTCGCCAACAAGGCCGTAATAAAAGGAAGCCCCAGTTCAACACCTGAAATAGCACCCAAAACCGTAAAAACTCCCAACACAATTAAAATATCATGAAAAAGAGCCGCAATCGCTACAAACCCAAAACGCCAAGGGTTAATCGCCTGAGGTATTTTTCGAAAAGCAAAAGCCACAAACAAGATAATTCCAATCAGCGCCGCAACAATGGCCCAAAAAGCTTTTTCTTTAAAACTCGCCCCAATAGTCGCATCGACTTTTCGATAACTCAGCGTCTCAAACGCTCCCAAATCTGTCTCCATGGCCGAAGAAATAGCCTGTAGCCGCTCATCAGTCATATCTTCAACGGTCACTAAGTATTTTCCATCCGTGGTCGCCTGAATAATAGGATCTTGAGAAAGTTCCTGAGTGGTCAAAAAAGAAGCCACCTGCTCTTGACTCGTCGTTTCTTCAAACTTCAGCTCCCATCGGGCTCCCCCCGTAAAATCTAGTCCCAAATTCAACCCAAAGAACCCCACACAAAGCAGACTTCCCGCCACTAAAGCGATTGAAACATTAAACCACCAATTCCGAGACGCCGTAATATTCATAGCTAAATCAATTAAAAGGTATCCCCCAATTATCGTTTTCGAATCTTTACTCGATCAGTCGCCGCTCTTTTTTTTACGAATTTTCCCGTAATTCCAAAGAGCCATGGACGATGTACACAATCAAACAAAAGAATAAATCGAAGCAGGTTTCGAGAAATCGTAACCGCCGTAAACATAGAAAGGAGTGTTCCTACAATGAGAGTTATCGCAAACCCCTTTACAATCGAACTCCCAAGAGAAAAGAGTATCACACAGGTGATCAGGGTGGTCATATTAGAATCTTTAATCGCGGTCCAAGCTCTTTCAAACCCAAGATCTACTGCGTGATTTAAGTTCTTTCGACGTACGTACTCTTCTTTCATTCGTTCAAAGATCAAGATATTCCCATCCACCGCCAATCCAATCGAAAGCGCAATTCCTGCCATTCCCGCTAAAGAGAGCACAATAGGACCTCCAAAACTAGCCGGCCAGGTTTTGAGTAAGCTTACAAAGACCAATGCATAAAGAATCAAGGCCACTGAAGCCACAACTCCGGCCAATCGATACCCCATCATCATAAAAACCATAGTCGCAATCAATCCCCACATTCCCGCCTTCAAACTCTTACTCAATTGTTCGGCGCCTAGCTCTGGCTCCACCGTGGTTTGTCCACTCAAACGAACCGGGGCATCAATGGCCCCCAAATTTAAGTCATCAGCCAACTGCTTTGCCTGTGGGTAGGTAAACCCACCAGTAATCTGAGCATATTGTCCCAAAATCTTCTCTCGAACCGTAGCTCGTGATACCCAAACTCCACCAACCTTAATCCCCAAACGACAAAGCGAAGAGGGGTTACTCTCACACCTTCGGGAAGCCACATTCCCGGTAAGCTCTGCAAAAAGATCTGCGCCATCAGAATTAAAATATAAATTCACCAAGGGTTGATTCACCTGGTCGTAACCCACCAAAGCATTTTCTAAATGCGCTCCTCCAAGTTCGGTTTCGATCCAAGAAATAGCATCTTTGTCCCAGGCAATCATTTCGTAAGAAATCTGTTCCTCTGTATTGGTCTCTTCTCCTCCAGGAGCATATGACAAAATTTCAATCACGTGGAACCCAAAATCAGTTTCGACAACCTCAGAAAGCAGACCTTCTACAGGCGTACCTGGCTTTTCTTGGATCAAATCAGCCGGATCAGGGGAAACTGATGTAGAAGGTTCCTCTGAAGAATCAACCGGAAAAAATACAGCTTTATCAAACGCTGGGACCATTTTCCCAGGTTCAAATTCTCCCAAATCTCCACCGGAATTCTGGGCTGCCCCCTCGGTCGAAAATTCTTTCGCCAAAGTTTCAAAATCTTCTGTCCCCTCAGTATTCAAACGCGCCAACATTTCCTCTGCTTTTTGTTGGGCCTCTTCTTTGGATTTATAAGGAAATGCTTCAATTCGCTCAAGCAGTACCTCCGCCTCTGCCACTTTGATGTCCCTTTCCGATTCATCTACCGATTCCGGATTATCAATAATCTTCTGACTTTCAGTCTTGGCTTCTTCCACAGAAGCATACCCCTTCAGATCCAATGCTCGTTTCGCCTCGGGATATCCAAAGAGAATATGACGGACATGAGCCTTGGGTTCAACTTTCTTGGGCCGCTCAACCGATTCTCGTTTTGTAATTTTGGCCAAAGCCAAAACCTGTTTCGGAAAAGACTTGATCGTCATCTGTCCGCTCTCATCAACCGTATATTCCGCTTCACTTTGAGTCTCCAAAATTTCCTGAACTATAGTCCCCTCCTCAGCGGCAAAAAGCTTCTCGGCTAATTCTTCGGGAAAAACTTGGTCTTTGTATCGCTTGTTAACCGATACAATCGAAACCGCTTTATCTTCGGCAACCAATCGAGTTTTTTGATCTTCCCAATTAGAAGCATTGGTCTTTATCAACTCAGCAGCCATTTTAACCCGTGTTGTTTTTTCGCGATCTGGATCTTCTTCATAAAAAACCAACTTATTATCTTTCTGTGCATCTCTTTTGGCCTTCGCTACATTCGTCGAAGGAGGCAACTGCACCAAAATGTGTTCTTCACCTTCTACCTGAGAACGCTTCACCACTACTTCCCCAACACCAGCGGGGTTCACTCGGCGTTCCAAAGCATCTCGAACCGATTCAGCAATGGTTTCAATATTTACATCATTCTGCGGATCATCATCTGAGTTTTGAGCCAGGGCATCTGTTAGATCAATCTTGTAATCCAGCTCCGTACCCCCAGCCAGATCCAATCCCAACGTAATAGAAAATTCTTTAAGATTCTTAACAACCTTATTTTCGGCCCCCAATACCCGCTCAAAAAATTCAGGTGGAGTAGCAATAACCCCTGAAAGCAAAGCAATTCCCACCACAAACATAAACCGGTTAATAATCTGTTTCCTCATGTTCAATGAATAAAGGTGTGCTATGAAAACCTTTTGGACAAGCCAAATTAAGCCACAGCGCGCCGTATATTAATAGAACCACAATAAATTACAAAAAAAGTGAGGGGAAAATATTTCGCCCCCCCATTTCAACCTCCCCCAAAAAACTAATCTAATAGTTCCCCACTTCTTTCAACTATTTTTTTCTCCACCAAAAACTCAAAAACCTGCCCCAATTCACGATTTTCTTGTTTTGCCACCTGCCCCCGAGCAACTAAATCATCAGGGGGGTCTCCCATAAAATCTCCATGAACAGCTTCCTGAACCAAATTCAAATTATGAGAAATTCTCAGACGAAGTACCTCAATCGAAGTCAGGTCATTAACATATCCTTCCTCAGCAGTAAGCGCTTGCCTCAAAGCCACAATTTTTTTTATAACTTCTTGAAAATGTAAAAAATCATCCTCATCCAACTTTATAAATCCTTTTCTATACAAAGCCTCATCATTCTCTGACTCAACCCCCAAACGAATCCTAATACAATCATAAGAAGCTCGTCGATCCTGCCTCCGAACCTCTCTAATTCTCTGAGCAATGAGATCCATTTCCCCTCCAAAAGAACGACCTTGATGCGCCCACCCACATCTCTGTCCACGATCAGCCGTTGAACCGAGGTGTTCAAAAGGAACCATACTACTTATGAGTTAAACAAAAACCATATAAACATTTTAAGCATCCTTGTCAAGAATAAAAACAACTAAGTCATTGAAAGAGAGGCCCGAATCAATACCCTCCCGAAGATGAAAAAATACAACATTGCCCTCCTCCCCGGCGACGGAATCGGCGAAGAAGTCTGTGAAGAAGCCGTTAAAGTGCTTTCAACCACAGCTAAAAAATTTGAATTTGAACTTGATTTTATTCATGGTCTCATTGGCGGAGCCGCCTGGCCCAAACACAAAAATCACTTCCCTCAAGAAACAAAAGATCTCTGTGATCGATCAGATGCTATCCTCTTTGGATCAGTGGGCGGACCGGTTGAGGCCCAATTTGAGCCCCAGTGGACCGACTGCGAAAGAAACTCCATTTTAGCGGTTCGTAAACACCTTAATCTTACGATAAACCTTCGACCTGCTCCCATTTTCAAAGAGCTTCTTCACTTCTGTCCGCTCAAAGAAAACATTATTGGTACCGAAGGTTTCGAAATTCTAGTAGTTCGAGAGCTCTCAGGCGGGATCTATTTCGGCGAACACACCCGCCCCACGCCAGATTCGGCCAGAGACACGGCCGAATACGACCGAAAAACGATTGAACGCGTCGCAAAATTCAGCTTTGAAGCGGCAAAAAAAAGACGAAACCGGGTAACTTCGATCGACAAGGCCAATGTACTCGAAACATCCCGCTTATGGAGAGAAGTATTTGAAGCCGAGGCCAAAAACCACCCTGAAGTCGAATTTTCAAGCCTGTATGTAGACAACGCGGTTCAATACTTGGTCAAAGATCCAAAATGGTTTGATGTCATCGCGTGTCCAAACCTTTTTGGAGACATAGTCAGCGACCTGACCAGTGTCTTTCCCGGATCTCTGGGGATGCTGGGATCGGCCAGTTTTGGAGACAAAATACATCTTTATGAGCCTTCAGGAGGATCCGCTCCCGACATCGCCGACCAAGGAATTGCCAACCCCATCGCCCAGATCTTTTCCGGAAGCATGATGCTGCGATATTCTTTTGGCGAACACCAAGCTGCCGAAGCGATCAACAACGCAATCAAAAAAGTCATAGCCGAAGGCTACCGAACCGGCGACATTTACTCTGGGACGGAAGGAGAAACCAAAGTAGGGACCAAGGAAATGGGCGACCTGATAGCCAAAAACATTTAAACTCAACTTTAATCTATAAACTCGCCCCCCAAAAAAACAGTGGAACTAAAAAATAAGTTCCACTGTTTGTTGCTTGTTGGTAGTTGTTAACTTCCAAGGGTTTTCTCAATAGACTTCCAAACCTCCTCAATACTCCCACTCCCATCCACCGAAACGAGTCGCCCTTGATCTTTCCACACGTCCAACAAAGGAGATGTGTGTGCATCAAAGTTTTCAAGCCGCTTTTTTATCGCTTCTTCATTGTCATCAGCCCGACGAGAAATATCGGTCGAACCACAGTGAGGACAAGTATCGCCTCCAAAGGTTTTACCACAAGCATTACATTTGGCCCGACGCAAAAGTCGAGTGATCGCCACCTCATTAGAGAGCTCCAACTCCAATACTTCAAAATCACGACCTGCTTTTTCGATTTCCGCTTCAAGCGAAACCCGCTGAGGCTCAGAACGAGGGATCCCATCAAAAAGAACGGGCGTCCCCGAATCTATTCCCGCTAAAAATTCCTGAACAATTTCCATCACTACTTCATTGGGCACCAAGTCACCCCGAGTGGTAATTTCTTTTACCTGACGGCCCAGATCGGTATCGCTCTGAGCAATTTTTCTCAGTTCAGCCCCAGTCTCAAATACCTGATAGCCATATTTTTCGACCAAAAGTTCCCCCATAGTCCCCTTCCCGGCCCCCTGTTTGCCAACGATAATGAGATCTTTCATAAATTCACAAATAAGACGTGTCTAAAATAACCATCTATACCATTTGTTCAACCTCTACACCACCGAGGCATCGGAGTCTGTACATTGAACCTTAAAGCGAGGCCCCCCATGCACTAAATAGTTAAAAACCTGCCCCGCGCGCTGAGTATAGGACAGAGGAAAAATGTCTCTATCATCCCCTTCATCCCCCACTCCCCCGCTCATAAACAAATACAAAAACCGGGTCAAAACATTCCGAACTTCATCTATCACTTCCTTTTTTCCATCGTGGCCCGGTTTACATTGACAGGATTCATGATAATGAGTTGCAAAACATTTCATCACTTCCTCTAATCCCTCCCCCCCTTGCATAATATAGTTCACTACCGCTTCTCCTGATTGAAAAATCGCAGGATGATTCACCGTAATATGACGAATTTGATCTATAACCAATTCTGAAGTCGGCAACAAAGACAAAATCTGGTGCCGAAAAAAAGGCTGCAAAAGATCCCGAGCTTGATCCCTGTTCAGCCCCCCATTACCAAATGCCTGATCTACTTGTTGACGAATTTCGGGCCCTTTCTGAGCATGAAAAACATCTACCAACATTTCACGATCCACTCTTCCGCTAGCCAAGGCTTCTATCAACAACGGCTGAAAAGAATCAACCAAGGGCGCCACTATGTTTCCAATCGGTTCATCATCTCTCATATTCAATAAACATAAATTTGTCGTGCGTATTTGTACACATCTTCAATAAAGAATCAACTCCCGCCATTGCCAAAGACAGAAAAATAATGTAAAAAAGAAAAAGTTCTAATTTTGGTCTTTTAAAACATTCGCCAAGGAGGCCTCTATGCCCGAGTTTGAAAACGGAACCATCAAGATTGTCTGGGCCGGAATTCCCCTGTTGGAGGGAATCGTAAAACCCTCTACACATCCACTTCTCCCCGCAGACAGAGGGTGGTTCGTCGCTCAGATTGACGATCATATCACCCCCAAGCTGCTTCAGTTTTACTTTCAGATCGAGGAACGCGATGGATCACAGTTCATCCACATGACCGATCCAGAACAGAAGTTTCTTGGTCGAGTCAACGGCGTCTACTTCCCAGACACCAGTGTAGGCAAGCCACACGATTATGTCCTTCAAGGAAATAAAGGATGGCTCCCCACCGTGACAGACTTTCAAATGCAAATCGATTGGCAATGAGCTCCGCTCCTCAAAAAAGAACCAACCAGACGGCTTTAGGTGCCCCCTCAAAAGGGCACCTCTTTTACAATCCCAAAAATCTACTGAAAATTAGCTACTGAGTATCGACCGAAGCAATTTCCCAATCCCCGCGGCATCTATTCCCGCTTCTCCATACAACTCCAAAGGCTTTCCCGAAAGGGCATACTTTTCCACGCCCAAAGTCTGAAACTTCTGAATCGCTATTCCTTCTTGTGCCAAGAAAAGGGCTACTCCAGAACCAATTCCGGATTTTACATTATGGTCCTCTACCGTCAGCACTTTTCCGGTCTTTCGAACAGACTCAGCCAAAACTGAATCAAACTGCTTCGGACTGCTCACCATTACAATTTCCGCATTGATGCCGGTCTCCTCTCGAGCCTTTAAAGCCTCAATCACTACCGCCCCACTCGCCACAATGGTAACGTCCTCTCCATTTCGTAGAACATCTGTCTTTCCGTATTCGTATTGATAGTCCGCATCAAAAAACACGCTTCCATCTTCTTTGGTCAAAACCGGCAGCTTGTGCCGTCCCATTCTCACATAATAATTTCCATAGTGACTCGCCACATAACGAATCATTCGATCACAGTGGTTGGGATCAGCCGGCTCCAAAACGCCCGTATTAAAGAATCCAAGAAACGACCCCATATCATCAATCGCCTGGTGAGTGGGGCCATCTTCCCCCACCGAAAGCCCACAGTGCGTAGCTACCAATTTTACATTCGCCTGATTGATATCATTCACTCGAGCCTGGTCCTTGGCACGAGAAGACAAAAATGCCCCAAAGGTAGACGTAAAAGGGATTACCCCTTCAAAACTCGCACCTCCTGCCACCGAGACCATGTTCTGCTCAGCAATTCCAAACTCTACAAACTGATCAGGCAGTTCTGCCGCCACAAACTTAGTCATTACTGAGCCCCCCAAATCAGCGGTCGAGGCCCAAATATTTTTGTTGGCCTTCGCCAGACTCAAAAGCGCTTTTCCATAAGCTCCACGACAATCCGTAAGCTCATCCACGCCATACACAATGGGTTCCCCTGCATCAACCTCCTTCATAGGGGCTCCAGAGGGAATAAAATCATTTTTTTGGGGGGCAAACCGACGGTCGGACCGAAAGTCGGCGAGCGCCTGTAAATCATCATCAGAAAGGGCTTGTCGTTCTAATTCTTCATCAATCATATCTGGACTAGGAGCCTTCCCATGCCATGTTGGCACCAGTTTTTCTCCGTCCCCCTCCATAATAGCCATTCCCTTTCCCATGACCGTAGTCGCAACTACGACAGTCGGCATATCTGATTTCTCGGCTTCACCAACCGCAGCCCATATCGCTTCTGCATCGTGTCCATCAATTTCCAGAACATTCCATCCAGCCGATCCAAAGAAAGCCGCCACATCTATATTCATGGTTTCTTCAAGACTCGCAGTCAATTGAACTCGATTAAAATCAACAAAAAGCACCAAATTATCTAATTTTTCCTGCGCCGCAAAAAGCGCCATCTCGTGGACTTGACCTTCTTGAGCTTCTCCGTCTCCCATCATACAAAACACCTTTTCGCTTTTTCCCTGTCTTTTCTGAGCCACAGCAAACCCAGCCGCCGCTGAAACACCCACCCCCAGAGGCCCGGTTCCAAAATGAATCCCGGGAACATGACGGGTAACATGTCCTTCGAAATTTGAACCCAACTGCCGAAATTCGGCCATAACCGTATCGGCATCTACCGCTCCACACTCGGCCAACACCGAATAGACGGCTGGAGAGATATGTCCATGAGAAACCACAATTTTTTCATTCGTCTGAGTAATCCGAAACGCATACAAAACCGCCAAAATATCGAGCGAAGAAAGACTCCCTCCCGGATGCCCCGACTGACTCGTCCTCAGCATTTCCAACATAGTTCGACGACAAGAAGTCGTAAAAGCCCGTAAAAAATCGACTCGATCTGAGCCTAAAGCGTCTTCGGTGGCGGGGAGTGAAAAATTCATAAAGCAAACGTTAAATCCGCCTGATTGTAGTGATAACCCCCTCTTTCGCAAGATTCATCTATGATTTCTCGTGTTTTACTTCCGTCAAAATATGCCCCCGAAGAAGCTTATGCTGAAGTCCATCCAAAATCCACTCTGCCACAACTGACAACCCAAACCCAGGAAGGACCCCCGAGAGGTCAAAATAATTCTCCACTTTTGCTCCTCCAGAGAAAGTAGAAACTATGGTTAAAAAACCGACTCTCTCGCTTTTTAATGTCTCAAACAATTTTACCATTTCTTGATCCGGAAGCTTTAATTGTTTCACATACCGATACAACTTTTGCCCCCCCTCTCCAAAAGCTCTCACAAGTTCAGAATCTTCCATAAGTTCCACCGATGATGGGGTTTCATTAAACAATATTTGATTCACCCGATTAATCGGAAACCCCAGATCAAAAAAAACTTCTAATTCCTGGGCAATCCGTAGCACTCTTTCCCCCTCTGGGTGTTTTAACAAATCCGGAAGAGCCCCCAAGTTCCCTTGAGCTATATCAAGTGCACAGTCTAAAATACTACGATCGCTGACCAAATTTTGCTCAACCGTACGTCTCAAAATCCCCTCCGCTTCATCTAACTCATAATCAGCCAACTTCAATTCCATTACCCTAATGACTAACAACAAATTCTCCAGATATCATTCCTACATCACGAAGGTTCTCAAGGTTTTGATCTTCGCTAAGACCAAAAGCCTGAAGCATTCTTACTTTTTCTTCCAAACGCACCGTCGCAAACAAAGCATGCTTCTGTCCTCTCTCTGTTGGCTCTTGGGTAGGCAAAGGACTTCCATCCTTAAATTGTGGGAAAAAAACATCGCTCACTATCAAGGTCTGCCCTTGGGGGGCATGTTTATTATGATAAGCAACATAAGTATCTATAGGAACTCCCATCAAATAAATTTCACACCCCATATCGTCTAACTCTTGTTGGATTAAAGAAAGATCCGTAGTTTGAAATTGCTCAAAAGCAACAGACATAAAATACAAACAAGCAGAAACTCCATTATCTAGCGCAGGATTCTGAGAGGCTAAATTCAGAAAATGCTCAGCCGCCACCCGTACACGGTCTTTTTCCATATGGTCCAGTTCCCGTCTCTTGGAACATACTTCGTCTTCCATATGTGGAATACTCATAAGTTATTACTTAAACAAAAAAACAGATAACAAAAAAAAACAATATGTCAATCAATTTTCCAAATCCCCCTCACCATAACTTCTTAATACTCAACGACTTTCTTACTTCTTTTTCTTCTTCCTTCTCTTTTTATTCCCTTTAACTTTCACTTTCTCACTCTCTTTCCTAACTTTTCCCAAAACACGTTTTCCATCACGCCAATTAAGCGTTTTAAATTTATCAGTTTCCTTGTTCAAAACCTCCACACTCGTCACATCTCGCCCCTCTTCTTCAGAAGCAAACCGAACAATCTGAACAGCCGCCTGAGGAGCAGAGGACGGACGAGTTTTAATTTTGTCTCTCTTCTTTCTTAATTTCACCTTCTTTACTCGACACTTTGAAACCGCTAAATCATTCGGTAAAAAGGTAACATTATCTAATCCAGGAACCGTATAAGGCTCCTGAATTCCTTTCTTTTGTGGACGATGCCCATGAGTCACAAGGACTTCTCGATCACCAAATATATTTCTCAATCGCTCAGCAATTTTTTTTGCATAATCCTTATAATAATCCTCTTCTCCATCTTCATGCCTCAATAACGAATCAAGCTTTTTCTTAAGCCCTTTCCCAGCTCTTACGGCTTCGTGATAAGCGCGGTTAACACTATTCAAATCCTCCCCGTTTTCTTTTGCCTCCTCCAACAAATCAAGCATTTCCATCGATATAATCGGACCATGCAAAAATATCATGATCGGTTCATCTGAAATGTCTTCAATTTTAATCATTCCCGCCTCCATCAAAAACTGCAACCGTTCCTCAGTTAACCCCGCTTTTGTTTGTTCTTTTTTGGGCTTTTTCAACAAATCATGAAGCGTCTCAATTTCATGATTTCCAATAATTAACTCAACCAAACAGGATTTTGGAGCCGTTCTGCTCAGGTGTATAAAATAATCAACCACCTCTCCCTTAATTTCAGGATTGCCTTTCCCCACTTTATTGAAAAGATCTCCAGTATGAATCAGCTTCACATTTTGAATCGTCTCAATCCAATCTCCTCCCTGATCCAATACCCCAGCTTTCTGAAGAGTCGTTCTTAACGCATCCTCGTCATCATGGGTATCAGTCACCGTAAGAATTTTGAATTTATAATCTCTCAACTCTTCATTCTCATTTAAGTCTTTCTCATCCTCATCTGGAGCCTCCATTCCAGCCTGCTGCCAAACAGTAATCAAATCTTGCTGCAAAAATTTTGCCCTCGATATTTGGTCCCTCTTGAAATTCAAATCTCCTACTTCTCGCGTAACAGCTAGAAACAACTCAAACTGAGTCGAAACATCACCACTTTTTCGAAGTTTTTCTAAACGAGGGAGAAGTTTTGCTTTTAATGAGTCCAATGACTTTTTCATGTTTCTTAAGCGTTTTTCACATAAAGCTTTCAAGCGCTTCCTCTTTTTTGTTTTACCAAAAGCCACATCGCTTCCATACCTTACTTGCGACAAAAGAACATCGTCTGTAAACACATATTCAAAAGTAGAATCAAGAAAACGTTCAATATCCGATCTCGATTCAATTCTAGAAGAAAATTTCTCCTTTTCATCTTCCTCAGGTTCCACATCGGAATCCAATTCTTCTGGTTCTTCAGGGACTTCCTCAACCACAGGCTCCATCCGATCCTCCGAAACAACTTCAACAACTTCCGAAACCTCTGTCCCCTCTTCTGGAGTATCCACTACTTCGTCAGTTTGATCTTCCTCCATCGGTTCAACCGTCTCAACAACCGCCCCTATCCTTTTCTGAAAGTGAGCCTTCAACTTCGCCGAACGCTTTCTCAACTGATCCACCGGATTTTCCACTGGACGTACCTGCTTCTCCAATTTCCTTTCTTGTTTATCCAGCTTCTTTCTCGCCTTCTTACTCAACCCCTTCTTTTTTGCTTCTCCTTTCGCAATCTTCTTTTTTACCTTACCAAGATCCCTTCCAATCTTTGCCTGCTTCTTCTTCTCCTTCTTCATCCCCTTTTTAACCGCTTTTTCTTCCTTCCCCTTCAGCTCTACCTGTTCAAATTCATCCAAAACAGTGATCACCTGATCAACTGTAGCGCTTTTTTTCTGCGAAATTTTCAACAACGCCTTCACTTTCTTCGCGACACTCTTGGGAAGTCCCCGTAGTTCTTTTATCCTTTCTAGACGCTGTTGAAGTTCCTTTTTCTTTATCACATCCTTTACCCGTTGCTGATCGCCTTTTTCGGCCATGACAGAATTTTTTACAAAATCCAGCCATTATAACATATTTACCAACAAAATACAACCCACAACTTGACACAAGGTCATTAAAAAAGTAAAGAGACATAAACAGATCTTTGAAATACCTGGTAGACATTTTTCGACTCTTCATAATGAAGTGCGTGTACAACCATACATTTATCAGGGTCGTCGCCCTGTCTACCAATACATAAGTGGAAAGAAAGGACACCACCATGATACATTTCACTCATAGAAGTATGGGCATTGGTAAAGATATCTATCGCCTATTCAGCTGCCATTACAACATAGGAATTGGACGCAGTATCCCACTCATGAACGAGACCATTGTTCGATTCCCTGACGGTCTTAACCACAGAAATATTGGGGCCAAGATGTATGCTCTAGCGCAAGAAAAAAGGGCCACTCAAATAGAAGTCCCCGAAACAATTGGGATCCTGCTCATCGCCAATGGATTCATCTCTGAAAAAGTAATCCAAAATGTTCGAGAGGAGGAAGGGAAAGTGATTTTCCCAGGAGTAGAGGTAAAAAGCCGAGAAGAAATCCTTCCCTGCTCAGCGGAAGAAGCCCAAAGACGAAGGGAGGAAATCTACAACTTCCAAACAAGATTCATTGACATTGTAGTCAGAGCCTCCCCCTCTCCATTCACCTGCTTAGATCGCGATGGTAATCCAATTTAGACAGGGCTCGTACAGATCTCATTCCACAAGAAAGAGTCCTGTCAACATCTCAAGGGCCACTCATCATAAGGAGTGGTCCATTTTTTTAATCCCAAGACTTTGGCTCCCTCAAAAACGGAGCCAAAACATCCTTAACCCGCTCCGCTCTTTGCACAAAATCCAAAGGCTCCTTTCTATGTGCCGGACACCACCAAGCCGCAAAAGTTGATTTTTTCAAAAAGACAACCCGCTCCTCACCTTCGTTTCTCCATCCCATTCGGGGAAAGACCTTACAAAAAAGTGGTTTTTGAGCCCCAAAAACACAGTTTTTTACCCCATCTAAAACCAAACTGGCACACCCTCTTATCACATGATAACCATCAAGACGATCCTCAATTTGGATTCGCCCCAAATCCGACTTCAAAAGCCCACGTTCTTGATAATAATCTAACTCCCCTGGAAAAAGGGCCGTCCCCAACTGACAACATCCGTCACAATCTTTATCCTCGAGCGCTCGACGACAAACCGAGAGCTCCCCCTCTCCCAAAAGCTCATGCAAATGGCCCACCTCATCCACGGTAAGTTTCATGTTCCTCCTATATTCAAATAACAAAAATAATCAAATTTGACACCCCCAGCAATCTCGCGAAAATGGCGAAAAAACAAATAGAAATAAATGGAACTTATAAAATGCTGGGAAACAAAGAACTGTCCTGATGACAATAACTGCCCAGCAAAAACAAGTGAACTCCCCTGCTTTATGCTCGAAAACGTTTGCTGCAAAGTAAAACGAACCGTGGCCACCTGCATTGGATGTCCTGTTTTAGAGGAATACGTAAAAATCATGCGCTTGAGCACTTTTGATTACATTGCTGAAAATAGATGCCCTCAAATTGCCACCTTTGATCCCAACCCTGGCCTCCACCAACTTCCAAAAGTGCTGATCATAGAAGACCTAAGCATCCGCATATCCCAAAGAGGAATCCTTGAACGCGGAGAAAAAATACATGTTACCAACGCGATAGATTATGAAGAATCACTCAGAACCCTTCAGGAAAGAAATTTTCAATACGTAATCCTAGACATTCGCTTCAGTGAAAAAGCTGAAAAAAAAAGAAATGCCCCCTTCGGACTCATCGTTCGAGCCCTTTTAAAGCTCGCCGGTTATCCTGATGATCGTATCATCATCACCAGCGATGACAAAAAAATATGCAAAATGATAATGCAAAACTCAGATCATCCCATGGGCAATAAACTCGAGGGGGCCAAACATGTTTTGGACCAAATCAGAGCTACTTTAGGAAATAACGCTCCCCAAGCACCTTCACCAGATCTTCGATCTTCACCCGCTCCTGCTGCATAGTATCTCGGTCTCGAATGGTTACGGTCTGATCTTCTTTGGTGTCATAATCCACCGTCACACACACAGGAGTTCCGATTTCATCTTGCCGTCGGTAGCGTTTTCCAATCGATCCGGTCAAATCCACCTGACAATTTCCAAAAATAGTCAATTTTTGCCATACCTCTTCGGCCAATTCGGCCAATCCATCCTTTTTCATGAGGGGCAAAACCGCCACCTTTACCGGCGCAATAGCGGGCAAAAAACGCATCAAACTTCGATGACTTCCATCTTCTAGCTCTTCCTCGACCAAGGAATCGAGCAACACGGCCAAAGCCAATCGGTCCGCTCCATAAGAGGGTTCCAGTACGTGTGGAATAAACTTACGTCCCGTCGCTTCATTTCGGTATTCCAGATCTTGCTTAGAAAAAGACTGATGCTGATTCAGATCATAATCAGTTCTATACGCCCCAGCCGCACACAGCTCTCCCCATCCAAACGGAAATTCATATTCAATATCAACTGTCCCCTTGGAATAATGCGACAACTCATCTTTATCATGGTCTCGAAAACGAATACTTGATTCCTGGATTCCTAACTTTTCCGTCACAAAGGTCCATGAATCTGACTTCCATTGTTCATATACTTCCTCCCATTTACTTTCTTCGGGATCAAAAAAATACTCAATCTCCATCTGCTCAAACTCGCGTGTTCGAAACGTAAAGTTCCCCGGCGTAATTTCGTTTCGAAAGGCCTTCCCTACCTGCGCAATTCCAAAAGGAAGTTTACGACGAGTGGTTCTCTCTACATTTTTAAAGTTCACAAAAATACCCTGTGCAGTTTCCGGTCGCATATAGACCACCGAAGCCGAATCATCGGTTACTCCCTGATGAGTTTTGAACATCAGGTTAAACTGCTTGGGCTCGGTCCAGTCGTTTTTTCCACAACTAGGACAGACCAAATTTTTCTCGGCTACAAAATCCATCACATCAGAAGCGGGTGTCTTTTCACCCGCCCAGTTATTCGGACGATCATCACCCGCTTCCTCGATCAACTTATCCGCCCTTACACGAGCCTTACACGATCGACAATCCATCAAAGGATCAGAAAAACTCCCCACATGCCCACTGGCCTCCCAGACTCGAGGATTCATTAATATAGCCGCATCAAGCCCCACAATATCCCTTCGCTGATGGACAAAGAAATTCCAAAAAGCCTTTTTCACATTATTTTTAAGCTCCACCCCCAAAGGACCATAGTCCCAGCTATTGGCCAATCCGCCGTAAATCTCCGAGCCCTGAAAAACAAATCCCCGGTTTTTAGCGAGCCGAATAACGTCGTCCATAGAAACTTTGGTCATTTTTGAAAGAATTAATTCGTGCGAACTATAATAGATAAACCCACCATCGCAAGAAACCAAATGGATCAAAACTATTGACAAACACCAACATCAAGATAAACAAAGACTCAAGAATGCACCATTTATCAACAAGTCAAAGGAAAACCATCGACACACTTGATTGGTCAAAAATTCCTGAAGAAGAAAGAACCATCGGTAAATTGACCGTAGAAAGTATGGCTTTACTTTTCTCCAACAGAACTACCGCCTCCTTTCTCTATCATTACTATCACCAAAGAAAAGTCGAAATGGTGGAATTTTGTTTAAAAGAACTAGAAACACAAAGGATATTTTTTTCTATTTTCGATGAGAAAACAAAAACCGTTCCCTTCGTAGACATAATGAGGACAGCAAATACTGTTGCTGAACTAGTATTCGAAATCGTCAGAAAGATGTACCACGACGACCCCTACTTTCAAAAACTAAACAAAGAAACACCCTAGGCCATTCAAAATTAAAAAGTTCATAAGTTCAAAAACTCATAAGTTGAACTAAAGTTCTGATTCAACCGCGGCTTCAAAAGCTTCAGGACCAATAGCTCCCGGCATCACCTGCGTACCAATAAAGAGCGCTGGTGTTCCCGAAACGCCATATTTTTGGCCTTCGGCCATATCGGCATTTATTTCATTATCCATTTCTGGATCGGCCATACAGGTTTCATAAATCGTTGCCTCTGCTCCAACGTCAACAGCCAAGTCCTTCATCATAGCATTAGCAGCCTCTCCTTTGCCACTCCACTGACGCTGCGTATCAAAGATACGCGCACTCATTGCATAATAGCCCTCGCTCCCGAGTTGTTTCAATACACAGTTGGCCGCCTTATGAACCCCCGGTGCTTCGGCATGAAAGCCAAGCGGAAAATCCTTCACCATGTACTCAATCTTTCCTTCGGCCACGAGACGCTCTATCAACTCAGCATTATTGTCGTGCAAACGTTTACAATAAGGACACTGATAATCAGTAAATTCAACAACTCGAACTTTTCCTGATCCCAAAACTGGTTCTTGATCAAGCTCAAACACAGGAGCCGTCAAAAACTTGCCTACATCAAACCCTACTTTTGATCCATCAACCAAATACTGGCCTTCCTTTTCGACCAATACCGGCGCCTGCTCTTCTATAAACAAAGCCCCAGAAGGCGTTTTGATCGTTTCAATCCCCGAAGAAAGAATATATTGAGGAACCGACTCAAACTCAAACTGAGCGATCAGAGCTTCTCCTTCGGCCTCACTCACATCTACCTCTCTTACTAGTAAAGCGGGAGTCACCGCCGTTCTTAAGGCATTAATGGGACCCCCAGTATCACATTTAGGCCCGCAGGTAGAATCATTAAGCACCACAACTTCTACAGGATTTCCATTTACCGGAATCCAGGTTTTACCATCATAGACCACCATGCCGTCTTCTTTCCCCAGCTCTACCAAAAAGTCTTCAGTCAAATTTCGAACCGCTACATAGGTTTCCCCATAGGCCCGTACTACTTTTTGATCTTGGTGAAAATGACGAATCGCAAACACATCCATCATCAAACTACCAACCAAGGCCCCTCCCAAAAGACAGACCAAAACAAACAAAAAGATGTGCCATTTGTCACAGGGAAACGAAAACAAGCAATTTTTTTTAGTCATAAATTAATTAATTATTATTTGACAATTGTGTAAACATTGACTACAAACTAATTACCACAGGAACCACTTCCGCCAGAAGTAAAGTTCCCAGGGCCGGGATTCTGTATCTCAAGAGGCTGAAATTCAATATTAGTCCCAAAAAACTGGCTTACGTAATAACCACGCACTCCAGCCCCCAGACAAATTCCAACGGAAACCAACAGACAAATAAGTATCAACCTCATCCAAAACAATTTATGGTCCCCTCCCCAAAAAATCAAAGTAAAATACTTGAATTAATCCACTAATAGTGGTACAATACTTGGAAATTTAAATTTTTCATCCTGATGACAAAAAAGGAAAAACTAAAAGACCTGCTCGAAAAACTTGGTGAATCTATTGCCAGTGCCAACTCTTCTATACAAGCGGCACAAAAATGGATGGAACTACTAGCCAAAGAAACAGGCCAAGATGTAGACGCCCTCCACATCCGCTTGCAAGAGCTCTCAGAAGTAGAAAAACCACTCCCTCCCACAGACGATGATTCCAGCAAAATCATCGAAGGGGTCTTCGACGGTCAAAACATGATCAGTGAAGAAGGAACCAAATATCCAGTTCCTGCAAACTACGCTTCGAAATCAAAACTGATCGAAGGAGACGGACTCAAACTCATGATCCAGCCCAACGGCGCTTTTGTCTACAAACAAATCGCCCCTGTTTCTCGAAAACTTATTACCGGACGACTGGTTCTCGACGGTTCTCAATACCAAGTTCTCGCCGAAGGAAAAACCTACAACCTGCTCTACGCAGCTGTAACCTTTTTCCGAGCCATGGTTGGAGATGAATTGACGGTTGTTGTACCAGAAAAAGACGGATCCAAATGGGCCGCGATTGAAAATGTACTTCCCTCGGAAGAACAATAAACAATTAACAATTAGAAATTAACAATGAAGGAACAGGCCAACGGCCTGTTTTTTTGTGTCTTGAAGAAAGAACTCATTTCTATAAATTGATAACAAAAACGAAGAGACACATTGAAATGCGTCTCTTCCTCCATTAATAATTGATTATTGATAATTGCTAATTGAAATGCTTCCTGCCGCCATAACAAACGCCATCGAGGCCCTCGCTGATCTTCCGGGAATCGGCACCCGGAGCGCTGAGCGGTTGGTTTTTACCCTACTCAAAGCCGAAAATCATCTGGATCAAAAGATCGCAGAATCCATCGGAAGCCTCAAAGCCAACATTCACGAATGCGAACAATGTTATCACTACTGCGATGGCGAAAACTGTCCTCTCTGCAGCAACAAATCCCGTAACCAATCAAGTCTTTGTATCGTCGAAACCCCCGTCGACCTGGTCGCTATCGAAAGAACACACGAATACAAAGGACTCTATCACGTACTCCACGGCGTTATTTCGCCACTAAACAAAGTCAAACCCGATGATCTCCGCATCCCTCAGCTATTTGAACGGATAAAGAAAAACCCGGAAATATCCGAGGTCATACTCGCCACCTCCGGAAATATCGAAGGCGATGCCACCGCCCTCTACATCAGTGAGAACCTAGAAAAATGGTTCGGAGGAAAAGTTACTCGCCTGGCCAGAGGAATCCCCAGCGGTGGAGATCTCGATTACCTCGACGCCGGCACCCTCAGCCGCGCCATTTCCGAACGAAGGGAAATTTAGTAAAGAGTCAGTAGTGAAGTAGATTTTAGGTAATAGTCTACAACAAACAGTTGGTAGCTAGTTATAGCTAATAGCATACTATTTGTTCCCAACTTAAAAATAATCACTCACCACTAAAAAACTACTGACTGTTGACTATTGACTAATCCACGCCTGCTTCCACATCCTCCACCACTTAATACGATCCGAATATCGTTCCACCATCTTCGCGCCCAATATTCCCCCCTTCAGCAAAGTAGAAACTTTTATCCCAAACTTTCTTCGGTGTTCGGGCAAAATTTTCAGATCAGGATGAAGCGATTCAAACAAAGCGGCATTTTTTCGTGCATTTCGAGTATGAGCCAAAAATCCATCCAGTGTTTGTCGGTGATCATGATGGACTTCCAAAGCCTCTAAGAAGGAAATATCCATTCCTTTTTTGTGCAAACGATAACCCAATTCCGTGTCTTCAAATCCCCATCCTCCAAAATCTTCACAAAAACGTTCTTCTCCCAAAAAGTCTCGTCTCAAAGAAACATTCGAGGTATAAAAATGATTCCATGTTGGACCATTTATTCGAATATCATCATAAGCAAACTGCCCCGAATGCTCCAACCACTGATGAAAGGGATCTGTAGCGAGTTCTTTTTCCCAACTAACTTTCCCCAACAAAACCTTCTTTTTCGCCTGTTCAGACTCATAAAAACCTACCAAACGTTTAAGCCAGTCTCGAACTGGATAAGTGTCATCGCCTATAAAAGCTAAAACTTCCCCCCTCGAATGATCAATCCCCACATTTCTCGCTCCAGAAGCTCCTTTCTTGGCCCCCGTTTCCAACAACACGATCCGATCATCACATAGATAGCGTTTCAGGGCCTGTTCCCACTTCAGAAATTCATCCGATTTTTTCCCGTCAAAAACCACCACAATCTCAGGATGAACCACGTCAAAATCATGACACTCAAAAATATGACGAACCACGTTTTCGAGCGTTGCCATACGGCCGATGGTAGGGATAATAATAGACAATCGCATTTGCAAAACCAAGGGTATAATCAATCTAAAACGATTGTACTTAAGAAGTAAGTATTAAGAAGTAAGTATTAGGGGGACCAAGAGGTAAATTATGAAACTATCCACCTGCTTCATGATTCATAATTCATGCTTCACTAACGTCTAACGAGAGCAAAAAAACTGTCTGCTGCCCAAACAGCATTCAACACCACAAACGGCCACACTGCCCCCTCCCAAGCATAAGCTACCAAGGCCAGAGAACCTACAAGGTTCAAGAGCTGATATGGTACCGTCCCTATCCCCCATTTTTCATGCTTCCTCAACAAAAAACCCACCAAAATCAAGGCCGCACCAACAATACCAAGAGCGTAAAAAGGAGACATGAGAAAAGCATTTTTAACTTACACGAATTATAACGAGTCATCTGAAGAAAATGAATCATGAATCAAAAAAAATTACTAATTGTTCAATGTTAATTGCTAATTGCGATTCGACCTCTTCCATACTTCAACCATCGATTCCCACCACTCCCCAATCACAGACTCACGTTTATCCTCCGGCGTAGCACGCAACATTTCTACCTTTTTCTGAAATCCTTCGTGATGCTGCTTCAAATTTTCCTGACTCTCCAACGCCCACAGGGAATGGTCAATTTCTACCTGCTCTTTGGCTTCCAGCTGATCAATCGCCAAATATCGCTGAGGAGAATTCATAAAATCTATAGGAAAAACCTTCACCTTTTTCTTTTCAAAGATCTTTCCCCCTACCATCTTTACTCTCTTCTCTCGGGTCTTCTCACAAAAAATTGACACCTCAGAATAATCAACATGATTCTTTCTCAACATCTCCCAACAGTTCAACAAATTCTCAAGCGTCGAAAGCGAAGACTCCTCGGTCAGATAGCGCCAGTCTTTGGTAACTTCATGAAGCCCAAAACGCTCACCAAGCGCTTTCAAATACTTTACCATCTCCCCCGCCTCACTTCTCTCATACGGCAAATAACAATCCGTCAGTCCCCCACTGCACAAAATCACCGGTGTAATCTTTTCTCGAACTGAACAATCGTAGATATGATTAAACACCGTTTTCAGATACACCCCATAGTTCTCATCCGAAAAGATGTCTTCGGGAACTCCGTAGCCAAGAATGAGGAAGATTTTTTGCATGGGAATCTTTGGATTAGATAGTATTTTTAGTGGAATAAGGAATGAGGAAGAAGGAATAAGGGATAGTTAAATTTTATTGTTTACCTCTTGGAGTCCCTTATTCTTAATTCCTCATTCCTAATTCCCTTTCTGCGCCATCAAAAACGTCTTTTTACTCGTCACATAATTCTCCTCCCCCGGCAAATAATGAGTCGAAGAAAAACACAACATCACTGCTCCCGGTGAAAAATCTTGAAACTCATGCCAACAATCCTTTCGTACTAAAAGTGCTTTATTCATCTGATCCAATATCACTTCCTGATCACCTGCACCATCATTCACTACCGCCCGGATGCTGCCCCCAACAGCCACAAAAACTTCATCTTCTACCAAATGTGAATGCCCCCCCCGCACCTGCCCCTCATTCCCCGTAACCAAATACACCCTTTTAACCTCAAAAGGAAATGTTTTGTCCAACTCAAATGGAACTAGATCTCCCCGATCATCAGCAAAATACGGAAAATCAATCACCTCAAACTTTGTCATCATCTCAAACATACCCAAAAACCCCATAATTCATAATTCATTCTTCCACATACCTCCAAAAGCTATTTACCTACGCCGATACGTTTTCCTCCAATTTCCCCTCAAAGTACTTCTCACTTGCGAACGAGAAACTGAACTTTTACGGGAAGTTGATCGCGTCGAATAACGAGTTATTCGAGGACGAGTTCTCTGAACAGACGAACTTTTGGTACGTGAATACCGGTTTTTGTTCCGAGCCGCAGAACTTCTCAAACTGAGACGCGAAGCAGTTCTGGAAAGCGCACGAGCAGACCGTGAAGCGGTACTCGAACGGCGAGACGTAGAATGATTCCTCCACATCGAAGCATTTCTAGAGCGAGAACTAATCTTCTGCTTTTTCTGACTCAGGGCTTTGTATCGATCATATCGATTTTTCTTCGAAATCTTTTTGGTCTTCGTCCCCGCAATTTTGTTATAAAAATCATGAATTTCTTTATCGAGCCCCAAAGTCGTTTTTTTGTGTTCTTCTACCCAAGGCTCAAACTGATGATATTCAAGAATAAAAGCATTAAATTCCTTATCTCTCAGCGAGGGAATTCCAATAAAATTCCCAAAAGCATCAAAAGCCGCCCCTCCAGAATTTCCAAAATTTACCTTCGCATCGGTTTTATAGTATTTCCCATTACTCACCTCTTCCAACGCATATCCAGTAATTTTTCCTCGAGTAACGGTCAAACGATCTCCTCCTAGCTGAAGCGTCCCCCCAGTTTTAGCCCATTGCTTCAGCTGCGTCTGAGTTCGGGAATCGCCCATATTCAAAAATTCATCGGTTTTGACCGGGAAACCTTCTATTCGAATGGTGTCCCCTATATTTCGGTTTTTTCGAAAAGTTCTCACCTTTGGGAAAAAAACATCGTCCACCGCTCGAACCAAGGCCACATCAAGCGTATCATGAACGGCCAAAACAACTCCGGGTACAGTACACTCAACCGATCGAGTTACTCTCTCTCCTGCCCGACACAAAAGAACCAAATCTGCTTTCTTCTCATCTGACATCTGAACCACATGTTTGTTGGTGAGAATCACCTGATGATCAATCGCTGTTCCCGAACCAAAAGTCAGGGGCTGAAGCAATTTCTGCTCTTCATCCCAGGTAAATGTTACCAGCTGAAAGCTCTCCACCGACGCAAAAACCGGCCCGGCAAATAACAAGGCACACAAACTCAAAAAAATTTTTTTCATCCGACCAATTGTACCCAACTTTTGCGGCTTACAAAAATACTATTTCTCGTACTTTCTCAGGAGGAGTTTTGATTATTCTCTCAAAGGCAAAACGAGAAAAATCCACATGCTGCTGATAGTGCTCCAAATAAGAAACATTACTCGGAGTCATCTCCATCAAATGATCTTCTGAGGCCATACAAAGACAATCCTGAAAATAGCGAGTCACTTCGAGAGCCCCATGAAGACAAAGCAATTGATAGTCCTCTGGAGAAAATGTGTCTACCAATTCCTTAAAAATGCCAGAATCTACTTTCTGCGAAACTGATTCCCCACGGGGCTGAAAAACATAGAACTCCAGAACAAAGGCCTGACGCTGAACCTCAAAGAAAACCCCTACCCGAAACAAATCAGGATTTTCATACACCAACCCCAAATTTGGGCCTTCTACAATCTTTCGATTGGTAACAATCGCCTTGAGCAAATCCAAACCTCGAGGAAATGCATAGTCCCTCAAACAATCAAGGATGGGACAGGCCTCTTTATCAATTTTCTCAACCACATCAACTCCACCTATAGACTCCATGAGATATTCTTGTCAACCCATTAATACCCCACTTTTAATTATCGTCAAACAAAAAACTTGCAAAAAGTCAAATTTCATGAAACAATACCTCGTATTTTCTCCAATGCTCTCTACTCATTGTTCTCTACTCTCCACTAGAAAATGACCTTTAGTTTACAGTCCGATTTCTCCCCCACCGGCGATCAGCCTTCCGCCATTGCCCACCTAACCAAAGGAATCAACAACGGTCTACGTCATCAAACTCTCGTGGGAGCCACCGGAACGGGGAAAACCTTTTCCATGGCCAACATCATCCAGGAAATCCAAAAACCCACACTGATCCTGGCCCACAACAAAACTCTAGCTGCCCAGCTCTGTGCAGAGTTTCAGCAATTCTTCCCCAATAATGCCGTGGCTTATTTTGTGAGCTACTACGACTACTACCAACCAGAAGCCTATATGGCCAAAACCGATACCTTCATCGAAAAAGAGGCCACCATCAACGAAGAAATCTCCAAATTCCGACACGCCGCAACCATCAATCTTTTGACTCGAAAAGACGTAATTATCGTCTCCTCGGTCTCTTGTATTTATGGTTTGGGAGACGTAGAAACCTACGAAGGACTCGCCATCAAACTCGAAGTAGGCAAAAGCTATCCCCGAAAAGATTTCCTCAAAAATCTGGTCGACATTCAATACCAAAGGGTAAAAACCGACTTTTGTCGGGGAACCTTTGAAGTACTGGGAGACGTCATAACCGTCTTCCCCCCCAACTCCGACACAGCATTCCAAATGGAGTTCTGGGGCGACGACCTGGATAAAATCACAGAAATCGATGGATTCACCGGCGAACATATCTCAGGGCTCGACGAAGCCATTATTTTCCCGGCCAAACATACCGTCACCACCCCCGAACGAATCGAAAACGCCATCGGTCAAATCGAATCCGATCTCGAAGTCCGGTTGGCCGAACTCCAAAAACTCGGCAAAGCTGTCGAAGCTCATCGTCTCAAACAAAGAACTCGATACGACGTCGAAATGCTGCGCGAAGTCGGGTACGTAAATGGGATCGAAAACTACACTCGATACCTTTCTGGAGCACAACCAGGCGAACCTCCAGCCACACTGATCGACTACTTCCCCAAAGACTTTCTCTGTTTCGTCGACGAATCTCACATCACCATCCCTCAAGTTGGGGGAATGTTCAACGGAAACCTCTCGCGAAAAAACTCTCTGGTCGAACACGGATTCCGACTACCAAGTGCCTTTGATAATCGACCGCTCAAATTCAACGAATTCGAAGCGAAAATCCAACAAGCGGTCTACGTTTCGGCTACTCCGGGCAAATACGAATACGAACACTGTGGCAAAGAAGAAATGGTAGAACAGATTATTCGTCCGACAGGACTTCTTGATCCGCTCATCACAGTAAAAGACACCAAATACCCCATCGACGATCTATTGGAGGAAGTCAAAGCCACTACCAAAAAAGGCGATCGAGTACTGATTACCACCGTCACCAAAAAATCAGCCGAAGACCTCGCTGAATACCTCATCGAAGCCGGCGTAAAAGCCAAATATCTTCACTCCGAGATCGAAACGATCGAACGAATCGAGCTTCTCACCGAACTCCGTCAGGGAAAAATTGAAGTCATTGTGGGAATTAATCTTCTTCGAGAAGGACTCGACCTGCCGGAAGTATCTTTGATCTGCATCCTTGACGCCGACAAAGAGGGCTTCCTCCGATCTCGAGACGCCCTCCTGCAGGTGATCGGACGAGCCGCTCGAAACGCCAATGGACGGGTAGTTATGTACGCTCAAAGAGAGACCAAAGCCATGGCAGAAGCCATCGATGAAACCGTTCGTCGTCGTAAAATACAGGAAGATTACAACAAAAAGCACGGTATCACCCCCAAAACCATTATCAAAAAAATCGTCGACATCTCAAAAGATCTATCTGGCGGAAAGACTCGAAATTTCAAAAAACTCACCAAAAAAGAAGAGATCCAAAAAATGCTCAAAGAGCTCAACAGCGAAATGGACATCGCGACCAAAAATCTCGATTTCGAGCGAGCTGCTATCCTGCGAGACGAAATCTACGAGCTAGAAGAAAAAATGAGAAAGTAGTCATGAATTGCGCTTCCTCAGCTCATTATTTTGAAGAACTTCATCGAGATATTCATTAAAGGTTTCCTGCCCTTTTTCAGCAAACTCTCTCATAACTTCATCACACAATTGTCGAAACTGTGTATTTCCAGCCTTACAGGCCATAAGAGTGACTTCAATGCTATGATCTCCTTTCGCACCTTCATCTTCATCTCGTTTCAATACACAAGCCTCAATTCGATTTACCAAAAAAACACTCATGTCCTCCCAAATCAAAATTCGTTCTGGTTCTTCCAAATGAGAGATCAATAATTGAACCTGTGGATCAACCCCCTTCTCAAAGAGCTTAAACAACTCGTATACAAAATTAGCAATCGTGTTTTCACACATTTTGGTAAACTTTTCATCACGCGTGAGGTCCAAAAGACGCCCCTTCATAAGCGTAAAAAAATCTACAAAAAGAGGGCCACCTTCATTTTCACCCCCCTCTTCTTCAGAAGACAATTCATCCAAAGAAATTCCATAATGAACCAATAATTCATCAACCGCCTGACCAGAAGTCACGCTTCTAAGATTCGGTCCAATATCACCTGCCACAGTTTTGTGAAGGGCCTGTTGAACAAGATCCACAATAAAAACTACAAATCCCCGAATTTCATCAAAATTCAAATCCATAACTCTTTCTTTTTCTTCCGAAGTAAGAAGGGACCTTAATATCTGTCTTACCTGATAACGAATGGATTCAAAAAAAGACTCCTTATTGGCCTGTAAATAGCAATCAACTACTTCATCAAAAGTCATTTCTTCCCAACAGGCCAAATACTCGTCCGCCATTTAATAACAATTCACAATAATATTTGTATTTTAAATATTCTTTTCTACAATTCTGTCAACTACCATCCTACATGCTCAAAGATTGGATCCGCCTTCGAATCATACAAATCATCATCGATGCCCTTGGAATATATGGAGCGTTTTTGGCCGCCTATTTTTTACGCGTAGGCATCCTTTTCTCTTCTGATTTTCCTCTCTCACTTTTTGCCGGCCTCTCGGCCCTGGCCACATTTACCTGGATCATTTTTCTCATCTTCACCAAATACTACCGAATCCCTCCCCGGTCTAAAGAACGCGAGTGGTACGACATCGCTCTTATTTTTGTTGGGGGAATAATTGCCATCGGATTTTTGATCGTCACCTACTTTTTTCCCCGAGAGATTCTTTTTTCTCGCATGATCGGGCTCTATAGCTTTTTCTTTGGCTGTAGTTTTTTGCTGTGTTCTCAATCCATCGTGCGCTATCTCCTCGCTCGCCGAAAAAAAATCGAAAAGAATGTCTACCATACACTCATCATTGGAGCCAACCGTATTGCCGAACAATTTATCGAAGCCATTCAAACCGATCCCTACGCTCCCCACAAAGTCATCGGAGTAATTGATCCCTACGGCATAACAAAATCTCTCAAAAACGCTCCTATCCTGGGGAAACTCAACAAACTCGAAGAAGTCTGTGCTCAGCACCACGTCACCTCCATAATCCAATGTGACGCCTTTGAGCACACCCTCTCGTGCATTTCCTTCTGCGAAGAACACAACATCAAATTTCAGTTCGACCCCGCCCTCCGCGGAATTTTCGAAAAAAACCTCCGCATCCGCGAAGTCGCCGGGGTTACCACCATCTCTTTTGTCAAAAGAGACTACGAACAACGACACAAGCAGTGGTTTTATCGAGTGGGTGACTGGGTATTGAGGCAGGTATTTGATGTGGATTAGGAGGACAACAACTAAAAGAAGTAAGTATTAGGGGAAACAAGGAAAAAAGCCCCAAGAACTGTACCTCTTGGTGCCTAATTCCTAATTCTTTATACCTACTTCCCCCAAAATTCATTGCCCTACTAATACCTCGCCAAGTGAGCAAATGCCCTATTGGCCTGAGCCATCTTGTGCGTTTCTTCTTTCTTCAAAAACGCGTACCCAGTTTGGTTCGCCGCATCAGTCAACTCCAAAGCCAATCGTTTGTACATCGGCATTCCTTTCTTTTTTCGAGCGCCCTCAAGCAACCATCGAATAGAAAGACTCAACTGTCGTTTAGTATTAACTTCCAATGGAATCTGATAAACCGCTCCCCCAATACGTTTGGCTTTTACCTCCATGGTAGGCTTTGTATTGGATACGGCCATTTCAAAAGTTTTCAGAGGATCCTTTGCCCCCTTACGATTGAGTTCATCAAAAGCGTCACGCAAAATTTTCTGGGCAACAGTCTTTTTCCCTCGTCGCATAACACAGTTTACAAACTTACACTGCAGCTCGTCACGATAAGAAAAAGGGTTCTTGTATTTTCCCTTTTTACTCGACTTCGCCGTAGCTTTGTTGGAAGAAGCTTCTACTTCTTTTACTGAATTTTCAGAGGCGGCTTCAGCGGCCGCTGCTTTTGTTTCGTCAGACATGACTTTAAAAATTATGAATAAGAACAAGGCGATTGTGCTAATTAATCCAATTATTGCAAGCTTTTCATTTACTTTTCCCTCTCGTCCATTTATTTCGATTGAGGTTTAAACCTTAAAGCATAAACTCATAACATGAAAAAATTCATCGAAGAACACTTCGCCCTTTTTCTGTTTATTGCCGCCACCACCGCCTATTTCTATCCCGCCCTGTTTCTTCCGGTTAAAAATTTCGGCGATGAAATTATGATGCTGGCTCTTTTTTTGGGATTTTTAAAACTCGATTTTTCAGAAATTCGACATCTGAAAGCCAACAAAATAAAACTCCTCGGGCTTATCATTCTCTATCTCCTAGGACTGCCCCTTATTTTTTATGTTCTTACTCCTGCGCTTCCTGAAGACATTCGAATGGGACTCTTCTTACTCACGGCCATGTCTTCGGCTATCATGTGTCCTTTGCTGGCGATTTTTTATCGTCTTCAGCCACTCTGGGCTACCGCTTTCACGGTGGGAACTTCCTTCCTTGTCCCCCTCACCGTTCCCCTCCTTATCCAATGGGGATTCAATCTGACGACCAAAATCGAATTTGGACTGATGTTTGGATTTCTTAGCAAAATTATTTTTATCCCAGCGCTAGCCGCCTACGGTTTTCGAAGGTGGGCCCCAAAAGCCACCAAACGCATTACAACCGTTTCCAACCTTTTGGGCGTGGGATGTATGTTCGTTTTTATGGGGCTCCTCATCGCCAAAAACCAACCTCACATCGCCGAGCATCTCTTTAGTTGGTTTGCCCTTCAGGCGTTGGTCGGACTCTTTATCACCACATTTACCCTCTTTGCTATCGGTTACATGATTCCAGCCAAAAAAACCAAAGAACGTCTCACCACTTCGCTCACCTTTGGGAATATGAACAACGGCCTCGCCATATTGTTGGCCGCCGAATTTTTTAGTCCGGGAGTGCTTCTGGTCGTCTTGCTGTCAGAAATTTCCTGGATTAGTGCTCAACCAATTTTCGCGCATTTTACATACAACAGAATTAAAGAAAATTTGGCCGAGTAACAAATCCGGTAACCCCATTATCATCTTCAACAGGGATTGCCAAATCAGATAAATTTTTGGCCAGCCCTCCCAAAAAGTCTGGATCAAAAAACATACATTGCTCCCCGTCAGACCCCGGCTTCATAGCTCGATCAAGCAAAGCCTCATTGGCCTCCACCGAAAAATGGACCAATTCATCCAAAAGCTCTCCAGGGTACGTTCCCTCAAGACTTTCTGGCTTCTCTTTTCTCTTCATTTCAACCCAAAAGGGAGTAGCAAAGTTGTGACTTTTTTTACACTTACGAGTCGAAGTCCGCAAAACCGGTGATTCAATATAATCATAGACCAGCTTCACAAGTTCTGGGGTATTAATGGGAATCTCTGCCATAAAATTTCCCTGAATGGGAACGTGCAACTTATGAGGATACAACCCTCTCGACATCAAAAAATTTAAAGATCCAAAACGCTGAGATGCTTCTTGTTGAGCTGGCCCTATCATTCTCTCCAACAACCTATACAATTGTTTAACCCATCCCATTCCTTTGTATCGAGAAATAGTATCCATCCCCCGATGCTCAATATGAAACAAAGCCGGATCCTTTAGTTTCGACATCGTTGCCGCTGAAACAACTTTGGGCCACCTCCTAATATTCCTATCGGGGTGCTCACACAAAGACTGATATATATCTTCCGTATTAAAAAGAGTCGAATGAGATGTGTTTTTCTTAGTTGTCGCATAAACAGCATGACTTGGTCTCGCCCTTGGAGGAATCTTCGTGAGCACAAGAACCTTAAATTTCGCAGACGTGGTATCCAAAATCGTAGGTGCCAATTGCATTTTACCGGTAGAGTCGGCGAGTGAAGCAAATTGACTGTAGCGATATTCAAAATCTCCTTTGTGAGCCTCAACCATATGGGGGTTTAACACTCTTGGGCACTTTCTAGCCCCAGAAGGTGAGGAATTCCTCGGAGATCTGCTTGGGGATTTTCGTCTTCTTGACATATTACAAAGCTAAAAACAACCAACAAGTAGCTAGATTTGAGATTTTGTCAAACAAAAAAATGAAATTCAATTTCCTAATGATTAAATAAAAATAAAATAAATAAATGACCCCCGCTCTCCTCGCCGTCCTCTCCGCATTTCTCCACCCCTGGACTGGAATCTTTGCCAAAAAAGCCGCCCATCCCCTTACTCTTAATTTCTGGGGCATTCTCATTTTGGTACTGTGCTTCATCCCTGCTTGGGCCACACCAGAATTCTGGAATAAATGTGCAGCTCACTGGGAATTGGTCGGGCTCAGCACGCTGTTTAAAACCTCTTATGGTCTGATTAGTATTTGGCTAATTTCACGCCTCGATTTTCAGGTACTCTATCCCCTCACTCGACTCGCGCCCCTGCTCATCCTACTGGGAGAAATATACTGGCTGGGATCGAATTTTTCTCTTACTCAAACCATAGGAATACTCTCCGTAGGACTCGGAGCACTTATCTTTTTTCTCGACCAACACCTCAGCAACATTCGAATAAAAATTCTGAGTCTCATCGGCGTTATCGCCCTTTCGGTAGCCGCCTTTGAACTTATAGACAAGCAGCTCCTTACCCTGGGCTTCACCCCTGCCGAAATAGTTTCAATCACGCTCTTTCAGCTCCCCCTCCTCATTATTCCCTGTTTCTTTTTTCGTAAAGAAGCCTGGAAAGACCTTAAAAACTGGAAAGTCGTACTTCTCTACGCCTTCTCAATTTCGGCCAGCTTTTTCTGCTCCCGTTTGGCCATGGCCGAACTCGATGCTGCCGTCGTAGCATCGGTTCGGAACCTCTCCATTATTTTTGGAGTATTTCTGGGAGGCCATATTTTTATGGAAGGTCACAAGTCCTGGCGGTATCTAGCCGGCGCCTGCATTGTAGGTGGGGCAGCACTCGCCATTCTTTAACTTCAGCCCTAAATGAACCAAAACAAATCATTATCCAATTGGAGTTACTTCTTCGTCGCCCTCACCATACTCCTCTGGGGCTCCTCGCCAGCCGTCATAAAACTCCTCCTCACCAATCTCAATAACTTTCAAGTCCTCTTTTATAACTGTCTTTTTGCCACCATCACGCTCTTGGGAATCACATTCTGGAATAAAAAAACTTCTTATTTTAAATCCTATACCCTCAAAGACTATGGAAACATAATTATCCTAGGACTCCTTGGAGTATTCCTCTACCTCATTTTCTTCTACACCAGCCTGATGTTCACAACGGCCCAAGAGGCCTTTATGGTAAACTACACCTGGCCGGTTTGGATTATTCTCTTCGCCTTCTTTATTCTGAAGGAACAAATCACCCTCCAAAAGATTGTGGCCATTAGCCTAAGCTTTTTGGGAGTCTACGTAGTCGCCACCAAAGGCGATTTACTGAGTTTTACCTTCTCCAGTATAAAGGGAGACCTACTCGCCCTTTTAGGCGCTGTTTCTTACGGACTGTATTCGGTTCTCGGAAAAAAACACGACTACGAAAAATTCACCTCCCTCACGCTCTACTTTGCACTCGGAACCCTGCTTTCTCTCGGGGTGATTTGTCTGTGGTTTGAGTTCCCCACCACCATAACAACAAAAGAAATCATTGGACTGATATACCTAGGATCCTTTACCAGCGCCCTCCCCTATCTGTTCTGGTTTCTCGCCCTCAAACATGGAGACACTGCCAAGATGTCGAATCTCATTTTTCTCACCCCTCTGGTTTCTCTGTTCTTCATCTACTTTCTCCTCGACGAACCCATTCACTATTCTACCTTTATCGCTCTGGGATTGATCTTGGGAGGGCTTTTCATTCAGTCAAGAAAATAAGCAGCACTCTTGTTATGATTTTTAAAATTAAGCCCTCGCTCTCTCAGTAAAAGTAATCAACCAGTGTGTAAAAAATTGTTCAAGCGTTTGATCTTCATCAGAACCAGGGAGACAAACAGGGGCCTTTGAGGGATCAGAAATAGCAAAACGAGCAGGACTCCATGAAACCACAGGAACATCAATAAGCACCACCCCATCTTCAATTCGAATCGTGCCCGCATCATAATTATAGTCGCCCTCCAAACCTTCTGAATCAAGGTTAGCTGCCTGGACGGCGCTCTCTAAAGCCGCACGAATATCCTCCTCGGTCCGTTCCAAATACTGGGGATCTGAATCTGTCATTTTACATATATTTAAATAAAAGAAAGTATAAACAACAATAAAACAACAATAAAAAAAACACAATTCAAGTATAATCAGCATAAACTCCACCCACTCTCATGCCCAATAATCAGGATCTCGTTGATAAAGGCAAACACGAAACCTTTCTCTTTCTCTGCCCCGCCTGCATCCCCTTCTGCTTTGCCTCCCACCCCTGGTTTGTCAGCAACCAAAAAGGAGTCCTCACCCGATGGGAAATACTTCACACCCCCAACAAAGATAAAAACATGGGACACCTTCACACAAACCACTTTCCTCCATTCCAAGGAATTGGTATGTGGCCTTTTCCCAGTCAGCATCACTGGAAAAGCAAATGCCTCTGGAAAGCTGAAGGTCCATTAGCCGAAAAGATAAACAATTTTCTTTCCAAAAGCCTCCAAACCTACCCCTTCATAAACCAGTATTCACTCACCGGTCCCAACTCCAACACCTACGTCCAATGGGTGCTCAATCACTTCCCCGAGTTCAACACAAAACTCCCCTGGAATGCCATCGGAAAAACTTTCACTATATAAACAAATAACAACACAATGAAGATTTGACAATAAAATAGAATTTCTTATAAATAAAAAGTAATGACTAACTCAGAAAAGCGTTTCCAGCTCCGAGCAAAACTCCAATGTCAAAGTTGGACATTACTCGGTGAGGGCAAACGTCTGTCGTTCACAACCTTCTCTTCTGCCTTCGCAGGCATGAAGAGAGGCTAACTCGACACGCCTTTTCTCACATCTTGCCTGCAAGGTTTACCTTTCTTTCGAGTAAAAAGCTCGAAGGTTTTTTATCTATTAATTTGCAGACAAGATGTTTATCACAAAAAATCTTAGTATCGGTCATGGAGGCATAGCATATGCTGAAAAAATAAATCTTTCTTTAGACTCTAAAGCCAAGAAGAAGATTGCTATTGTAGGACAGAATGGTTGTGGAAAAACAACCCTGCTTCAAACATTAGTTGGTTCACACGAATCAATTTTGGGGAGTATTCACAGTTCAGGAGAATACATGGGCTACCTTCCACAACACATAGTTTTTCCATCAGATATATTGATTGGCGAATATTTAGAAAATCAACTTTCAGAAACCTGGATGGAATATTTGATTGATACCGCCTTAAGCCAGGTAGGACTTCCACCAGAAATAATAATTCAAACAACAAATACTTTATCAGGAGGACAGAAGGTGAGGTTAAAAATCGCTAAACTACTTCTGAGTGAACCAACAATCCTTATCTTAGACGAACCAACAAATCATCTGGATGGGGATGGTGTAAGATGGTTTCAGGATTTCATATCCAATTTCAACGGTTCAGTCATTCTCACTTCTCATAATCGAGAAATAATCAGTAAATCAATAAACACCATCTGGGAGATGGACACACAAAAAAAAGAGCTCATTCAATACGATGCAAACTATGAACAGTGGAGAGAAACCAAAAAGAAAAAAAGAGAAAAACAACTAAAAACCTATAACCGGTTAAATAAACAAATCATTGCCATTCAAAAATGGCTGATTGCTAACGAATTTCATCCAAAGTATCGATTTTCCGATCTTGTAGCCAGCCAAAAAAAGAAACTTTCACTATTAAAAACTCAATGTCCAGAAAAGCCCGAAGAAAATCCCAAAATCCAGATGACTTCTCAGGAAGTAAACAAAAAACCATCCCTGATTATGAAGTTCAATATTCAGGGAAAATCATTTAAAAACTCAAAAAATATTTTGCTTAAAGAAGTTTCTGGAAAAGTAAAAACTCGAGAAATTATTCATATTACAGGAAAGAATGGAACCGGAAAGACAACGCTTCTGAACATCCTATCTGGAAAAGATAAAGATTTTGAAGGAGATGTAATTACCAAAGATAACCTGTCTATCGGATGGCTAACGCAGGAGTGTAATCTCCCCCAAAAGAAAACCATCCGAGATTTAATCACAGAAAAATTACACCTGTCTGAAACCGAATATCATAGACTTTTAGCACACTATAGACTGAAAGATTTTATGAAAAGCAGAATTGAGTCTTTATCTGGTGGTGAACAAAAAAGATTGGAACTAGCACTAATTATTCAAAAAAAGCCAGACATTTTGTTTCTGGATGAACCAACAAACCACTTAGATATTTATACTCAAGAAGATTTAGAGGAATTTTTAAAAGAAACTTCGACCGCAATAGTATTTATCTCTCACGATAAATACTTCAGCCAAGCCTTAAAACCCAACAAGATTATTAAATTAGAGTAAAGAAGATTCAAAATCGTTAATGGGCATCCTGACAAAAACCATAATCACCCAAAAGTACTTGAGAAAGATTTGAATATAAGTGCTTTTGGGAAAAGGAGGACGTTACGGAGGATATGGAGTTGTTTTGGAGCAACGCGGAAAAACCACGGAATATCCGTAGTCACGTCCGACGTGGTTGCGGGGGGCGGATTCGAACCGCCGACCTTCGGGTTATGAGCCCGACGAGCTACCACTGCTCTACCCCGCGTCGTCGTCGACGACTTAACAACTTTCATTTCCACTACGCTCTGCTCCGTGAAAACTACCGTTATTACGTCATCTCCTCCTCTCCAAAAAGCGCTTATTGATCCTCTATTTCTCAATCACTTTTTGGGGGGGACTTTTACATCGTTGTCCTGAGATAGTTTACCAGGCATAGTTTGTATTTGAACTAAAAAGGTTCCACGCAAACAAAGACTGGTGCACGAGAGAGGATTTGAACCTCCACGGGAGAATATTTCCCACTAGCCCCTCAAGCTAGCGCGTCTACCAATTCCGCCACTCGTGCTTTTTGCGAAACGGTTTTTCCACCGTTTTTCTCTCCAAACTCTAAAACAACCCGCTGATTGTAGCGCCAAGCCTTCCCGTGTCAAACAAACCCTTTAAAACACAGAGTCTAAAAACAAGGAGTTGACATATAAGCAAAATATAATAAAATAAACATAATTATATTTAAGCAAAAATGCCCCTCCCCTCAGAACCTCAGTATTCTGCCCCAATGCCCCGAACAGAGGATTTTTTGAAGACCCCAACCATCCACATGCTCCCCCACCTGCAAACACTCAGTCACCACCAATCAACCAACCATCACAAACAAGAACGAGAAGCTCTCGAAAAACACTTAACAGAGGAAGTGGAATCAGACCTCGGACTAGCCCTCTGGGTCGTTGAAAACTTAACAGAACTAGCAATTATTCATGTTCAAGAGACGCACACAACACAAAACGAAGGAACCAATCTACTTCTTTATCTCGCACTCAAACATCCAGAAGCCAGATCAAGATTTCTAGAAAACCATCTCCAAAATAAATATGAAAAAATAGATAGTGAAAGCTGGTTTGTGACCCGCTTTAAAGCCGTCCAACAAATTCAAAAAACGGCTCAAAAAATAGAGACAACCCTCTTCCCTGAACACCTCTGGAATAAAGATGGATACGAACGATTTTTCTCAAGGCTTCCCGAAAAGGTACAATGGCAATTTCACTATGAAATTAGAATGTTCAAGAAAAACAAAAACAGAGGTTTGATAACAAATGCCGAAAACATAGCCCTCCTACAAGGAATATTTCTAGGGATAAAGTCTGCTTGCTATCTCTTTCAGGGACATTCCCAAAGAGAAAAAGAAATACTAGAAATCCTCGTAAAATCGGCAAAAAAAGAACTTCTTCTTACTAGTAAAACAAGAAACGGATACGTCGTGTTCTGCCCAGAAGCCGTAATGAAAACAGCAAAAAAACACCCCACCATCTTCCACAACTACCACCATCCTACAGACTTCCAAAAAAAGTGGGAAAATAAACAACCGCACTATAACAGTGCCCAAAATTCATTAGAAGATGGATTGTTATTTGGATACCCCCCCGATGCCGTCCAAGCATTCTCTCAAAACGAATTACAGGAAAAACTAGGCCCCGATCACAAATACGGATCATCCAACATCTATGGAAATCCATGGGTATACTATGCTCCTCCAACACCATCAGACCTCAAACACGAAACTCGCTTCAAAGCCGCCTACGAAAACTCAGGTATACTAAAAATCGGGCAACCTAAACAATTCCAAACAAACTAAGAATTTAAGTGAGCCCCCCCTCTACAGAAGGAGAACTCAAAAGCGTTTTCAAAATCTTCAAATATTCCTGTGCCTGCTCAAAAGTAGGATCAATCTTCACCACCCGAGAAAAAATCGTCTGGGCTTTTTCGTACTGGGTAGAATTCATATAGCAAACCCCCAAATCACACAAAGCACTGGGATCATCTGGGTTTAAAGCAACCGATCGTTCTAACACCGCAATCCCCTGAGCTTTTCGATTGCTGTTATAAAAAGACCATCCCAAACATCTAAGAATCTCGGGATGGTTGGGATACATCTGATCGGCTCTCTGAAGCTCGTCCACGCTCTGGGTCCATTTTTCTTGCAACGACAAAAGAAAACCACGAAGATAAAGCGCATTTGCCGAATTAGGACTCAATTTCAATGCCTGAGCCAAAGCCTTTTCAGCTTTATCTAATTCTCGTAAAGACAAATAGTTGTCTCCGATTTCTTCGTAGGCTTCAGAACACTCTGGTTCCGAAATAACCACCTTTTGGAGAACTTTGATCGCTTCATCAAACTGACCTTCACACTTCAGATCTTCGGCTTTTTCGAGCATCTCAAGGATGTGATCGTCGTAATTGAGAGGCGTTTTATCGTCCATTTTCCAAAATTTGGTTACGCCCAATTATAGCATGCCCAAGCATTATTTTCAAGCTTCCCCCTCCAAAAATTCCTGCAACTGACGCGTCACCTCTACCGACTCTTTTTGAAGCGCATAGTGCAGTGTCGCTTTCAAAAAACCGAGCTTATCTCCCGTATCAAAACGCTTGCCCTCAAGTGTTTTCCCCAAGAGTTCTCCCCCCTGAGACAAATAGCGCTTAAAAGCGTTGGTCAAACGAATTTCTCCATCAGGCCCAGGCCCCTGAGTTTTGAGATAAGAAAAAACCTCTGGCGTCAGCACAAACTTTCCCACCACCGCCAAATTAGAAGGCGCCTGATCAACCGGTGGCTTCTCCACTACACTCAGAATCTTCCCCGTATGGTTACCTCGTTTTTCAATTTCACAAATTCCATACTTTTCCACTTCCTGTTCTGGAACCTCATCCAAGAGTACCACCGGTGACTGTGTTGCTTCATAAACATCAATCAACTGCTGCACGGCATTTTTTCCCATTCCATTATCAACCAAATCATCCCCAAAAAGCACCACGACCGGTTCATTATCCGCAATCAAATCACTCGCACACAAAATCGCATGGCCATCTCCCAAGGGCTGCGCTTGTCGCACATATACAAAATTCGCCAGAGAAGATATATTTCGAATCATCGCTAACTGATGCCCTTTCCTCTTTTCCGCCAGTGCCGATTCCAGTTCAAAATTCGAATCAAAATGATCCTCAATAGCCCGTTTTCCTCGACCCGTCACCATAATAATGTCTTCGATTCCCGCCGCCACCGCCTCTTCAACAATAAACTGAATCGCTGGGGTATCAAAAATCGGCAACATTTCTTTCGGCTGCGCTTTGGTAGCCGGCAAAAAACGAGTCCCAAAACCCGCCACCGGTAAAATCGCCTTTCGAATCTTCATGCCGCGCCATAGTAGTGATAAGTCAAACATCTGTAAACACTCAGCCCAGTAGGCCAAAAATAGAACCATAAAATATGAAATTCCAACACGGGTTGAAATCAAGCCCACAAAAAGTATAAACCCTAATAGAACGTGGTCAGGCACAAAGCCTGCATCGAGCAAACGGTTTGAGCCCCTAAGGTATTCGCTCTGCACAAGCGAGTCTCAATCCACCTCATTTCTGGCTTTGCGGGGAGCCAGAAATGCTCTGAGATTTTGAGAATGGAAAATATAGACACGGATGTCGCCATACCACTCCATCTCAAGTACCTTCCAAACCAAAACTCAACCGAGAGAAAAATGTACTCCCACGTTTTGGCTCTCTGTGCGGAACTTATTTAGTCTCCCACATAGGCCATCAAAAGATGGAAGGATGAACTGCAAGACATCCCTCCATCAAAAAACTCAAAGGGCCTATGCCAAGGCCCTCTTTTTAAGAGGCCTTAATCAATAGAATGTTGACAAATATATAAATATAAATAAAAAAAGCCTTACATCGTGGAAAAGAGGAACGCCAAAAGAGTCTCAGAACCTGAGATACTGGTCACCCGCGGCGGGGTGAGTCTCACGATGGCGAACATTTCGGTCAGTTAATTTCTTTTTATGAGAAAGGAGTTGACGCTTGGTCTCAAAGTGATGCTAAAAATCACACGAGATACCGAAATGTTAGAGACCTGGTGAGGAATTCCTCCCCACTCATCAGCTAAGATCTCAATAGGTTCCTCAGGCCATTGGCAAATACCATTCCACGGTCCCCTCTCTTTGTGGCGACTGGTCAGCATACCAGTACGCAGCCAAAGGAGGGCTGGGAAGTGTGGGGGGCCGCTGAAGCTCAAAAGACGACCTACGGCCGGGTCAAAGGTCGTCACCCTCGAGCTCGCGCCCCCCCTTCCCTCAAACAGGGCTCCGGATAAAACCCCGGAGCCCTCCTTATTTATGTAACCCAAGGACACAAGATTTTGTGTCCCTACGAAGTGGATCGGTTTCGTTTACGCTCTACTTCAGTCAAAAACTTCTTCCTCAGTCGAATATTATCCGGCGTTACTTCTACATATTCCCCATCCTGAATATACTCAATCGCCTTTTCAAGCGTTATTTTCACCGGAGGCGTTAAATTGATCGCATCATCCGCTCCCGAAGACCGAACATTAGTCAGTTTCTTGCCCTTAATCGGATTCACAGCCAGATCCGTTCCCTGGTTATGCTCACCAATAATCATCCCCTCATACACTTCGGTCGTGGGATCAATAAAAATCGGACCTCTTTCTTGCAAATTCCACAGAGAATAAGCCGTCGTAGTTCCGGTTTCTCCAGAAATCATCGATCCCACCGATCGTTTCTCGATAGTCCCAGCAAATACATCATATCGATCAAAACTGTGATAGAGGGTTCCTTCTCCTTTGGTCAAAATAATAAAAGTGGAACGGAACCCCAAAAGCCCACGCGTAGGAATATCAAATTCAAGCAAAGTATTCCCGTTTTCCGTCTTCATATTCTTCATCGTCCCCTTACGCTGTGAAAGCACCTCTATAATCTTTCCGCTCATTTCTTCGGGAACATTGATCACTACGTTTTCAAAAGGTTCCTGTTTTTGGCCCTCGACCTCTCGAAACACCACCTGAGGCTGAGAGACCTGCAGCTCAAAACCCTCTCTTCGCATATTTTCAATCAACACAGCCAAATGCATCTCCCCTCTTCCATACACCTTAAAAACATCCAATCCCCCCTGCATTTCTACTCGTAACCCTACGTTCGTTTCGAGTTCCTTCTCAAGTCGTTCCCGAATATTTCGACTCGTCACCTGCTTTCCTTCTCGTCCCGCAAAAGGCGAATCATTCACCATAAAATCCATCCCCAAAGCCGGTGGATCAACCGAAATAGCCGGCAAAGGTTCAGCCTCCTCATCAGAAGAAATCGTTTCTCCCACATAAATATCCGATATTCCTGAAAGTGCCACAATATCACCCGCTTCAACCTCTTCAACTTCCACTCTTTCAAGCCCTCGAAATGTAAAAATTTTACCAAGTTTTGCCTTTCTTTTTCCACCTTCGGGAGTAGAGACCGTCACCTGTTGTCCGGTCTTCACCTTCCCCTCATACACTCTTCCTACTGCCATTCGACCCAAGAAGTTATCATAATCAAGCGTCGCCGGCTGCATTCGAAATGGCTTATCTACCTCCGCCTTTGCGACCGGAACTTGTTCTAAAATAAAATCCAAAAGAGGCGTGATATCTTTTTTCTCATCCTCCAACTCTCTTACCGCAACTCCATCGCGAGCCACCGTATACATGTAAGGAAAATCCAACTGCTCATCCGTGGCCCCCAAAGAAACAAACAAATCAAAAATCAGATCAATCACCTCCACCGGACGAGCCGAAGGCTTATCAATCTTATTCACCACCACCAATACTTTGTGACCCAATTCCAGAGATTTAGAAAGCACAAACTTGGTCTGAGGCATTGGTCCTTCATAAGCATCCACCACCAAAATCGTCGTATCCACCGTTCGCAAAACTCGCTCTACTTCGGATCCAAAATCCGCATGCCCCGGCGTATCTACAATATTAATTTTCGTATCTTTATACGCAATCGAAGCATTCTTCGCATAAATCGTAATCCCCCGCTCTTTTTCCTGCGAATCACTATCCATCACACGCTCCTCTACTTCTTGATGGGCGTCAAATGCGCCCCCCGCCTTGAGCAAAGCATCTACCAGAGTGGTTTTTCCATGGTCCACATGGGCAATGATGGCGATATTTCGAGTTTCCATATTCAAATAAATTACCAAAAGTGAGTACTCGTCCCACAGAGAAAGTCAACCTCCACAAAAACAAAATCAAAACCGGCAATTCACAAGGAGGAAAGATTGTTCTATTATGTGAACAGAAATAACAAAAAGGTTGTACTCAAGCCCCCTTTCCTTTGAAAAAATCTTCTCTACAAAAGACCTCCTTCCTTCTAAATCAAATCTCAACTCAAGGTCGTGTCCCCCCAAAAAGGAGGAAAATACTTGCTTCACTTCTTGTTGAGAAGTTCAAAAGTTCATAAGTTCAAATTTCTATTATCTAACTGCCAATCCCCATGATTTCCTTCAACCATTTCCTCCGAGAAAAAGGCGTTTCCAACGAACTACGATCTCTGCTCTATCACATCGCAAGATCCGTTAAATACATAAATTTCTCCATTCGTTCGGGAAACACCGGGCTGGCCCAAAGCCAAAACTCCTTTGGAGAAGAACAATTGGCACTAGATGTCCTCGCCGACAAAATTATCGCCTCAGAACTAGAAAAATCAGAATTAGCCGCTGTCATCGCTAGCGAAGAGCAAAAAGAGGTACATCGGTTTTCAGCCCCCCGAGGAAAATACGCCGTAGCCTATGACCCCCTCGACGGAAGCTCTCTTGTAAACGCCAATCTCGCCATTGGATCAATTTTTGGAATCTGGCAAGGAGAAGACTTTATTGGCCAAACTCCAGGCGACCAAATCGCCGCCTGCTATGCGGTATATGGCCCTCGAATAACTCTCACTATTGCGCTCAAAGATAAAGGCGTTCACGAATTTGAACTCAATGATGTGGGGGAATTTTGTCTTTCCCGAGAAAACTTCACGCTCAAAGAAACCACCAAATACTTTGCGCCTGGGAACCTCCGTGCTTGCAGCGAAAACCCCAAATACAACCAACTCATGCTCGACTGGCTCGAAAGAAGACAAAAACTTCGATATTCAGGGGGAATGGTCCCCGACCTCCATCATATTTTGTGTAAAGAAAGCGGGATATTTACCTACCCGTCAGACAACGAACACGAAGACGGAAAACTCCGTTTGTGTTTCGAATGCGGCCCCTTTGCCTTTATCTTCACCGAAGCTGGCGGAATCGCCCTCGATCAAAAGGGAACCAATATTCTGGATCTTGAAATCAAAGAAAGCCACCAAAAAACCCCCATCTTTATTGGATCAAAGCAGGAGGTAGAAAACGTGGTAAAAGCACTGAGTTAAAATTCGTCATTTCGAGTCCCCACCCGCCCCAAAGTCATCCAACATAAAACGAGAAATCATCCTAATAAAATCTGAGAATTTAACCAAAGAAAGATCGTAATTAGACTCTAACAACCTCTTTACTCAGATAAACTTCGAAGATCCCTCATTTCCGGCTCGATCTAAAGTAGCACCTCAACCATTTCGGGATGACCTCATTAATTGATTATTGCTAATTGTTCATTGTTAATTACTAATTGCTAATCACCCATGCTTTTATCCGAAGCCATTTCCCGCTATCTGCGCTATCTAAAAAGCATCAAAAACGCCTCCCCCTATACCCTCCGCAACTACACCCGATCTCTCGAGCTTCTGCAGGAAATACTCCCTCAAAAATCGGAAATATCTGACATAACCCTAGATACAATCGATCTTTTTCGGGATTTTCTCTTCGAAAAACTCACCCGAAAAGGCGGTCAGCTTTCCCTAGCCACCCAAAACATCTATCTCATCCCCGTACGTTCCTTTCTCAAATTCTGCCACCGCAGAGAACTCGAAGAAAACTGCTTATCCCCAGACAAAATCGAGCTTCTAAAACAAGAACCCCGAGATGTATCGGGGCTCACCACCGATGAGTTAGATCGCCTGCGACACTACACTGAATCCAAAAACGCACTGATTGATGCACGCGACAAAGCCATCATCGAGATGCTCTTTTCAACCGGACTTCGAGTATCCGAACTCTGCAGCCTGAACACCGAGAACGTAAATCTCGAGCTTCAGGAATTCTCCATTCGGGGAAAAGGAAAAAAAATAAGAACGGTGTTTCTCACCGATCGAGCAACCGAAAAACTTAAAAAATATCTAGCTCTTCGGCAAGAAGTCTGGAAGCCACTCTTTATCAACGCCCGAAAACGAAAGGACGAATTTGAAACACTGGGAGAGTCTCGACGACTCTCTCGCACGGCCATCGAAGTGATGGTCAGTAATCGGGGAAAAAAATGTGGGATTACCCATCCGGTTACCCCCCACATTCTTCGCCACACCTTCGCCACCACCCTCCTTCGAAATGGAGCCGATCTGCGATCAGTCCAGGAAATGCTCGGGCACGCAAATATCGCCACCACTCAGGTCTATACCCATGTGGTTAATGCGGATCTAAAGAAAATACATCAGAAGTTTATGGAATAAGAAAATAGTATTTCCCTCTCCAAACCTCTTGAATAGCCCCAAAAATGAAAAAACAGCGATAGAAGAAAATCTACAAAGGGGGGCCAGAGCCCCCCCTCGCAAAGACCACAAAGATCAACGTTGACTCAAACCGGACTTTCAGCATCCTCAGGACGCCACATCTCTGGTTTTGATCGTTTCATATGACCGCCCAAAAAAACGCGATGCAAATGAACCACGGAGTCTTCAGAAACAGAGTACTCAATCCAACAATAGGGATTTAACGATGTAAGTCTTGGAACAGATGTAGGATCAAGACAAACATCTCCCCAAACACGAACACCTCCTGATCGAAGGATCCGAATCTGCCTTTCAGAAGACTCAGGATCAATAATATCAGGAGCTCCCCAATATCTTCTCCTTTCACAATGAAGGGAGGCCCCCATATCTCCAACTAAGACCACGGGGCCAGGGGCATCATCACAAAGCGTAGCTGACACCTCATATTCATGAATCCACCGCATCTTAAGAGGGGTCTTATTTGCCAAAAGATCCGCAATTGACCCGTAACCTCTCTGACGAAGATCGTCCCCCAGAGCCCGGTTCTTCCGAGCCCAATCATAACGCTCCTTGGCATCTTCATTCCAGGTCAGAACTTTGACAAGCGCCTTGACTTGATCCGCCACAGACTGGACATTTTCCCCGAGCTCCTCCAGCACTGCATTTTGCCCATTTGGCCATCTTTCAGCCAAGTCAGTAATCGGGATTTTGACACTCTTGTACTCACCTGAGGCGGAATCATAGCGCTTCTCATCGATTTCAGACGGCAACAAATGCTGCACCTCATGAAAAGCAAATCGTTCGGTCTCAATCCCTCCACCAAAACGCTTTACCCACTTTTTCAGGGCCTCAAGTTTTTCTCCAAAAGCGACCTCAAGCTCTTTTTTAGCAAAACGGTCAAAAGCGAAGCCCGTTTCATCAAGTTGAGCTAAGTATTTCTTCTTTTGGGCCTTTTTAAAAGCCCCTGGCTTTATTCCTCCTTTCCGCTGAGCCTGGATATAATCATCCAAAAGCTGTTTATTCCCAACTTTGGGCCTCGCCCAAAGGGATAAGATCATCAATCCCCCTGGTACAAAATCATCAGCCGTTACATCCATACTTTCCTCCTTCAAAAGCGATCCCATTTCTTCTATTCGCTGCCACAAAGAGCTGCCTCGAATAGCAAAAAACTATTTTTCTACCCGTAAAGCTACAAAAAGCTATTCGACATCCAAATTCCTGTCAAGTTTCCCTTCCAAAGACTTGCATTTTATGAAAAACAAGTAGTAAATGCGGATCTAAAAAAAATTCATCAGAAATTTATGGAATAACAATGGAACATCTCCCCCCTCCCCAGCCCGCACCATCACACATCGAACCACCCCCGCGAATAGCCTTTGATCTTTCTCACCTCTGGGAAGTTCCCACTACGGTTAGGTACGGAACAAAAGAAGAATTAGAGTCCTACATCAATCAAGGTATTTTTGCCACTTCACAAGAAAGAGATAAAGCCTTAATAGCCCTCAATAAGGCACCTTCAAGTGAGCAAGGAATTCCTTATTTTTTAGAACTCAACGAAAATATTCTCACCGAAATGGCGGCCCCTCCCTGTGCCTATGAAAGAAGAGGCACTCTTACGTTTTCTTATCAAAAGGAGGGCACCATGGTCGGTCACACCTTCACCTTTGTCGAAGGACACTATCGACTCAATGGCCAGCCCTACACCGAAAAAGTAGCCCTAAACTATGCGCTATTAGCCCTCAGAATATGTAATGGAATAATTGAGGGAAGTCGGTTAGACAAATACGCCACAGCATTCGAACAAGAAACCAATTTTACCACCATTCGCCCAGAACGCACTCAAATGAATATGTGGATTCGAGACTACGGAGGCTATGAAAAAATGGCAGACGAATCCTTTTCCATCATAAAAGGCCCCTGGAAAAAACACCGAAAAGCACAATGGGGCCAAAGATTTCATTGGCTCACTAATTGGTTTAATAGCCTTTAAATCAAACCTGGCTTCATTTTTCTTTCAAAAAAATGTATTTTATGGTAGAATAAAAGGAAAATAAGCCCAAAAATGCCTCCAAAAGAAAAAGTGAGCGAAAGAGCATATGAAAAAATTATCGAAGCCCAAACTTCGGAGGAATTCCTGCACCTGGATGAAGCCATCGATGATCGAAGCGAAAGAGTCTCTGAATTAGTAAAAGAATCAGGCGGAGAAGACCTCCCCGCAAAGTCCAAAAGCAACAAAAAAGCCACTCCCACCAAAAAGGGATTTGATTTCTCTAAATTCTCCAACCAAATCACCGGTCTCATTGGAGGATCCAACAAACCTCAAAAAATCAAACTCCCCCCCGTTCAAACCCAAAGGAAGAAAGTGGTTAAAGCCCTTCAAAAAGAAGTTAAAGGACTGGTCAAAGAAGCCCACAAAATTCAAAATTCAAAAAAATTCTGTCCCAACAAACTCGAAAAAGTACTCATCCGAATTCGACACCTCCAGAAAAAAATTAATCAGGTCATGCACCTGGCCAAAGACACCCTTACTCAGTGGTACAAAAGATACGTTGTCAGACAGTCTTAGTTTGACCTTCATTTTTTTGACTAAACCACCCCAAAACTCTATCGTTATGGGGATTTTCAACAAAAAAAAATGAAAAATAAAACCCTCACTCTCGTGCTGGTCGTCGCCAGCTTTTTAGGTGCTACCGAATACGCTCACGCAGAACGTATTTCGCCTTTTCAGAAAGGTTACCAAGAAAGACAGGCACAAAAATCAGAAAAAAACTCGCTAAGAAGAAGTTTTTACTCCCGAAATAGGAATAAAAATTCAATTCTCAACAAAAAAACAAACACCCGTTTCAAAACAACCCGATCACGTGTAGGAAAAACCCATCAAGCAAAAATCAAAAGAAGCTACCAGGGACGAAGAGGATACGGAAACGAGTATTCTAACGTCAATCGATCGACCCGTAGCTATCGCCCAAAATCATCACTTCGCGGTATTCACCCCAACAAAAGTGAGGGCACCATCAACAAAGACATGACCCAATACGAATTCAAAAAGGCCAAGTCAATCGCCTTTTCGTTTCATGTTCCCAAAGGACTAGCGTTAGAAACCGACACCCTAAACTGGAAAAAGGGATCTTTAAAATTTAGCAACAACACCGCCTCTGTAGAAGTTTTTTCTACCGGAATACGATGTGAAGGCGGGAGTACTCACGTGCGAAACTGTTTTCTCTCTCAGTCCAGAACCCTCAACAAAGAACTTCAAGAATCTTTCCCCGCTTCAAGTGTGATGGAAAACAAAACCATCTACCTCAGTCTCGACAAAACTGCTAATCTCTCGAGCTCCATAAGAAAACACCAAGCTCGATTTTTTGAACTGGAAAATCGAGTCGAAAAAGTCTACCAAATCACCTTTTTAGACCCGATAAACAGTTTTCTCTGGGGGCTCAAAATTCACAGTCAAAACCGAGCCGATGCCCCATTGAGCAAAGATCGAAACATTCAAAAAATCATTAACTCTCTCTTTCAGGAAAAATCAACCCCCAAAAAACGAAGAGCCATCCTGCCTTCACAAAAGAAACACAAAAAAACCGCCGAAAGAAGACAAAAAAGTGAGCCAGTAAAAATCAATCAAGACAGCAAATACCAGGCTAAATTCATCGACTTTGAAATAAAAATCCCCACTGGATTTGAAATCACCAAAGACCAACTCCACTATGATCACGGACAGCTAGTATTCGAAAATGACGATGAAGGCCTCATTATCATCCAACCCAGAGCCGAAACTTGTGAATTCCAGAGTTTCCGCCTGATCAGAAAATGCATCGAAGACAAAGCCAAAGTCATCAACCAAGAATTATTTTCGCTTCACAAAGGAGCCGAAATGCTCCGAGACGAAAACATGCTCCAAAAAACAACCTTCAATCACGGCTCTCAACAAGACGTAGGACGGCTCTATATGATCCGACACAAAGGGGAACGAAAAGCGCTTTATACCATGATCGAACCCATCGAAAAACACCTCTGGGTCATCACCATCGAAGACAAAGAACACAAAGATCATCTCCTCAACGATATGAGAAAAATCAGAAAAGTTCTTTCTTCGCTCTTTTTCCCCGAAAACTAACTAATTTTTTCCCATGCGACCGATTGGGCCACTTTTGGTCATAGCCACCTTTGTGATACAGATTGGATTCATTTCCGATAGTTTTGCTCGTCGCATTTCTCCCTACCAAAAAGGAGGTTACACCACCCTCTCAGAAAGCAAGAGCAAAAAAGCACGTCGAGCCAATTACATCCCCCGTTCACATCGATTCAAACAACGATCAAGAGCCCCCAAAAGTTATGCCCCCACAAAAATTTTCACCTCGCGAAAAGGACGCATTCTCAAACCCTCAAACGGCTTCCGCATTACCTCACAAAAATCACAAGACACTTTTCACACACTGAAAGCCAGTACCATTCCCTTTTATATTACCGTTCCCAACCATTTTTCGATTTCAAAGGATCAACTCAACTGGGAAAGTGGGACGATGAATCTCAACGGAAAAAACAGTCAAATAGTGATTGCTTCTTCTGGAGCACGATGTGACGGAGGAAGTACCTATGCTCGCCATTGTCTTAAAACAAAAGCCCAAAAGGCCAATACCGCGCTCAAAAAGAAATACCACCGAATGCGAGCCACCAGCCAGAAACAAATCGCCCTTCACCCCTCGGTCAAAGCCATCACCCAACCCATAAACGCCTATTACTACGCGCTTGAAAGTCCATACGAAAAACTAGTTCAACTCAGTTTTATCGAGCCCTACAACGATTTTTTTTGGACCGCACAAATCCGAATTCCCAAAGATCGATCCACCGATAATACCATCAACCGAATCCTCTATTCTCTTTTTGGGACGCCCTACCAAGAAAAAACACGCACTCGAACCCTGGTCAAAAAAACCACCACCCCCACCCGCATTTTGCGCAAAAAAAGAGCCGTGAATATGAACCTTAAAAAGAGCACCTCCCATACCGCACAGGCCGTTCCTTTTTCAATAAAAGTCCCCAGCGAATTAAAGCTTCTCAAAGATTCTCTGACCTACTCACGAGGAAAAATGATTTTTCTCGGTAACGATGGCGCCTTTATAAAAGTTACCGCCACCAATTCAAAATGTGACCAACAATCGGTTTCTCTTTCCAGCCGCTGTCTTCGCACTAACGGAAGTCTGAACGCGAAAAGAATCAAAGATCAAAATCCCGGCTACAAAGTCCTTCGAGAAGAACTCGTTCGACTCAATCTCACGTTTGACTCGGCTCGAAACGAAAACGGTCATCTTTTTATCGCACTCACCCGAAATGCACGAAACGCAGTCTTTACCTTTCGAGAACCCACAAAAAAGCACCTCTGGAAAATCGAAATGGGAACCCCCAGAGATTCAAGAAACAGTTTCTTAACCGATCGACAAAAAATTCGGCAGATAACCTCGTCCTTGTTTTTTCGGAAGTAAAAAACAGAAAGAACGAAGCAACAAAGTTTAATTCAAAGCGAAGGAGCAGGGCTGTGCCCTGGTCCAAAATATTTCTAGCAAAACCCCTGAGCCAATAAGGCCCTTGATCATTACATTAAAACAAACTTCCCTGCCCAGCGCCCTTGCCCCGAGAATCAAAACGAAAAATCGATTTCACCTTCATCTTATCCCACACCTCCACCCCCAATTCATGAGCCTTTTTCAGCTTACTTCCAGCCTTCTCTCCGGCACAAACTACATCTACATTCCCCGAAACCGCCGACATCACCTTTCCTCCACGATCTGAAATCTGCTTTTTCAGTTCATCACGACTCAGCCCCTCAAAACTTCCCGTCACCACAAACTTTTTCCCCGAAAAGAGCGGATCAGCTTCTTTGGCTTCTTCCCATAAAAGCTCCACCCCCACTTGGGCAAAAGCCTCAAATATATTCTGCCCAGCTTCAGAAGTTCCATACTCAAAAAAAGATTCCGCCACTTTTTCACCCACTCCATCAATATCTACTAATTCCTCAAGAGTCACCTTTTTCAGGAACTTCACCACATCACACATCTCAAAATCTCCAAATCGTTCTCGGAGATGAAGGGCCAACAACTTCGCATTTTCCGTCCCGATCATTCGAATGCCCAGTCCCGTAAAAATATCCGAAAGCAAAAGCTTTTTCTTGGCTTCTAAAGCCGCCAACAAATTCATCACTTTCTTTTCTTTAAAGCTCGGTAGCATCGCCCAATCAAAAGCCGTCAAACGCCATAGATCCACCGGAGTTTTGATGAGCTCCAGTTCCAGCAAACCCTCGATAGTCCGTGGACCCAAACCATCAATCTTCAGCATCTTAGCGAAATAAAACAGGTTCTGACGATGACGAGCTGGACAATGTAAGTTTTCACACCGCGTCACAATTTCAGCGTGGTTGAGTTCTTCTCCACATTCGGGACACTTCTTTGGATACTCTATGGAACGAACCTCTTTATCATCCCGCAGGGACATAATCGGCTCCAGAACCTCAGGAATAATCTCTCCAGCCTTACGAACAATAACCGTGTCGCCAATCATCACCTGTTTTCTCGCTATCTCATCTGCATTGTGTAGCGTAGCGCGAGAAACCGTCGAGCCCGAAATTTCTACTGGCTCCAAAAGCGCCACCGGTGTCACGGCCCCAGTCCGTCCCACCTGAAAATGTACATCCAACAACTTTGTATATTTTTTTTCGGCCGGAAACTTGAAAGCAATAGCATACTTAGCCGCTTTGGCCGTAAACCCCATTCTTTTTCGATACCCAAAATCATGGACCTTCACCACTACCCCATCAATTTCATAAAAGAGCTTTTCTCTAAGGGATTTATCGGTCCATTTTTCACAATAAGCAATCACCTTCTCAATCGAATCACAGACCTCAAACTCTTTTTCATGAGGAAGCCCCAAAGTATCAAACATCTCAAAAAGAGCTTTCTGGTTTTCAGGAGAAGCCATCTCTTCTTCTCCAGAAAATTGTCCTAATTCGTACAAGAACATCCGCAGTTTTCGACGGGCTGCGACCGATGGATCCAACTGACGCACACTTCCCGCACACAGATTTCGTGGATTTGCGAAATTTTCATCAGGATTCGTGGCTCTGATCGCCTCAAAATCCCCTTTCCCAATAAAACACTCTCCCGCAACTTCCAAATCAAGTCCCCTGCCCAAATCCAAAGGCACATTCTCACATGTCCGAATCGAATGAGTCACATCCTCGCCCATTGTTCCATCCCCTCTGGTTATGGCCCGAACCAACTTTCCGTCTTCATACCACAAAGAGACATTAATCCCATCAATTTTTAATTCACAAGAGTATTCAACCGCTTCGACTTTTAAAAACCGTTTCACACGAGCATCAAATTCCTGCAAATCTTTGACCGAAAACGCATCGGCCAGAGAAAACTTCTTGGTTTTATGGGCCAACTTCGGCAGTTTCCCCTCCAAAGGCATTCCTACTCGCTGTGAAGGAGAGTCGGGAGTCACCAGATCGGGAAACTCGGTCTCAAGCGCAATTAACTCCTGCTTCATTTGATCCCGAACCGCCTCAGGAACCACCTCGCGATTCTCGTTAAAATAGGCCTGATTAGCCTCCAATATCTGCTTTCTCAATTGGTCTATCCGAGCAATTGCATCCTCTTTTTTCATGAAAAACATTGTACAAAAAATTCCCAATGAGAATACTTATTAAAGGACAAAAACTTGACATTGCAGCGTTTTATGCTATACTGAAGGACATATTTGAAATATCGAAAGGGGGTTTAAATCCGAGCCAGTCGAGCAATCGCATCTGGACCGGAACGAACCCGTTTCCCTCCCATATAATGGAGCCATGTCACATGACAGAAACCAAAAGCGCACTTGAAATGGCCAACGCGTATCTCGAAGAGCTGCGCAACAATCCAAATCCAATGCGCCCAATCCCCAACCCCACGACAGTCGAACACACACACCCGTCACGTGACGAAAGCTGCATAAGCATGGGTGGGTAACAACGAGGGTAAATCCCCTCTTATCAAAGCCTGGCGACCACCCGTGGACGTCAGGCTTATTTCCCAAGAAAAACATTTTTTCTCAAATCCTTTACATCAAGCACTTCAATCCGGTTTCGCTTGCTCAAAAGAAGATGTCGAATTGAATCATCCTTAACAACAAATGATCCATCCGAACGAAAAATCAAGGCCATCAAAACACGGGTCATTCCCTCCTTAAATTCTAATATCATTACCCCACGAGAAGTCCGCCCCTCTACAACCTCACCAAGCGTAGATTCCTGCCCTCGATAAATAACCGACCGAGCCTTCAAAAGCCTCTGAAGATCCCTTGTTTCGCTTTGAGATTCATTAGAGACCTCTTCCAATGGAAGTCTGCTTGCAACAGCCGCTTCTTGATCGATAAAACTATCGCCCAAAACAAAGGGCCCCTCTCCCGTCCAATCATCCTCGTCTGCCTTGACTACAGCAGCATACAATAGAGAGGGCGTACATTTGATCCATCCAAAACGCCAGGCCCAGTGCTCAACACATCGTTCTCCCTCAGTGTCACCATCAAAATAAGTAATTCTGGGTTTTCGATCCCCAATTCCGGCACGACCCAAAATATCGTACCTATCTTCAAGAGCTGCAGCAGCTAAAAGTGAAACCACTGCTACAATACCCATCCAAAGACGAGAATGCCGTCGCTCAAAGCGAGCATAATCGCCTGCTTCTGAAAAGATGGGAACTAAATCTCGATCTAAAGGGGACATATTTTTTATATAAGTACGAATTAATTTAAAATTGTCAACACACAACAAAAGGAATTTCTCAAAAAACCGCTTATTTAACGAAAAAAACAAAGGAAAACACTTTACTTAAACCTAAATAAATGATATAATAAATGAATTTAAAAAATAAATGAGATATATTATCGCCAATCTCGCCCTGATTATCCTGCTGCAAAGCGGGTATATTATGTCGGGATGGCTTCCTCAGCCACTTCATTCCTCGGCTGCAAAATACAAAAAGTCAGGAATCAAATACTACACTGGGAAATCAATCAAGACCTACGCCAAAGACCACAAACCACTCGCTACTCCTCCAAAGGTGAAAGGGATATATGTGAATGGATACACCTTCACCAACGACAAAAAAAGAGCTGAAATCGTTGATTTGGTTACTTCTACGGAACTCAACACACTTGTTTTGGACCTCAAAGACTTCAATGGAAGATTTCTCTTTCCTCCTAAACACCCTCTTTTTCTCAATTCAAAACTCTCCCCAAACGCTATTTCAAGAAAAAAATTCGTTCAAATCCTAAAAGACCTAAACGAAAAAGGTATCTACACCATTGCTCGAGTAGTAACCTTCCAGGACAATTCCACCGCTCATCAATTCCCGGATTTGGTGATGAAAAACAAAAACGGAACTATCTGGCGCTCTCGATCAAACCACACCTGGCTGGATTTGACCAATGAAAAATCTTGGCCCATTCCCATCGCCAAAGCGATCGAAGGCATAAATCTCGGTTTTGACGAAATACAATTCGACTATATTCGGTACCCCACCGATGTAAACGAACACAACATAGCCTACGCCAACCCTCCCTCAAAAACCCCTCGTCACAAAATACTCACCAAGTTTTTTGCTCATATCAACCACCAGCTAAAAGAATTAAAAGTCCCCCTATCAGCCGACCTTTTTGGGTACACCTATCACAAACACGAGAACGTAGAAAAAGTTCTTCCCATTGGACAAAGAGTACAAGATGCGGCTCAGTACTTTGACTATCTCTCACCAATGATCTATCCGTCTCACTACACCAAAGGATACCGAGGCGTAAAATATCCCGCCTACAATCCCTACTACATCGTTTCCAGCGCACTCAAAGATGGAAACGAAATTATAGCGGCCACCCCAAATACAAAAGCTCTAACCCGACCTTATCTCCAGGCTTTTCATCTGGGGGCCCCTTATACCCCCGAAAGGATCCAGGCCCAAATCCGAGCCTGCGACGAATACGAAACCGCCGGATGGATACTGTGGAACGCTCAAAACAGCTATGACAAAAACGCCTTTGCTGCCTCAGAGCCTCTACCACAAAAAATAGCACTCAAATAAAAAAATCTGCCTGTTCTTCTCAACAGAGAAAGGAGGTTTTTGAGTAAAATATTTTTAGAAAATTAAATTGCCCCCCATTAACAATTGTTTTTTGTGAACGGTTAATTGAAATCTACTTATGAACCTCCATCACCACCCCTCGTTCAGCATGAGGGGCACAAACCGTAAATCGAGAACCAGAATCACCCACCACATGGTATCCCGTTCCATTTTCAGAAGCTCCATTAGGATCCACCGGAATATTTACCAAGTATTCTCCATCAAGTGTTAGTTCCGACAAATCAACTAGTCCAGTACAATCAGTGGCCCCTGTTTTACAAATTTCGTTTTGAGCCTCAGCGCAAACCCCAGGAGATATGCCAGGAGGAAAAGCTCCATCCTGATCAATCGAATACTGAAAAACACCATTAATAATCGTATTCACATTCGACATTCTTTTGGCATTTCGAGTTTCGGCCAACTGCTTTCCCGGATTAATCGCCGAGACAACAATGCCGGCCAAAATAGCGATGGCCGCCACGACCAACAAGATCTCCAACATCGTAAATCCAGAACTGGGACGAAAACGTAAATTCATAATATCACTGAGTAAAAAAATGAGGGCTCAACACCTTGAGCCCTCACCTATAAAATCCCTCCCGTTATTAACGCATTACACTAATAGTCTGTCCTTGCTCTGCATTTGGAGCACACACCGTTAGTCTTCCATTAGCATTGAGAACTACATGATATCCAGTTCCATTAGTTGATGCTCCATTTGGATCTTCTGGGACGGTTACCAAATAAGTTCCTCCAGTCGTAAGATCTGTCAAATCAACCAATCCGGTACAAGAAGCCGCTCCTGTTTTACAAATTTCATTCGTAGCATCTGTACATGATCCTGTAGAAGCTACGCCAGCTGGCATCGCTCCGTTATTATCTATTGAATACTGATAAACCGCATTCAAAATAGTATTCACACTTGAATTACGCTGCGCATTTCTGGTTTCAGCAAGTTGTTTTCCAGGATTAATGGCCACAATCACAATTCCGGCCAAAATAGCGATAGCGGCAACTACGAGGAGTATTTCCAGCATAGTAAAACCACCTTTTTTCCCTGAACGCATAAACGATTTTTTCATTTTTTTTAGATTAAAAAGTAAAAGGGATGGGGGGCTAAATGCGTTTAACCCAAATATCAAAAAAAGCTTATCTATTTTTTAGAAATTATCTACTTCCTTCCAAGAAATCACGTTGATTTGTGGGTCAATTGTGTCAATCAATACTTCAGCCCTTTTATCAACACTATCGATTGTCGCCATGGCTGATACGGTACGGCTTTCTCCCCCATTAACCGCCACCTTGAACCAACAATTCCCCTGTCCCAAAAGAAAATTTTCTTCCCCTTCAAAAGCATGAAAAACACGAATCTCACTAAAGGCTTCCTCGATACAAGCCTGGAGCAAAGATTCGGTCTGCTTCCCCTGCTCCAGAGCAAAAGAAGCCCGAGAAGCGCCTGACCCCATCGACAAAACAGAGATCGAAATAGAAACCCCCACAATCCCCAGGATCAAGACCCCAATAAGAGCCATAAAACCAGGGTGCCGGAGGGAACAAGGACCAAATTTTGAGAACATCATCATTTTTGTTTTGTATGCTTCAATTGTACTCAGGAAGTAGGTATTAGGAAGTAGGTATTAGGGGAGTTCTTCCCCCTACTACTTAATACCTACTTCCTTCTAAAAAACATTTTTTTCTCCCTACTGCAACGCTGCCGTCGTATAAAAAGTCTTCGTATAATCATACTCATTCTTGCCCGATACATTCACTCGAGACAGCGTAAACTCTACTCGAATCGCCCCTGGAGTATTCAATTGAGAAACATTGGTAAACTGAAGGCTCGTCACCTGAACCTGAGAAGAAGTGAGAGGTATGTAAGCACCAGAAGCTTCTCTTAATCGAAGAACACCATCAGCCGAATCAAACATCGTTGGATCTTTCATCCCGTCCAATACATCGAGAGACAAGGTCCCACTCGAATTACCTCGCGGAGGCGAATAAATACCATCGGCTTCCTGAATTGTTTTGGTCATCAAAGCCATCGCCGCCACCCCCTGCTGTTCCACCTCCAGCACCGTCTTGGACTTTTCTTTCGTATCCAATAGTTCCATCATAAAATAACTGATCGAAAAGAGCACCCAAACAGAAAGGGTAACGTAGAGAAGAATCTCTACAAAAGTGAAGCCGGACCGTCGGCGAATAAATGACATTATAAGTCAGGAGTTATTAAGTTTTCAGATGCTAGTTTACAGTCAGGAGTCAGTAATTAACAATTTATATAACGAAGAATTAAGAGTCAGGAACAAACATAATTAATTCCCAAACGAAATACTACTCACTCCTTGTTACAGACTGATCACTTAAAACTCCCCTACTCAAAACTACTGACTATTCCTACCCCGGCATAATCACCACAAATGCCCCAGGATGTTCCTCGCTAACTTCCCCCACCGCAAAAACTCGATCCGCCACAGGATCATACGTTACACCATTAAGCGGGTTATTCAGGTTTAGAGCACTTGCCAAAACAGGGGCATTCGGGTCGGAAATATCTAACATCTGAAATTCTGCATCTTCATTATGGGTCGCCAAAAACAAATATCGATCACTCACCGAATAGGCTAAATCCATGACATCCCCTCCTGCATTATATCCCACCGGATATCGAAGAGGCGATTCTGGATTAGTCAGATCATAAAAAAACACATCCCCATTATCACGTCCTAAAACCAAAGTTCCATCCACCACTAAAACCGTCATCCCGTTCGCATTTCCCGGGAGATCTTCAGAGAAAATAACTAAAGGATCGTTTTTATTAGACACATCCACAACCTGCAATTCTTTGCTATCATAATGAGAAGCAATATACGCATAATCCCCCTCTACTACGACATCCTGTGCCATCCCAGAAATATCACATCCTCCTTTTCGGTCCAAATCATCCCCATCATCCTCTATTTCTACAATATAAAATTCTGTTCCCCCTGATTCTCGAGCCATATACACATAGTCACCCTGCTTATAAATCGCCACGGCATCAGAATTCCCAGGGAGGTTCAGTGTTTCCTCTAGTTCCATTTCAAAATCGTCATCGTCTTCCTCTTCAATCTCCACCGCCATAAGTTCTTTGTTGTTGGTACCAGCAGCAACATAAACATAGTACTCATCATCATCTCCCCCTTCCCCATCGCCCACTACCAAATCATAAGACTTATTGGCCAAATTTAATCGACCCAAAACATATATATTCCAAATATCTTCCAGACTAATAGCTACAAAATCTTTCGAGTTACCAGCACTCACCACAAAAGCAGTCTCTCCCGCTACCTTGAGCTTCCGACCAGCATGTCCTCCCGGCAAAACCACGCTAATCCCTGTATTAAGAGGGTTGGACCAATCCCCCAAAGGCACTCGCCAATTCGAAAGCATGGAGGTTAATTCCACGTCTCCCGTTCGCTGAGCATTCTGACTCCACGTCACTCGAGCGGTCACATGCCGTAGCCCCGAAACATTAGAAATCTCAATCTCCCTCGTAAATTCATCCACCGCGTCCGCACTCCCCGAAAGCTGCCACTCTCCCCCCACCAGAGATAAACCATGCGTTCCATCCACTAAATTACTCATACTATTGTCCCGCATATTTTTCACCGCCTCAATCCCCTCCTCGGCCAACAAAACCGCCCTTGCTCTTGCCCCCGAAGTAGAAGCACTCTCCCTCCCATAAATCAACACCCCCGTCATCGCCACCATAAAAAGGACAAAAACCGAGAGCGAAAGAAGGATCTCAAGGAGGACCATTCCAGAAAGATTCATATTAACCTTCTTTCGATTAACGAACAGATGTCTAAAGCTCATTATTTTTTGAATTATGAAGCATGAATCATGAAGCAAGCACCAAAAGGTAGAAAAGTTAATACATTTAGCCCCTTAATTCCTACTTCATTATTCATTATTCCTTCCATTTTACTATTGAATCTCCACCATTCCCCGATCATTCACCACCACCCTATGCTGCTCCCCATTTACTTCAGAAACAAGATCAATGGTTCCCGTCGGATAAGGAATACCATACACACGAGAAAAAACCACCTCCGATAATCCTGAGACCGTCAGCATAACCGGTAAAGGATAAACTTCGTCAAAAGCCGAATTTCTGGACGCATAGGAATCACCCTGAAAAAGAGTCATTTCGTCGGCATCCAATGCCACCCCCCAAGCCCCTCCCTCGCGAGAGGTTCGGGCATAAATCTGTGCCTGACGAAGATTCTGAACCACCAAATCGGTTGTCATATTCAGATCATTTCGAGCCTGAAAACCAAAAAATCCCGCCACCGCAAACCCCGCAATCGCCGCCAAAATCGCGACAGAAAGCATGAGCTCTATCGCCGTGAAACCGGGAATACGAAAAGAAGATTTGATCGATCCAATCATTTGGTTTTTGTTTTCTCTTTCGATTGTACTCAGGAATTATGAATTATGAATCATGAATTATGCAAAAAAGGCCTCAAAAAAAACGGGCCTCACCTTAAAGGGAAGGCCCGAAACCAGAGGAAGACCACTAATTCTTACTTACAGTCTCCCCACAATGCTCAAAGAACGATGCTAAAATCGTCGTCTCCAAGGGAAGAACAAGCGCTCCCAATCAGTTGATTTCCATAGAGCGCTCTAAGCCGTTTGAACAGCTTGGTCCCCTCTTCTCGAAGGGCCAAAGAAACGGGTTCATAGGGCTGACGAAATACTCGTGATCCTACGTCAAGCATGGCCAAAGCCGTTTTTACGGGAATCGGATTCGGATCTTCAAAACACCACTTAAAAAGAGGCTCAAGATCTGAATGAAGCACGTTCACCTCACTAAAACGAGGCTGGGTCATCAATTTCATCATGAGTGATGGAACCAAGTTCCCAGCCACCGTAATCACCCCCAACGCTCCTGCTTTATGCCGAGAATCCCAAGCTTCATCATCGTTGCCCGAAAATGCCGGAATCCCCATAGCCGTAAGTGTTTCAATCCTCTTCACTCCCATGCATTCTTTGACCGCCAAGAAGTTGGGGTGCGCCGCTAACTGCGCCATAGTATCAGGGAGAATATCCGTCATACCCCTCTGCGGAACGTTATACACAATCACAGGTCCAAACCCAAGGCAAGATTCAATGTGACGTCGAGAGCCCCTCTGAGTAGTTTTCCCGTAATAGGGACCAATCAAGAGAGAGGCATCCATTCCAACTTGAAAACCCTGTTCAGTAGCTTTCACTGCTTCACGGGTATTATTGCTACCCGTATTGCCAACAATAATCATTTCCTGGCCAAAATGCTTAACAGCAAACTGGATCAACTGAACATGCTCCTGCCAAGAAAGCAGATGTCCACACCCGGTGGTTCCAGCAACCAGAACTCCCGGAATTCCCTGATCTCTGATAAAGGAAAGCAGGTTCGTAAAAGTTCTATAATCAATATCTCCATTCGCATCAAACGGAGTATCAACCGCCACAATTGTGTGGGCCTCCATGATTTCTTCTTTCGTCCTACCCATTTCATCACCTCATTTCTCACTGTCTTACTTTGTTAGCCCAAAACCGCAAAGATCAATCGCTCTTTCAATTAAAGCCCTCTCATCCTGTTCAAAAAGATGAAAAAATAAATTTATTTCACAAAAAAGTTGTAAAACCTAAAAATGTGTTATAAATAAAACACAATGATAAAGATTTCCGACGCTCTCGCCGAAATTGTTCACCAAAACAAGATCTTTGAATTTGGCCTCAACAACCAACTCTTCAATCTTACCCAGTTAGCCTCTTTCATTCAGCCCATGATCGAAGCTCGAACCAAGAAGGAAGTAAAAACCAGCGCCTTGGTGGTAGCACTTTCTCGTTTGCAAAAGAAAAAAAGAAAGGTCGCCCCCAAAATCCAAAATTTTGAGATAGAAAACATATCGGTGCAGTCGGGACTCTGTGTAATGAGCTTCCCCAAAAGCACCCAAATCCACGAATGCGTCAACAAAGCCTACAATGAAGTTTTCGCTCAAAATGGATATTTCACCTTCTCAGAAAGTACCAGCGAAATCACGATCGTCTTTGAAAATAAGTTTTGCTCCACCATTGAAAAGTTTATCAATGCCAAAGACGCGAAATACAAAAATTCCAATATTTCCTCCATAATCATTCGCTTTGACGAAAAGTATTTTGAAATAATTGGTCTATTGCACCTGCTCATACAAACCACCTGCCTCCAAGGAATCAATCTCATAGAAGTTTCATCCACCTACACAGAATTTATCTTTTATGTCGATAAAAAAGACGTAAAAATTGCCTTTGAGACTATTTTTCAGGCCTTCGCAAAAAAGTAAGAATCTTTTTCTAAAGGGTTACCACCAAGCATCTACTGTTTATTGGTAATCGTTAGTTGTCTCCGTCCTCCCCCTCGCACATATCCGCCATGCGCCCACCCAGCTTCTACCGAAGATAGTTGAATCTTATACCATCCATTCCAGTACCGAACCACTTCATAAACTTCTCCGGGATAGATCTTTTTCAGTACCTTCGAACTGGTGGTGGGGTATTCTCGTACATTAAGATAAGAAATTCCACGAACAACTCGAATAAATCGAGAACTTTCAGTCGTCCTTGGGGCCTCAGAAGAAACCTCAGGAGTAACCACCACTTCAATTTCCGTTGATTCTTCAATCCCCTCCTCATCGACCACCTCTCGAATTACCTCTTCTACTTTGGGAGCGGTGGTTTCGGTGCCGGGAGTAATACGTTTAATAGTACGGCTCAATAAGCCCTCTGTTTTGGGACTTTCTTCCTCTTGAGTCGATTCGTCTTTACTCTTTTCCTCCACAACAGATTCAGCCCCCTCTTCGCTTTCATCAGTGTCCCCCAAACCAATCTTATCAATAATCGTTGATAAAAGACCCGACTTCTCAGACTCCTCTTCTGCACCTTCTGTTGTTGCCACCTCTCCCTTCTCTGAAGATTCTGACAATCCAGAAGACACAGTCGTTTCCTTCCCCGTGTCATCATTTGATGCTTTTGGCTCTGAAACCCGATCAAAAGTTTCGGCCTGCCCTTCGGTCGAAGGCAGTTCCATATTCGAAGTCTGCACCTCCGCTTCATCGAGTTGAGAATCTAAATCCTGATAACTATTCACAATCACCGATTGATTTTCATTATTCGTCTCAGGGATTGCAACCGGCACAAATTCAAACTCATCATCCTGAATCAACAAAGGCTTTTTTTCTCCGCCTTTGGTGGACCCCACCTCCGAAGCCGGAAGCGCTTTTTTAGTCGGTCTAGTCACCGGCTTGTTTTTTATCGTTTTCTTGACCGACTGAGTCTGCGCCGGTTTAGGAGCCGTGGCCGCTGTGGGACCTTTTCCCACTCCTCCAATCAGGCTGTAAATCGGCAAAATCACCGCCAAAGCCACCGAAACCACCCCTCCCCAAACCACCACCAAAAGAAGTGGCTCCAGAATTACACTTAGGTTTTTGGTCGTAGAGTCTGCTTTTTCTTCAAACACCTCTCCGATTTTCTGCAACAATTGAGGCAGTTGTCCGGCCTGTTCCCCCGACGCAATCATCTGACGAATGGGTCCAGGAACCAAGGGATCAATGTTGGGGAAACTATTAAAAGAGGTTTCAAACGATTCTCCAATTCGAATTCGTTCTTTCAAATGCATATACAACTCCTGATACCGCAGCACCGTGGTAGAAGAATGAAGAGACTCCAGCGCATCCATTACCGGCAGACTCGCATCCAAAAGCTGCCCCATCACAAAACCAAATCGAGAAAGCTCCGTCTGCTGGATCAAATCAGAGATCCCAGGGATCTTCATGAGGAAAGCCTGTCCAATAAACTTCGTTTTCTTAAAGACAAAAACAAAATAAAGGAGCGTCAAAAAACAAATAACAAAGATGGGAATTACAATCAATCCATGTTCTCCCAAAAAGTTCCCCACCTTGATCAATACCTTAGTAATAGCCGGAAGTTCGAGCTTCAAAGAAGCAAAAACCCCCGATAGTCGTGGCAGAATAAACCAGGCAATTCCCACCCCAATCACCATCGTCAACACCAAGACTAAGACCGGATACATCATAGCCGACCGAATTTTCCCCTTAAAAACTCGTTCTTTTTGCTGCTGCTCGTTGATCATTTTCAGGTTTTCTGGCAGTCGCCCTGATTCTTCTCCAATACGAAAAAGCGCGATCACATGGCCGGGCAATAAATCATGCTTGGCAAAGGCTTTCCACATAGGAGAACCCCCTTCGATATCATGCTTAATCTCATCCATGAGATTTTTCATGTACTCATTCTTCATCCCGTGCTTAATGGATTCCAAAGCCTGAGAAACGTTGATCCCAGCTGCCAAAAGCATCGACAGATTTTCCACAAAAAACTCCTTTTCCTCGTCCAACCCAAACTGAATTGAGTCCAGCTTTTTAGCCAGTCTCATAATCCAGTTGGTGGGCTTGGTATCTTTATTAAGCATCAGAAAAGAATTTTATTTTTTGGAAGAAGCCAAGATTGCTTCCGTTGGAGGACTCGCCAAACGAAGTAGTTCTTCGAGACTAGAAAGTCCACTCTTCACCTTTTCCAGTCCATCTTCGAAAAGCGTTCGAGATCCCTGCTTTCGAGCCAAATCCCAAATCTGCTGTGAAGAAGGATTACTCATATAGAGATCCTCCATCTCACGAGTCACCTGAATGAATTCATAAATCGCAATTCGTCCTTTGTATCCCGATCCCCCACAGGCATCACATCCTTTGGCTTTATAAAGACTTCGTCCCTTGACCTTAAAGAAAAGTTCGGGATGAGGCAGGATTTTTTCGATCTTTTTCAGATCTACCGGTTCACTATATCGACAATTAGGACAGAGTTTTCGAATCAAACGTTGGGCCACCACCACTTCGAGTGTTGAAGCCAGCAAAAAAGGCTCAACCCCCATATCCAGCATACGAGGAACCGCTGTTGCCGCATCGTTGGCATGGAAGGTAGAAAAAACCATATGTCCCGTCAGTGCGGCATTCACAGAAATCTCGGCCGTTTCTTGATCTCGGATCTCCCCCACCAAAATCACATCCGGATCCTGACGCACAATAGATCTCAGTCCTCGGGCAAAAGAAAGTCCCGCCTTGTCATTGGTCTGGATTTGATTCACGCCCGGCATTCGATACTCCACCGGGTCTTCAATCGTCGTAATATTCAATTCAGGGTTCTGAACCACTTTCAATAGTGCATAAAGCGAAGTGGTCTTCCCACTCCCGGTTGGCCCCGTCACCAGAACCATTCCAAAAGGCTTTTTGGAAGCGGTTTCAAAAATCTCCTGATCTCGAGGCGAAAGGCCCAGAGAAGAGAGTGAAAAGTTCTTCACATACTGAGAAAGAATACGAATCACAATTTTTTCTCCGTTAAGCGTTGGGGTGATCGAAACACGCATATCGACACGATTTTTCGCCTTCGTAATATGTCGAATCGCTCCGTCCTGAGGGGCGAAGTGTTCATCAATTCTGAGTTGGGACTGAATCTTGATACGATTCAGGATTGTTTCGTGATATTCCTTCGGTACAGAACCCGCTTCATGAAGTACCCCATCAATACGAAATCGAATAAGCGCTTCTTTTTCCTGGGGTTCAATATGAATATCTGAAGTTCGATACGTCACCGCATCTTCCAAGATTTCATCAATAATATCAGGGGCCACTTCCTTACTGTTTTCAATAATCGTCTGAAAACGAGTCTCTAAAGGTTTTCTATAATAAACAAAAGCCTCATCAATCTGATCGGGGAGGGCGTAGGCCAAAGCAATCTTTTTTCCCTTAAAAATTTCAGAGGCGGCCTTGAGTGCGTCATCATTAGGATTATCTGTCGCCACCACAATATCTTTTCCACTTTCAGAATACAGTACCAAACGGTGGGCCTTTCCTTCGGCCTCTGGAATCTTCTGGACCTGTTCTCGAGAAGGAGCATTGGAAGCCAAATCGGCAAAAGCAATTTTGTAGTGCTCAGCAATAGCCTGCCCCAATAGAGTATCGGTCAAGATCCCCTCCATCACAAAGTAATCCACCACCGAAGCATCTTCAGCTCGTTTTACATAGGCATCAGCTCGATCTACATCTTCCTGAGTTACATAATCCTCACTCAGGAGTATTTCCTTGATCTTCTTATCATCAATTTTCATTGTGAGGGGATTATTTTGTGGCAGAAACTAATCGCTCAATTTCACTCACCAAGAAAGCCAAAGAGGTATTAGACTTCACATAAAATCCTTCCACCCCCATATCTTTTGCTCGTTGGTAGTCTTCTCCCTGACTCAGGTTCGAAAGAACAATCGTTCGGGGAAGCTTTCCTTTTTCTTTCAAAATTTCCAAAACCTTAAATCCATCCATCTTCGGAATAATCAGATCCAGAGTCAGGAGATCATAAGTTTCGTTCTCAAGAGCCTCAACTGTCTCTTCACCGTCAAATACACATTTCACATCGTATCCGGCATGAGTTAGTTTGAGATACAAAGCTCGAGAAAGCGGCTTTTCGTCTTCAGAAATAAGAATACGCAGCTTCTTTCCCCCTTCTTTGGTCGTTGAAGTCGTCACTTCGTTGGTCATGATTTAATAATTACAGCTATCAAAATCAGATAATTATACCACAAAAACAACCAAAGAACAACCCTTTTGACACCAAAAAAGGCGTATGCAATACGCCTCTAATAACTCTTTGTTCCTTGTTCTTTGTTCTTTGTTCTTCACTCTTACCTCGCCTTCGGCAGTTTAAACCAAAACGTCGTCCCTCGATTTTCCTTTGAACGGAATCCAATAGAACCACCTGAAAATTCCACCATCAGCTTCACAATATAGAGTCCCAATCCAGATCCCTGGGTATCGGTCTTCACCACATTACTCGCCCGGAAGAACTGTTTAAACACACGCGCTTGTTCGAGTTTGGGAATCCCCAAACCATTATCGACCACTTCACACTGTACATGACGCGTATTGGCCGTAATTCGAACCATTATCTTTCCCCCCTTAGGCGTATATTTGATCGCATTGGAGATCAAATTCTCTAGTACCTGCGTAAACACATTTTCGTCTACCAAAGCCTCAGAACTTTTTGCATCCTCTACCTCATTGATTAATTCCAACTTAATCTTCTTTTGATCCACCAAAGGTTTCATCTCTTTCATGATTGATCTAGAAAGCTTGTTTAGATCCAAAATCTGAGTTTCGTGCACCAACGTTCCCTTGTCCAAACTCGCCACATTCAACAGGTTATTCACCAACATGATCATTCGGCTGTTTGATTCAAGAGTCTGTTCGAGAATATCTTTTTGCTCTGGATTCATTTCTCCCAGTTCTCCATCGATCAGCATTTCCAACATCCATCGAATCGCCGACAAAGGCGTTCGTAGCTGATGAGAAGCCAAAGACACAAACTCGGTCTTCATTCGATCCACCGCTTTGGCCTTTGTGACATCTCGATCAATCACCACAACAAATCGAACATGTCCCTTACTATCGATTAGGGGAGATATCTGAACTTCAGAATAATATTTTTCTCCGTCTTTACGAACCCCTTCCATATCTCCCATAAACACTTTTTTCTTCTTAAACACATGATCCATAATTCTTTGTCTTTCAATCGCTTTCAAATCTTTAGTCCACAAAATCTGCCTTCCCTCAATTTCACGGTTGGTATATCCGGTAATCTTATGAGCCGACTTATTGGCATAAAATATTTTTTGATCGGCTCGAGCAATGGTTACGTGATCAGAAGCTCCATCCACCGCCAACTGAAATTTTTCCAGATCATGCGTCAAAGATTCAAGAGACTCTTTTTGAGATCCAATCTTTTTAACCTTTCGACTCAAGGAATTCTGAGCTTTTTGAACTTTCTGGGTCATGCGGTTAAAAGCCCGACTTACTTCTCCCAGTTCATCATTATCCAAAACCGGAATTTTGTGTTTAAAGTCCCCTTCTTCAATTCGCTTAATCCCCGAAAGAAGATTGTGAAGAGCATCAATAGTCGTCGTACTCACTCTCATCCCCAACAGCATAGAAACGACAAAGGTCAGGACCACACACAAGAACATAATCAATCGCGCCTGCAATGCCACATGATTCGCCATAACCTGAGCACTCTCAAGATCAGCTTCTTCCATTTGCTGCAGAGCCGCCAACCAATCATCAACCGTTGCCACCTGCATCATTACCCCTTGTCGCACCAATTCCTGAGCCAGTTCCCCTTCTCCAATTTCGAGGGAGTCAAGGATTTTATCCGCCATAGCTTCCAAAATCTGCACCTCTCGATTCACCGCCGAAATGGCCTTTATCTTTTCGTTGTCATTCTGAGACTTTACATACATCTCCACTTCTTTTCGCTGCGCATTAAAAATTTCTTTCTTCACATAATAGCGTCCAATATTCTCAGTCCCTCCTCCAAATAGATAATCCTTGAAGTATTTGTATTCCAACAAGAAGTGCACTCGCATGTTTTCAACCGCCAGAGCTTCTCTCCCCTCTTGCTTCATCCCCACCACCGCACGATCCATCTGATTGATAAAGCCATAACCAATAGCTCCAATCATCAAGGTGATGACCGAAACGGCCAAAAAACCAAAAGTTAGCTTGGTTCCGATTCTGAAATTTTTGATTTCAAGCATAATACGCGATTTAAATCCGGATATTATAACACATTTACAAAAAAAAAGAAAGCATCATTTCTTGTCTCTCTCCCACTTCTTGCAAGAGTCTCAAATTGTTCCAAACCAGACCCTCTCCCCCCTCATCCTACTAACAATGACATTCATCTTATAAACAAAGCTAGATCCATCTAAACCATATTTTTTTACAAAACAGTCAAAATAAAACTTCTTCCCTACCGCGTCGCTTCGCAAACCTTCGCTTTAGTCGCTACCACCTGCACAAAACCCTGGTCAAAATCATAGCCTGGATAAGGCTCAGTAGTACTTTCCAAGTTCAAAATTCTCATCCCACACATCAAACTTTCAATTTTCTCTGGATTAAAAAAATGTCGGATCTGCCCATCCAGACTAAAGACATCATCATCTATTTCTTCTCCCTGGCCATACATCGGATCAAATATCGACTTCATCTTCAAAGCCACAAGCCCTTCATCTCTGAGCCACTCCTTCATTCGTTTAAAAAGCTCCTCTGTCCCCATATTGTTCAAAAACTGAAGCCCCAAATGACTATAAATCACATCAAACATCGCAGCCGGAAATCTGAGTTCATCCAAAGCCCCTTGATGAGTTTCCACTGTACCAGATGGGTACTGATTATCCACCCTTCGCTCAACCCCCACCAACGCGGAATTTGAAAAATCTACCGCCGTAACGGTCATTCCCTGGTGGGCAAAAAAAAGCGTATCGGGTCCGTCTCCACAACCCAAGTCCAAAACACGATGCAAAGCCCTCTGTCTAATATACCGTTCGAAACAATCCACCGCAAAGGGGTTTCTTTCATGATCCCCCCAAGTATCTCCCCACCTCTTATTCCAAAGGTCCTGTTGAGCAGCGGTATCCAAATCTTCCATGCGCGAAAAATATCCAATAACACCCCCTCGTCAAACAATTGTATCCCCCCCCAATACCACTATCAAATCGATGCTAACTGATTCAAAATCCACCCCAAAAGCAAAATCTGAGGCAGCGTCACCAGGGGCAAAAACAAAGCCATTTTCCAAGACTTCAGGGTTTCTTTCAGCACGATCATTTCAGTATAATCAGTCGAAACTCCCGCCATAAGAAAGACGAACCCATTCCCCGGAGCCTTTGCCCGAGTAACAATATCGGCCGCAATGGGCGTCGCCCCCTCCGAACAAACTTCCACAACCGTGGCCACCACCAACGTAATTCCCAAGCCCATAAGAGAAGGCCCCAACAAAGTCTGCATCTGCTCGATAGAAACAAACGTACGCAGTAAAGCCGCAATAACGACCCCCACAAAAAGCCAGCGCACAATCATACGCGACCCCAAAAAACCATGAACCACAACCTCTTTGGCAAAAGTTCCATCGACCTTTACCGCCTTCCAATCCTTTCGAAACTGCTTCCATGCCAGCTCAGAGTCCCCAGATGTCGCCTTCACAGGATTTGAGTCCAACACTTTTTTCGTCACCAATCGATCAAAAATCAGCCCTGAAACAACGGCTATCCCCATGGAAAGCAGAATAAAAACCACGGTCCACTCCCAACCAATCAACGCCCAAAGAATTACGGTTAGAGAAAAAGAATTCCACGGACTCGCGATCAAAAAGGCCATAACCTGCCCCAAACTCGCTCCTTTTTGGTAGAGCTTAGCTCCTACCATCAATATCCCATGCGAACACAAATCCAAAAGCACCCCAGCCGCCGTAGCCCGAAATATTCCCTTTACACTTCCCCCACGCCCAAACACCGCCGGCACAAAAGATCGAGGAACTTTTTCGAGCAATCCAAAAAAAATCATCCCCGCCACAATCCCCCACCACATTCGATTTATAAGAGTCAGCACCCCATAAGAAAAAGACTCAAAGGCCATAATCCCGGTGTAATAGCCAAAGTAAGCATAAAAATAACTCACCGCTACAATCAAAAAAGCGCTCCAAAAAAGCCAGTCGACTCGACGAAGAAACGATTTTTGAGAATGATCTACGTTACAAGAGGGACATTTCGACATCAGAGAAAGTTTAGTCTACTTCTCTCAAGACTCAAACCCCTTGTTTACTGAGGAACAACAACCGTTTTAGGATCCTCAGAATGATTCATCTCCGTAATCAGAACCTCTAAATTTACCGCCCGCTGCTCGTACACCTGTCTCATTGTCTTATTTGAATCCCCCTCTTCTCCCTCAGGAGAATCGAGCGTTGAATCGGGAAGTATTGCCAGCTGTTCATCAATCATTCTCAGCTCCTCATGAATCATAAAAAGACAATAAGACCGATAATCTTCTGGAGAAAGCCCGTCCCAAATCAATTCTCGCTGATCATCCTTTCTACAATCAATCCAGTATCCACCCACCGACACCAACAAATTCCATTCACATCCATCAGAACCTGAGTCTAAATAAACTCGCAACTGATTCGGATCTTGAGCAAGCACCTCTCCTAAGTTCAAATCCCCCATAGGATCATCATAGGCCCATAAATCACCAGAATTCAAAAGGCCTGGCATACGACTCACAAGTCCTTTTCTTATCTCCTCTGCCAGAGGCATCAAACTAGTATGTAGCTCCAAATCATAAGCAGTACAGAACATTTCCTCAGACGCATCAAACGACATATTGTTGGTATTTAAGCAATAACAATGAGTATCTAAACGAAACATTGGATACTGTCAAGAAAAAAGGCGGCTCACATAAATGTGGCCGCCCTTTTCTCCCATATTGTTAGTCAGGACACCAGGACGTTCAATTATTCCCAAACATCCCACGCAGAAGGACATACAGTCCTCCCAAAACTTCTGCTCCGCCAAGGGCCAAAAACGTCACCCCATAACGAATCGAAGCGGGAAGCGCATTCCAACAAGCCCTTAAAGCAGCCGCACGAGCCGCTGCCGCTTCCCTCTTCTGCTGCACCCGTAATGCACGGGCCCGAGCCCAGCGTGCTCCAGCATCATGATCAATGGCCGATCCACCATAGGCAGGAGCCACAACACGGTTAAACCCCGCACTCAAAGGTCTCATTCTCATGGTTCAATCCTCAAAAAAAGTCTACGTCCTCCAAAACTAACAAATTAGGAGAACGCAGAACGTTGATATCACAATGATCCAATATTCCACCGCTCCTATCTCACAAAATATAAAAGAAGAGTCAAAACAAAGAAACTGAGGTGGAGGGAGGTGGTCACGAATTTCCCCCCACACAATTCATGATGTGATAAACGGTTTAAGGTAAGTGAAAATATCTGCAAAAAGACCATCGGCCTCATGCTGAGTAATCCTCTCAACCTCCAACTGTTCAACCTTCTGGAGCAGGTGTTTCCTCACGTCTGAATCCAGGCCTTCCAAATGCCGAAGAAGATCAACAAGCATTAAACTCGCCAAAGCATCGGTATCTCTCTGAAACTTTCCCGCCAAACGGGGAATACTCGCCCGAAACCAGACTTCATCAGTGCCATACATCCCCGCATCACACAGGATCTGAAGAGCCTTGCTGATCTCACGATTGGCCACCTCTAAGGGCTGCCCAGAAAGCAAAATTTGAATGGGTTGATCAAGCGGATGTTTTTTGATTGCTTGTGCCATGATTGCACCTCATATATCTAAAGAGAACGGATTTATAGATCAGAAGGAATAAACCACCTCCACCACAATCTCCTTGTATTTGACAACATAAAAGAACATGTAATTTATAACAAAAACACAAAAACATGTCAACAAACAACATCAATAACGATAATAACATTGAAAAAACCATACAAATAAGGTAAAATAAAACTGTCGATAATTTACGTCAACATGATTTCAGACTGCCTCACTCAAATCGGCCTCAAAAAAGAAGAAGTAAGCCTCTACGAAACCTGTCTCCAATATGGAGGCCTACCGGCTAGTTCGATTGCCCAAAAAACAGGAATCCCTCGAACCAGTGTTTATGTCCATGCCGAAAAATGCATCGAAAAAGGATTTCTCAAATCCATCAAAAAAGGTATCAGCACAATTTTTATCGCAGCCGACCCAGATCACCTCCTCTCATCATTCGAAAAACAAAGAAAAAAAATTAAAGACAAAGAAGATCTCATTCGAGAAAACATCTCCCTTTTCCAGAACACGCCCCTTTCCGGATCCACACGTCCAAAAGTTTCTTATTACGAAGGCAGCCACTACCTAGAAACGCTGTATGAAAAAACAAAAAAAAGTCGCACATTTTACGCCTACTCAAACCTCACCTCTATTGGAACACACGCCAAATACGCCGTCGAAATGGTGGCCCAAATTATTCAAAAAAACAATTTAAAAGCCCAAGAAATACTCATCGACACCCCTGAAGGACATCAATACCAATCAAAATTCGCCAACAAAAACCATCAGATCAAGTTCCTGCCCTCTAAAAGCGAATTTCACACCGACAACATCATCCTCGACGACCGTGTCTTTCATGTCTCATACCACCCCGAAGAAGGAATCATGGCACTGGAAATAGTCTCAGGAGCCTTTGTCGCCACCCAGAGAGTTATGTTTCAACAGGTGTGGGATAATCTCAAATAACAGAAAAAGAGCGGTTCACAGAACCGCTCACAGTTGCCCTTTCGGGACCTGCTTCAATCGCTCGCCTCCCCATCTACCATTCGATACATATACTCCTCCAACTCGCGGGGATTTTCCAGATTATAAATCCCCACCAAGCCATACCTCAACAGAGCAAAACTCAACTCCATCCCGGCCAAAGTATCTGAGGTATAATATCCAAGCCCCCGAACAAAGCGCAAAACTCTCAGCGAACGAGCATCCAAGAGATCCTTCAAACGTTCTTCTCCCTGAGTATCAATCATAGCATTAATGGTTTCCTGAGTCCCTTGGTCAAACAGGGCTTTTTGTTCACAGCCCTCCAAAGCCAAAATCCCATGATTTCTCACCCGCAGAGACATCTGGCTCAACACTTCAACCAGTCGCTCGTGATCCCACTCCAGAAATTCAGGCAAATCATCAAATCCCGCAGCATCTTGCATCGTATCATTAGACATTTTGTCTCCCCTAAGTTAGAGCAAAGCAATCAAAACAACCTCCTCCTGAAACAGAAGTTCTTTCATGACTCAAACATAAAAAAACTCACTTCCCTCAAGAAAAGAAAAATTGACCACTTTCTTCAGAATGTAAAAGACCCCAAAAAGGTACCCACAAAAAAACAAAAAGAAAGCCCTTTAAAGCAAAAAATACTAAGCCGCCACCACCCCCTCCACACGCTGAGCAACCTTCCACACCTCAGCAGCCAGTATATCTTCACTCGCCGCTTCTTCAATACGCCTAGACCTCACCAGTTCCAACTCTTGGTGCATCGCCGCCTCATCATCATTCGCTGCCACAAACTCTATATTCTCTAGCATAATATCGTAGGCCGCATGAAGACGATGCTCTAGCTGATCAACTAACTGCCTTAATTCTGGATACAACGACAAACCATAAAACTCCTGAGCCAGAGGAAGGATTTCTTCCCGAGTCTCCTTAATCTGCTTCCAAACCCGATAAGGCTCCGTCATCACCATACGACCAAACGAACGCAGATTCACAACCCGGTCATACAGCTTCAGTCTTACCGCTAATCGATCCGAAGCCAGCTGGGCTCGGTATTCTTCAGGGGTAAGCTCTGTCTGATATCTATATTTAGAAACAAATTCCACCAAACGAGGAACCAACCCACTCTTAACCAACCCCTGAAAAGTATCAGTATCCTCTTTTCCCAAATCAGTATCTTCAATAGCATCATGAAGCAAAGCCGCACAAATCATTGTCGAAGACTCATTTCGTCGAAGCGCCTCCAAGGCCACCTCCAAAGGGTGTACAATCTCCGGAAGATTCAACTCCCTTCGATAACGCCCCTCGTGAAGCACCTTAGCAATAGACAAAACCTCACGTATCCAAACCTTGTCCTCCTCATACAAATGCTTACTCGCCTTTAATTCTCGCTCAAAATCCTGCTCCAACCCTTCACAAATCACCTCTGGATCAGCATAACCATAATTAAAATCATAAAAAATCTCAGAATCTGGAAGCCGACTCTCCGCCAAAGGAGCCGCTCGCTCATTCCCGTCCCAATATCCCAATTCTGCAGCTTCTTCCATTTTTTACCATTAATCCCACAAAAACAATAATCATCATTCAAATAGATTGGTCAAGTGGCACAAAAAAGATATCGGCAATAAAGTCTCATTGCCAATAAATTCACGAAAAACAAAAGCCTGACTCTCTTCCAGATCAATCACATCTATACCGGCCTCTCTCATTTCAAAGGCGGCCGGTCTTACTTTTTGGCCTGCTTTCTCAACGTTCGCAAAGCATGATGCACAATCCACTGAGTATTCCCTGATCCCGACTCAGCAATCCATTTCTCACACACCTCTTTCACCCAATCAGGATGATCCTTACTCGCATCATTCAGCCAATTAGCCACCGATCGCTGCACATAGTTATCTGGATCGCTTTTCACCAATTCTAATAATGACAAAGCCTTTTCCGGGTGAGCACGCAACACAGGTGAATGCGAACACCAAACTCCACGTGGACGAACCGCCTCAATAGCACATCTTCGAATCGGCGCTTTTTCATCCTTCGCCCACAATATCAACAAAGGCCAACTTCGAGCCAAATCCCTCAAAAGATCAGGACGCAGCGCCATCCAGGCAGTTTCCCTCACATTCATATTATGATCATTGGCAAAGCGGCGCATTCGCTTCATTTTTTCATCAAGAACCAAGCTTTCATCCATCCCCACCACATACCCCGCCCAACTCCGAACCGTATCCGAAGGAAAATTCGCCAAAACCTCAAACAAAGTCCCCCGATCATCTCTTCCTCGAAGCACTTCAAGCAAGAGCTCACTCATCCCACGCATCTGATCCATTACCCCCCTATCTTTGAGAGCAAAAGCCCGATCAACCTCTTTTAAGTTTTCAATCTTCAAAGCCTCCAAAACCTGAGCGAACAAAAATGGTTGATCCACCACCAACCACTCAGCTACTGTTAGGGCTTCTGTTTCACCTCGATTCAGCTGCCCCAATAGATCCAACGGCACATCCGCTCTGCGAGAGTAGGTTTTTCGTTTCACGTCACTATTTTATAGTATTTGAACCAGATGGTCTCTCTCAAAAAAATCACGCCCCAAATCTTTTAAAAAACTCCCACTCTCTTCGACTCGAAAAAGCCTCCTCAAGTTTTGATTCCACTTGTTGTTTAAGGGCTTTGATTTGGGCATCTACAGCCTCTGGCCCCACAGATGTATCAACTCCGTCCGCCAACTTTGAAAGCTCTCCCATCGCAAACACCAATCGATTAATAAACTGATCCGCCTGCTCTCGAAATTGTTGAACTTTTTCCTCTCTTTCCATCACCTTTGCCTCCCAGGATCCTCCTATCATGGTGTTCCCCTTCAGATCCCGAAGAATCTCTACCAGCCTTTCAATAACTTTTCGAGGCAAGGGATGAGAGTTCCTCATTTCCTCCATTTTAAAACCTCCATTCGCCTCTTCACGTACCACCAATGCCCCAAGTCCTAATATCTTATTTTTAGGATCTTCTTGATTTCTCATCCCCACAACGCTCAAAAACCTTCGATCATCAAGCTTCGAAAATTGTGCCAATATCTTTCCCTGTTCATTCCCTCCCAAAACCAAATAACCATTTCCCAGTTCAACACCTCTTCTCGAAACACTCTTCCGAAAAGTTCCCAATAATTGATAAGTAACCCCCTCTCTAAGATCAAGATAAATCATCTGTTCTTGAGGATCATGAACCTCCCCACAACGCGAAGTAAGAAAATCAGAAGTAAGCCAAACTCCAAACCCCAAGAGTTCATTAAGCTCCTCCTCATCAAATTCACATGCCTCCTGCCCCTCTTTAACCAGACTTAAATCAAATTCCTCCATAATTAACGATTAGATCAACAAAAATCTAACAAAGAAGTAAAACATGTCAAACACACCACAAAAACAACGCTTCACAACAGCTCAAAAAAACAATAAAAAGCAACCACTCAAAAATGGATCAATTGGTTATCGGAAGCAGAAACACTCCTCTGGCTCTGGCAGAAGTAAAAGACCTGCCCCATCAAATCGAATACAAACATCTGAAATATGCTCATAGTGCAAAAGTCTGGGAAGCCTTAAGAAACCAACAAATTGATGTATCTGTTTCGAGCTCCAAAGACCCCGCTCCAAATGACATCTCCACCCTAGCCACTTCAAAAAGCCCCGACAATACCAACGCCTTAGTAGCCCCTTGCACTTTTGAAAACCTTCCCAAAAACTCGATTATCGGAGTTGCCAGCCAAAGAATTCAAGAAGCGGTCCTTTCCACCAGAAGCGACATCACAATTCAAATCATAAGAGGCGACATCCTTCATCGACTAAACTTAGTAGAAACAGGGATTCTCTCTGGACTTATAGTAGCCAGCATTGCCCTCAAAAGACTTCACAAAGAAGACCACATAAGAGAAATCCTCCCTCCCAATATCGCTCCCCCTCATCCAATGCAGGGACAACTAACGGTCAGAGCCCTCAAAACCAGGGACCAAAACAAGCGAATAAAAAAACTTCTAAAACAATTAGAGGAGAACGAAAAGTGGAAAATATCCCCTTATTCCTGAATTGCTTCTTCAACATCTGCCTGAACTGGCTCCGGAGAAACCTCTTCAGCAAGAAGTGGTTCAGTAGGGGGTTCTTCCTCTTTCATAAAGAATTCCGTAAATGACTTTCTAATGTCAGCGTCATCAATATCTTCAATGGCATTCCCAATAACCTCTGCTAAATCTTCAAGCTGAATACGATGAGCGGCATCCATAACTTTGGCATCATCTCCAAAAAATGACCATCATCATTATTTTGGAAAGTCCGTCTACACAGTATATTAACACCACTAAAAAGACTCCCTGGTTTACCAGGCGTAGCTCGCAGAGCGAAGCCTGGAGCACGTGACGGGAATCGAACCCGTATCACCAGCTTGGAAGGCTGGGGTAATGAGCCATTATACGACACGTGCGTCAAACAACGACCGAAATTGTAGTAAAAAGAGAGAAGGGGTCAAAAGTATTTTGAAAAAGCAGAAAGTATAAAGTATAAGGAAGAATGTATTAGGGAGACAAATAAAACGTCGCTCTCACCTCGTTACTCCTGGTTCATTGTTCTTTATTCAAAAACATGTTCAACCTCAACCAAATAGTCGCCTACCCCACCGATACCAGTTTTGGATTGGGGGCACGCGTCGACGATGAAAAATCATTAACCCGCCTAATGGAAATCAAAAAAAGATCAGGAGACAAATTCTTCTCCCTCATGGTTGCCAACTGGGACATGCTCCATTACTTCGCCCACATCCCAAAAGATCTTCCCTCAGACTATTTCACCGAACGTCCTCGAACTATCATCCTCAGACCAAAATCCACCCTCCCAAGTTCCCCCTTCTGGCCCAATCAAAGCGTCGCCTTTCGCATATCGACCATCCCGGAAGTCGCCCACACCATCCCCTTTCCCATAACCGCCACTTCAGCCAATATTAGCGGCCAATCCCCTATTTTTGAAATTGAAACACTCCAAAAAACACTCCCTCCCGAAATAAAAATATTCCCCGGATTCAAATCCCTCCCCCCAGCTGCCCCCTCTGAAATATGGAACTATACGGTTGAACCGGTGGTGCAAATACGGTAAAGACAGACACGCGGGTCTGTCCCTACATCGTTATTAATGGCTAATTATTAATTGCCAAATCCACCCCCATCGTCATACCCCCTACCAAAAACCCACTCAATACGACCCCCAGACTAATCAACCCCAGAGCCAGGGGCTTTTTCATTCCAAATAAATACGCCAGCACAGCTCCAGTATAAGCCCCACTCCCGGGCAAAGGTGTTGCTACCAAAAGCACCAAAAACACCTCACCCGCCAATTCCAACCGCTTGGAGTGCCTTCCTCTCGTCCGCGCAAAAACCCACACAATAATCCGATGAAAAACGGGGATGTGTTTTTCACAAAATGGGACCAGGACAGGCAATAACCACAACAACATAAAAGCCACCAAAATCCCTCCTATCACTGAAACTCCCACCGATTCAAAAATCGAAAGACCATACTCAAAATACCCCAATGGAATCGAAGCTCGAAGCTCGAAGAAAGGCGCAAGAGACCAAAGAAACGTCAACCAGTAAGAAGTAATCACGCCCCACAGCATACCTGTTTCCCGCATTATTCATAATTCATGCTTCATAATTCAAAAATACTTTTTTATTTAAAAAAACACATGAACAATTTTCGTATTCCCTCACCACTAACACAAAAATTGATCTTGAACAAAAAACCATAACGCAAATCGCAGCAGGTCAATCAGAAATTACCAAAAACAGTTGATCAAACACATTTTGTGATCTAAAATTCAGTCAGATACTGTTTTTCACCTTCACGGTCGCAAAAAACGGACAAAAAGTTTTCAAAGATCTGTACACAAGTTTTGCACATCCATCAAAATTTTATCCAAAGAAATGGCTTCTCAATCCCCCTCACACTGTCCCGTTCTCAAAAACGAAATTTTGGACCTTCTGATTACTAATTCAACACAAACAGTATTCGACGGAACACTCGGCCTTGGTGGGCATGCCAAAGCCATTCTCGAAAGATTTGACGGAATAAAATCCTACCTTGGTTGTGATCTTGATCCTCAACATTTGGCTCTTGCCAAATCAAACCTTGTTCCGTGGAAAGACAAAGTCCAATGTCATCAAACAAACTTCTCCGACTTCAAAGACCTCATCACTCATGAAACCCCACGGCCTCTTGCCGTTCTCCTCGACTTAGGAATTTGCTCCAACCAGCTCGATGACGCCCAAAAGGGATTTAGTTTTGCTCAGGACGGTCCTCTGGTTATGGCCTTCAATCCCAAGGCTCAGCCCAACGCTGAAAACCTGATCAACTCATCCCCCCAAGAACAACTTGTTCAGATCTTCAAAGACTACGGAGAAGAACCTCGAGCCGTCAAACTGGCGAACGCCATCACCGAAGCTCGAAAACAAAACCACATCACGACCACCGGTCAGCTCAAAGACATTATTCACGACAACACCCACCCCAAAGATCTCAAAAAAACACTCACTCGAACTTTCCAAGCACTCCGAATTGCGGTCAATCAAGAACTCTCGCATCTCGAAAAGTTCCTCACCGAAAGTATGGAAGTCCTGAAGTCTGGAGATCGTATAGGCATCATTTCTTACCACTCTCTCGAAGACCGGATCGTCAAAAAATTCTTCAACAAGTGTTCAAAGCCCATAACGGCCGAAACCGAATACTCACTCCACGAAGAAATAGCCCCTGCTCTGGGAAAATGTTGCCCCAGAAAAGCCATCCCCCCCACCAAAGAAGAAATCGAAAAAAACCCCCGCTCCAGAAGCGCCCGACTAAGAATCTTCGAAAAAAACTAAGCCCCCCCCAAAAAAAACAAAATGAAAGTCATTCACTTAAATTCAAACGAAAACAGCGAACAAGAAACGCTTGAAAGCGTGCAAACACAGTTTTATTTCCGATGGATTGTGCGACTGGGACTTCTCCTCATCGTCACCCTCGGTTTTTGGTATCTCATTTTGCTCAACTCTCTCGCCACGAGTGCCTTCGCTCTTGAGAGTCTAAAATCAGAAAGAATTTCAATTCAACAAGAACTAGAAAAATGGGAAATTGAACTCGCCATCCCTACAAGTCTCTATGCCCTGGAAAGTAGCGAACAAGTTCAGCAAATGGAAGAAATCGCCGACAAAACATTCCTCGAGGTAAAAGACGAACAAATGGCCTTCGTCGAAACAGAATCCTAATAATTCAAAAGTGTTTACTGAAGCATGAATAATGAGTCATGAATTATGGGGAAGGATTTTAGAAAACTCAAATCTCTCCCTCTTGGTCCCATGATTCATAATTCATACTCCATAATTCACGTTCAATTACTGTCACCTCTTCTTCCTCACTAAATGAAACGTCGTAACATATCCTTTATTTTTTGGCATAGCTTCATCCGACAAAAATAAATCGAGTCCATAAATCCCAGCACAGGCCATTGGAGCCACCACCAAAGAATTAGGCGGATACTCTCCAATAATCAATTTTTCAGCCGCCACGGCCGTATCTTTCGCCTCTCTCAGTTCACATTTTGAAAATCTTTCGAGCAGAAACGGTTCATGAACCATCAAAGCCTGAGGATGAGAATAAATATACACCGTTTGAGACTCATCTATAGGCAAATTCACCAACAAAGCATGATCCAGCTGAAGCTTCACCTCCGCCAACTTTTCAAAATCATATTTTTTTACGGCCAAAGCCGACTCATGAACGACTCCCACCACCGTCGATTCCCAGGCAAAAACCCCCAAATCCACTTTGCCTTCATTTACGTGATGGAGCACGTTTTCGGTGGTAAAAAGATATTCAATTTGGTAGTCCACCCATCCTTCCAGCTGGGCAAACACTTCAGCCGCTCGCTGGTTGGTACTCCCCACACCGCCTTGAATTCCAACTTTCATCGTCACGAATTGTATTTCCATACCATAAAAATTCAACTGCCTCTCTCAAGCAGATCTATTGCATTCCCTACATCACAACAATAAAATCAAAATATGACCAAAAACGAACTGAACATAAGCCTGGCTCAACTACAGGAAAAATATGAGGCCCTAATTCCCTCACTGGAACTAGACAAAAAGCAGCGCCAGCTGGCCACCCTCAATCAAGACATGCAAAAACCCGGGTTTTGGGACGATCAAAAAAAGGCCCAGAAAGTCAGTCAAGAAGCCGCTCAATTAGAAAATATAATTGTACTCTGGCAGACTCTTGCCGAATCCATTTCCGACCTGACCCAATTGACCGAAATAGCCGAAGAGTCCGAGCTCTCAGACATCGAAACAGAAGTCGTCGAACTCGAAAAAGAATTCAACAAAGCCGAAACCCTCCTCCTGCTATCCGGTCCCTACGACCAACGATCGGCCATTCTCTCGCTCCATGTAGGCAACGGGGGGCAAGACGCCGAAGATTTCACCCAAATGCTCCTGCGAATGTACTTTCGTTTTGCCGAACGAAAAGGCTATCGCACCAATCTCCTAAACGAATCCACAACCGAAGACGGACTCAAATCCGCTACCATAGAGATCACCGGCCCCACCGCCTACGGCTATCTCAAAGGCGAACACGGAGTCCATCGTCTCATACGTCTCTCCCCCTTCAACGCCAAAAATCTTCGCCAAACCTCCTTTGCCAAAGTAGAAGTACTACCCGAAATCGAAAACGAATCAGAGCTCACCATCGACCCCAATGATCTAAGAGTAGACGTCTTTCGCGCTTCAGGACACGGAGGACAGTCGGTCAACACCACCGATTCGGCCGTTCGTATTACCTACCTTCCCCTTGATTTGGTAGTAACGTGTCAGAACGAAAAATCCCAACTCCAAAACAAAAACGCCGCCATGAAAGTCTTACTCTCTCGGCTCGCAAAAATTAAAGAAGAACAACAGGCCCAAAAACTCGAAGAAATCAGAGGAGAACTCCTCGATGCCAACTTCGGATCACAAATCAGGACCTACACCCTCCATCCCTACAAACAGGTAAAAGATCACCGCACCAACTACGAAGAAAACAATCCCGATCGTGTTCTCGACGGAGAAATTGATGGATTTATCGAAACAAGCCTCAAAAATAAGTCTTAAGCCGCATCTGACTGAGAGGGCACGCTGGACTTCATTTGGTCAATGGTGGCATCAAATCTTTTTTGACGAACTTCCAAATAGGCTTCATAACGATTTCCCAACATACTATGCTCCTTCATTAGTCGAAGCTGACGAAAGATCTGGCAAATTCGAGCCCGAGACAAAGCGTTCATTCCATAATCAGCCGGATTGACATAGCTCAAATCCTCACCTTGATCTTCTCCATAATCAGCCCTCAAAAACATAAAAGCCCCTTCGAGGTTGAGTTCTTCAATAAATCCTTTCCCCCCATTCTCAGAAAAACAAAATGAAGGAACATAATTGCGACTCACCACAACATCAAATTGGTCCCCACCAAACCCTTCACTGGTAGAAAAACTGACATACCTCTCCGCCCCCCCTTCGGTTTTTAAAACCATAAAAAGACGTTTGATTTCACCATCATCTGGATCTTGCGTTCCCACAAATTCAATTCTTTCTGAATCAATATTCAAAACCTCGGTCGGATTCTTAGCCAATACATCCTCCACCACCCATTCTCCAAACCGAAACAGTTCCATAATTTCAGGGAGAGAAGGCAAAGACTCAGCTGATGATTCTTGTTCAACCATGATATTTTTTATTAGACCACATAGTAATACCAAATCCCCAAAAAACTCAAACAAAACAAGATACTCTGTCTTGGCCGCTCGACTCTTCACTAAAATAACGGTCGTCCCTCCCAACGACCGTTTATTTTCATTTACTTCGAGAAAGTTACTGTTTCTTTTGATTCTTTTCTTTGTCTTGCCAAACCCAGGTGGCCTTTTTGACCGACTGGGTAATCTCATGCCAGAAGTTGTACCCATTTGAGGGTTTCTCCCCCGGAGGAGTGGTACATCCTGCAAATATCAACATCACCAAGCATACAACCAGACCACGCACCATCATTCAACCCTCCATACGTCAGTTGCCAAACACCCTTTCCTCGAAGAGAACGCCCACCCTCTTCGAGGACTCGAAGTAATACTCTCATCCCCAGCAAAAGGACAGACGTCTCTTAAAAAATGTCTTTTAATAGAACGCTCAGTTTTCTAAATATTTAGGAAGAGAAGTCAACAAAGGCCTAGACAAAAACCAAATAACCATTTAAAAGATAAACCAGATTACAAAAAGCCTTATTAACAAGCCAGATAATGCCCCTCACAAACATTGAAGAACTCGAATTCCAACCCACACATATAGATCTGGGATGTGGACCCTACGCCTCAGTAACAGTCAAACAAAAAGAATCAGGAATCGATACCTGCATTGGAGTTGATCCGGAGCTAGATCCCAACAGCGATAAGTATTCAAAATTTTTAAAATGGCAAAAAATGTTGTGTTGGGCCGTAGAGATGGTGGATCCTGATTTCGCTCGACAAATAGAAGAATTCACCCCTCCACCAAATCAAATAATCGATCATCATCTCGTTCAAACAGAGGCTCTTACCGCACTAAGGCAACTTCCCGACAGAATTACACAGCGGGTTACCCTCCACCACATGATCGGCCCTTCTCAAGAAAAACACCTAGGAATACTACGAGAAATTCAACGTGTACTAACCCACGAAGGAAGCCTTCAAACCATCATGCCTTCAAGATATCTCCTTTTATTTTCACTTCTAGCCCAAGACTGCGGACTAAAAGTAACCAAAATTCTTCTCGGACAAGATATAGATCTCACTTCCTACTCTCCACGTCTTGCCCGGGCGAAAGAAATTATTCATAACACCACCCAACAAGTAGAAATACAACTAACAACCCAAAAAAGTGAGAGTCCCGCCCTCACGCCCCCCCAAATGATGCAAGTAATGTCCCAAATAAAGAAATAGACTCTCCCCCATGCCTACCACTTACGAAGCTCAAGCCCAAGCCTGCGATCTCAACCTTCACGCGCCAAAAATCGAGCGCGCCTACATCGACGAACTCGTCCAAGAACTTAGAACCGTTCGAGAAGCCATTGATATCCTCGTAAAAAAGAATGCCACAGAAAAAGAAAGGGCTCTGAACACCAAATATCCATTTGGTTTTTGTGGAGAAATTCGAGATGCCCTCTGGGCCTGGATGCGAAGAGAGCGCTGGCCCGAATGTTTTGCCCGAAACGGAATTGAGTTTCGACCAATCTATGGCATTGTTCCAGATCCAACTGAAACAAACACTTCACAATTCGCCTTTCATAATGCCTTTCAAATTGGAAACTATATGGTAGACGTCGCCCAAGACGCTGTACACGGAAGCAACAAAATACAAGTTCACCGAGTCAAAAATGCCCCATTTGAAAACTTTTCCACTTACGATCGTTTCGCCAAAGTAGCCGAAGGGTATTGGGGAAGAAAAGTCTACCCCAACGTCTACTTTCCGCTTCTAGCTCCTTTTGTACCCCTCTTATATGAAGAAAACGGACGAATCCTCTTTGAACCCAGCCACGCACTTCTTGTGTACAAAGATCGAATCAACCGATTCCAGGGGGCCAAAAAATTTATCTTTGAAAGCCCTGAATATAGCCAAAGAAGAATCGATCCCGAAAAACTAGCCCCCTTGGATCAAAAACCTCTTTCTGGAGTACTGAGCTTTTTTAATTCCGATTTTGAAACCGGCCAAAAAGTCACCCAAGAACTCTGGGAACATACCGAATCCCTCCCCTCCGAATTATGGAATACTCACGTAGAAACACACATCAAAATACTGAACAACCACATAAACACACTCAATAAAACCCTCAAAGAAGCTCATTAATCAAATATCATTTATTCTGAATCGAAACTGATCCAGCCTCAAACGGAAATTTCGTAATACTCAACTCCCCTACCTCAATATCTGGAAACTTTTTTTCAATCCCCACCAACAACTCCGCATGGAGTCGCTCGATCAAACAGTATTCCCGATCTTCGGGAAAATGCTGAATAAACTGATAAATCTCAAAATAATCTACCGTATCGGCAATATCATCCGACTTTGCCGCAAAACGAGTCTCATATCGAAACGAGAAATCGACCAACACTTTTTGCTTGTTTTTTCGTTCTTCTTTCCCCACTCCCAAATGCAGCATCAAAGGAACTCCAGTCAGATGATAAAGACTCTTCATACCCCCACCATAACACAGTCAAAAGCACAAGCAAAACCCTCCCCCATCCCTTTATTCCTCATGCCTTATTCCTTATTCTTTCGGACGAAAATTTAACCACCAAAAAATGACCGAAGCAGAACTCGGAGCCACCATCGTGGGAATAACCGAAATGGCCAAATACGTCGGAATGCCGGCTAAATACTGTCCAGGATTTGCCATCATTTTAGCCATCGGACTCTCTGTCTACGATCAATACACCAAAGGCGCTGGCGACTATGTATCCGCCGTTCTTCGCGGAATTGTAGTCGGAACCACCACCACGGGACTATACGCAGCTGGAACAAATGTGTTGGAGAAAGCAACGGTGAAGGCCAAGAAGTAGGCAATTCAGACCTTCCTCTTTGTGCAGTAACCTCCATCGTTCTCCACCTCAACTATTACTCCTTTTATTCGTTCTTTTTTTAACAAACCAATAGACTCTTCACTGTTTGGTGTTTGATTTTTGCTGCTCACTGTAAAGCCGAGTGCCTCTTCGAATCAACTTCCGACTCAAATCCACACCCCGAAAATCACAGTTTTCATCGATGACCGATTGTGAAATATGACAGTCGTTCAAAACCGTACCCGGATATATAATCGAATCTCGAATTCGACAATTTTTTACCCGAGCGCCTTTCCCCACAAAAACTCGTCCCGAAAAAACATTCCCTCCCTCATCGCTTGGCTCCGAACAGCAAACAGAAGCATGCTGAAGCTTTTCATGCGCTTTCAAATAGGTCTCAAAACTCCCCACATCAAACCACTCTCCCCCCACAGTGACGGACCACACCTTCTTACCACTCTCAAGAAACGCACCAAAAACGCCCCCCAAATTGTCGGGGTTCTCGGCTGCAAAATCATGCAGCAATGGCAACAGATTTTTTCCCATTCCAAAGAACCCCGTCGAAACCAAAGTCGATTTTGGAGCGGCTGGTTTTTCTTCGAAAGAAACAACTTCAATTTTCCCCTCTTTGGTGCTATGGACATTTGTCTCCACCACCCCAAACTTACGAGCCATGTGAAGATCCCCAATATCTCGCACCGCCACGCAACCTTCATCCGACGTACAAAACAGCTGCGAAATATCCAACTGAGGAAGCAGGTTATCTCCCGCCACCACCACCAAATCGTCTTTCACCCGCTCATGTCGCAACAACAAAGAAACCGCCCCCAAAGCCCCTACTTTTTCGTTATCCGAATGAGCGTCTTCACAAAAAATTCGAACCGATTCACGCCCCAAGTGCTGCAACTCTTGTCGAAAATCCGCCTCAAATTTCTTATTCGTCAGCAAATAACAATCCAACTCTGCCGGAACCTGCTCCAAAATATGAGCCAATATCGTCTTCCCATCCAAAAGGAGTAAAGGCTTCGCCCGTTTCTCAGTCAAAGGCCACAAACGAGTCGCAAAACCACCGGCAAGGATGAGAATCTTCATAGAAATCACGTTTAAGGGGCCCCATCAAAACTTCTATTGGCGTTAACTGGACGATAGGGCCACGAAGTAAGTATTAAGCAACCTAGAGGTATAATTTAATATTTCCCTCCCCCCTTATACCTAATACTTAATACTTACTTCCCATCACAACGTCAACTGACTACCCCAAAACTTTCTCCACCTCCTCCACCAAAGCCTCCGAATACTCAACCTCAAACGGGAGCTTTACTTTGTTCTCGCCCAAAATCACCACCACTTCTTTTCCCTGATCGACCTTTTTGGCCGCTAAAATCTTTTTCAGTTTATCTACCACCGCTTTTTTGGCTCCCACCTTAATTCGAATCACAAACTGATCGTCTGACGATTCTACATTTCCATTCGAAACCACTTCTTCCTCATCGTCGTTCTTAAAAACCAGCCCCGCATCAACCTTAGCCTGAATCGCTTTGAGGTTTCCCATATCGATTTCATCAGCAATCACATTCAGGTTTCCATCTCTCTCATCCACCTTTCCCCGAAGTCGGATAAACGCATCCTGATTAAACGCATTGAGAGGCACCTTATCAAACACAAATGGAAAAACCGCCACTTCGATCTTTCCCGAAGTATCCTCGAGCTGAATAATCCCCATTTGTTTTCCGGTTTTGGTAATGATCTTTCGAGCCCCTGCAACTATTCCATGAAAAGTCTTTTTTTGGCCCACATCTTCCCCCGGGTTAAGATGCCCAATTAGCGTTCCATACTTTTTGAAATACCCATCCAGCCCTTTGAGTGGATGATCTGAAACAAAGAGCCCCATACTCTCTCGTTCCCAGGCCAAAATATCCTCCTTGGTCGCTTTTCCTTCTTTTAACACAAACTCAATAGCCTCTTCATCTACTCCTCCAAAAAGCCCCATCTGACCGGCTTCTTCTTTTTCCTGATGTTCTTTCGCATACTTCGACAAATCATCAAGCGAATCAACAATCGCCTTTCGGTCTCCAAACTCATCAAAAGCCCCTGAAAAAGAAAGCGCCTCGAGAGTCTTTTTATTCACCAACTTGGCTGGTACCCGTTTTGCAAAATCCGAAAGTGACTTAAAAAGCCCATTCTTTTTTCGCTCAAACATAATCTGATCCACCGTATCCTCCCCCATTCCTTTAATCGCCGACAAACCAAATCGAATTTTTTTTCCATCAGCTGTTGTCTCTTTTTCCTCTTCCTTTTTGTTGGGTAAAGACAACTGATCTGCATCTTTTTGGGGTTGAATCACAGTAAAATGACTTCCCGATTCGTTAATCGAAGGCGGCAAAACCTCAATCCCCATCGCTCCACACTCATTCATCTCCAGCACAATTCGATCGGTATTGTTTCGGTCAGCGGTCATCATAGCCGCCATAAATTCAACGGGATAATTCGCTCGCAAATAAGCGGTTTCATAAGCCACTCGGGCATAACACACCGCATGAGATCGGTTAAATCCATACCCCGAAAAGGGAACGATAATCTCATCAAAAATTTTCTCGGCCATCGCTTTTTTGTGGCCTTTCTCAACGGCTCCATCGATAAACCGTTTTCGTTGTTCGGCCAAAATAGAGGCGATCTTTTTACCAATCGCTTTTCTCAAGAGATCCGCTTCTCCCAAGGAAAAGCCCGCAAAAACCTGTGCAATTTTGAGTACCTGCTCCTGATAAACCGCAATTCCATACGTCTTCTTCAAAATAGGCTCAAGCGCCTCGTGCATATACTTAACCGTCGATGGATCATGCTTTCCATTAATATACTGGGGAATATATTCCATCGGCCCTGGTCGATACAGGGCATTCATCGCGACCAAATCTTCAATGTCCGTAGGTTTTAGTTCTCGCAAATACCGACGCATCCCCGCCGATTCAAACTGAAACACCCCCGTGGTTTCTCCATTGGCCATCATCTCAAAGGTTTTGGCATCATCGATGGGAATATTGGGAAGATCGATCTCCACACCACAAGTGGCTTTGATATGAAGCACCGCTTTTTCCAAAACCGAAAGGTTCTTTAGCCCCAAAAAGTCCATCTTCAAGAGCCCCAAATGCTCCAACTGCTGGTAGGGAAACTGGGTAATTTTAACCTCTTCAGCGCCCGGGGCCCACTGAACCGGTGCATGCCGACGCAGGTCATCAGGCGCAATCATCACCGCACAAGCATGAACCGAAACATGTCGCACACAGCCCTCCAGTTTTTTCGCCACAGAAAAAACCTTCTTCAGGTGGGATTTGGTCTTTATCAGGGTCATAAAATCAGGCACCTCTTCGGCCTCATCCAAAGAAAACCCAGGTTTGTTGGGCAGCACCTTCGTCATCATATTCATCTCCGCAAAGGGCACCCCAAAGGCCCGCCCAACATCTTTGAGCGCCGCCTTTGCCGCCAGAGTTCCAAAAGTACAAACCTTCGAAACTCGTTCGGCACCATACTTTTCCGTTACATACTGCAACACCTCATCTCGCCGCTCATCCGAAAAATCGATATCGATATCGGGCATCGATATACGTTCTGGATTGAGAAACCGCTCAAAAAGCAATTCGTATTTCAGGGGATCAATCGTCGTAATATTCAGCAAATAGGACACCAAAGATCCCGCCGCACTCCCACGTCCGGGTCCCACCGCAATACCATTATCTTTCGCAAATTTAATAAAGTCCTCAACGATCAAAAAATACGCCTCAAACCCCATGTTTCCGATCACTGACAACTCATAATCAAGTCGCTCATGCACCGGCTTAAGCTCTTTGGGGGTCGCCTTGGGAAACAACTTTTTTATCCCTTTTTCACAGTGACTTCGCAGCTGATCGGGAACCGTTTTACCTTCTTCCAGTTCAATCGCCGGCAATAAACTTTTATTAAACTCCAATTCCAAATCCACCTCCTCGGCAATCTGAAGAGTATTTTTTCTGGCCTGTTCCAAAATTTCTTCGGGCACATAGCTCAGGTCCGCCGCCATTTCTTCAAAAGACTTAAACCAGTTTTTTTCCGCAAAACGAAATCGAGAAGGCTCAGATACCAACTGACTTTTAGCAATACAGGTCAACGTATCACAGGCTTCTTCGTCTTCGGCTTCCAGGTATCGAGCATCGGAAGTCAAAACCACCGAAAACTTATTTTTCTCCGCTAACTCCACCACCCATTCATTGAGCTCTTTTTGTTCGGGAAAATGTCGAGCTACCAACTCTAAATAGACATTTTTTTCTCCATAAATCTTCGTCAAACGATCCAAAAGCTCGTCTGATTTTTCTTTCATTCCATCCCTCAATAATCGACCCAACAGACCGCCAGTAGATCCCGACAGTACTACCAATCCTTCACTATACTGCTCCAAAAGTTCCCAATCGGCGCGAGGCTTATAATAAAACCCCTCTAAATGTGCCAAAGAAACAATCTGCAACAAATTTTCCCACCCTTTTTGATTCTGAGCCAAAAGCACCAAATGCCCCTCACGCCCATCAATACCAGCTCGTCGTTCGAAACGAGAATCTGAAGCCACATACACCTCGCACCCCAAAATGGGTTTTATCCCTTCTATCTTTTGAGAAGCCTCATAAAAATCAATCAGTCCATACCCCACCCCCGAATCGGTCAAGGCCAAAGCCGGACACCCCAACTTTTTGGCTTTTTCAAGGAGGGAAGCCGGTGAAGCAGCCGAACCGAGAATCGAATAATACGAATGCGTATGAAGAGAAACAAAAGGTTTTGACATCGCGGGTAAGTGTACTGAAAGACGCTCACAAGAAAAGGGAGAATAAGCCTTCAAAAAAACTCCATTTTATGATATAATATAAGGATTAAAAGAATGAATTACACCGACTTTTCAGACTATCTAAAAAACACACTTCTGCTCTCAGCAGAAGCGAAGTCATTTTATCTCGAAAAAGGTCGAAATTATCCCCCCGAAATACTTAAAAAAATTGTCGAAATAATCCAAAAAAACGAACAGGAGATGCTCGAATGGGCGAAAACAAAAGCCCTCAAAAAGAGAAAAGCCCAAACAGAAGTTCAAGTTCAAAAACAAAAAACACAAGATCAAGAACATCTAAAGGAAGCCAAGAAAGCCGAAAAAAATCTCGAAAAAGAACTCAAAACGATTTTTACATCATGAGCCTTCATTCCCCAGAAGCGTATGCCAACCCTCAATCGGAATCACTGCCGTGGCATACTCGCCTAAGCCAATATGTCGAACAAAAGCTCGGCTTAGAAGATCCAGAAGTCCAACAACAACTAGCCCAACAACAAGAAACAACCGCTCTCGAAATCCAAAACGCCGTCCCTCCCTCCCCCCCATCTCCAAATACGCCAAAAGAATATGTAGTGATCCAATCATCAGAAAACTTAAGACGCTTAGACGGAACAAAAGATCGAGTAGCCAAAAAAGGGGAAAGGTTCCAAATCCTCGACGACCTTCCTCCCAAAGGGAGGTATCACTACAAAAGAGTTTGTGGACCAGACGGAAAAGAATACAAACTCTGTATCAATGACGGAGAGCGTACCACCATAAAAAATGAAGCCGCCATCAGAGAAATTGAGACCCAAGAAAGAAACGAACTTATTTCTAACACCCCCCTTCATCCGGTAGAAGAAGTAATCCTTCAAAATTCAAAAGAACTAGGAAACAGTCTTCCCGACATTATTCGTATTATGCCCGCCCTGCAATCGGGAGAGTTCAGCCGAATAGAAGAAGCACTCTCGAAATCCCCAAACGTTCATACCCTCCTAACAAAACTCCGTAGCACACTTCTTACCAACCCACCGCTGCGATCCAATCTTTTTCAGGCCCTGATAATCCAAATCGACAAAAGCGACAAATCCGCGGCCGAAAAAGACGCCCTCAAACAAATGTTAGCCAAGCCAGAACAACAACAAAAACTGGTAGAATTCTTCTGTGATCCAGAAAACATTCCCCGAATCCTCAATGGTTCTGGAAAAGAGGGGTTTTTGGATCGAGTCTCGGTCACCCTCTTCAAATTCGACCAAGGTACCGAAATCGAAGGTTTATATTCAAACAGCACAGACCTGATTGTAGATGGATTAGTGGACTGGGTAAAAGAGGGTTACGCCGATTCCAAAAGATGGGTAAAAACCAAATTAAACTCCCTCCTGGGAACTAACTTTGATATTTCTTCCAAAGAAGAAACCGAATCAATTCCCGTTCCCGACCTTCTTGCCAATCCAAAGAACGCCGAAAAATTCGCTCAATTTTTCGATCAAAACAAAGCCCTCCTCGAGGCAGCGGGTGAAGACGTCCCTATTCTCTATCTGGGGATTAAAGCCATTCTTAACCAAGATTTTGAAAATCCCGCAATTTCCAAGCTCAGCCAAAATCAATCTCTCCAAAAAATACTGGACGCACTCCACCAATTCATCGTTCACGATCCAGAATTAAAGGCCCAAATAATTCAAAAAAGCCAAGAAGGGATAAGAAACGTGCTCCAATCGGCCGACAAAACCGTTACCGCTGACTGGGAAGCTATAGATCAAGAGCTCACCGCTCTAATCAACGGAAACCAAGACCTCCAAAACCAGTTTCTCGATTTTGCCTTCCTGAAGTTCGATAAAGGAATTCTGCTTCAGGCCGCCCAGGGAAAAGCAAGTCCTCTCAAAGCCGGAAAAGCTATTCTTCAAATCCCCTTCGTAAAAAATCTCACCCAAGCCCTAGCCTCAGATCAAAAAGCCCCTCATCTCAAAAATGTAATCGCCCAAATCGGAATCAACGCCGGATTTCGGAAGGCCAATGAAAAAATGAATTCCGACCCCGAGTGGCCAAAAATCCAGCATCAATTACGCACTCTTGCCGAAAATCCAGAAATACAAAAATCCGTTTTTCGTCTCCTCAGCGAAGAAAATACCGACCAACTCTTGACCAGCCTAGAAGACTTTCAAAATGGAAAATCAATGAGAGCGGGAAAAAAGCTTCTCCGCAACACAGAAATAAGAAATATTCTGGCCCAGGTCTCCCAACATCTCCAAAAAAAGGACGCCGCCCCTCTAAAAAAGAGAATCATTTCTTCCGCACTGGACCAAGTTCAAAAATCCACTCGCCTGTTTCAAACTTCAAAAGGCAGAGCCTTATTCCAAAAAGCTCGTCCCCATCTTCAAAAAGCCCTCACAACTTCACCAATTGTATCCCAAGTGCTCAACCTAGGAGCCAGCCAAGAAGGAGAAAAAGTACTCTCAAAAATACGAGCCAACAAAAGAAATCCAGAAGCCCTCGTCAATACCATCAGACGATCCCCCCAAACACAAGCCATCATCAAAGAAGCTTCGCGAATTCTTCAAAAAGATTCTTCTATCAGAAATCTCTGCCTTGATTCAATTAAAGCCAAAAACCGAAAACTCAAACCCCTCACAAATTTCCTCAAGAGAAACCCTCGACAGTTTAACAACCTCCTCGGATTGGCCGAAAATACCGACCAACTCCAAAGAATTGCACGCACCATTACCCCCCTCACCAAAAAAAGAAATCCCTCCCCCCAAGAAATCATCGCCACCGCTGATAAACTCATCCAAAACCCAAAAATAAAATCTCTGGTAAAAGCGCTGGTTGCGGATCGTAAAACCTTTCGAGATGGCGTAGACCAAGTGCTACCAATCGCCCAAAAGAAACTCGAAAAAGCCCTCACCGGAGTTCTCGACAAAGAAGGTCTTCAAAAATCAAAAGCAGCCCTCAGAGCTATGGGGCAAATCATCAAAAGCGATCGAGAAATTCAAAACCTCATCGGCGATATCATTCAGTCTCCAGCCCAACTAAAACCAATCCTCAATACCAAAGGCAATCCAGGAGCACTTATAAAAGCCCTTGGTAATAATCCAAAGCTTGTTCAATTGATTGATAGAGCCCGAACCAAGTTCCTGGCTTCACCAGAAGTCAAAGCCGCGCTGGTTACCACCACGGATCAATACCTTAGTTCTCTCAATCGTCCGTCTGCAAAAAGAGATCGTTTATCAACCCCACCCGCTCAAAAACCAGGAAATGAAATCCTTCGATCCCTTCAGCAAACTCCACGACTTAAATCCGTCTACGACAAAACCATAGATCAAATCGGACAAGACGATTGGAAAGAAGCGCGAGGACAACTTTTTGAAAAGGGAAGCAAAAGAACGCTTCAAATCGTTCGAAAAAAAGCCCTTGGAGACTGGAATATAGACGGAAAAAAATGGGCCCAAATTGAAGGCCGAATAGCTCGATTCATGGGACAAAACCAAGAAATCCAAAGATCAATGCTCGCGTTGGGAAAAGACTTTTCAGCCATAAATGATCTAATGAACCTCACAAACCCCGCTCATCAAAAAGTCCTGAGAAACCCTCATGTTCGCACCATATTTAAACAAATCGATAAATTTTTCACCCAAGATCGAAAAACTTGGGAGCTGACCAAAAACACCCTCTTTGATGCCGCCATTGAAAAATATCTCCCGCCCGATAAACAGCACAAAAAAGAAGCGCTCAGAAAAGTTATCGTCCCCGCTCTCGTCCCGGGAAGAACGATCAACCCCAATACTCTCCAATCAATCCTGGACGACATCCAAGACATGAAGGGCAGTGGATCAATAAGAAAAGGATTCAATGCACTTCAAATCAATTCAACTCTTGGGATTTCAAATCTCAGACTCATGTTTGCTTATCTGTTAGGGTAAATAATCAAAAAAAGACTCGAGGGAACAAGAACAAAAGTATCTGTTTCATCCCCAGAAGAGTCGTCCCCTCACAACACAAAGAAAAAAAGCACAACAAATAGTGCAGGTGGCCAAAGCCCAAATGGAAAAAGCCGAAGCTCAAATAAAGGCCGCCAAAGCCTACCTAAAATCCCTCCTCTAAATATAAAAAAAGCCCTTCAGAAAAAATTCTAAAGGGCTTCTTTTCGTCTCAAATATTTTACGAAGGATTAATGGTTACTCCACTAACCGGTGCCGATGCAGGAGCCGGTGCAGCAGGAGCAGCTGGGGCCGCTGAGGATGTCGGAGCTGGGGCTGCCGCTGCAGGAGTAGTGGCTGGCGCGGCAGGCGCCGCGGCTGGCTGCTGACGAAGTTTGTCGAGCACGTTTTCCAAATAGTTCGGATCGTGGGCGTATTCAAACGCTCGTTCTTTGGTAATCTTGTCATCAATAATAAGCTGAGCCAATGACTGCTCAAACACCTGGGTTTTCCCAGAAGTATCGGTCTGCATAGCATTAGGGATCTGGAATACTTTGTTTTGTCGAATGAAATTCTGGATCGCATAATTCATGGTCAAAACTTCAGAAGCCAGGACCAACCCGTTTTCTTCTTTGTTCAGAACCAATCGTTGTGAAATCACCATTGAAAGCACGGAAGCCAACTGAACCATTACTTGTTCCTGTTCGGCTGCTGGGAAACTATCGATAATTCGTGAAATAGTCTGCGTCACATCATTTGTATGAAGGGTTCCAAAAACCAAGTGTCCGGTTTCGGCCATCGTAATGGCCGCTGAAATTGTTTCAAAGTCTCGCATTTCTCCCACCATCAATACGTCTGGATCTTCACGAAGGGCTCCAGTAATTCCACTTTTGAAATTTTTAACATCTCGCCCCACCTGACGCTGTTGTACAATCCCCTTTCCAGACTTAAAGAGATACTCAACTGGATCCTCTACCGTAATCAAATGTTCTGATTTCTGATTCATTCGTTCCTGAAGCAGAACCGCCAAGGACGTTGATTTCCCTTGGCCCGTAGGACCAACCACAAGCACCAAACCATGTTTAAGTCCCATTACTTGTTCTTTCACAAATTCAGGAAGGCCGGTAAACTCGTAGGTAGGAATTTCAGGCAAAATCAATCGAAAAGAAATCGCCAGTCCATTTCGCTCAAAAAAAGCATTCCCTCTCAGTCGCTTTCCAGATTTGGTATGCGCCAAAAAGTCGGTCTGACGAGTTTCTTGTAATTCCTTCAATTTTGGCTCCGGAAGCAGCGTCTTCGCAAGATTCTGAATATCATCCACCGTTAGAGGATTTCCCTGCGATTGAATCTTTCCAAAAATTCTGAGAAAGACTGGAGATCCAGGGGTAAAATGTACATCAGAAGCATTGTTCTGAAAGCCGTATTCGATAATTTTTTCAAAGTCCATGAGGGATAGAAATAATTTAAAATTCCAATCATTATACACTAAAAAACAATTATTTACAACAAAAATGCAAATTTTCTACACAGAATATCAAAACCACTCAAAAAATTAACTAACCGATTCCAATAGCTTTTCTGTAGCCCTCTTCACCGAATGACTTTTTTTCCTCTTTTTTATATCTTCACTAAACAAATGAGGAAGAAGCAAAGTATCCAAAAGCTTCTCTACCAAAAACAAGACTTCTCTTTCCCCTTCGGAATTAAAATCTGTTATTTCTGGTCTTTCCACTTTATAAACAGTTTCTCCATCAAATCCTACATACAAAAAACCCCACGTTTCATCCCTGTAATCTTCGACAAACCAAATATCTACTCGAGAACCAGGAGCTCCATGTTGAGACGGGGGAAGCTCCACACCAATCTGAATTCTCAAAGGATATTTTTGCCAATCTCCCTGCCCCTCCTCCTTCCTTAATACAGACTCCAAATCAATAACTGTCTCCCCAACCTGTAAACCTTTTACATCATACAGCGTTTTAAAACCATCAACCCTCTTTATCATATATAGTTTTTGAATCTGATGAATCTTTCTAAAAACATCTCCAATCTGAAATTCTTCAGACCTTTCTGGTGAAGAATGAGTTCTCATAATATCAATTCGATGAACCGACTCTGCAAAAGCCCTTCCAAATGGGCTCAAGCCATGATGCTGATCAATCAAAAAACCACTAGTAGCTCTTTCAAGATCCGGGTAATGATCTCTAATAGTTTGCATTAGATTAAATTTTAAAATATGAACACAAAAAACAAATAAACAAAAAAAACAAAAAGTCAAGAAAAAACATCCCCCCCTCTGAGGAATGGTATTTCTCAAAGCCATCCCCCACGGACACAAGAAAGTTAAGGTTTCAATCATCTTTCAAAATAATATTCAAACCCTTTCATGGTTCACTACCCTGGTCCTCTACAAAAAGATCATCCGCTCAAAAAACTTGCCCCCCTTCCAAAAAAGCCTAAATTAATTCTCTCTTAAAAAATTTAAAAAATGCCACAAAACGTCACCACCTCCGATTTTGATCAAGAAGTACTCAAAAGTGAAGACATCGTATTGGTCGACTTTTGGGCTCCTTGGTGCGGTCCCTGCCAAATGCTTCTGCCCATCCTCGACGAACTCGACAAAGAACTCGGCGACGGCGCTAAAATCTGCAAAGTAAACGTTGACGACGAATCCGAACTCGCTTCTAAATACGGAGTCATGAGTATTCCGGCCATCAAAATCTTTAAAAACGGAGAAATTGTAGACGAAGCCACCGGTGTTCAGTCCAAAGAAGATTTGTTGGAAGCAGTGAATAAACAGCGGTAGGTGAACCACATTAAACAAGAATTAAGTATCAAGAAGTAGGAATGAGGAGGGCCAAAAGGTAAAAAACCGAGGTCGGGGGGGGCCTACTCTTTTTTAGGTGCCCACTAGAATCTGCTTCTTCCCATCATAAATTCCCGTAAAATTCGCTGAATATGATCAGGCTGGGCTCCTAAATCACCAAACACCTCAAAGGAATAAACACTATGCCTCCGCTGATTTTGATGAGCCTACGTCTGTTTATGAGTCTGTTCACAAAGAGCTTTCAATCTCTGATATTCCGCATTAACACGAGCTCTATCAGGCCCAAAACGATCAAAACACTTCTGCCACAACTCACACTCAAAACCAGCCCGCTCAATTGTCGCAGCTACATCTTGTGGTCTTATGTCCACAGTCACAAAATCCCTGGGAAAATCCACACTCCTCAATTGATCCAATTCATTTATATGCTCTTCAAGTTTTTGATTTATCCATTTTAGTACCCATTCTCTTTTCGACCCAAATGCTACTAATCTCTCAACCGAATTATCAACATAAACCGCTAAATCAAAAACATCCCTCATTTCCAAATAATTCTCCAATTCAGTTAAGGCAGGAAGCCCAACAGCAATCTATCCGGTCAAAGCATCGGTCGTTTCTCTCATTCAAAAAAATTAACGTCGTTCCAACAATTCACAAAAACCCAAAACCTCTTGTTTTTGGACCTTCTTTCGAAGCGTCGGCACGGTATCATCGGCGTCTACCAAAATTCTACGCTGCAGTACAACTTCTCCCCCATCCAACACGTCAGAAACTCGATGTATGGTACAACCCGCATACTTTTCTTCGTATTCAAGCACCTGTTCGTGGACCTGATCCCCCATCAGTCCTGCAAATTTAGGCAAAAGCGATGGGTGCACGTTGTAGGAAAACTTTCCAAACTGATCGCAGTACAAGCGTGAAAAAATCCGCATCCAGCCGACCAACAAAATGGCATCCAATTTGTGGCCTCGTAAAATGTTAATAATCCCTCGATCATATTCTTCTCGTTCCATCCCCTCCTCGACCGGGAAAACTTCGATGTTATCGACTCCAAAATCTTTGGCCTTTTGGAGCGCCCCGCTGTCTTTCTTATTGGTCACAAACAATCCAAACTCTACGTTGGGGATTCGTCCATTTTTCTGAGCTTCAATAAGCCCCTGAAAGGTTGATCCATTCGATGAAGAAAAAATCGCCACCGTCTTCTTGGGCGGAACGGGCGGAAACAAGTTTTGAGGCAAAGCCTCTACAATCTTCTGTGCTTCTTCCATAATATCTCCTTCAATACTTGGATTTACTTCGTAATCAGCCACCGCCGCATAAATATCTTTTCGCTGCTGCCACAACTGATCAATCTCCTGCGCATGAGGCACATCCAAATTCAGTCGAGGACGAGTCTTGTCTTTGAGCAAATAAGACTTCACTTCAGAAAAGGGTGGATTGAGAAAAACAAACTTTCCTCCTTTCTTCAAATTCTGAAGATTTTTAGAGTTTTCCAGCGTTCCTCCCCCAGTGGCCAAAACGCCTGAAAAATTACGAGAACAATCGTGGGTCACTTTTTGTTCCACCTCTCGGAACTTCTGCCATCCGTATTTATCTACGAATTCATAGATCGTCTCTCCCAATACAAACTCAATCTGTTCATCGAGATCGACAAAGGGCTGACCAAGGATTTTGGCCATAGCACGGCCAAAAGTTGTTTTCCCACTCCCCCGGAAACCTATTAATACGACGTTATTCATGCCTAGCAATTAAAAATCATGACTCAAGAGTACGTTTTTTTCCTTTTTTTCTGTTTTCATAAACCTTTCCCTACTCTTTTAGCAAAATTTGCGAAAAATTACAAGTTTGTTATGGTCGAAACGCCGTTTTCTACTCTTTTTAATCATGAACAAATTAATATATACACTATTCATAGGGGCCTGTCTAGTATTTTCTCAAGTTTCCTTCGCACGTGAATACGTCGATGAAAAGGACATTCCTCAATGGGGCCGTGCCGCCGCTGTAAAACTCCAAGAATCTAAGGTAATGACTGGTTTTGGAGACGGGACTTTTCGCCCCAATAAACTACTCAACCGTGCCGAAGCCGTAACACTGCTTCTTCGAATGAAAAAAATAGACCCCGATCAATCACTCCAGGTGAGCCACTTCAAAGACGTTCCCGCCAATGCCTGGTTTACTCCCGCCGTCGTGGCCGCTACAAACAACGACTGGATTAAGGGGTACCCAGACAACACTTTTCGTCCTGGAGCCACGCTCAACAAAGCCGAATGGGCCACGCTAGTCTACCGCGCTTTTGATCTCGAGCAAGACGCCCCCAATGCGGGCTTCAAAGACGTTCCCACAAATGTCTGGTTTGCTCGTCCAGCTTTTGCCCTCAACAAAAACAAGCTGCTCAGAAGAAATGGAGAATTTTTTGAGCCGACAAAAGCCATTTCCAGAATCGATGCGGCCTGGATCATGGCCAAGATTCTCGACATGCCCCGAATTATTGGAACCAGCAAAAAAAACGATTTCAGTCGCTACACACGGATCGACTCACGTAGAACCGCCATCAAACCGCGAAACTTCAACGCCAACAAACAAGGCATCAGTATCGAAAAACAAGAACTCCGATTCACCGCCCTCCCCACCGAAAAAAACACAGCCGTTCACCGATCTTCTGACTGGAAACTTTTGGGCCAAGTCGAAGTAGCCAACTCCCTGGATGATCCGGTGAATCTCCACTTTATGGATTTTAAACTCCGATTTGGAAAATCCAGCCTAGGGCCACCCGAAAGTTTTATGATTAAATTGGAAGGGAACGGTTTTTCGAGTGAAAAACAAGTCGCTCGAGGGGGATCCATCGCCTTTACCGGCATCAACGTGCGTATTGAAAACGACGACGCCAAAAACTTCGACGTCTACGTAAAACCAAACCAAGAAGAATTCTTCTTCCCCAGAACCGGAAATGGAGAACTCAGTATATTTCAGGCCGACGCCTCCATGATCAGCTCGTTCAAAAAAGAAAATCCCGACCGCCAAGCCACACTCAAGTTCGCCCCAGTAGGATTTAAAAACCGAAAACTTCAGGAATTTAACTTTCGTCCTTAGTAAATTATTTTCCTCAGACACACCAAGTCCTCTCCCCTTCTCGGGACAAGTTAGAGAGGGGGCTAAGGAGTCCACCCTCAATAACAACACCAATAATACTCTCAAAATGATCGAAAAAGCGCACGCGCTCATCAACCAATTCGAAGAACTAGAAAAAAGTCTGGCTGATCCCACGGTCTATTCTGATATCAAAAAATCCACCGCGCTCAATCAAGAACGAAAACTCCTCGAACCAAAAGTAGAAGCCGCTCGTACCTATATTCACCTGGCCGATCAAAAATCAGACGCCGAAGAAATCCTCAAAACCGAAAAAGACCCCGAAATGACAGAAATGGCCAAAGCGGAGCTAGAAGAAGCCAAATCCCAGCTCCCTGAAGCCGAGGAAGCTCTCAAATTGGCACTAATTCCTACCGACCCCAACGACAAAAAACCCGCCATCGTCGAAGTTCGAGCGGGTGTGGGCGGAGATGAAGCCTCTCTTTTTGCCGAAGAAGTCGTCCGAATGCTTCTGAGATGGAGTGAGAAATGTGGCTTCACCCCAGAACTCATGTCTCAATCGGCCAACGAAAGCGGCGGAATAAAAGAAAGTATATTTCGAGTCGAAGGCGTGGGGGCGTATGAAAAGCTTAAATACGAATCAGGAGTTCATCGAGTACAGAGAATCCCCGTTACCGAATCGCAGGGCCGACTCCATACCTCTGCCATATCGGTTGTAGTCATGCCCGAAGTCGAAGAAACCGATTTTGATATCAACGAAGCCGACGTGCGCGTCGACGTCTTCCGATCCTCTGGATGTGGAGGACAATCGGTAAATACCACCGATTCTGCCGTACGATTAACTCATGTTCCCTCTGGGATTGTGGTCACCTGTCAGGACGAAAAATCACAGCTCAAGAACAAAAATAAGGCTTTTTCTGTACTCCGAGCACGTCTAAATGCCATCGAAGAGGAAAAAAAACAAAAAGAGCTGGGCGAAGCCCGACTCGCTTCCATCGGATCAGGAGATAGATCCGACAAAATCCGCACCTACAACTATCCGCAAGACCGGGTAACTGATCATCGAATCAGCCAAAACTTTTCCAATCTGCCCTCCATCATGGACGGGAATCTAGACAAGGTCGTGGAGTCTTTGGCGATTGAAGACCAGAAAAAACTGTTGGAAGAATAAGAAAATTTTTCCTTCATCCAATTTCCTTGAAATCCCAATCTTTTGGGGCACAACAATAGTTCGGACCCCGCAGTGCGGGGTCCGTCCAAACGTTCATCATGCCACCATTAATTTACGTTCTCGCAATTGGAGATACAATGGTGACCTTAAGGCTCTCCTGCGTCGGCCACTCCCCAGGATTCAGATCATGATACTGGGCCTCTCCGACCGCCTTTACCTGGACCTGAATATGGGGCTTTAAATGGTCATAGGTCACCTGTCCATCCTCTGGCACCAGACCATCAACATCTTCTCGAGTAAGAAACAATACAGCCATCGCCAAACACCTCCTAAAATGAAACCATTTCTGACAAACATTCACCGCTTGAAAGGCTCCGAAGAGCCCTCAAGACTCACAAAAAATAGCAAGAAACATAGAAATGTCAATCACAAACAAACTCTCCCCCCTCCTATTTTCCAAAAATCTGAACCACATACACCTCCCCTTTCTTGGTTTTCGTCATTCCCACTCCTACACGCTTCCATTTTCGGCTCAGGATATTTTGACGGTGAGAGGCTGAGTTTTCGAGTCCTTTTAGCGCCAAATTAAGATCTGACCCCATTCCCAAATTTTCCGCTAACTCTCCTCTGAGTCCTGCCATTTCAACTCGTTTCTTAAAATCAAACCCTTCCGGAGTCACGTGCCCAATAAACCCTTCATAGGCCATTTTTTGTGCGTACTGCTGTGCAAATTCATTTAACGCCTTGTCCGCAAAAAGCTTGGGGAGCTGATACCGCCCCCTCAATTTGTTTACCCATTCTCGAACCCCCACCACCGACTGTGACCGAACCACAATCTGATCCCATTCCATAACCGGAAGCACTAAGTGTTCATGAAAATACAAAGCCCGATTAAAGAGCACCTCCCCCTGATCGGACACCAACTCCAAAACGTGAGGCCCAAAATCTGTAGGCGTAAAGGTGAGCGAAAATCGATCCCCTCTTTTTTCCAAAGCCAATTGTCGCACCTGGCCCTCAGGATTCATCAAATAAGCATGGGAATCCAAACGGATATCCTCAGCAAGAAGTTTTCCGTCTAAAAAAACGGGATCCAAACTTCGATAAAACCGAAGAAAATCATGGACTGAAATCGTGTCTTCCTCGGTATCAGGAAACCCTCGAGTCAATAAATATCGATACGTCGCCACCAACTTCCAATTGGTCTCTTGGTTCGACAGAGAACCGTCTTTTGACAAGGCCTGAGAAAGCTCCATCACCACGTCCTCTCCTTCTCGAAAACGACCAAAAAAACTATAGGGCAAAGAAAAAGCCGAGAGCCCATCTTCCATTTGGAGCGAATACTTCAGGTTTTTCTGAGAGAAATCGAGTTTAGTCAGGCGATTTTCACCACTCTCCCAACGGAGAAGAACTTCTTCCGAATCCGGAACTACCCGAACATCCAACGCCGATTCAAATCGCACATCTCGGGCCGGAAATCGTCGAGCTCTTTTTTGGTTTTCCACTTCAATCGTCCCAATACGAGAACGAAGGGCATCATCAAAAACAATTCCCATTTCATAGGTTCCTGCCTCATAAAAAGGCACTGGAACCACAAAGTTTTTACCCTGAACCGGCGCAAAAAATTGTTGTTGCTCACTTCCTCCAACCTTATTCGTCAAAAAAACCATCACTCGTTTTTTGCCTGGATCCTTAGCGGTTCCCGCCACCTTCAGTACAGAACCAGCCATCACTTTTTGGGGGAAAGACGATCGCAGGACTAAGTTTGGATAAAAATCCTGAGACAAATGCGCAACGGTATCCTGAAAATAAGGAGTAATCACTCGTTTTTCAGATGTTTTTTGACTCTTTTCATCCGGTTTTCTCCGAGACACCAATTTTTCTGCAATCACATCCGGCACCTGTTCGGTTTTGGTCACATCAGCGAGTTTGGATCGAATTTGTTCTGGTATCGGCAATTTTTCATCATTCGGCTCGAGATACAAAACAAACTCCACTTCGACAACCCCCTCAGACACTAAGGCCAACTGCTCAAAAGCACGCTTGGAAAGATCCAATACTCGATCTTCGTGATAGGGCCCCCGATCATTAACCCGAACCACAATGAAATCGCCTGCGTCATTCGATATCTTCAAACGAGTTCCAAAAGGCAGAGTTCGATGCGCGGCGGTCAAATCATTAGGATCATAGGTTTCTCCACTGGCCGTCTTTTTTCCCACAAATTCGTCTCCATAATACCCCACACTCCCCTGCCCCGAATACTGGTAAGAAGATGAAAAATTTGATTGGGCTAATTTCTTGGCCCGAAAAATAAACTCCGCCACTTCTGAACGAGAAAGGGATTCATAAGGTGAAACATCGGCCTGATCGAGCAAACGCAGCGTCACCGCCGTATCAAAATACGGCGTAAACCAATCCCCCTGATCTGAGGGGGAAAATGGGATCCCATACCCCACCATAACCATTTTCAAAAATTCAGCCCTCGAAACCTGCTTTCCCGGATAAAAATGTCCATCAGAAAAGCCCTCCACAATTTTTTCCCCCGCACCAGTCTGAATATAAGGGTAGTACCACTTGTCATTGGTCACATCGGGAAAGTATTTCTGCTCAGTTTCTTTGATATCCATACCCACCGCCATCACCAAAATTTTAAGCGCTTCAGCCCGATTAATTTTCTGTCGTGGACGATAAAATCGATCTCCTTCAACTTCATACCCCTTCACAATCCCCTCCTGCTGCAAAAACTTAATCGCGTGATAATTTGGATGAGTCACATCAATATCGACAAAGGCCGCATGAACCAAAGAGAAAGCAGAAAAACCCCCCACCAACAGAACCGAAGAAGTAAGCCATCGAAGCATTTTGAACACAGGTAGTTAAACAAGAGGAAGTATAAAGTATTAGGTATTCAGTTTAAAGTATAAGAACCACAAAAATCACCCCAAAAAATATCAAAATCTATTTATGAATAGATCCATCACCTAACTTCATAATTCATACCCAATAATTCCAAAAAAAGCCCCTCTCCCCCCAAAGATCTCACTTCTTGTTACCTTTCGTTCACTGTTTACTCATCTCGCTCACGGCATAAACATGCTGCCACTCTCCTTTGTCATAAGAAAACAACTCTTCTTTTGAAAAAAATCGAGGCACTTCTTTTTGTGCACTTTCCAGAGAATCAGAACTATGAACCAAATTACGCTGAGGCGAGATTGAAAAGTCCCCTCTCACCGATCCAAAGTCAGTAGATTTTACCCCACAAAGCCCACGCACCACTTCTACTGCCCCCAAACCTTCCACACACAAGGCTACAATAGGGTCTGAACTCATAAAATCAGAAAGCTCCCCAAAAAAAGGCTCATCCACGATGTGAGCATAATGTTCTTTCAACAAGGTTTCATCCAAACGAACCATCTTCATCCCCGCTATTTTGAGTCCTTTTCTCTCAATACGATGAATCACTTCCCCCACTATCCCTCGCTGTACCGCATCCGGTTTAATCAGAATAAGTGATTGTTCCAATTTCATACCCCGAGAATAAGGCAAACTAAAAAAATTTCAAGGGGTTCAAAAAAAGCACTTGCCCCCCCACAAGTGCTCTTAATGGCATAAATTCAATTTAATCTAAAAGGGAAGATCGTCCTCACCGCCCTGAGCCGGAGGAGGTTCTTCTACATCGGGGACCGGTTCACCAGAAGATTCTCCATCCTTTCTAGGTCCTAGAATAATCATATCATCCGCAATAATTTCGGTTCGAAAATGCTTCATCCCCGCATCATCTTCCCAGCTTCTCGTACGAAGCCGTCCCTCAAAGAAAACCTTTGATCCCTTATGAAGATATTCCGCCACAATTTCGGCTAATCGCCCCCAACAAACAACACTATGAAATTCTGCCTCTTCATGTTTTTGTCCCGAAGAGTCGGTCCACGAACGATTCGTAGCCACTCCAACCGTACACACCGATTGACCATTTTTAGTCTTTCTTAACTCAGGATCCCGAGTCAGATTACCTATAATTTGTGCCTTATTTAACGAGTTCATCTTGAAAATAATTAAGAAATAAAAAGGCCAATTATCATTCTAGAATAAAAGATAGCTCATGCAATTTTTTTGCCAGCTTTCTGATTGACAGAGCCTTCAGACGCTTTCGCTGTGGTGTTCTAAACACTTTGAGGAATTGACCCCATAGGGAGAGGGGGTGTTTTCTGCGATTGTCTCTCCCCTGTCTCTTCAGACATTTGAGGGGCAGGTTCATTAGCCTCTTGAGGATCCAAGATATCAACAGCAGCATCTTCCTCCTCCATTGTCTCTCGCGAAAAAGAACGGGCCACTTCATCAGCCTCAATAATCGATTCTTTTCTTCTTCTTGACCACATATTTAAAATCAACAAAGACCAAAAAGTAACCAAATCCATCCTGAGATTTTTTAAAAAATCAAGCACCAAAACGCCTCCTTTTTCGACCATTTCCTTCACCATCGGAGTCCCAATAACAAGACCTTTCTCCGCCAGAGAAATCCCCTGCAAAAGATGTCGACTAAAAAGCTCCATCGTGTGCCGAAAATCTTTCCAATTCCTTTCAATATTTCTAGACCACTGCTTCATAACTTGTCCCTCAGGATCAACCCCTTCTTGAGCCACAAAAGCTTTTTCCTCATCAGTCAACTGGCTCACATCAATAAAAGCTCCCCCCAAAAGAAACCCTAATTGCTCTGGAGAAGAAAAATCATGCCAACGCTCAGAGGCTCCCTTTATTCCACTAAAAATACCTGAATCACCCCCTACCTGAGGAATATTTGATATTTCATTCCTTCGATCAAATACCCGAGCCAGAAAGTCGAGTTTTGCTTCGCCACTCAAAAACCTTTTCGTCCCCAACAAATGATATTCCGTATTTATAAAATAGTTAAACTCGGGAACCACTTCATTTAAAAATCTATACAACGCTTCACTCTGAAAATCTTCACCCTCATGGCGAACCAAAATCTGGTCCGTATAAGGCGCCGAAAAGGTAATCTCATGATCTACTTCTTGTTTTTCATCCAAAGGTTTAATAAATCTCACAAAATATCGATCCTCCCCTACCGAAAAACGATACTCTTGGTAAAGAGGAAATCGAACGCCTTTATTCACAAAATTTCGCTCTCTCACATGTCGTTCTTCAATCAAAACAGATTGATCTCCCACCTCAAACTCAATAGGAGAAGATAATTTCTCACTTCGTTCATGATCCGAAAACTTAAGTCGATGTTCTCGATCCTTCAGCTCCTGATCAAACGTAAGCTCAAAAACTCGATTCTCCAAATCGGTCAAAGAAAGATTGTCTTGAGGATCCTCAATATCCGTTTGTTTTCCATACTGCAAAGGATAGACCCGATCCAAAAGTCCGGCCAAACGTTTTAACAAAGCCTCCCCTTGTAGTTGCCCTCCGCTTTTCCAATCGTCTTGCCCCTTGAACAAATCAGAAAAACTTCCCTCTCTCCATCGTACATGATTTCGGGGATAAATCGAATCCACATCCATGTCTCTAAGCACCTTCAAAACAGAAAACCAACTGGGCGCTCGGGATGAATTTTCACATCTAGTCGGGTATACCTTTAGCTTTGGATCTCGAATCATATGAGGATCTATATAATCTTCTCTGGGTGCCATATAATCTGGCCAAGGAGCATGTCGATCAACCAAAACCGAGTAACAAGAATCCTGATCTTGAAATTTTAATCTTGTCCCCTGATCGTATTGAATTCTATTGTTGTGACGAAGCGCATAATCCCCAATTACCGCAATTTCCTGAACTGAGGTTTGATATCCATCAGGCATCATCATCGTTTTTTTACCGACATTACGAGTATAAAAAGCGGGCTTAATATCTCCCCTCTTTGCTCTTCTTTCAAAATCTTTTCCCCACGCCTCAAAGTATTTAGTATACCCCACCTGAAATGCCCTCTGAAGATTCTCAAAGGAAACTACCATCGTATTAACACGAACCGCTTGTCCATTTGCTCCAGCAACATGACGTTCATTTATCTTCAAATTTTTCTCTTCAACCAATTCTTTCACCACAAAATGGTAGACCTCATCTCGAATCGAAAACAAATCAACCCCCTTCGCCGAAGATCGATCTTCTATCTTGAAATTGTTAAAACCTAATCGCTGAAAAGCCGCCTCAAAAACAGCCTCCCAATATTCACCAGGAACAACTCCACCTTGTGGAACACGAGGAAATATAATTTCAATCTGAGGCTGCTTTCTCTCAAAACGCTGAAATTTTTCAGGGGGACGAAATTCATAACGCAGTATAATGTGACTTTCTTCTCCTGTTCTTCGATCAACCAACGTAAACACCTCTTGATCCGAGTGCAAAATCTTATCGATCTTAATCACGTGCATCTGACTCTTTTTTCGATCCAATCGATAGTGCTGGCTTAGTAGATCCAAAGGCTCAATAGGCTGCGTTAGCATCAACTTGTCAGACCTACTCGCAATGTCTAACTCATTAACCACCTTGTTCCCAATCCCCAAAAGTGACAAAACCGCTAGAGTTCCCGTTATCAATTCCGAATGAGCCTCTCTCGGTTTACTCATTGCAAGCCCCCCCACCACAAGAGCACAAGCTACTCGCATTGTTATCGATTTTCTCAATCGATCCATCAGTCCATTTTGAGGCTCTGAATTAAAAGTTACCTGATCATGCGACTCAACAGGAAGAAGGTCACATTTGGCTAATTCGTCACGAAGATCCATAATTATTGTATTATTACATTTCTTATTAATAAAAAAGCGCATTTTGTCAACACAAAAAAGGTTTATTGAACCTCATAAAGCCATTCCCAAGAAGTTTCCTCTCTTTGATAAATTGATCTCTCCTTTAAAAAAACTAATATCCCTTCTCTCTACAATGATTAATAGCTTGTCACCACAGCCATTCTTCTCTAAATTCTGAAAAAGCAGTCCTTGTTAAATTCCCCCCCATGTCCGATACCATAAAAATATTCGACACCTCTCTTCGCGACGGCGAACAAGCTCCCGGGTTTTCGATGAACCTCAACGAAAAAATTCGTCTGGCCGTTCAACTCGAACGATTAGGAGTAGACGTTATCGAAGCCGGTTTTCCCATTGCCAGTCCCGACGACTTTGCCGCCGTAGAACACATTGCCAAAACGCTTAAAAATTCTGAAGTCTGTGGCCTAGCTCGAGCCATGGAAAAAGACATCAAAGCGGCACACGAAGCAACAAAAACAGCTCAAAAACCACGAATCCATACATTTTTGGCCACCAGTCCCGTACACATGGAGTTCAAACTCAAAAAAACCCCTGAACAAATACTAGAAATGGCCGTCAAAGGAGTCACCTATGCCAAAAGCTTGTGTGAAAGAGTTGACTTTTCTCCCGAAGACGCAGGAAGATCCGATCGTGATTTTTTGGTCAAAGTCATTGAAGCGGTCATCGAAGCCGGAGCCGACACCATAAACATTCCCGACACCGTAGGTTATCTTACCCCAAACGAATTCGGTGAACTCATCGAATATCTGATCAAAAATATAAAAAATGCCGGCAAGGCGATTTTTTCTACCCACTGTCACAACGATCTGGGCCTAGCTGTGGCTAACTCTCTTCAGGGGGTCAAAAAAGGCGCTCGACAGATTGAATGTACGATTAATGGAATCGGAGAGAGAGCCGGAAACGCGGCCCTAGAAGAAGTAGTAATGAGCCTTCAGACTCGAAAAGATTTCTTTCATCTGAAAACCAACATTCAAACCCAAGAAATCGCCGCAACAAGCCGGCTTCTCCAACAAATAACGGGGCAAAAAGTACAGGCCAACAAAGCCATTGTAGGTCGAAATGCCTTTGCGCACGAATCGGGCATCCATCAGCACGGCATGCTCTCACATAGAGAGACCTATGAAATCATGACTCCCGAATCAGTGGGAATTGAAAAAACCGAAATCATTCTCGGAAAACACTCTGGACGCGCCGCTCTTTCTTCGAGACTAGAAGAACTAGGCTATCAATTTTCAGTGGAGAAACTGCTCGAGGTCTTTGAAAAATTCAAAGCTCTCGCCGATCAAAAAAAAGAAATTACCGACGCAGATTTGGATGTTTTGATGATGGGAAAATCCAGAGCCGAAAAAACCTGGAGCCTCAAAAGTTTCACCGTTGAATCCGGCTCCGAGACGCCTCCCAAAGCCAAGCTTCAGCTCCACAACAACCAAGAAAACAAAAGCTATTCTTCAGAAAAAACCGGCACAGGCATGGTGGATGCCGCCTATCAAGCCATAGAAGATATTTGTGGACGTCACGGAACATTAGCCGACTTTTCTATGGACTCGGTCACAGCCGGTCTTGATGCCCAAGCCGTAGTACAGGTTCGCCTCGAAAAAGAAAGAGGCGAAGTCGTAACGGGAAAAGCCGGCGACTGCGACATCGTAAAAGCCTCGATTCTGGCCTACTTAAACGTGATTAATAAGTTGTAACCCAACAAACATAGTGACTGAAGTATGAAGGGATGACTAATTGAATATATCCATCACCCTTTTGGGAAGCTTCCCCTCCAAGAGCACCACATCACCCTTCTGAAGATTTTTATAATCTTCTTCCAGCTCGCTCCAGTTATTTCCCCGAAAACGCTCTCCCAAAACCTCCTGAGCGATTTTTTCATAGTCTTTTTTAAACCAATATACCTGGGCTCCTGTTTTGGCAATGGCCTCAAAAATCTGTCGATGTATGGCCGCTGATCCATCCCCTAGTTCCAACAAAGCACGTCCCACAAAAATCTTTCGTCCTGAAAAACGATTCAGATGAGAAACCGCCATCAATACCCCATCCGGATTCGAAGAATACAAATCTTTGAGGAGAATTATTCCTGTTTTTTTCTGTCGCTCAATAGCCAGAGCCCTTTCGAGAGGCTTTAGTTGCGGCAAAAAGCGCATTATCTCAACCGGCGTCAATCCCATCTCATGCGCCACTTCAATTGCCAACAAGGCATTCCCCACAAATCCCTCCCCTCCCCAGGGCAAAACCATACGTTTTCCATACAGTTCAAAAACCGTCCGATCCAACTGAGGCCCTACGTTTTTTGCCGCTTCTCGACGCACCGGAATCTTAAGCGCTTTTATTCGGGAATCGGCAAATACCGAATTCAACAAATCGCTATCCGCATTAAAAAAGATCTTGTGTGTTACCGATTCGGCCAGCTCAAACTTAGCCTTCACAATCGCCTCTTGGGATCCAAAAAGTGACACGTGTTGAGCATTAATCCCCGTAAGGATTCCCACATGAGGTCGCAGAAATTCACACACCGTACGAATCTCTCCTTTTTTATAGGCCCCCACTTCGACCACTACAAAATGAGGAAGATTTTTCTTATTTTCAAAAAAAGACCTATGACGCAAAACCCACCGAGCGATCGCCACTTCGTTATTCTGATTTTCTGGAGTGGAAAGCACTTGCTTTTCTCCATACTTCATACGAAGAAGATGGGTAACAATTTCACGAGTCGAACTCTTTCCATAACTTCCCGTAATCCCCACAATCATCACATCCCCCGACTCATCTCGAACCTTTCGGGCCTGAGCAAAAAGCCTTTGTTTGGCTATATAGACCGGAACAGAAGAAATCATCACCCCAATCCCCACCAACAAAAAAGCCAATCTTTCCCACAAAATAGCGGTAACAATGAGTCCAAAATGAATGCCTAAAAATTGGACGAGAAAATAACTGAGCACAACATAAATTACCGAAACCCCCAAAAGTCTTCCTGTAACCGTCGGACGAGGCAAGATTCCCCGGAAAAACCAGAGATTAAAAACCGTCTTGAAGCCTTCTTTTGTGCTTAAAAATGCCCGCATACGATCGGGGCGATATTCTCGAATTTGCCAGCACTGCATCCAAAAAAGAGCCGTACGAACCGACAACAAAACCCAGAAGACTAAGAACCCATAAAGCACAAGATGAGGCATGAACAATTGATTTTTGTTTTGAAATACCGTCTGCGATTATAAAGGATCTGGTCCCCAGAGCAAACCGGGGAGGCACAAATTTATTTCAAAAATTAATCCTGATTAACGAAGAAAACCATCCACCAATTCTACAACGTCTTTGGCATGAGTTAGGTGAACCCCATGTCGGCCCTCTTCCAAAACCTTCAACTGAGCATTGGGCAAATTGGTCGCATAGACCTCACCAGATTTAAGAGGGGTAATTTGATCATCTCGCCCCCAAATCAACAAAGTAGAAGCTGAAATCTGAGGGAGTAAATCTCGAAAATCATCCTCCGCTAACACCTTTTTCAAAGTAGCCTTCCGCTCCGGAGTCACATCACCCCAATCACGGGCTTTGAAGACCTTAGTCACCACAAACTTCTGCATTTTTTGGGGCATCACCTTTTTCGCCGCCGAAAAATTTTTGCTACAAAACAAAGAGGCCTTTTCTCTCCAAGTCGGATCCCACTTTATTCCCGCCGCCCCAGTTAAAACTACTTTTTCTTTCCATTCAGAGTGTCGCAATAAAAAACGAACAATCACCCGACACCCAAAAGAATGACCATAAAAAATAGGCTTCTTTATCTTGAGGGCCCCCAACATTTCCTCAAGCCAATCAGCAAATTCTTCTGTTGTCCATCCCCCTTCTGGCAGGTTTTCGCTCTCCCCAAAACCCGGCATATCCAACAACAAAATTTCGCGATCTCCTCCAGAAGCTTCATACAATCGAAGCGCCACCTCTTCAAAGCGAGTCGCTTCCCCTCCCCAGCCATGCAACAGAACTATTTTTTGTTTCCCTCCCCCCACTCGAATAACCCGGGATTTGAGGCCTTTGGCAGTGATAGTTTCAGAAAGCATGAACAATAATGGTTATGATATCGTTCTTCAGTATAAAACATGAAGCATGAATCATGAAGCATGAATCAAGGGACCAAGAAGAAAGCAGCAAAAACAAAAAATGATTCATAATTCTTAATTCATGATTCAAAAAAATACTACACTCGTGTCCCTTAAAATAATCCCTCAACTCACAAGTTCAAAAGTTCTACTTAATCCCCACCACCCACTTCAGAAACAAAAACAAACGCTCGGGAAAAGAAGAAACATCCCACACATAATCAGAAAAAAAGTACCATTTCCCGATTCCTTCGAATCGATCCGCATGCGCATGAATATTTCCAAACGTCGAAGAAAAACCCTTCAGATGCTTCGAGAGCAAAAACTTATATTTAGGAGTCGCAAAAACCACCGCAGGAACGAGCTCAGACAATTTCTTACTCAACTGAGCCAGTTCATTTTGAGCGCCCGAAAAACGATAATCATCAATCAAAAAATCAATGTCATCTCGTGTGAGGTTCGACAGGTTTAGTTTTCCCGACTGAGAAGAATGCCACAAAGACAGCAGATCTGAGTTCTCAGAAAAATCCTGTCCAAAAAGCACCATATCATACTCTCGTGCTTCTAACGCCTGGATAAATTCCTGAGGATTCAGAATATCTACTTCTACCTCAATACCCAACTCCTGCTCCCAGCGTTTGGCAATGCGCTGAGCAAAACGAGAGTAGACCGGCGGGTCGGTAGAAGTAATCATTCTCAGATCAACCATATCTCCTCCTCGCCCAAAAGTACGACGTTCCTCTTTGGAGTTATACGGAAAACCATTATCTCTCAACAAAGCCCTCGCTCCCTTAGGATCATACTCATGCCACAATTCGAGCCCCTCAAAAAAGAAAGGAGAATCCACACGCCCCCAGCCTGTTTCTTCCTCTATCACCTGATCCTTATTCATAGATTTTTCCAAAGCCTGTCGAACGGGCATTTTTTCAACGATTGGCCGATCCAGATTAAAAAACACACCAACAAATCGTGGCAGAATGTATTCACGTGAAACAAACTCCCCAAAAAGACGAGACTCAAATTCTTCTAGCGCCCGAAAGGGCAGAGCCGAAAAAGCCGTTGGCCAATTAGACTGAAGCTGAAGATGTTCAAAGGTGGGATATACATAAAAAACCACCTGCTCCAAAAGCGGTTTCCCGGCATAATAAAACTGGTTGGGTTCCAGAAAAACTCGAAAACTCCCATCATCATTAGGCACCACCTGCTTGAACCGAAAAGGCCCCGCTCCAATCGGGTCCTTGTTAAAAGGAAAATCAGGGTCTACTACTTCTTCAATCAGCGCCCCCTGAAAATACATTGCGGGCACAATCGGAACCGACAACAAAGACGGAAAAAACACATTTTTCTCGGGGATATGAAACGCCAACTCCCGATCATCCACCACATCGATCGTCACATATTCAAAAGCATCGTGTAACACGCGGTTGGGAAAGTTTGGATCCTGGATGAGCTTTTCAAACGTAAAAATCACATCATCAGTCGTCACCAGTGCTCCATCTTGAAAACGAGCCGTTGGCTTAAGGGTCAAAAAATAGGTCTTCCCATCATCGGATATTCGATGATCGGCCAACCCACTCTCGATCTCGCCCAAAACCGGATCATAACGAAGCAACCCCCGATATATCAAACGTCTCAAATCACGCTCAAAAATCGAAGGAGCCTGAGCAAACGGACTCAGGTTTCGAAGACTTCCCACCGAACTCTCCATATAAATTCCCCCCTCTACCGGCCTCAGCCGAGAATGGCGCAAAAAGTACTGGTGGTACGCATAAAGCAATGACCCCACGACTCCACAAAAAAGCAAAATCACCCCCCATTTCTGACGTCGTAAAAAAGCTCCAAGCTGGAATCTTCTTCGGGGTTTTCTCATAGTCACAAGTCCTCAGTATCAGACAAAAAACATGGCATAAACGCCACCTCCTACAAAACACACGCCCAAAACAATCGTCAGAATATGAAGCACCTTATCGGCCCCTCGACGAGTCTGAACAATCTCGTCCCCCGCATCACCCCCCATCATAGAACCCAGGCTCGAATTTTTCTGCTGCAGCAGGATAACCGCTATCAACAAAACCGAAATCGTAACGTAGAAATATTCAAACATGGGAATAAAGCTTTAGCGTCCCGCAGAGTACTATAAAAAACAGGAAGGGCAAGGAAAATCCGAAATTGACACCCGATTTATATCTAATTATAACAAACAGGCTGTTCTGAATCTCGGCTTAACCCCATTCATTACGATAGGTGGAGATCCATGGATCACCTAACAAAATCCCAACAAGCACTCGACCTTGGAGAAGGCGAAGATGGTGTCTTCCAGGTTCACATGCCTCAAACAATCCCCTACAAAAAAGGATTTATTACCCTCGAATTAATGGTTATTGCACAACCTGGTGAAGGTTTTCTCCTCATCATAAGATTAAAGGAAATAGAAAACGCCGAACCAACCAGGTGGAATGATAAACAAACCGAATCCACTGGACTTGTCCCCATAAAATTCTTCGATTCTAAAGGGGCGTACAGTCACTGCGGATCCAACTGGTTCACCCTCCGAAGCGCTCAAGGATGCTGTGGAAGCGCCAAATTCCTTCCCGAATTGGAAGTAAAACTCCTGTGGGCCCCCTTTAATCAGTGGGTGCTCCTATGGAGATACAGCGAGGATTCCCAGTTCAAAAAAAGCATGAAGCAAGCCAAGAAGAAGTACAGAAAGTGATTTCCAAGAAAGTTCACAACTCACTGGAAATCCAGTCCTACAGCCTGTGGCACAATCACAGGCTCTTTTTTGAGCAAACCCCTTTTCATTCCCAAAAATCTAAATAGGCTGAAAAAAATCACGAAACCTCAACATGAAAGGAAAAATTATCTTCATCTCCGGACCCAGTGGGGTAGGAAAAGGGACCCTTATAAACGCACTGAGAGAACGTCATCCCGAATACCTCTTTCCCCCCAGCTGTACTACTCGCTCCCCCCGTCCCGGAGAAGTCGAAGGAAAGACCTACCATTTCATCAGCCAAGAACAATTCAAAGCCAAAATTGACTCAGAAGAACTTCTCGAATACGCCTGTGTTCACGGAGAGCATTATTATGGGACGCTCAAAAACCCCCTAATTGAAGGGGTCGAAAGCGGAAAAATCGTCATTCGAGAATTTGATGTTCAGGGCTACGAACAAGCCCGAACTCGCCTCCCCCGAGACTACTTTACCTCGATCTTCCTCAAACCCGGCGAAGACGTAACCAACCTGGTCGAAAGAATCCGCGACCGCGCTCCAATATCGGACGAAGAAGTAGAAAAAAGGATCAAATCCATGAAAAAAGAACTGGAATACGCCCCCCACTACGACCACATTATCACCTCCCACGACAACCAGATTGAACGATTGGTAGCCGATGCTGAAGCCATCATCGAATCCTCAATTAAAAACGATTAAACCCGTGATTTGCGGATAAACCTTAAATAAACCTTAAATCCAAGGGTTGATTTTTTTGGCACCACAAATTATGAACCCTTTTCGGGTTTATGCTTCGCATAAGGCAGACACGTGGGTCTGCCTCTACTCAACTCTTAACTGATAATAATGCCTTCTGCTAAACAATCCCTCGGCTTTCGGGGCGAAACTCTCGCCGAAAAATACCTCATCAAAAAAGGGCTTACCCCCTTCGGTCGAAACTATTTTACTCGGTGGGGGGAAATTGATCTGATCATGCTCGACAAAAAACAAAAAAAATACGTCTTTGTCGAGGTCAAAACCCGAACCAATAAAAAATATGGCCCCGCCATTGAGGGCATCACTCGAAAAAAGTTCAAAAACTTAATTTCTTCCATCCAGGTTTTCTTCCTCCGCCATCGCCGCCCAATCCCTCCCTCCTTTCAGGTTGACGTCGTGGGAATCGACCTCAATTCCTCCGGCCCTCAAATCACTCACATCCAAAACGTTGGAGAAGACGATTTTTAAAAGGTTTTCTATTGTACTTTCGGCCAACGAATTAACTTATTCACCTTCGATTCAAACTTTTTCATGTGTACGAGAAAGTTATTCATCCGTTCGTGAATATGCATCCGAAAACGCTCTCGAACCGCCACAAACTTCTCATCCAAAAGAGATCTCTCTTTTCGGGCCTGATTGTCAGTAACCACATACCGCAATTTCTCTTTTTCCAGGTCCAAAAGCTTCCCTTTTTGAGTCCAACACCAATTGAGTTGTCGTTGAATATCAGATTTTCTTGCCCCAGGAACGGCCAAACATTTGTTAAAAATCGTATAACAAATGTTACTCAAACACTGATTATGGATTCGTAACTGTTTAATCCCCTCCTCTACCAAATACTCAGGATTAGACTGATTATCATGATGTATTTGATCCAAAACCTCTTTTTGAAATCGGTCTACTTCACATCGAAACTCCGTTGCCCCTAACTGAGCAATGTAATCTTTTTCTTTGGCAATCATGGGTTCTCCCGTACAAAAAGATCCCTCCGTTTTTTCTCCTCGACAATAATCATCGGGCGGAATAACTTTGGGGGCCCAAGCACAGCCCACTCCTTTGGGCGCAGGTGCCCCTTTTTTCTTTCCCTTTTTTTTCCCTAATCCCCCCATTCCTTCTCCTGCTCCGCCAAGAGCCGACCCCATGGCCTCTACACCAGCACCTCCCCCTGCCATACTCCCAAGAGATTTGGCTCCCTCACCCATTCCTCCCCCAAGAGATTTTGCCATTTGGGCAGAACCTCCCATCGCCGACATCGCCCCTCCTGCCATACCAGGCAAATTTCCGCTCATCCCCGAAAGAGCCTCACCGGCCATCCCAGCTACACCTCCTCCCGGAATCATTCCCTTTACCATATCTGCTGGATTCCCCACCGAAGAAAATGCTGATTTGACCAACGCAGAAGGATCTCCCCCGGGAATCATCCCTTTTACCAGATCCGCAGGATTGCCCACCGAAGACAAAGCCCCTTTAACCAATGCAGAAGGATCCCCTCCTGGTATCATTCCTTTTACCAGGTCTGCGGGATTCCCCACCGCCGACATCGCCTTGTTTACCAAACCGGAAGGATCCACACTCCCTATAACCCCCTTAACCATATCCGCCGGATTTCCAACGGCCGAAATAGCTTTGTTCACTAATCCAGAAGGGTCCACACCATCGATCACTCCCTTGACCATTTGTTCAGGGTTTCCAACAGAAGAAATGGCTCCCTGCACTTGATTTGAAATCGCCGAAGAAACAGTCGACACCGCACTACTCGCTCCCCCTCCCGAATTCAGACAAGCCTTATAGCGCCCATACAAAACCGTACAATTTATCTTAAAATCAGAAGAACACTCACTCCCATAAACATCGTGTCCAAATTGAGCAATGCCCCCTCTTTTTTCATCATTTTGGCAACACTCATACTGCTTTTTTATAGCCTCACACCCAGCAGCTTCCACTGCCCCAGAAACAAAAAACAGGCTCACCACCAGCCCCACAATTTTTTTTGTTTTTTCACACCCTTGGTTCATCTCAACAATTATACTCCTTTCCTACAAAAAAACAGTTGATTCTTGATTTAAACCAAAAAATCCTTAATCCTTCCCCCCGCAAAAGAAATAAAGAAATCTGAATTACTCCCCCTAATTCCTTATTCCTTATTCCTTAATACCTGTTTAACTACCTTTTAACCATACCTCCCATGGCCACCATGTTCTACGACACCGACATCGACGAATCTAAATTAAAATCTAAACGCGTCGCCATCCTTGGATGCGGATCTCAAGGACACGCTCACGCGCTGAATCTCCAAGACTCTGGCGTAGAAGTCAGAGTGGGCTTAAGAGAAGGTTCAGCCACAAAAGCCAAAGCCGAAGAAGCCGGTCTGACCGTCTTGGAAACCGGTGAAGCTGCGGCTTGGGGCGACGTTATCGTAATGCTCTTGCCCGATACCGCCCAAAAAGCAATTTATGAAAAATCAGTCGCCCCAAACCTTTCCGAAGGAAAAAGCCTGGTTTTTGCTCATGGTTTCAACATTCGATACGACCGAATTACCCCCCCAGAAAATGTAGATGTCTGGATGGTCGCTCCCAAAGGACCTGGACACCGGGTTCGTTCTACCTTCACTGAAGGATTTGGAGTTCCGGCTCTTTTTGCGGTAGAACAAAACGCCTCTGGGGACGCACAGGATCTCGCGCTCGGATACGCCAAATGCGTTGGAGCGGGTCGAGCCGGAATCCTGGAAACCACCTTTTCTGAAGAAACCGAAACCGATCTCTTTGGAGAGCAAGCCGTCTTGTGTGGAGGATGTACCGCCCTGGTTCAGGCCGGATTTGAAACTCTCGTAGAAGAAGGTTACCAACCAGAAGTTGCCTACTTTGAATGTCTTCACGAACTCAAACTGATCGTGGATCTAATGTACGAAGGAGGAATGGCCGCAATGCGATATTCCGTATCCGATACCGCTGAATACGGAGACTATGTTTCAGGTCCTCGAGTCATCGATGCTCGAGCCAAAGAAAACATGAAAGCCATTCTTGCCGATATTAAGTCTGGAAAATTTGCCGACGACTTTGTAGAGGTCATGGAATCAGGAGGCGAAAAACTAAAACAATACCGAGCCGCCGGACGAGAGCACCAAATCGAAAAAGTAGGTGCCCAGCTCCGAGCCATGATGAAAATCGAAAAAGACGCCAGCGGCGGAAAAGAATTCAACGCTAGCACAGACGCGTAAATTCCCCAAAAACACTGAAAAATACGGGAGAGACACGAGGGGGTGTCTCTCCCGTCATACTGTTTCACAACTCTCTACTCTATACTCTCGACTCTCCACTAAAAATGATGCCTACTCGAATCACTCAAAAAGGACAGGCCACCATCCCCAAAAACATACGTGATTTCTTGTCCCTTCATACCGGCGACGAAGTAATCTACAAAGTCGAAGATCAAAAAGTCATCCTCCGCAAAAACATCACCCAAGACGTCGACACGCTCTCACTTCAGAATCTCTTTTTTGAATGGAACTCCGAAGCCGATAACCACAATTTAAATGATCTGTAGCACCTGGGACATCGTTACTATATCCATTGAAAACACCCCACATACTCGTCCGGTGATCATACTTTCTAAACCCGAGTTTAATCAGTCTGAAGCTCACTCACTCGTGGCCATGATTACCACCGACAAAAGAGAATCCTGGAGTACCGACACCACCATCATGCATCTGGAAACCACAGGCATCACCGCTCCAGCCTTTGTTCGGATGAAACTCTTCACACTCCCCAATGAATTTATCCAGAAAAAAATAGGAGCGCTTCATCCCGAAGACCAACTGCACGTTCAGCAGGTATTACAAAGTATGTAAAAATGCCGCACTCCCCGTTTCTCCTGACCGCCATCGCCATATTCACATCCTTAGGATTTGCGACCCTTCTGCACGCGCTCTGTGAAAAAGTAAAACACATCCCCTTTCCCGTCGCGCTCTTGGTAGGAGGAATCCTGACCACTTTGGTTTCTCAGCAGTTTGATTTTCATCTCTTTCAGCACTTCGCGTTTTCTCCCGAAATTGTTTTTTACGTTTTCCTGCCCACTCTTATCTTTGAGTCAGCTTATCATCTCAACTTTCGACAATTTCAAAACGTCATTTCCGAAGTCACCATTCTGGCGACCTTTGGGCTGGTGCTTTCAACCCTAATCATAGCCACAAGTCTTCATCTGATCACCGACCTGCCCTGGATGGTCAGTATTCTTTTTGGAACTTTTATCTCGGCAACCGATCCGGTAGCCGTGCTGGCGATTTTCAAAAAACTCAGAGCCCCCCAAAGACTCTCCACCATTGTAGACGGAGAAAGCCTGCTCAATGACGGAACGGCCCTGGTACTCTTTCAATTTTTTAAGGCCATTGTGGTCACTGGGGCTATTGCCCTTACGCCTCATACTTTTGCCCAAGAAACCGGAAACTTCTTTCTTTCGCTCTTTGAGGGAATAGCCGTGGGGGTGATTTTTGGATGGATTTTTGCCCAGACCATCACCCGCGCCAAAGACACCGGCGTACAACTGACCCTCAGTCTGATTCTGGCACACATCACTTTTCTTGTTGCCGAAGGCCTCCTCCATGTGTCGGGCATTCTCGCCACCATGGCCGCCGGAATTGTGATGGGAAACTATGGAAAACGAAAACTCACCCCTCAAAAAAAGCTCCTTTTTTCCGAGATCTGGGAATTTATGGGTTTTATTTCCAACGCGCTCATCTTCCTGCTACTGGGAATGAAGCTGGGACAAATTGATTTTTCTCAGCACTGGTATTCGGTCGCAGTTGCTTCGGTGGTCGGTATATTCGTAGCTCGTCCGCTCTCTGTTTTTATCAGTTTTTTCATCACCAATCGTTTTCGACGCAAAGAAGACCGTATCTCCATCCCCTATCAGACCATCACCGCCTGGGGGGGACTCAAAGGCGCCTTGGCCGCCGCGGCCGTTTTGCTCATTCCAGAATCCTACCCCTATGCCCAACAACTCCAGGCTATGACCGCCGGAGTAATCGTGGGGACTTTCCTTCTCAACGCCACCACAATTTCTTGGGTACTAAAAAAACTCAGACTCATCGACTTCACCATTTCAGAAAAAATACAGGAATTTGAAGTCCAAATTCTCATCGACGAAGCCATCAAACACCACCTCAAAGAAATGCTTGATAAAAAGTATATCGGGGACTCAATCTACAAAAAGCTAGAAAAAAAATACGCCCGCGCCGAAGAAGAAACCATCCACCAATTTGAATCATTTCAAAAAACCCTCCAGCGAGAAACCCGAGAAACCGAAAAGTTCCTGACCTATCACGCGCTCAGTCTCGAACGCCAGGTCTACCAAACACTCCATGATCAACACGAGCTTTCGGATAAACGATTCATGATCCTGACCGAAAGCATGATCCGCCAAAAAGAACGACTGGATCGAGACGAACTCCCCGAAGAAAGAAAGTCTCATCCCAAAATCGCCCCTCAAATCCCAACCTGCCCCTTCAAACCCAAACAGTGGTTTGGCCTCCCCAAAAAATGCTTTGACCGATTTCAAAAAAAGCAGGTCACCGAACGACTTCAGCACTATCGAGGCCGCAGAATCTCCAGCTGGAAACTGGTGCGTTCGCTCGAAATCCTCAAACAAAAACACCCCCTACTCAAGAGTTCACAGGTCCTAGAAAAAATTATCGCTCGTTACAAAAACTGGAACAAAAACACAGAAAGCAAAATTAAAGCTCTGGAAAAAGATTTCCCATCCCTGGTTTCTTCGGCCCGCATACACATGGCCGAAAGAGTCTGCCTGCGAACCGAAAGACAACTACTCAAAAAATTCGCCAAAAACGGTCTGATCACCGAAAAGGTCTACAAAAAAATGAGAGACGAACTCGACGAAAGAATTTTAGAAAATTTTCAGTGGCTCAAAGCCAACTACCTCTAAGTATCTTTTGCCTCCGACTCCATTACCTTCCTTGAAAAAGTGAATCGAAAGACTACCCTAAGCATCAAGGCAAAAAAAACACAATTAACAGTAAACAATTAACAATCACCAACTTCAAACCACAATAACTTTATCCGTAATTGTTCATTACTAATTGATAATTGTTCACTGACCATGTCTGACTACGACGCCTTTGCCTCTCATTTTTCGGCCACCCGCCAAAACGCCTGGCCAGAATTTGATCTGATTCTTCCTTTTATCTCCAAAGGTGACCGAGTACTGGATCTGGGATGTGGAAACGGGCGTTTTCGCCATTTTTTACCCACCACTCTCGTCCCCGAAGGCTACTACCACGGAGTAGACATGTCTCAGCCCCTCCTCGACATCGCGCGTGACGCCCACCGAGGAGATCATTTTTTTACCAAAGATTTTTCAGAGCCTTTTCCCTTCGGGGCCAACAATTTTGACGTGGTGGTCTGTATTGCGGCCTTTCATCATCTGCTCAACAAACGCCAACAAAAACAATTTATGGCCGAATGCCACCGAGTCCTCAAACCCAAAGGAACGCTCTTTATCACCACCTGGCGACTCCCCCAAAAATACTTTTGGTCGAATCTTATTCGACTGAGGTTTAAAAACTGGATCATTCCCTTCGGCAAAGAAAAACACAAACGGGTGTACCGAAAAGTGAATGACCTAGAACTAAAAGAACTAATGGAAGAACAGGGATTCGAAGTGCTTCATCATAATCTGTTTCAAGATCGGAACTTTTTTGCGATTGGGAGGAAGGGAGATCAGTAAGCAGTAGTCAGTAATCAACGCAAACATAAAGCGAAGGGGACATTATTAGTGCTAAATAATTCTGTAGAATGCTCCAAAACTATTGACAAAAGACACCAAAACACATACAAAAAAAAAGTCCATAACAACAATCATAACTCGAAAGTGAGGTGAATAAATTGGCAAATTCGACTCTTGATCACGCTCAAATGGCAGGCTTTGGGCTCATCCTGCTCGCTGTCGCAGAGGTTCTCACACCACTATTGTAAGACGAAACCACAAGGTCTTCGCCTTACACGACAAATGGACAACCACGCCGGTGCCTCATCCGCACCGGCCATCATTTTTTATTATTCAAAAAAAAACCGGGCCCAATACAGCGACCCGGGAAATTCAGTAAGCGCTCTTGTCGTCATTTCGACACAATCAACACATCAGCATGGCATAACTTTCATCTTCCAGGCGACCCACCCCACAAAAATGAAAAAGAGGCCCATCCCAATGATTTTCCCAATCATCTGGGGCAAAGAAAGGTAGAGAATCACCTCGCCTTCGGCGACCTCCACCCGCTCCAGCGCCAACTTGGCGATCTGCGACTTGAAGTCGTAGGGAATCCGGTAGACCGGGCGGTTATCCAGATACGCAGTCACCACCTTGGTAAGGCCCAGCCGGGCGAGATCTTCATAGTTGCCAGGGATTGGAGCCCCAATCGATTCGAACCGATCAAAAGAGAGGGCCTGGGTCTTGAAGTAGAACGCCCCGTTGCGATAAACGATGTCGCCCACCGCCGAGGCCTCGATCTCCAAACGCTCAAACTTCTTTCGAGCTCTCTTAAACTTGGTCAAATCCAGTTTGTAGATCTTGTCGGGGATCTTAAACCGCTTGGCCTTCTCGACCAGCGTCACCTCAGCGGCGAAAGAAAGGTGAATAGCCCCGGATTTGAGGGTGAGATCCGCCGACTTCAGTGTGATCGATAGGATCTTCTTCATGACCTTGGTCATGGGGATTTTCTCCCCGATTTTTTGACGGAGGAAAGTCTCTGAGATGTGAACGGGCTCGTCCAGCCCATTGAAAGTTACCCCTTCCGGAACGGCCGCCACCGCCGGAAGAGCAAACATGAATCCAAACATAAATGTTATTACCCGAAGCATGACAGCCCCCTTGTATATGGGTGTACACGAAAATGAATGCCATTAAGAACTTAGGGAATAATAACAAGTTATGCAAAATAGTCAATATTGACAATGATCAAATATTTAATACAAAGAAGGAAACAATCCCAAAATAAAAAATCCAGGCTCAAAAAAAGAGTCGGGGTTATATTTTTTTGGGGCCCAAATGCTCTTTTACGTTTATCGTAAATGACATCCTCGTAGAAGGCTTCTTTCGCAAGAAAATGAAGTTTTCTCTGCAGGAGTCTGACTCCAGTAGTCAATTAATAATTATCAGTAAACAATGAACAATAATGGACATTTTTTCGAAGAAAAAATACGAAATTGTTAATTGCTAATTGTTTATTGTTAATTGATCACTGGAGTCAACGTGTCAATATCAACCCTCAACCAACACTATCTACAACCTCAAGTCCCCACAATGGGGAGAAGGAATGGTGAACGCCATGAGCAAGAAGAAGAGAAAAGAGCAAGAGCGCCAGGCAAAAGAGCTTGCCGAACTGGAAGCCAAAAGAGGCCTGAGCACCAAGGAACTGGAGGCCGATCTCGCAAGAGAGAAGGCCAAAAACGAAAAACGAGCTGCCGAACTGGCGGACAGCAGCCCTCCCCCAGCCGATAATGGCCTGAGCGAAGAGCAGCAAAACGCTCTCACCTTCGCAGGCCTGATGATGGCGAAAGTCAAGGGCCGTCGCCAAGAGTCCCGCAACCATACCAGGAAGGCCTTGGCAGCAGTTGAGGAAATCGAGGCCAAGGCCAAAGAGGCCCGCAAGCACCTTGAAAAGGCGCAGAAGGAACAGACCGCAGCCGACATGGCCTTCGATCTGGTCAACGGAGAAATCGCCAGCCTGAAAGAAGGCAGTTCCCCCAGCCTGGTGAAAGACAATAACGTCACTCAGCTGCCCATACGTCAACAAGGCGAAGCCGCCGCCGAAGCCGTAGACGAGCTCATTGAGCAACATACGGATGAAGCCCCCACAGCGGCCAACAACGAAGAGTCCCCAGCCGAAGAAGAACCCGCCGCACTCCAACAGACCGGCTGACCTCTCCATCGACACATCATGACACCGACACGACAGACTCCTTATGACACCCCGCCCCGGTTTACCGGGGCGGGGTGGTTCAATATGGGGGTTAAAATAACGTTAAAGTTAAAAAAGAAGTAAGGGATATGAACTATGAAGTAAGGAAACAATCAAAAACAACCCACATTGTTAATTGATTATTGCTAATTGTTAATTAATTGAATTTACCGTTCCTCTTCTTCTACCACCCTTGCTGGCTCCAACGTCATTTCCGGCTTTAATTCCAAATCCGGAACCTCCCCTCCTCGAGTTAATTTGGCCCAGATCTTGGGCCACACAATTCTTATTTGATCCACGGTAAATATCGAATTCAGCGTCAAAAAAGCAAAACTCATTATTTTTCCCGCATTGGCCGTCGCCTTCGCCAAATCAAATCCTGGTCCCGCTACCAAGGCCCCTCCTCCCAAATGGGTCATCGCATAAAAAATCTTCTCTTTTTGGGCCGTATCCGGAACCATATTGTAAGCAATGGAAAGGATAGAAATCCCCAAAGACGCCAAACCTCCGGGCACACTCTGAATCTCACCACTCAACACCAAACCCGTCATCACTCCCACTGCCCCCATCGCCGCACAAATCTCGGCACGAGGCAATTGGATCGCTTTCTCAACGTTTTGCTTAATCGCCTCAAAAATGTCTGGATGATGCGCTTCCAGCCAAGACTTCGCTCCCGTAATCGCGGCTAAAACTTCGGGGAAAAAATACTTAGGACTCCAAGCCAAAGCCGTGGTAGAAAGCATCGCCAAATTTCCCCCCAAAATCCAAGAGGAAGCCCGTTTCTTAATAGCGCTTACTTCTTCCTCACTTTCGGCTCCATCCAGTCCCTTATACTCATGAATGCCCTTCATCACACTTCCCACCCCAATCGTCCCCGCCACCAACGTCGCATAATCCTTCGCCGTTAGATCTGCCGAAAAAACCTTTAGAGCCTCCACAATCTCACCAACCTCCGAAACCGATAGACCTTCTAAAGCCATTTGATTGTTAATTGTTTATTGATCATTGCTAACTAATTCCCCTCCAATATACTCCTCCATCGCCTTTTTCAAGTACGGAGGAATCGAAATCCCCGTTCGCTCACTAATCCCCTGCGCTTTTTCATAAGACGTCTCCATTTCTTCCCCAGATATTCCAATTTGGCGCCAATAAGCACAAGGATCTTCCACAAAAGGTTTAATCACCTCTTCCAAACCTTGCTCACAGCTCCCTACTAAAGCCAACAAATCCGGCATCCACGAACGAGTAAGCATAAAGGTATCTCCTTCCTGATCACTCTTCTTTCTCTCTTCTGCAAATCGACAAACCTGATTTCTTAAATCTGTCCACAAATGACGGCCTTCGTTAAAATCCTGCGTTTGGTCCACATAAATCATAGGCATAGGAATCACCTCAAACAATTTGGTATTCGTCATCGCAATAGCCGATTCTTCGAGGGTTCCATTCCCTCCAATATTATAAAACTTAAATCCAAAAGAAGTCGTAGAATCTAATATATGCTGTCTCTCATGCTTAAATTCTCCCCGAAAATCGACCTGGGCTTCAGGCTTAAAATTCTGTTTCTGTCCTTTGGCAATAATCCCAGCTCCAACACGAAATACACCATGCTTTTCAGCCGCTTCATCAGCCAACTTCATTATTCCTGGCCCCTTTCCATGAGCAACAAAAACTTCCTCTTCAAAGAGTTCTTTGAGTCCTGACATCAATTTGTCCAAATCTTCCTCCAAAACTGAATCCAAACCATCCACATGAGAACCAAACATCGCTACTCCTGTTCCTATATTATCAAAACGCTCTTTGTCCTCAGGTTTCATCCAAAATCCCTGATAAAAAGTTCTCAAATGGGGCTCAATACCTTTGGCCGCATACTGAATCAAAAACTTCTTTCCTTCCCGAGCCAATCGACACAGATTCCGATAAGTATCCAATCCAAAAGCCAAATTAGGCATATCTTCTTCGGGCATTTCTCCCGGCAAAAATGCCTCTTTCGGTGTATTAATACCTCGAAAAACAAACGTTCCTATGCGCTTTCCCACATCGCCCAAAGTCTGAATATCGGGCAAATAATGGGTAATCATAGCTCGTTGCTGGTTTTGAGCTCCTCCTACATACTCCAACGCCTCACAAATCTTCTCTAAGGGCTGAGACCATCGGTGTTTACCCCACTTTTCATGAACCGCCCGAAGGAGTCTTTGGTACAAAAACTCATGAGCCACTCCTCGGTCTCTGTGTTGCTTATTCTTACCCCACCAGGGAATCGTGTATTCTCCCGCCGAAGACAAAAGGCGTGCAAAATAACCATCCTCCGAAACCTGGGGCGTCACATCTCGAAAGAGTTTCTCGAGTTTTTCATTGTCTAACCCCACCGCTTCTTCAAACCCCAAACCTTCTTTTACAATTCGCCTGGCTTTTTCAACCGTCCCAAAAATTCGAGTCTGCAATGGAGTATCCCCCGTGGTAGAAGGATAAAACCGAAGTCGAATTCGAAGATCGTCTGTATTAACCCTCTCTTTTCCGTGGTGAAAGATCTCTACCTGACGATGAAAAGATTTCCCCGTCGTCCGAAAACTATCCAGCACTCGGGCCGGAAGATGAAAAGTTCCATCCGTAACATGGGGGTCAATAACGGCCGTATAAGGCCCCACCGATACTTTTATCGCCCCCACAAAAAAGGAATTTGCTTCCAAAAAATCGGCCTTTCCGCCCGGAGCCACTCCCTGTACTCGATACAAACCATGTTTTCCATCCACCAGCACCTGTTGCATATACTGGTCCGTCATCAAATCATCGTTGAGCCAGTACTCAACCTGAGAAAGAGGCACTTCCACAACACCACTATCCAAAACCTCCGCTCCTTCAGGAAGCCAAATCAAAGACTGTTCAATCGCTTCCCGAATCTGAAAAGCCTGCAAGGCTTCCAATTCGTTTGAGACCATAATTCTCCCAATTCCTAATTTTATTCCCCGCTCCACACTCGACTTCATAACCGAAAGCCAATTGGCCAAACCCGACTCGTCATCTCCCAACGAAGTAATACGCAGGGGCAGAGTCACATGGTCGGTATGAGCTGCAATTTCAGCTTCTTCCAGGATTTTAGGATGAATTCCTGTCTGCGAATGTCCACTTTTACCAATTACATCACAGTCAGCAGGACAGCCCCTTAAACGAGACTTCAAAAAATCCTTCGCCCTCAAAACCGCCTCAGCGATAACGGAGGGCTTTTTGAATACAGGATCAGCTTCTATAGGGCCAACGCTTTGGATAACAGCGTCTTGGGGAGTAAGCAATAAACCATTCGGCATCTAAAAGTTGTTAAACTACATATCTCATTAATTATTTTTACACAATTGTCAATACATTCTAGAAAACAAAAAAAAAGAGAGGTGGAGGGGGCAAATGATCTGCCCCCTACTCATTGCTTCTTCATCAGAGAGGCAAGTCCTCCATCTCGAGGACTTGTACGATCCCCCCCTCTGGCGGTACCGCCCAGAAATAGGCTACGTAATTGGTAACCTCAGTTTTGTTCTCCATCAACAGCGTTCGAAGGTAGTACCGAGTCCCTTTGTAGGTCAGAACCCCATGAGCATCAATTACCCAGGGGTCTTCTCTTTTTTCAGGGTTCGAGAGACTCAAACGATCGACCACTTGGCCATTCTCATCCTTGATGATCACTCCTCCGATGTCCTGATCTGGATTTACCCGGTTTCCCTTTCCATCCTGATAGACACACTCCGAAGGAATCGGAAGCGCCCAATAAGGATCCTTAAACTTGTGAGGGGCTCGATAAGGCCCCTTCGGCGCAATAACATAAAACTGTTCTTGCCCCTCAGATCCCAGGTTCACCACTCTCCAGAACTTACCGTCATGGTAAACCTGGAATTTCCACTGTCCATCTGTGTGAAGCGTCGTCCACGCATCTGGATCTCCCAAAATTACAGGTTCAACCATATTTCTCACTCCCATGATTGTGAAGAAGGTTTGGTCCTTCTCTAAAACGTTTTGTCAAAAAGCACCGACCTCTTGTTAGGGTTTTTGCCGCAAACAGTCAAGAATTCCTACGTCAAACAACATTAAGAAGGCCCCCCGCCAAGATGACGGGGAGCCCAATTCAGTGTGGATCTTTAACCTTTCTCAGCAATCGTATACTCCCCCTCTAGTCCCAAAACAGGCTCAAGAACAGCGTCCAAGAACTTCCCAATCGTGTCACGGTTAGGGGAACTAGCTTCCATCCATTGATGAACTTTCCAGAGTTCCAACTGAAGCCATATCGCCTCGCTCGATTGATAGTATGATCGAGCCCCATGGTAATAAGTTCCCTGATAAGGCTTGTTTGATACCCCAAACCCCCGATCAGACTCCTCTTTCCGTCGTCGCCTCTCATCCCTCTCCCGCTCCAAGAAAGGATCAAAAAAGGACTTGAGTTGACGAGCCAGAGCATGACCATCAGATTCGCCTCCAGAAAGGAACTTCATCTGAACAACGGTATTCTTAAACAGAATAGAATACCAAGCCTCAAGCTCAAAGGAGATTCCAGTAGGAGTCGTAAATCGAACGACCCAAGAATGACTGGTCACCCAACTACGATGAGTCCGCTCACTTGGGGCTCCACAATAGAAAGTGAAGTAGTCGAAGTCCGAATACCCCCTCAACCAGAGGGTAACCTCATCCATAGTTTGTAAGGAGGCACACCCTAATTCCTCAGGAAGCCCAAGATGGTCAGCTTTCCCCTGCTTCAGCATCCTCCAAATATCGCTCGCCCACAAACGATCCCTTTCACTCAAGTTCGGAAAGGAAACCAACAAGCTGTCTTTTACCTTTGTTCTTGACAGAGATGAACAGCTTTGCCCGAAAACAAAGGACAAAAGCGAGGGATGCATCCGCACAAAAGCCTTTTGCTCATTCGGGGTCAGGCCTTCGAAACTGATTCTACCAACATGATCAGACATATCATTATCCTCTTGTACTTCAATTCAGTAACACGGCTCAAAAGAAGGTTCATTGATATCGTCTCCGATATCGCTCTTTTCATCGATCGTATCGACTAGGAAAAAACAGTTACCACTTTTTTTCCTCGAGACTTGATGCGAGTCGCACCATTTCCTCACCTGAGGAACTCTTTTTCTCCAAGAGTCTTGAATAAGTGTTCTCGAGCCAGAGATCACAGAGCTTCACGTTAGTAACGCAGCTACTTGCTGAGATCAGCAAGGCTCAAAACTTCTAAATCTAGAAATTCAGAGCCTCGCTGAATAGGTGTCAAAGAGCCAAAAAAACGGCATCAAACAATATATTTCACCATAAATTGAATGACAACAAATAATCAGTAACAAAAAAATAAAAAAACGCAAGTCCTCTACGTTCTTTTTCCTCACTAACATACAACCACGTAAATCTCAATTTACGTGGTCGGGGCGACTGGACTCGAACCAGCGACCTCACGACCCCCAGCCGTGAACTCTACCAACTGAGCTACACCCCGACGTCGTTGGTGACTTCGTATCTTCCGTTTCCATTTCGCTATCGCTCCATGAAAACTACAGACACTCCTTACTCCCCAAAAAGTCTTCATCTCATTCCGACTTCCCGGAGGCCCCCGTTTTATCGGGGAATGCTCCTAACAATACTTATGTTCAGAGCAAACGCATTGTCTTTATACGGGGAAATAAGTCAAAACTTCGCAAGCCAGAACTTCTACACCTTTCTTACGATCTGGTCAATCCGATCTCTCAAAAAATGCACTGAATGAGCGAGACTTCGCGCATCATGAGCCGCATCATGAGCTCCTACGCCCTCTATTTCAGGAAGAGTTAATCCACAAACTTTATAGAGTCCCCCACTACAAGCCTCATCAAACCCCTTGGCTTTATAATCTGATTTCGTAATTCCCAAATCACCCAAAATCGGTTTTACACGACTAAAGGGTTCCTCAAAAGGCAGCTCAATCCCGTGAGCCTTTGCATTTCCCTCCAGCACCCACCAATCCCCGTTGAACGTCCAAACTTCTCCATTTCTACCTACAAATCGCTCAAGTCGCTCTAGGGCCTCTGGAAAAGTCACTCCCTGAGCTCTTTTTTGCTCGGTCATTCCCGTCATATCCGAAAGCCACTGGGGAATTCTTTTAATTTGGTGTCCCCTCACGGTGAGATTGAGAACTTCTGTCTCATTTCCATCATCATCAACTTTACACGCCCCCATCTGCATAACTTCACAATAAGTTTTCCGCACATCAGGTCTGCCACCAGGAGTATCCCCCTGAGCCGCATTTTCTGGGATGTATTCATGATCTGTAGCAATAATGTCCATAGTCCAAACATATTAAATCAATCCACAAATAAAAAAAACACAAAAAGTGTCAAGCCAAAAACCAGAAACTATTGACTTTTGCAAAAAATATAATAATATTAAAAAAATAACAGTAATATTAAATCGTGAGACGAACAAAGTAAAACCCATTTCTTCCTCTCTTTATTGAACTTACTGAGCTAAAAAAGCTCCCCTATGAACTTCAAAGAACTAAAACTTATCCCGCAAATACTCAAAGCGGTCGAAAAAAAAGGATACAAAAATCCAACCCCCATCCAGGCACAATCCATTCCGGCCATCCTCTCGCGCCGAGATATTTTGGGCTGCGCCCAAACCGGGACAGGAAAAACCGCCGCCTTTGCGATTCCCACGATTCAATTGCTGGTCAAAGACCAAACCTCACGATCCCAAAATCAAAAAAGAGCCATCAAATCACTCATCATCACCCCCACCCGAGAACTCGCCCTACAGATCGACGAAAGCTTCGCCGCCTACGGAAAGTTTACGTCTCTGCGTCACACGGTGATTTTTGGAGGAGTCAAACCGCACGGCCAAATCAGAGCCCTCAAAAAAGGGGTTGATGTCTTGGTCGCCACCCCCGGAAGACTCCTGGACCTAATGAATCAGGGATACATCAATCTTAAAGACCTGAGCATTTTTACCCTCGACGAAGCCGACCGAATGCTCGACATGGGGTTTATCAACGACGTTAAAAAAGTCATCGCGGCCCTCCCAAAAAAGAAACAATCTCTCTTCTTTTCGGCCACCATGGCCCCCGAAATCCTGCGCCTGGCCAATTCGCTGCTCCAAAACCCCGTTCAGGTCGAAGTCACCCCCGTTTCTTCTACCGCCGAAAAAGTCGAACAGGGGTTTTACCTAGTCGACAAACAGAACAAACGATCGCTCTTGATCCACCTGCTCAAAGAAGAAGACATCGATTCGGCCCTGGTGTTTACTCGCACCAAATACGGCGCCGACAAAGTAAAACGTTATATTTCTCGCGCAGGAATCCCTGCCGAAGCCATCCACGGGAACAAATCACAAAACGCGCGACAAAACGCGCTCAAAAACTTTAAGTCCAGAAAAACAAAGGTTCTGGTAGCCACCGATATTGCTGCCCGAGGAATCGACATCAACGAACTTTCACACGTGATCAACTTTGAAATCCCCAACGAGCCCGAAACCTACGTTCACCGAATCGGTCGAACGGGTCGCGCCAATGCGGCAGGAATTGCGCTTTCGCTCTGTGATCACGAAGAAAAAAAGCATTTTCGATCTATCCGACGTCTCACCAAACAGACTATTCCCATCGTCGAAGACCACCCCTTCCCTATGGAAGATCCCTCTTTTTCCGACGAACCGGAAAGAACGGAAAAACGGCGCTTTCGCCCTCGAGGCAGAGGGGGAAGATCTCGTAATCCTCAGAACAAAAACCGAACACAAAAAGGGCATTATTCCCGAAACAATCGGTCGAGGAAATTTGGGAAGAAGTAGACAACATCTACAAAAAAGAAGTAAGAATTAAGAAGTAGGTATTAGGAGGACCAAGAGGTAAAAATCACACAGAAGATCCCCCTTTCTTTAGGAACATTCGAACCAGGGCACAGCCCTGCTCCTTCGAAAGTAAAGGACGCAATTTATGGCGTCCCTAAAAAAACTCTTGGTTCTCTGTTCCTTGTTCTTCACTGTTCCCCCCTTTCCAAATACGTCCCCCTCAGCTATTGTCTCTCCCGTAAACACACATCACCCGATACAATCACATGTATTTCGACTCCGCCGCCACCACGCCCCTCGATCCTCAGGTCAAAGACGCCATGATCGCTGACCTTGAAATTTTTGGAAACGAAAACTCCAAACACGTCTACGGATTCGAAGCCAAGAAAAAAATCGACCAATATTTACAGACCATTGCCGAAATACTGGGAGTAGCTCCAGCATGTTTGGCCATTACCTATTCGGGCACCGACAGCAACCGCCGCACTATTTGGGAAGCCCAAAAACGATTCGGACTTGAAAACTGTTTTGCCTCGGCCGTAGAACATTCTTCTATCGCCGACGAAATCCCCGAAAAGCAATATTTCGACCCCCGAAATCCTGAATCTATTCCCAAAAATGCCCAATTCATCGCCCTCATGCACGCCAACTCCGAAACGGGCGCCATTTATGAAGCCAGCGAAATCAGAAAATCTTTTCCCAACGCTCTGATCCTTCGCGATTACGCACAAAGCTTTGCGAAGGGCCTCAAACCGGACTTCAAAAACAGCGACATCGGTACCTTTGCCCCCCAAAAAATCTATGGTCCCAAAATGATCGGCCTGACCTATCTCAAAAACCCCGAACACTTCCCCACCATAGCCAAAGACCGCCACACCAAAAACGTTTTCCTCGTCGCCGGTATGGCCAAGGCGTTTGAGCTCTGGGCAAGCGAAAAAGAACAAAACACCGCCCAATACACCCGCCATCAAGATCAAATCGAACAATTTATCGCTCAAAACATCCCTGATTTTCGAATTCACGAAAAAGATCGTCCCCGTATACCCGGTCTTATCAGCGTAGCTTTTAAAGGCCTTCGTGGATCAGAGCTGATGATTCAGCTGTCAGAAAAAGAAGGGATCGCGGTTTCAACGGGGTCGGCCTGCAGCTCGGATATTTTTGCCCCCACCCGAGTGCTCCAATTCATCGAAAAAGATCCCGACTACCAGTACCCCATTCGAATTGGGCTCCAAAAATTCTTATCTGATCAGGATGTGGCTGATTTTTGTGAGATCCTGGCTCATTACACTAAAGAATTAAGGAAGTAAAAATCATTTCTGTGTTTTCATTAAAACCCACAAGCTTTAATTCTAAAACCATTAAGAGTATCATCCAGGTCATGAAAAAAATACTCACGATTTTATCTCTGTCGTTTACTTTTACAACAGCCGCTTTTTCCGACGACAACGCTATTCCCCAATACGCTCGATCCGCCATCGAGACATTAGCAGCACAAGAAATCATGAAGGGGAATGACGACGGCTCATTTGCGCCCGATCGTCCCATCAACCGTGCTGAATTTTGTAAAATAGTCAGTCTCGCAACACAAATTGAGATAAAAATCCCCAACATCGCCAATTTTCCGGACGTTCCCAAAAATACCTGGTTTTTTCCCTACGTAGAATCTCTCAAAACAGCCGGATGGATCGACGGTTACCCCGACGGAACATTTCGTCCAGGGGATCCCATCAACCGAGCAGAAATCGCCAAAATTCTCAGCCAGGCCTTCGGACTTGAATCAATAACAATGAACACCGATCAAAACTGGTTCGATAAATACATTCGCGTTCTTAATAAAAACCATCTTCTCCCCCACGGAGCATCGATGTCAACCCTTGAGCCAGACAAATATCCTTCCCGAGCAGAAATCGCCCAACAACTCGCTCGTTTTATAAATCATTCAAACAGCTCTTCCCCTCTCCCAGAAGGAACTTTTCTACAAAATACATCGGGAAACTTTGAAGGCGAAATTTATGTGCGCGGATATCTCAAAACAGAACCCATCCCAGAACCTTTTTGTACGGAAAATTGCACCGAATACACCGGAGTAAAACTAGTAGTAGCCGAATCGGGAAGTCCTACTTTTCAGACCTTCCTAGAAAAAAACAAAGGCAATGCCTCCGTTGATAACACCGGGGTTCTCATTGGTTGTCTGGAAGGAGATAAGTCCATTCGATATATAAATGATTCTGATCAATTCCGAATGAAAGAATATAAAATTGACGCTCAAGAAATGTTCACCGCCTCAATTGAAAATCCCAAGGTATTTCGACTCAATAAGCATAAACTCTCCTGGGGTATGGGGACCCCGGCTTGCTACTCTCATTTCACAGAAATTGAGTTAGAGCCAAAAAACCCCACTCCTTAAATTTAAAACCATGAAAAAAACCATTATTCTGACCATTTGCCTCTGTCTTACCGCCTGTACCCCTCCAAAAGACACCTCTGAAATCCCTCTCGAAGCAAGTTCCGAGGTTCAAATCACCAAAGGGGCCACTTGTGAAGACCACGAAAAAGGCGTCGATTATTTTGTAAGCGGCGAAGTAAAAGTGTGTAATTTTGAAATGGCCGAAGAACCCGGCGGTTCCCCCGTTGGCTGCGCTCTGCACAATGATCAGTGCGGAAGTGACCCCCATACTCTTTTTGAAAAACACTGCGAAGGCAATAAATACAAAGTCAAAAAACACAACTGTCCCCACGGCTGTAAAAAAGGCGCCTGTATCCACGCCGAAGACCAAAATCAAACCGTTGAGGTCTCAAAAGAAGATCTCCCCCCTCTTCCTCCAAAAGGAAAACTAAAAGCCACAGACTGCCAACCAGAACAAAGAAACGTCGGCGCCTGTATCGAAATCTACCAGCCCGTCTGTGGCCAGGTACAAGTCCAATGTTTTGCCGCTCCTTGTGATCCGATAAAAGAAACTTATGCCAATTCCTGTAAAGCGTGTAATAACCCAAATGTGATTTCTTATACGGATGGGGCTTGTTTTGAGGATGGGGAGATTAAGAGGTAGAATATGGGTGTAAAAATTGATAAGTTATCTCTCCCAAAGAAGTCCTAAAAGTACTCAACGAAGGGCGCTTCCTCTCCATTTTTAATGAGAGTCGAGATTAACCTTTTCTGCCACCAAAACAACTTCTCGCTCCAAACGATCGACAATTCGCACATTCTTAAATCCCACCTGAGCAAGTTCTTTAAAAGTGGCTTTTTCATCCATTCGATATTCCGGAAGAAAATCCTGGGTTTCGTGGTCAACAATTGCCTCTTGTGCTTCAGAAGGAAGGTAGGCATATCGTTTCATTTGAACTTCAAAAAGTTCTTGGGCTCCTTCATCGGGATAAATCTTATCCATAAGGAATAATTGCCCCCCTGGAGTCAATTTTTGGTAGATACTCCGAAGGAGAACTCGTTTTTCCTCCCAAGGGAAATTATGAAGCACCCACTCCATAATAATTATATCGTAGGGCTTATTTTGCTGAAGAACTGTAATTCCATCCCCACAAATAAAATTAATACGATCTCGATATTGAACGAGTCGACTTTTACATCGCTCTATCATTGTTTCAGAAACATCAGCCAAATCCAATCGAAGATCCGTATGTTCCAATACAGGTTCAGCAGAGTCACCTTCTCCACAACCTATTTCAAGAACCCGAGACACATGATGCTCTCGTTTCTTCAATTCAAGGGCTAAAATACGTCTTGAGGCAAAGTGGGCCGGGCACAAGTCCAAAATCTGACCATTGTATCGAGTTAAGACTTCTCCGTAACGGTTTTCCATAAGTTTTTCAGAGAAAAGAAGGCAAAAAACAAATACCACAAAAACACAAAAAAACAACTAATAATTCACTGATAAGAACTCTTACCTTAATTCACTTCCCCCCAAAAGATGCGATTGAGAAAGCTAAATCAATAAGCATGTTTTGAAAAGGAGAACAAAACCGAATACTGGAGGCTTTTTGGAGTAAAAAAAACGTACTAAAAACACACGTTCTTCTGGCTTACCAGGCATAGTTTGCGTTGAGCCTTAAGCAGTCCGTCTTTCCCGCTCCGCAATTAATCAAAAAATAATCACATAGCTTCCCCCTTCGCATTACATCAAAATAATCACATAGCTTCGGCGGACAAGTCGCCGGACAGGCCTTCACATGCTTACTAAATAAACTCAGTACAACTCCATAGCTTTACCTGGTTTACCAGGCGTAGCCCGAAGGGCGAAGCCTGGAGCCACCTATCGGATTCGAACCGATGACCTGCGGGTTACAAAACCGCTGCTCTAGCCAGCTGAGCTAAGGTGGCTCGTCGTCGATGACTGCGTATCTTCCGTTTCCACTGCGCTTTCGCTTCGTGAAAACTACAGATACTCCGTCATCTCCTCCTCTCCCCAATAATCCTTCATTTCATTCCGGATTCCCGGGGACCCCGTTTTTTGGGGGAATGCTACTATACAATCTCCGCTTCAGAAAAACTCCAGATATTCCGTAACGTCTTCCTCTCCAAAAGTGCTTTTTGATCAAGTATTTCTCAATCACTTTTTGGGAGGTGTTTTAAAGATCTCTTATTGTTTATTACTAATTACTAATTGTTAATTGATCTAATTCTTCGTTTGTTCCAAAGCGAGACAGATTGTACGAGAAGAATTCTCAGTGGCAAATTTTTTACCAAAAAACTTTTCCCAATTGACTCCCCTCCTCACGCCAATACAATTGCTACCACATGAAAAAATTCTACTCAACCGCCTCCGTTATAATGCTTTCCTCCTTCCTCATTGGTTGTGGATCAAAACCCATGACCGAAGGAGACATGGCCAAAAAATACGGCCTGACCGCCGAAGAATACCAAGAACAAAAAGAAGCCGCCGCCCGGATGAACATGTCGGTTGAAGATCACCTCAAACACGGACACCACGACGAAACAGAAGAAAACCACACTGATCACCATCATCACCACTAAAACTCAATAAAAAAACTCGACCAAAAACTAAAAAATACAAGCTTTTCCCAAAGCCTGTATTTTTTTGATAAAAAGTACTCCTTTCCTGCTCGTTGTTTACTGTTTGTTGCTCAAGCTTATGTTCAAAAATTATTGGAAAGCCAACCCCTTTCACCCCGCAGAACTCGGAATTTATTTCGCTTTACTTCTCATAACTTCATTTTTTCTCTTTGAAACCGAAGACCTCCCTCCGCCCAAACAAAAAAAGTCCCACAAAATCTATGCCACCACCACCCCCCAGATTTCCGAAGCCTTTTCGACCCAAATAATAATCGGAAAAGTCATCTCCAACCAGGCCGGATTCATCCACCCTCGAAGAGAAGGACTGATTCAAGATCTTCTGGTAGACATTGGAGACCAAATCCAAAAAGGCCAGACCATCGGATACTTGTTTCCTCCAGGAGTAGAAAACGAAAGCCCCCTCCTCATCGAACGGGCAAAAACACAGTTCGAAGCCGCAAAGGATCAGCTTATTCACACTAAAAAAGTAACCGCTCAATCGGTTCTTCTGACCCAAAAAAAACTAGACCTGGCCCAAACCAAACTCGACGCCTATACCCTTCCAACACACTCAGAAACCCATCAAAAATTTAATCAGGCTCAAGCCACAGCCACCCAAACCCTACAAAATCTTGAAACTCTGCTTTTTGGCCCCAACAAAACCCCACTCACTCAAGACCGTTTCCTTCACCAATTTCACGATCAGGTTCAGGCCACAAATGTCTTCACAGCCTTCAAAAATATGAAACGGTTTGCTTTTACCGATCACAAAACGCTCCCCGGTCACCTCCAACAACTAGAACGTTTGTTGTCTAAAACCGAAAGTCTCTACCAAACCCATATCCCAACCTCTCTCCCCTCTCCCCTTCCTGAAATTCAAGCCCTCCGAAAAAATATCATGGAGCAGCAAGAAATCCTCGAAGATCTCACTCAAACCATTAATCAACACGAAGATCAAAAATCCACCGCCCAAAAAGCCTTTTCTCTGGCTCAGTCTGAGGCAGAAGCAGCCATCAATCAGGCAAATAAACAAGTTCAAATAGCTCTTACTTCGTATCAAAAAGCCCTGGCCAAAAGCGGACACACCAAAATCATCGCCCCCTTTAGCGGCAAAATAGCCGCCAAACACGGTCATATTGGCTCCTTGGCCCATCCCAAAAATCCCCTCTATGAAGTACTCGAAGTCCCTACAACGCTAGGGATAATGACGCCTCAAGAAATCATTTTTCATCTGCCCATAACAATGGGAAATTCTCTTGAGATTGGCACCCTGGTTCAGATCCAAAATCTCATCAACAAAAAGGACCTTTTCTTGGCTACCATCGTCCGAAAAAGCGCCCAAACAGTCCCTCAAACAAATACGATAACGATCCATGCTGTCCCCACTCAAGCCCGCCCCTTCCTCCACAACGAAAATGTGTTTGTCCTGATTCAAAACGCCCAAAATCCCGTTTATTCAATTCCGTCTTCAAGTCTAAAAAAACGAGGCTCAAAAACCTACCTTTTCACCCAAACCAAAAAGCAAAAGGCCACTCCAGAATTTGAAACAATCGAAGTACAGGTAATGGCCGAAGACGGAGAATACACAGATATAGTTTCAGAAAAATTAAATCTGGATTCAGAAGTGGTGGTTTATCCAAGTGTGAGACTGTTTCGTGAAGTACCAACAATGATCAATTCCACACCATGATCAACTGGCTCATTTCCCTCGCCCTCAAAAACCGATTTATCACCACGGTTTTGTTTGTGGTACTTACAGGAGGGGGCATCTGGGCACTCCTTCACACTCCCGTCGATGCGCTTCCCGATCTCTCTGAAAATCAAGTCATCATAATGACAAATTGGTCCGGACAAACCCCCAAAAACATCGAAGATCAGATTACCTATCCGCTTACTGTGGGGATGCAGGGACTGCCAAAAGTAAAAGCCGTACGAAGCAGATCCATGTTAGGGGTTTCCATGGTGACAGTAATTTTTGAGGATAACACAAACCTATATTTTGCGCGGGATCGAGTAGCCGAGCGGCTAAACGTAATCAAAGAGCAACTCCCCAGTGGAGTACAACCCGTACTTGGACCGGACGCAACAGGAATCGGTCATATCTACATGTATACCCTCGAAAGCGAAAACCATTCGCTCACAAAACTTCGATCAATTCAGGATTTCACCCTACGATACGCGCTTCAATCCGTACCAGGCGTGGCCGAAGTGGCTTCTATTGGAGGGTATGTAAAAACCTATCAAGTGGTACTCAATCCGATAAAACTTGATCAATACGGACTAAAACTCGCTCAAGTAGTACAAGCCATAACCTCCTCAAACAATAATGTATCGGGAAAGGTTCTCGAATACGGAGAACGAGAAATAGCGGTTCAGGGGATCGGTTTTTTTGAACACCCCGAGGAAATAAAAAAGCTCGTTCTCAAAACACGTACCAATAATACCCCCTTAACGATTCAGGACGTAGGAACAGTTCGCACAGGGGGAAAGTTTAGACGAGGTCTTTTAGCCAATCAAGAAGGAGAAAAAGTGGGCGGAATCATCGTAATGCGATACGGAGAAAACCCGCTAGAAGTAATTGAGGCCGTAAAAAAACGAATCACAGAAGTCGAAAAATCCTTACCAAAGGGCGTAACCATCGAATCTTTCTATGATCGAACCACGCTCATCAAAAATTCTGTCCAAACCCTACGCAATATTCTTATTCAGATGTTAATCATCACAGCCATAGTTTTGTGGGTGTTTCTGCTCCATAGGAACGCCACCATAATTACCACTGTCGCCCTCAGTTTTGGAGTACTGATGACTTTTCTCTTTATGCATCTCTTCAAAATTCCATCCAACATCATGAGTCTCGGAGGAATCGCCATCGCCATTGGAACGATGGTAGACAGTATTATTGTCGTAACAGAAAACGTATACCAACGCTTACTCAAAGAAAAAACACATTCTTTTTCTCTCAATAAACGATTAAAGATTGTCACAGAAGCTACAAAAGAAGTCGGAGCACCTATCGTATTCGCAATACTAATAATCTGTGTTTCTTTTGTCCCCATCTTTGCTCTAGAAGGAATGGAAGGAAAGCTCTTCCACCCACTCGCCTTTACCAACATATTCGCCATGGTAGGAGCTTTGGTAGCCGCACTTTTCTTTGTGCCAACTTTTTGTCTGTATGGACTCAAAGGGCAACTCAAAGAGGATCATGAAATTCAGACGGTCCAAAAGCTCCAAAAATGGTACAAACCACTTCTTAAAAAAACACTCAACGCCCGAAAAATAGTATTTGTCAGTATGGGAGTATTGGTAGGTACAACCATTTTTCTGGGAAAACAGATCGGATCAGAGTTTATGCCACCCCTCAATGAAGGAGACATCATGTATATGCCCATGACCGTCCCCGATGTTTCCGAACAAAAAGCCCAAGAACTTCTCATTCAGACCAACCAAATATTCTCTGAAATTCCAGAAGTCGCCAAAGTCGTTGGCAAAGCCGGACGAGCAAACACCGCTACCGATCCCGCCCCCCTAGCGATGATAGAAACTTTTATCACGCTCAAACCTCAATCTGAATGGCGTAAAGGCCTCACCAAAGAGGCCCTCATCAGGGAAATGAACCAAAAAGTAAACCTCCCTCATCTCTGGAACGGTTTTACCCAACCCATCATCGGACGAATCGACATGGTCTCTACAGGCATTCGTTCACAGGTGGGAATAAAAGTTTTTGGAGATGATACAAAAAAGCTCGAAGAAATTGCCATTGAAATTGAACAACTCATGCTAAAAATTCCCGGGGCAACAGGCGTAGTAGCCATTCGAAATTCTGGACTCAAATACCTGAATATCGATTTAGATGAAACCAAGCTTGCTCTATACGGAGTAAATAAAAAAGAGGCGTTGGATGTGATCGAAATTGGAACCGGGGGTAAAATTGTAGCTACCACCATTGAAGGGCGTGAAAAATACGGGATTGAGGTCAAGTATGCCCTCCCATTTAGAGAAGACATCACCGATATAAAAGGCCTCACACTCACCGCAAAAACAGGAGAAAGGATTCCACTTTCTCAGATCGCCACAATCAGCATGGAAGATGGAGCCGCCGCCATAATTAGTGAAAACGGAAAACTAAGAGGCACCACTCAGCTCAACGTAAGGGGGCGTGATTTGATTTCCTTTATAGATGAAGCAAAGAATCATTTAGACACACACCTCAATCTTCCTTCGGGATACTGGGTGGAGTTTGACGGACAGTACAAAAATCAAGTTCGAGCCAAACAAAAACTAAGTTGGGTTGTCCCGAGCGTCATCTTTCTCATCTTTTTCATGCTCTTTCTCGCCTACAAAGATCTCGGTCTGGTTTCAATTGTTATGTGGGCAATTCCACTCAGTTTGGTCGGAGGAATTATAGCGCTATGGATCGCTCAATTTAATTTTTCTGTAGCGGTATGGATCGGTTTTATTGTTTTATTTGGAAATGCGGTAGAAACCGGGGTGGTAATTGTGCTCTATCTCGAAAACACTCTGAACAAGTACACTCAAAAATACAAAACAATGACCAAAGAACACCTAAAAAATGCAATCTTAGAAGGCGCTACCACCCGGCTTCGTCCGGTACTAATGACCGCTTTTACATCCGTTATTGGATTAATACCAATGCTTATTTCAACAGGCGTAGGGGCAGAAGTCCAAAAACCTCTCGCCGTAGTGGTAGCTGGCGGACTCATTACCTCCATCACAATGACACTTCTCGTAATTCCTGTTTTTTTTGAACTTCTCAAAGAAAGGTCCCTTCTTAAAACCAACTCGCAAAACAAACCTAACCTCCCAAAAAATCAAAGTTAATTATTTAGCCAGAATAAACATTCTCCCCTATTCTTAACTAGGAGACTTTTTTAATGCTTCTGAATATGAAAAATAAAAAAATCGACAAATGTTGTGAGGACACTGGTGGACTAGCCATTGGCGGAGGAACCGTTCTTGGAGTGGGTGTGGGTTTCTTTTTTCTCGAAATATCCCCGCTATATTTCGTCGCCTGTATCATGATAGGTCTGGGAATCGGATTATTTGTAGCTTCTCTAATGGCCAAAACAAAATGAGTTCCTCTTCAACCAAAGAACGTCTCGACTCTATCGGATTTGCAGCTTTTCTTATAATGATGGGCCTTCTCTGGATGCAACCTGAAGGACGATATCCCGAAGACACCTGGCTGCTTGGTTTTGCCCTGATCGTATTGACCAATAATCTTCTTCGGGCCCTCAATGGCATCAAAGCAAACTGGTTTTTTCTTTTTCTCGCCGCTATAGCCCTCGCGGTTTGGGGCGGAAAATTTTATGGCATGGAACTCTCGTTTTTTCCCGTCTTATTTATCCTGGTTGGCATCAGTATTTTGTGGGGCGCCACCTTTGGCAAGAAAAAAGAAAGCAGTTGTTGGGAATGCTGTGACTGGTGGAAAAAGTAAGGAATAATCTTGCCTATTGAGTCACCACAAAATTCGTCAAACCCAACTGAACTACCCGACTCGAAAACTCTTCTGAAAAACGTGATAAAGCTTCTCCTGAAGTAATTGAAAAATTTCTTTCAATTACGTTAGCCCCCTCCGCCAAAGAAAAGGCATTGTCAGCTCGAAAAGCTTCATACAAAGTTTTTACTTCTTCATCATCTAAGTCCGAACATTCATTTACGGGCTTCAATATCTCATTAAAAATCCTCAATCCAGGATATTCATCACAGGTTAAAATAACCGTTTTTCTCGTATTCACAGAAATCATGACGGTAAAATGCTCTCCCATAATAGTTCTATCTGAGTCGAAAACGACCAAGGACTCTTCATCGTCAATATCGGGCAATAAACCAAATACCTGCTCTCTGGTCCACCCACAAGCGGCTGCTAAAATATCAGCGGCCTCAGGACCAGAAAAATCTTTTCCGTACTCAAATTTCGGCTTTTCCATGCAAAAACTAAACAATAAACACAAAGAAAAGTCAACAAGATTTTAAAAGTCCAATATTATAAGACAAAAATCTATCAAAAAACAGGGCGCCTTTTGCCGTAAAAAAACAACTTTCTATAATCTAAAGGATTAATTTTTATACAAAATGAAAAAATCCTGTTCCGCTCTCTCCTCATGGTGCAAATTTGTTCCAGGCATATTTCTCATAACCCTCGTATCGGGAAGCGCCGGTTTTTTGGTCTCCCAACAAAACCTGGCCTCTCAACTCAAAGGAGACGTTAATCCCGAGCTCTGTGACTATTTCGAATATAGTTATGGTGAAGGAGAAGAATCTAATCCTTATCTGGTCAGTACCCTCGAAGGCCTCCAGGCCATAAAATGTAATTTGGAAGCAAGCTACAAACTCAGCAACAACATCGATGCATCTACCACCTCCAGCTGGAACTACGACTCAGAAGTAGAAATCTACAAAGGATTCGAACCTATTGGATCAAACAGAGAGGGCTTCGACACCGCCTTTGTCGGAAGCTTTGACGGAAACGGATACACCATTTCCGGACTCATTATAAATCGTCCTTCATCCTCCCACGTGGGACTTTTTGGATATATCTACGACTCCGAAAATATAGAAGATATCGATCTTGAAGGCGGAAACATCATTGGAGAAAACTACGTCGGAGCTATCGCCGGACAACTAGAAGGAGGAAGTATTACCAATTCCTACTCCAATCTTCCCGTTGTGGGAACCAACTATGTGGGTGGCCTAGTGGGATACCTGGAAGGAGGAGAAGTTGAGCAATCTGCCAGTGAGGGAAATGTAACAGGACAAGCCGAAGAAGTACCAAACTGTGAGGCCATTTCTGACGAAGGAACCTGCAACCAAACCGAAGGTTGCTCCTATGTAGTTCAATCTTGTACCCACAGCGAAGAACCAAACGAAAAAGGACTCTACATAGGGGGACTCGTCGGCCAGCTAAGTGACTACGGATCAGTTGATGAATCTTATGCCACAGGAGATGTTTCAGGAATTCAATATGTAGGAGGACTCATTGGTTCGATGTCAGGGGAAGAAATGAGCATCAGCAACAACTATGCTACCGGAAACGTCACCGCCAACCGCGGAGAAGCCGGAGGACTTGTTGGCGCCCTCGATTATGGACTAGAGGTAAGCACTTCATATGCAACAGGAAATGTAGCAACCAATAACGGTCCAGCGGGAGGGCTTGTCGGATATGTGGAAGAAAACAACGGCATCATATTCTCTTTCGCCACCGGAACGGTTTCAGCCGAAGGCCAAGGCAGTCTCGGAGGACTGGTTGGAAATGAAGAAGACGAAAACAGCTACGAAGAAGCTTACTTCACCGATTCAGACAACGACAACGATCTCGGAACGCTCGAAGAAGGAGGCCCTCAGGCCCTTCAGAGTTCAAACCACGACATCTACGAAGAATGGAGTTTTGGTGAAACCTGGATCTGGGATTCGGAAGAAGACTATCCCATCCACGAATGGGACACCGAACCGGTCACCGTGATCTGGGTAGACGATAACTATTCAGAACCCTGCGAAGAAGAAGGCGAATGTGAATCAGACCCCGGATCAAAAACCTGTGATTCAGATGGGTACACCTGGGGACAAAACTGTTTTGACTCGATCGACAACGCGCTCGAAAAAATCGCCGAAAACGGAACCATTCATGTAGCTGCTGGATCTTATGACGGATTCCGAGTTGAAAAGGAAGGGGTTTCGGTCATTGGTACAACAGGGGCCACTATCAACGATGATTCCTACTACTACAACAGCATTGATGCGGGAGTATTTGTAACCGCCGCATCAGTAAAGATCCAAAACCTCATTGTCGACGCCAGTGCGGGTGGTTTTGATGTGGGAATTTATCTCTACAACGACAAAGACGGAGACATACAGGGCATCACACTCGACGGAAACACTATCCATCTCCCCGAAAGCTACAGCTGTGAATGCCGAAGCTCTATGGCCGGAATTATGGCCGATGGGAATGAAGGGATGCCTATTTCTATTACCAACAATATCATTTCTTATACCCCCGAAGGGTCAGAAGGAAATGCCCTATGTAGTGAACAAACTCATCCTCAGGCCTGTACATTCATCGAGGGAGGAGGTTGTGAATGGAACTCAGAAGAAGGCATTTGTGAAGCTGAAGAAAGCAGCAGTACCTCTGCACTTCACGGAATTGCCCTTTTCGGAAACAACGATCCAGTTTATTCGATCACCGGGAATACTGTAAACGGAGCCAACACTGGTCTCTACATTTCGGAAGAAGACCTCACCGGAGCGATTATTCAGCTCAACCAATTTTCAAACAACGAAGTTGGAATCGGCGTTTATGCAGGAGGAAACAGAGTAACCATAAAAAACAACAATCTCATCAACAACGATGAATACGGAATTATGAATGACGACGAAGAAAATCCATTAGACGCCACAAGAAACTGGTGGGGACACGCTAGCGGCCCCTATCACGCAGAAGGCAATGCTCAAGGTCAAGGAAACGCCGTTTCCGGAGATGTTCTTTTCAATCCTTTTTACACGAGTGTAGACCGAAAGGCTCTTTCTGATGGTTCTTCAGCCGGAGCCAGCTTTGGATCCGAAACCGAAGGACGAGCAGAACTTCCTCCAGCACTTACCGAGATTCTTCTCAACTCAAGCACCAAACTAGATCTAGCCGAACAAGTAGAAGTAGTGGATGAGGGAGAAATCACACTCGGCGGACAAACCCGTCAGTGGAACAATTTCCCCATCAAAAGCATTGACGGAGGCAGCACCACCAACGCCAATTTCGAAGAAGGCCTCACCATCGGTGATCAGACCGTTGAGCTTGTGGCCGGAATCACCCTCGAATCCGGAACCGACGGAGAAGATATCGTCATTACCAATGAAGAATACGAAAACGTAGAAGTATCTATCCCTGATGGGACCTCAATTTTAGCCCCCGAAGCCTGTGATTATCTAATTCAAGCCCCCTCAGAGGGAAATTCATCAGGAACCGCACCTTCTGGATTTTCATTTGGGTCAACCGTCATCGAAGTCGGGTCAAGCGACTGCGTGCTGGTCTTTGATCACCCCACCATGATCGAAATAAACGGGCTTTTCTCCAGCATGGCCTACAGACCAACCGGTTCAGATAACTGGACCAATATCGAAGGCTGTGATGGATCATACGAAACCCCCACTTCCCCCGAATTCCCAGGAGAATGTTTTATCAGCAACGGAAGCGACAAGACCAAAGTCTATACCTATCACTTTACAGGATTCTCTCAAACGGTTGCAGGATTTTCAGGAGGCAGTGGAGGCGGCCCCTCTATTATGAAGCCCAACGAAATCAATCACGCCTATTATCTCCCTTCTCGAGGAACCGAACGAGGAGTGCATCTCGCCGATGAACCCGTTTCTCTGCAGCAGTCAAATGGTCAGTTTACCCAACCAGTAGTACTCGAAGACATCTACGAACACACCAAAGTTTCAATCCCCATAGACACGGTGGCCAAAGACCTCAACGAAGAAGGCTACCTCGGCACCATCCTGCCCCCCAAAAAAGCTGTTGCTTCGAGCATTGAAGTTCCCGAAGGAATGAAATTTTTATCCGCCTTCAACCTCCAAACCGTCGACAACCAAGTACTCATCTTTGACAAAAAATTTGAAGTCGAGTTCCCAATGAAAAAACACGCCGCGGCTCAGAATCCAAAAATCTTCAGTTACAACCCCGACACCAAAGACCTCAAACTCCTGGGGAAAGGCGGAAAAGTAACTCACCAAGAAAAACCCGAAAAAGTACACGTAATAACCGGAAAATCAAACTACCTTGGACACTTTGTACTGCTCGATACCCAAAGTACTGATCTTTCAGCCTACAATTCAGAAATCAGCTTCAAAGCGTCCGCTCCAAAAACCGAACCAGGAGAAATTCAAATCCCCCTCCCTATCGATCAACCTATTCCCCCCTTCGCCGACACCGTCGATCACCCCGCCAAAAAATACATCGATCAGCTGCTTACCCGAGGAGTAATCACCGGAAAAACCAAAGACTCCTTTGCTCCAGAAGACGGCATAACGCTTGCTCAACTACAAGAAATCACCCAAAAAGCCTTTGGCATCGATCTCCCCCAAGAAGCCTACCTCAAAATCGTCTCCAAAGTTCTCGCCGAAAAAAACCGAAACCTCAGCCGTGTAGAAGCCCTTAAAATCATCCTCGAAACTTCAAACCTCGATCTTTCCGCTCCTGGAAAAAGATTTAGTTTCACCGATGTGCCCATCGGATCTTGGTTTGAAAAATACATTACTTACGCACAGGGGAAGGGGCTTATCTTTGGGAACGGAAGCACGTTTAATCCCAACGCGCCAATCACAAGAGCTGATACCGCCAAGGTCATCGCCAAAATTTGGGACCTGATGAAAACCGACAAATCCTACCAGAAAAAAAGACCATCCCCCGCTCCCCAACCAAGAATTGATCAGCAAATACCCAAATTCACAGACCTTGAGGGCCACCCCGCTTTAAGCTACATCAACGCCCTTCTCGAAAGAGGGATCTTCACCGGTGCCAAAGGATCTGTCTACGCCCCAGAAGAAGGACTCAATCTCGGATCACTTCTGGAAATCACCCAAAAAGCCTTTACGAAAGGGGTTAATTATCCCTCCTACAACCAGGTTCTAGCCAAAGTAGCTTCTTCGAACCGAAACGTATCCCGAACCGAGGCTCTTCTGATTCTGCTCGAATCTTCGGGAATAGACCTCACAATTCCCGAAAAGCGAATCAGCTACCAAGACGTAGGAGTGGGAACCTGGTATGAAAAATACGTAGCCCTGGCTCAGACAAAAGGGTTGATGCACGGAAGCTTCAGCACTCTTTATGCCCCTGATCAAGCCATTACCAAAGCCGAAATAGCCAAAATTGTGGCCAAAATATGGGAAATACAAGCCCAATAAAGGGTTTTCTCTCAAGTACAAAAAAGACCGACTCCCCCCTGAGTCGGTCTTTTTTTGGCGCTCAAAAAGTGTCACTAATCGTTGTACTCACTTCCAGTCTTCCCTCTCTCAAAATATCAACTACCATGAGACCAACAAAAAAAGGAACGGCCCTCCAGTTCGTTTTTATTCTTAACCCAAACTCTATCCATGAGTAGTGAAATCATCCCGTCCCCAGAAGTCAAAATCATCGACGTGCCCACAGCTCGAGAACTCCATCCCCGAATCTGGGAAGAAGTCTCCCAAATGGGCCAGAAAACAGACTACGCACTGAGGATAGAGGACCCAAAAGTCATCCAGCAAGCGCTCGGAAAAGATGGTATGTCGTGGGAATGCCTGGTCGCCGGGCTCGAAAAAAGAGGGTTTACCATCTCCGCCGGCATAGACGCTAATCCCTACGGGGTTTTTGTGGGGGAAACGCAAACAAATGGTCACCTAATCGGGGAAGGGATAGAAGGCCAGCTCCCCAATCACCTTCAAATCCAGCATCTGGGCCGATCCGTCCTTTCTCGGGCCCCAGAAAAAGCCGACATCAAAATTCCCGGACTCAACGGTATCATTACCCATGGGATGTCTATCGCGCTCCACAACGGAAAATCAAAATGGGAGTCCCCCGTAATGACTCCTGGAGGAGAAATCGCCATCCAGGGAGCCGACAGCACCTTCAGCCAATACGCTCAAACGGTTTTCGAAGGCATGGTCGCCATCAAACAACCCGATGGCACCGTCGTTCTCTTTCGCCCCGAAGAAAATGCCCGACGTCTGGCCGAAAGTGCCCGTGCCTTCAACCTTCCTGCCCTTCCCACAGAACAATTTTTGCAGATGGTCCGATCAGCCGTTCTCCAAAACCTTCACTACGCTCCCGACGGACACGAAGGACGACTCTACATTCGTCCCTGGATCGGAGGCACCGAAGGAGGTGCCGGTGCTAGTTCCGCTCGAAATGCCATTGCTGCGGTAGAAGTTTTTCCCTTTGGTGACTACAAAAAAGCAGAAGGCATGTCGGTAAGAGCCATAAAAAATGTGAGTCGTCCCCCTATGGGAAGACACAAAGGAGCCGTCAACTACGCGCCCTTTTTCAACCTCAAAGCCCAACTTCAGGCCGCCGAAAAACCCGACAGCGATTATCTTTCATTCGATGAAAACGGCTTCCTCGAAGAAGCCTCAACCGCTTGTGTATTTGTGGTAGTAGAAGGTCCAGAAGGTCTTGAATTGCATACCCCCTTTGTAGGGAACGAAAACCACCCCACAGATCCCACTCCTCACAAAAGAAACAGTCTCCCCAGCATCACTCGAAAAAGCGTCATCGAACTGGCGAAAAATATGGGCATATCCGCACTTCGACGTGATATCCCTTATCGAGAACTCGCCGAAAACCCAAAAATTAAGGGGGTCTTCACCGTCGGAACCGCCATGGGGCTCACCCCCGTAAAACAAATTGGATTTACCAAAAATCCGGAAGACCCCGTAGAAGAAACCCGCGTTTTTGAAGAAAAACAAGGCCAACGACTAATCGCCCACCTCAAAGATCAACTCTCCAAAGCCCGAATGGGAATGCTGGAAGATAACCTCGCACATCTAAACCAAGAATGGGCTATGAGGTTGAAATGAGGGTTTAACCAATAAATAACCTACCTGAGATGAAATACAAATTTTATTGTAGTCGAGGAAGTGAAATAGATTATTTTTGGGTTAAGCCCTGAGACGCCAAAGACTTGGTTATTCCCTCCGCCACAATTTTGGCCGAAATAAACGCAAAAGAAATGTTAAACCCTCCACAAAGCCCGTTCACATCTAATACCTCTCCGGCAAAAAACAACCCCGGACACAAACGAGATTCTAATCGATCAACAAAAACTTCTTTTAAATCCACGCCCCCTTTAGTAGTCCAACAAGCGGGATAATCCATCAACGAAAGGGATTTTATTTCAAATCGAAAAAGACTATTACGAAGGGCCAAAAGCGTTGCCTTGTTTACATCCGAAACGTTGGTCGCCCCCTCCATTTCAAGACGCTTCATATGCCATTCCAAAAACCGATGAGGGAAAAACCCCCTCAAAAATCGGCGCACCGTTAATTTCCGGTCTCTGAACGAATTAAACCGTTTAACAAATACACTCTCGGGAACGGAAGGGCAAAAATTCAAAGCTACACCACCTCCTTGATACAAAGCCGAAAAATCCAAAACCGCAGGACCAGATATCCCCTGATGAGTAAACAAACTATCTCCCTCAATTGATTTTTTACTGGTCAAATCCATCAGTTTTATCGGCATAGAAATCCCGGAAAGGTCTTTAAAAGGATTAGAACCAATACGCAGAGGAGACAACATAGGCGAGACAGGAGTAATGGTGTGTCCAAAGGCTATAGGAAGGTTATAGATCATAGAGGCACCTCTTTTTTCCTTTATTCGATACATTCCGCCTGTGGCACAAACCACCGCATCAAAAAGCAATTGTTTCCCCTTAGAAAAAATAATTTCAAATTGAGAATCTTTTGAACTAACCGACTGAATCTTGTGGTTCATTTTCAAACAACAATTCGATTGATCTTCCAAAAGCCTTCGCAAACGTTGTACCTCTCCTATCGCATCTTGTGATCGCAATATGGCTCGATCATCCTCCCACACAAAATCCACTCCCAGATCTTCTAAGAGTTCAAATCGACGTTTCACCCATCCAGAACGGAACAAATGATCCAATCTTCGAGGTTGAGAAGAAAAATAGGAATTTTTATCTAAATGCCTATTCGTTACATTCATTCGTCCTCCTCCAGTGGTTTTCAACTTTTCTCCAATTTCAGGGTTTTGATCAAAAAGATAAACCATTCCATCAAAATCCCTAAGAAAATGGGCACACGCTATTCCTGCAGGCCCCGCACCAACAATAGCTATTTTTTTCATGACCATAAGAATTCAACAACTGGTATGGCGAAACTAATAAAAATTAGCAAACACATTTTCCTTTTCCTTCAAAACTGATGACTGATCCTACCCCCGACAAAACACCCACTCGTCCTCCCCGGACAAATCAGGATTAAATCGATAATCTTCTTCCGCAAACAATTGGAGATCTTCCACATTGGTAACCCGATTCTTCACCACAGAGCGCACCATCAACCCCCTCGCACGCTTGGCATAAATCGAAACGACTTTGTATTCCCCTTTTTTAAATTCTTTAAACACCGGGGTCACAATCTGCGCTTTCAGACGGGCAGGATTCAGAGCCGAAAAATACTCCTTCGAGGCCAAATTGACCACCACCGAAGATTTTTGAGCCTCAAGGGTCTGATTCAATAGATCAGTCAACCGATCCCCCCAATACTCGTACAAATTCTTCGCTTCCCCAATTTTTAATTTCGTCCCCATTTCAAGTCGGTACTCCATCATCAGATCCAAAGGTCGAAGCAGCCCATAAAGCCCCGACAAAATCCGCAATCGATCCTGAAGGTAATCCAGGTCTTCGGAAGAAAAGTCTTCTACCCCCAAACCGCGATAAGCGTCTCCAAAAAAACTCAAAACCGCCTGTTTGGCCCCCGTTTCCAAAGATATTCGATCGGGAAAACGTTGATAGCGCCCAAAATTAAGATCCGCCACCTTTTCACTGACTTTGTACAACCCCTGAAGATCAAAAGGCGCATACCCCCGAAGCACCTCTACCAATTCCCGAACCTGATCCAAAAAATAAGGTTCGGTCGTTTTGTGAAAAGTGGGTAATCGGTCACACGCAAAAGCCTTGGCCGGAGAAAGCAGGAGGATCATAGGCCCATTATAGGGGTCTAGAATGAAATAAAAAATATGTCATCCCGAATCTAGGAACTTGCGACTTTAGAGCGAAAAAGAAATGAGGGATCCTCCTAATAAAAAAAGAGAAAAAGGTTTAAAAAGCATCTAATGCACTCAACCGTAAGATCCTTCTATTTTCAAAAAACAATTAATAAAATATTATGAACCTAATAAATCCCTCCCAATGCTTCGAAAAGTCGAATCCCACGTCCGCACCACCATCCTGGTTTTGATTTTTCTCATTGTGCTAGGCACCGTGGTCTACCGATACCTCGAAGGCTGGAACTGGATCCAGTCCTTTTATTTCTCTATCACTACCGTCACCACCGTCGGCTACGGAGATCTGATGCCCTCTTCAGATGTCTCTCGCCTTTTTACGGCCTTTTATATCTTAGCGGGCGTCACCACCGCTTTTACTTCCATCGGATTCATCGGAAGCGAATACATCGTGGCAAAAGAAAGAAAAATCGTCCGAGCCACCAAAAAACTCATCGAAGAAAAAGAGGAGAAGGAATAAAGCTTCTCCCCGAGTTCTCTTGTTTTATACGATCTTAGGCCCCTCTATCACAAGTTGGAGGCCTATTTCTTTGCTCCTCAAGTTCCCTCGCCACCCGATCAATTGCCGGCCCCCAACGGTCACGCATCTGCCAAGGATTTTCGGCTCCTTCTAGTGGTTTAGGAACATAAAAAGGCATGCCCCGGTCCATCTGCGCAAAATCTCTTTCAATCTGCGCCCGAGAATCTGCCACAAACTTATCAAAAAAAGCACGAGCCTCCTTACACCCAGCCGCTTCCATTTCCTCCGCCGCATACATGCAAAAATGTATTTTATGGGTCAATTCTGAAATTCCATGCAAATGCGACATTAAAGCCTCATAACGAATATTATGCGCCTCAAGTTCATAACTATCGGCTACCTCCGCTTCCCCCTTCTTTCGGTAAACTCGAATTAAAACCAACGCCGAATCCAACGCCTGCTTCAGTTCATACAGTCTTCCCGTCCCTCTATAGCTCCTCGCCTCACTCAACAAGCGTGAAAAACTTACATAAAGATCCGACGCTGACTTCTGAGCTTCTACACTTTCATTGGGCAAAACAGGCTCTTCTCGAACCATTCGGTACGCACTCAATCGAATTTGCTCCATCTGTCTCAAAACCTCTCCCGAAGCATCTAGCACTTCCGAACGCCCGGAACCAGAGTTCTGAAGAAAATCCATTCTTAAATCTTCTGCTTGTCCCAAAGTCGCTTCCATTTGTTCCAACTCTCCCGCATCAGCATAGTTCTCAGCCGCTTCCAATAAGTGAGCAACTCTTTCAGATAATCCTCCCGACAAATCATTTTCCATGGGAAAAATATGTTATTAACAAAACAACATATAACAAACAAAAACAAAATGTCAAACAGGCCGCCTTCCTCCAAAGGCGACCTGTAAGCTATTCTGCTGATATTTACGATTTTGAGGGGGCAAAAGACGCCACTACCGGCGCATCCCCATCCCAACGGAAATAGATGCCCGGCGGCAGGGTGATTTCTTCGCGCATGATCCGCAGCAACGCCGCAACCATATCTTTGGCCGGCATGTTCTGAAGATCATTGGCCGATTTTTTCTTGGCCAGACGGTTCCAGGCATCCTGGATCATCGCATGACCAAACGCCACCTTGTTGTCGCCCTTATGTGAAGTCAGCATCAGGTGGCCCCCCTGATCGTTGCGAACATAGCCCACCGTCAGCCCCATCTGCAACGACACCTGAGCATCATCCGACGAACGAGAGGCATACACCTGCTCCGGTACTTCGGTTTCTACCTCATAAAATTTGAGACTTGATCCCAAAGGCCGATAGCTAAACCTTTCCATACGAGGTTGATCATCGACCAGCGCAATCTCGCCGTCCCACACATGCACCATCAGATAGAAGAACGAATGCATAAGAGCCACCAATAACAACAAGGCCGGTACGTGAAACCCCGCCGGACGAAATTTATGAAAATCTTCGTCGGCGAGAAAAAGCGCCAACAAGAGACCGACCACCACAGGAAGTGCCGTCCCCGTCCAGGTAAAGGCGTCAAACAGAAGGTCGTAGCCAAACAGTCCAATGGGGAACAGCCAGGTGAAATAACTGATGGACACGAAAAAGTTCTTCATCGACTGCCGGCGTGAGTCGGCCAGAAGATTGATCGCCACATATCCATTCTCTTTCTCTTCCTTCAGTGGCAGCAAAAGAAAGCGAACACACTGCTCATCCCGAAAACCCAGCTCTTCGGACGAAACCACAGCAAGAGAACCATCATCGTCCGTATGAACTCTTGGCTTTCCATCATCGGATTCAAAATAACCCTGCGCCTGCTTGGCCCTCCTGATATCGATTTCCAGATCAACTGCATACATCTGGAGTTCATCAAGCCCTCCTTCCTCACCTCCTTCTGTCTCAATGGTTCTTTCAACTTCATTATAATTAACCGGAAGCCCCTCTACCTTTAAATAATCCGGAAGATCTTCCAACTTCAGCTCAGTATGATGGCTGTACTTCGGTTGAACCAAGTACTCATCATCTTTTTTGACAATGAAACCTATTTTTTTGTCGGCCATACCAATACCACGTTCCTTTCTTCTTCGCGCTATAAGAGTCAAAATCTATATTGTGAGCAGAATAACTAAGCTTTGAGCAACAGATGAGAGATACCCTCACTCTCTACTCAAATTCATGCTCACAAAAAAAATCTGTAAAAGAACCTGCAAAAAAGCCCCATCAAATGAGGTTTTATTTATTCACAGTATTTAAATATTAAATAGAACAACAAATGTCAAATATTGTTTGACAAAAAGAAAAACAAAGTTAAAAAAACAACAATTTCACACTTAAAATGAGCGAACAAAAAGAAATGTACTGTATGAGTGGGCTTCCAGCGGTGGGAAAAACCACCACAGCCAATTGGCTCGACAAAACGAAGCGCTGGAAACACCTAGACGGAGACGATGAAATTCATCGAATTATGGTCGCTTCAAAACTTCCTTCTCGAATCGCACAACACAAGCAAGAAGAATTTCTCCGCCAAGCGCTCTCCAAACTCCACAACATCACCCAAAACACCGATAAACTCCCTATTATTAGTGGACTTATGATCCACGAAGTTGCTAGAAAAACGGTAGTTCAAGCCATGAAAGAACTCGAATATGCACCCGTATTTGTAGAAATTCAAGCAAAAGAGAGCACCATCATTCGTGAAAACCAAAAAAGACAAAGCCTCAAGACTCCCAAACGAAGAAAAGGGATTCGATATGCCAGCATGGAAACAGTACAAAAACACATGCAAGACAGAACCGAAGCTCATCTAGATGAAGGATGGGCTAGAATTGTTCTGCTCCAAAGAGAAAAAATCCGTCGAAATCGCCTTCCTGAAATTGAAAGAATTATTCGGGGAGAGGTAGAATAATCCTTTCGATTCCCAAAAACATCCTGCCTCTAATTTCACCCCTCTTATGAGAATTGCAAAGGGGGTGGATTTATGCTATAATAAAACTTAAAACAAAAAATGGTTTCTGAACAACTCAATTCAAAGTCTGAAGATGATCTGAAAAAATCACCTGAGGATCGTCCAATAATGACGTTCCAAGCCCCTAAAAAGTATACTTCACAAGTAACAGCGCTCCTCAAACAAAAAATACATCCCCTCAAGGCCCATTTAAGCCTTCAGAAAGAAGCCAAAAAACTCGCTTGGGATCCAAAATCAGCTCCAAGCAATTATGAAGAAATCATCGAACAGCCCTTCGGACACGGGTCAAATTCGGCCTCTCTAATTGGAGTCGTTCGAGAAGGAGGTTTGGTTCCCACTGGGAGTTTACTCCAACAAAACAAACCACTTTTTTCCGGTGAATTAGAAGACGGAATCAGTACCAATGGCGTCAATATGAATGGGGTCTCTCTCGCCGATAGAAGATTTCAGCTCAGTAGAGAAACAGACATTCAATACGCCACAGGAGAAAATCTCCCTGAAGAAATAAACACAAAAAGATGGACGCCCTCAAAAGCCCATAAAAAAATAAAAAAACTAACCCAAGAAATCGCACAAATTCAAGAAGCTATTAATCAATCTCAAAATGGGATGACCACCTACAAGGGAAGCCAAAGACCCACTCATATCATTCAAGAAATACTCCTCGCTCCTTCAATCAATCAGAAAAAAATCGAAGAAACCAGAGTTCAGGAATACAAAAAACTCACAAAACAGGAAAAAAAATTTATAAAAACCCCCTTTCCCGTGATCTATCGAGTCGGACAAGAGGTTGAAGACCACCCGAAATACATAAGACATTCTGGAACTTGGGGGGGAGAAGTAAGCGTAGGAGACGAAATAGCACTGGGAAGCGATATAAAATGCCTTCTCGTACCCGAAAAAAAAGTCGGCCTTACCCGGGCTTATCTGCAGTCAAAGGGATATCCAAATCTAAATGTTTTTCCTCTCGAAATGGCTCTCCCTCAGGAATCTACCGATCAAACATCTTCTGCACCAGGCTCTTTTTTTCCACCCACTTCCCAATCACTCGACACGCCACCATATCACCCGTCACATTAATCGACGTCCGAAACATATCCAAAATCCGATTCGTACCAATAATCAGCGCAATTCCCTCCAAAGGCACCCCCACTGACCCCAAAATCGTCCCCAAAATAATCACCCCCACTCCGGGAACTGCCGGAGTTCCAATCGAGGCCCCCACAATCGTCACCACCACCATAATAATTTCTCCAAAGTTCAAATCCACGCCAAAAACCTGCGCCAAAAACACCGCCGCCACGCTCTGATAAAGTGCCGTTCCGTCCATATTGATCGTCGTCCCCAAAGGCACAATCAAACTCGCGACCGAAGGATCAGTGTCGAGCTTTTCTTCGGCGACTTTGAGCGACAAAGGCATAACCGCCGCCGAACTAGACGTCGAAAAAGCCAGCAGTTGGAGTTCTCGAATTTCTCGCAGAAAAACAAAAGGGTTCATACCCCCAAAAGTAGCCACAACCATCAAATACAACACCAGCAAAAGCAACAACCCCAAAAGCACCACCCCCATATACACGCCCACCCCCAACAAGACCTCCAACCCCGTCTGAGCCACAATCTGCGCCATCAGTCCAAACACCGCAAAAGGCGCCAACACCATCGCCCAGTTCACAATCTGCAAACACACCCCCTGCAGTGAACCAAACCAGCGCAAGAGCGGTTCGGAATCAAATTTGGGAAGCGAAACCAACGCCAAACCAAAAATGATCGAAAAAATCACAATCTGAAAAAGCTCCTTATTGACAATCGCCTCTCCTGGATTCGCCGGAATAACACTCGTCAAAGACTGAGGCAGACTCTGCCAATCCAAAGGCTTAAAGTCCACTTCTTTCTGCTGTTCAACTTGCTCAGTAGGAATCAAATTCCGATCCAAGTAATCCCCTGGTTTAATCATATTCGTCAATCCCACCCCCAAAAAAACCGCCACCGTTGTGGTCAGCAAAAAATACACCACCGCCCGAACCCCAATCTGTTTGACCGCCGAAAAACTCCCCCCCGAAGCAATCCCTCGGATAATCGAAGCAATAATCAGCGGAATCACCACCATCTGGACCAAAACCAAAAACAAATATCCCGGCACCGCCACCCAATTGGCCACTAAATCGGCGGTTTCTCGAGAAACAAAATCAAAACTCGGACTCAGAAAAAAACCAAGCCCGATCCCTAACCCCATCCCCACCAACACCTGAATCCACAGTTTAGCCTGGATCAAATGCGTCAGCGTAACGTCTAGATCACGTAAATCATGAAGGTGAAAGGGTAATCGATTCCAAAAAGACATGAAGAGGGGATAAATTTTTACAAAAGAATTATAGAGACGTTTGGCCCTATGTCATCTCTTGTAAATCCCACTTCAATCAGTAAACAATCTCTTAAGACAAGCCAGTAAGCACTTCCTTAAAACATTAACGGAATCTCTTCTGCTTGTCGTGGCAGAACGGGTTCTTTGAAATCGAAAGGGGTCATCATGTTCAAAAAAATCATCGTATTCATGTTGGTTTTCTTCCTCATCATCTTCTCTCCTCTCTACCTTTCCCCCATAATGGCCACCATTCCTGCAATGGTCCTGGGACTTTCCATCACAACACTCTGGAAGTTTCTCCCGCTCATTTTGGCCTATGGGTTTGGAATACTTACCGCCTACCCGGTAATCATGTGGTGGTTGCAAAAAAAAGAAAAGGCCCAAGTAGAAAGAGATTCCAAAGCCTTCGCTCAACAGGTGGGCATTATTGCCAATCACGTCATCGATCAAAACATCCGTCATATGAGCTGGATGGAGTTTGCCTCAAGAAAGCTCAAACAACGCTTCGGAAAAAATACATCCCCTCTCCCTCTCATCCCCGCAAAAAGATGGCTTCCGCCCCCTCGAAAAGCCTGTCTCTAATCCCCGATTCTGCCCCTTTCGACCTCCTGCGCATCACAATGCTTGGGAGGTCTTTATTTTACGGCGTTTTTTTCTTCTGGAATCGACTCAAATCTGCCTTTTCCATCAACCTCCAAACCCGACTCAAAAGCTCCTCCGGAACTCGTGCCACAAAATCCGAACACACATAAGGCCCCCAACGATCTTTTTCCCGCACAAAGGCACATTCCGGTACTTCTCCACTTCCCAGAGAATCCACCACTTCCAAAGTATCAGTTTTCGGCTGCCGGTAGTCATTAAAACAATCTCTTTGATCTCCCGTCGTCAAACAATTCCAATTCCCCGATCCTCCAAACTTCGCCGCCCTCAACTTAAGCCCCGTAGATCGATCAATATGATACGTAACATCGCCTTTCCCCAAACGACGAGGGGTCAAACGCATGACGTGCCCCACCACTTCATCCAGCTGAGCCTGGACCGCTTGTGGAAGAGGACAAAAATCAACGCAATCTTGATATTTACCCTTCGCACCAAGTCCCACTGGCATCAACAAAACCGCCATCACCATAGCCGCAACAGTCTCTCGAGAACAAAGGCGCTCTAACTTCATAACCCTCACTTTTTACAATAATTCAAAATAAATCGCAACGAATAATTGACAAAGCACACAAAAAGACTAATAAAGCGATGAAATGATCCCACAAGAATCTCACGGTTCAGCAGAAGGCATGACGGGCAGCTCCATTCCCGAAATGGCTGAGGCTATGTACAATATCAATGAAGCCCTACTTTCTTTGCTGACCACTATAAAAGAGCTCGAGGATGATCATGTTTTACAATACGTTCAAAACAACGAAATTCTAACCACTCAGGAAGTAATCAGACATTTAAATGATTTTGAGAATCAATATCTATACCTGACTCAAAATCCATCTCCTCAAATTCAAGCCGATCTACACACGCTTTTGGCACAAATCACCTTTTTTCAAATGAAGGTCGGATTATTTCTCATGGCCGGAATACCTGAATACTCTCTCCGAAACCTTCTTTCTCCTCTCCCCAAAAGAAAACCACGACCAGAGATCCCCCCTGCTCCAAAACCCAAAACCGCCACCCCCCTTCATGAAGGCCTTCACTCTCCAGCCATTGGTGATTCCCCTCCAAATCTTTTCACAGACGTTTTTGGGAGTAGATTCAATATTATGACAAGCACAGGCCTCATCGAAAGTAGCGAGGCTTCTATAGAGAGACCAAAAACAAAGCTCAGAAAAAAACCAAAAAGAAAAGTCTCCTTCCACGAAATGGGTCAACCTAACCCAACCATTGATGCCGAAACGCGAAAAAGACAAATAGAGGCCCAAGCTGTAGTCGAAAAACATCAACTAAAAGTTCGAAAAGCCGCCGCAATCGAAGTCGAAAAAAAAGCAGAAGTGCAAGATTCTGATCCTCCCCAAAAAGAAGTAACCGCCATAACCAGAGCTCATCCTCCCCAGCTAAATCCAACCCCTATTGGCCGAAATGAACACCAACGAGTCGGCCCCGGAAAACCAGCAAGAACTTATCGTCGACTCCAAAAACCAGATGTCCCCGCCTCTCAAATGGGAGCAGAAACGGATGCTCAAAGAGCCAGGAGAATTCGAAATGCGGCTCGAAAATGGGGGAAGTATTGGTAGTCGTTCTGCTTTTTAGGCTGAGTCCCCTCTCTTATCGCCCCTTCCGTCTTCTCAAGATTAAAAAATAATTCACCAGCTTCGCCTGACAAGAACCAAAGAGCGGATTATTGGTACTTCTGATATGTTTGATACAATCTAATTGGATGAAAACCCAAAAGTACAAAGTCATCACCGTGTACTGCAAATGCGGCTGCAAACTGGTCTGATATCGAAAATGCGGCAAAGGCCGACTGCGAAAAATCCATCGCGACCGTATCGCCGAAGACTTCAACGGTCTTTTTATCAACAATTTTGATCCTCCCGGCACCGATCTGATGTGCCCCGAATGCCAAGAACGCATCGCTACCGTACAAGTAAAGAATGGAAAACACGTGAACAAGGTAAATCAAGGGCAGTTGGGGGTGATTCGGAAATCGTAAAAAAAAGAAGTAGGTATTAAGAATTAAGAGGTAAGAAATCAAAAGAATCTGTCACAGAAAAGGTCCTTCGTTTCAAATCTCTCATCACGTCTGCATGTTGTGCCAAAAAATCCATTCGTTTTTTTCTCTGTATGGCCTTAATAATTCTACTATTTTGCCAATCTCGACTTTGCATTTCGTGTTTATGCTCTCTGGCTTCGCCCTCCGAAAGAGGGATCTTTCGAGAAGGAACAAATTCTATCCCCTCTGAAGTCAAAACCTGAGAAACAATTCGTTCTCGCCCTTTCAAATCTTTGGGGTCTTTTCTCTCTAGCAAAAATCCCCCAATAGATCGTCGAAGTTCAGTCGGAACATTAGGACCCTGGTTATAAAAAATAGCCTGAAGCAAAAAAGGACGTTCCTCTCGTTCATAATGGTCAAAATGAGCCTGGTTAGAGTGAGCAACAAGAGGAGGCCCAAATGCCAACTGAGTAAAAGTACGGGCCAAAGTATTTACGTTTTCGGCCACCGCCAAATTAAGATCATTGGTTCTTCCGACTAGACTCGCTAAAACAGCGCCAGGCGTATTTTTATTATTCGCAAACAAAAGATCCTGTTGACGATGACGGCGATCCACATCCGATTTCAAACACCGAGGAGTGTCATAAAAAAAAGTTCCCGCCCATTCTGGATTATCAAGAATATGAGCATACTTCGCTCGATAGGCCCGAACATTTTCCTCCTGTTCAATCCCTGCTCTTACAAAGTCCAAAGGTCTTTGCCTTTCAACAACCCCAAACAGTTTTTCCAACGATTCAGGTCTATTGCCCAGATTAATAGCTTCTTCCAGGTTTATATTTTCTAAAAACACCCTTTCTTCTAGCTCAGAATTTCCCAAACAAAGGACCGCCTTGGAAAAAGCCGAATAAAAAATCTGCTGAAGACGGTCCCTAAAAGACCAAAATTCACTTCTACCAGCCAAAGAGTCGCTCAAGTGCTCCATGACCGCCATTCCTTCACTATACATTTCTTTCAGCACAGAAGCCTCCTCAGTCTGATCTACCAAAGTTGCAAATTCTGCTTCATAAGACCCCTGAGTATAAGCCTCATCCAAATCCACCAAATTTGTCGATGCCTCGAATTGGTCATCAATAAAACCGTTCAAACGTTGATAGTAATCCTGAACCAAGAGAGCTTGGTCTTGTAAATCGAGAGAAGGCTGATCCTGGTCTACGGCCATTAACGGAGTAATCAAACAAAAGAAAAAATAAGGAAATACAAAAAATTGTCAAGCACCTAACAATTACATCACAAGCCTGGTGGAGCGGACGGGAATCGAACCCGTATTCTTGGGTGCTAACACCAAGGGATTTACCATTATCTTACCGCCCCGCCCCAAGGCTTGTTTACCAAAAACACAAAAAAGACCTGTCATAGACAAGTCTTCTTCGTTAGCACCCAAGTGGATTCAATACAATTAAGATCAAAACCCCTTAGCAAAAACATTATACTATAAAACTCTAAAAATACAAAAAAATCCCGCAGACCTTTCGATCTACGGGATAAATAAAACTACCACCTCGCTCTCCGAATACTCGGAAGCAAGCAGTAAACGATCCTTTCTTTTGGCCCTCAAGTCTAGCAATCACCAGCTTGAAATACCAAGAAAAGAAGGATTTCATCATTCGAACACCACTTCAGAAGCGATGATCGAACCAAAATTGGCCATGGTATACAAAGCCATGTGGTGGGTCTCTTCACGCGGATGGGCCGCCGTATCAGGAAGCCCGATTTCGCGCACCACATCCAGAGGCAGATCATAAGTAGCGGTTCCCCGCTCGTACACCACCATATCGCCCAAAGAAGGCATCAAGCCCATGTTGCGAGCCGACATGGTCGAAAGCACCGGAGACAGCACACAATAATCGGTGCAGATCCCCACCCAGACCAAAACTTCGATCTGGTGCTCATTGATATAATCCACCATCTTGTTTCGATGGGTTTTCAGATCCACCGCCCCAACGAAACCATCGTTGCAGTCCTTCTCAACGGTAAAAACACGATTTCCCCATTGTCCAGACTCCAACCACTGCAACTGCGGAACCAAATCCTCTTCACCCGAACCTCTCTCGCAGTGAAGCGGAAAATTCCCCTCAGGCACTCCGGGTTCATGCATATCCTTGTGCAAGATCACCCGATGTCCATTTTCCAACATCATTCGTGCCAGTTGATCGGTCTCATTGATCATCTGATCTACTCGAGCATCAGGCCCCGGAGGAGCAAAGTTACCCGCTCCTGGGGTACAAAACCCGTTGTTTTCATCCACCAGTACCAACGCCGCTCGTTTTCCCTTCAGGACATACGGCACCATCGAAACCGGCATACGACGTTTCATTTCTTCCACAAATTGATCGTTCATGACATCTCCTTCACTGCTGACTATTGATTACTGACTAACATCCAAAGACATCTTGTCTCCACTCGTTGGTCCTACCGAAACCAGGTCAATCTGTTGCTGCATAAGCTCTTGCAACACTCGAAGATATTCCCTCGCTCCTGAAGACCACTCATTTCCTTCTCTAACCGAATCAAATCCCCTTATCGTCCGATACACCGGGCGACAACGAGACAACCACTGCGTCAAACGGGCCTGATGATCTCGAGTCGGACGATCCAACACCCGAATCCGTGAAATCACCACACGATTCCCCTCCCTCGACCACTCAAAGAATTCATCGAGGTCCTCAGATGGTCCTTCATACAAATACGAAGTACACACCTGAATTTCGGGCAATCGCTCGAGCCGATCCAGATTGGTGATGAGCAACTGATCGACTCCTCCCACAACTTCCATCGCATATCGCGCCATCACCCCGTCGAACCAGCCCACTCGAAAGTCTGACTGCCAGGGGTTCGTCCCATTATGACGATCCGGAATACGACTCGTTAAACCCGTATCCTCCGTTACAAAAGGCCCCGCCCCATGACGGGTGTGATAGGCTCTGAGAACCCCCACACGAATCGGTTTGGCATCATCCCGTTCACGGACCAACGCCAACGCGTTTCGAAACGTGGTAGGGGTTTTGGTCACATGAGGATGGAAACCACAATCCCGATCCAATAAGACGCCTTGGGCGCCTTCGTAGATAATCGATTGATCACCATCAACGTTTGTAGAGCCACATGGCAATGTGGCTCTACGCATCAACCGTAAAAAACGATCATATTGATCCATCAACCAATCCACCGCTCCCCCATCGGCCAACCGGGATTTCAAATCCACAAACGCCGGATCATCACACTCCAAACGTTCCACCTGGAGTAATTTTCGTTGCTGTAAATCTTTCAATTTCGACCTCAGCACCGATTCATTCTCCAGGTCTCCCACTCGCAATGCCCGATCCCCCAATTCTGAAGCCTCGGACACGGCCTCCCCCACCCCCATTCCACAGCTTCCATGCCGATCGTCGCCTCGTGCAACTTCTCGCGCACGATTGGCATACTTGTGAAACGGCGTCACCAACAGACATTCTCTATCAACCGAGAGTCGATCCAATCCATCGGCAATCCCCTTCTTCTTCAAAACTTCATTCTCGATCATCAGGCTAATGGGATCCACCGCCATAAACCGAGAAAGATGAGTTTTGGTTCCAGAAACCATCGTTCCCGAACCAAACTGAGCAAAACAGTGCCAATCCCCATTCGATTGCACCACATGATGGGCCGCCTGCGGCCCGCCATTGAACCGAACCACGGTTTTGGCCCCATATTGACGGGTCAAATACTCCACCGTGGTCCCCTTGCCTTCGTCACCGAACCCCAGTCCGATGACCGCATAGGATTTTGGTGACATTTAGATTCCCCTTTTAGTAAGATCGTAGAGCCACATTGCAATGTGGCTCTACAACAAATTGATTGTATCCCACACCCTCATCGCCGCCTCAAAACACCGATGAGAAACTCCATCCGACAACAAGAAATACCGGTATCCCATCTGCTGCATCAGCCGCACATCCGACAGATCTGAAAGATCTGCCCGTAAGGGCGCATGGCCATGTGCCCTATCTAACGACAAAAACAAACGCGAAGCACAGATCGCCTCTGGATCAGCCTGAATAATCTTCTCCAACGCCGAAAATATCCCTTCGGAACCAACGTTGATAAAAAGATCATCCCGCGCTGCCATAAGGCGGTCTACCCCACCCTCTTGAGGATGCTGTAAGGGCGCATAGCCATGCGCCCCAACAAAGGCCACCCCCCTCTTCGACTCAATCTTAGCCACAACCTGGGCCTCCGGATGAATGGCTCGTATCGCCTCGATATCCGACATCTCTTCTACAAAAGACGCCATAATATCAACCACTCCCAAGGCCTTCGCCGCCTCAAGGTACAACCGATCTTCCTCCGTCAGAAACCCCTCAATACGCAGGGAGTCTCCCTGCACATTAATCGACTGCCCCGCCCCCACGGCATACCGTGGAGCCGGATCGACATAAATCGTATTGCCCCGAACCACTTTGATTTCCGAAACATCATCGCCCCGGAAATAAACCTTCGCCGGACAATCAACCTCCAGCTCGTGATTCAGTACAATCCGTCCATATTGGGGCGCCGCCCACTGCACAATGCGCAGCTGCCGCCCTTTGATGTCCAGCCACAGCCGCTTGCCGTGACGAGAAGTGAGAGAATAGACTCGTTCCAGCGTTTCGCGCGGCGAATACGGAGACCGAATCCCCACATTGTATCGCACGCCCCCAACACCAGGATGAGCCACCATTTTTTCCATCAGATCTGCCTGATGCACCGCTGGAAGCGTGGCGATTAACATAGAATATCTCCTTTATAAGATCATTCACATTTTCAGTACGTCCCAGGGATCTCCATCCAGCTCTGTAAGTTCGAGCTCCTAAAAGTAAGCGCTTCGCTGCCCTTCCTCTTATAACAAGAGGAAGAGCCAACCTCCGTTCAAACCCTCTCTCCTGTCCGCCGTAGCTGTGTAACTACAGAGTAAAAAAGCGAAGGGGGATGCTATAAGAGAGGGTGGCGAAGATAAAATATTCTAGCACCACCTGTTCCCAGAGCCGGGAGAGTTCCCCACAACCAAAAGGTCAAATTCCAACAAAACTCCCAACCACTCGCTCCAGTCGATCCACTTCCCACAGCCCCTCTTTCAGAGTGACCGGAAAAACACCTTTGCCATTCAACGCCCCCAACAGCGATCCAACCATCGAGCCATTGCTGTCGGTATCCCCTCCTGCATTCACCACCTCATACATCGATTCAACCGATCGTGGATCCCGCAAAAAGAAGGCATAGGTAAAGGGCAGAGAATCGTAGCAATAACAACTCCCTCCCCCAAACGTCGAAATGATTGACTCAGGCGTCTGAAAAGCCGAAGGATTCATCAGCAAATCCTCCAAACGAACCGACAGGCGATCCGGAAGAGAATTCATTCCCTGAGCCCGACAGTACTCTTCCATCCACCGGCTCACCTGAACCAGCGTGGAAGAAAAAGCCTTTTGGTCAAACTCAGTCGGTTCGGTCTGCAAACAAAACAAAACCGCCGCAAACTGAACCGCCCCACTCACCACCGACAAATCGTTGTCGTGGGTCATGGCTCCAAACCCCCTCAACGTCGGCGCCAGTTGGCGAACGGACGTAATAGGAATCTGCTGAGGGAACTGCTGATACCAGTACCACGCCAGAGGTGCAATCTTCATCGCGACCCCATTGCCAGCTCCCGTGCTCGAACCCGAACGATTCCAGGGAATCCCCTGCTCAATTCGAGTCACCGAATCACGAGTACTGCCCCCCCATCCCTTGTGACTTTCTTTCATCGCTTTTACATGTCGCTGCGCGATGTCGGCAAGATCGATAAACCGACGTTCAATCAGCGACTCGGCTACCGCCAAGCTCAACTGCGTATCGTCGGTCCATCGTCCCGCCGGCCAATCCCCCATCCATTTGTGATTCTCACACGGTTGATAAGTCGTCAACCGACCATACCGCTGCACAATCTGATCGGCATTCCAGGTTTCTACCGGAATCCCCAGAGCATCACCAAAGGCCACACCCCAGAAGCTTCCCTCAATATTTGATTGGTTCATGATTCATCTCCTCCTTTGTTAAACCATACTTCATTGTTCTCGCCAGGAACTCCATCTGGCTCTGCAAGGTTGATCTCCTAAGAGAAAGCGCTTCGCTGTCCTTCCTCTTATAACAAGAGGAAGGACCAACCAATGATTGAAACCCTCTCCCCTGTCCACCGTAGCTGTGTAACTACAAAAGTTTCGCACTCTTCCAATACTTATAGATCGCCCAAAGAGCAAAACAACCAGAAATCGCCTGCTGAATGGCCAAAAGCCAAACATCCTGTCGATACATCAACGTTCCCGTGGCCACATGCAACAGCAACATCACATACCAACCACGATCATCCTTTTTCGCCAACATCATAATGGAAATGGCAAAAGAAAACGCGATCACAACTTCTAAAAATGGATGGAAACCAAATCCCTTCGTGCCTAGGGTGTAATAAAGCGCCACAAAAAAAAGAATGACGCACAACCCATTCGCCGCAATATCCAACTTTGTTGTTCCTTTTACCTCTTTTTGGAAAGTTTTGATCAGGGCATAAACCAAAATCAAACCTCCACCAAATTCAAGTCCCAGAACAATGTAGTCGGATTTAATCCACAGGAGCATCATCCAAAACGGAACTCCCGCAATGTAAACACTCCATCCAATTCGTCTCAATAGCAGGCTCTCACCCGCAAGAGAGAGAAATACTTTCGAAAGGAGATAAAATCCCCCCCCGAATACCTGCAAAACGGTCAGGGTATCCATAATTCATCTCCTCTTCATCTCATTCATCTTGTTTGTGCCAGGGAACTCCATCCGGCTCACCCCCGAAGGAGCAGGGTTGTACCCTGCTCCACATATTTCTAACTCCAAAACATTATCTTACCTGACAAAGTCACCTGGAAGGGGCTCTGCCAGAAAACTTCTCCCAAATGGCGGAATCTATCGAAGCGTGCAAAAAATCGTAAAGCTCTAAAACCATAAACCATACATAATGATTCGCTCTCTTTATCAGTGGGTCTCAAAACTCCTGATTCTAAACAAACTTCGATACAGTCCGCCACCTGGGGCCGTCATGTGAAAGATCAACTCGTACACTGGGTACAAATTGATAATATTCCACAGTCAAAGACTAAGTAGGTGTACAGCAAACAAAAACACAAACCAAGAAAAGAGGCTTAAACAAAGGAAAAACAAAGACTGGCAAAGCAATGTCGTCATCACAAATATGAAAACAAAACTTTGTCAGCAAGCAAAGACAAGATCTATTCCCGTCTTCACAATTAGTCAAACATATTCAAATAGTTTCCCGCTTCGCACAACTCAAAAAAAATTCAATAGCTACGCAGGACAAGTCGCCGGGTCGTAAACGAAAAAAAGGAGGCAGCCAAATCCATTGACTACCTCCTCAAATTTAACCCAGGAATTCGGACTTCTCTTCTTCCTAAAAAGAGTCAAAATTCACCTTCTCTCTACAAACGCTGGCTCCTCGTCCGCCGAGACCGGCCCGAAGACTTCTTCGGCAGATTCCCAGACGAACTCACTTTCACCAACGCTCTATCACGCGCATAAGGCTCAAGAGCCGCCAACGCACTCTCTTTCTCCAGAGCATCACGCCCCACCGAACCCAGATCAACTTCAATATCTTCCAGATCTGCTTCCCCCTCCTCCATAGCCAAAATCCCCATGATCACATCCAAGATGGTATTGGGGTCATCGTTAAAAAGAACGTGCTGTTCCGGCAGAATACTCTTCCACCTTTCAGCACACGACTCATACACAGTCCCAAGCCTTCTGGATGGAAAGACACAGAAAACGTGGTAGAGCTCCTGAAGAAGACGAAACGCTTCTTCCGCAGAAACTGCCTGCTCATCCCCTCCCAGTACTTCACGAATAAACCGCTGAGAAACCTGGGGATAAAAACCCTCATCCCCCAGAAAGAAGAAGTATCCCTTCTTCCCCGAAGGAAGACCCGTCAACCGAGAGCGAGTGGCATAAAACCAAGCCGCAAGCTCATACGATTCCTTAAGTCCCCCTCCTCCACCGCCTTCAAGACGGATCTTACTCAGAACCTCATCCAATCGGTCATCAGTTTCAAATTGTCCCACCTGTAATGGAGCACTATCGCAAGTAGCATCTCCCACCGCCGCAAAACTCACTCCCGGCTCCCTCACATACCCCTTTCCCAGGAGCAGCTTGAAGAAGTCCGGAAGACGGTTGTAAATAATTTGCGCCTCACGATAATGCGAGCCCGTCACATCCAGCGCCACCACAATAGGCGTTGCCTGACAGCACTCGCGAACCGCCCCATTGGGATCCAATGCTGGATCCACCGCCCCAGATCCATGCCGAGACCCCAAACTCGAATCCCAGCCGGAATCAAACGCATCTGGATCCGTCGTCCGCGACGAATAGCTGGTATCATAATCATACGATCCACCACCCATGATACACCTCCATTTTTCAGTTTTCCCCCTGGAATCAGGGGGAAGTATTGATTTCCAGAGAAAACAAAGAGGTTCTACATCCGAAAGTCACGAAAACGATCCGGACCAAAAATAGACCTCCTCAACTTCGTCAGCGCCTCACGCGCCTCCCAAGAATCCTGACGGCGAGTTCGAACATCTTCTTCGCAGAAAGAGCGAATAAACCTCTGAAGTCGAACATCCACTTCATCAGGAAAAGACGCAGTTTTCACATCGCCGCCCAACACATAAATCATCACCTTCCCCAACGAATACAAATCCGAAGAGGGAAGAGGACTCTCTTTACGCCGAACTTCTGGCGCACTGTAGTCAGGGTTCCATACCCGAAACCCCTGCCCCGTAGATTTAGGCTTTTCGATGGCATAACTCCAATCCACCAACCAGCCATTGTGATCCCGAGGCCGAACCATCACATGAGAAGGATCAATATTGCCATGCAGCACCCCCTGCCGGTGCACAAACCCTAGCACCAACAATATCCGGTTTAGCATCCACACCGCATGATGTGGAGCCACTCCTTTGGGATACTTTTCACGAACCTGAAACAGATCAAATCCTTCAATCCGCTCCCAGATCGTCCCCACCTGGCCGTCGGTCGTCTTAAACTGCCCGACAAAAACCGGCAAATGCTTCCCGAAGTCATACTCAGTCACATCCACCTTTTCGCGCAGTACCCGAAGCACCTTCACCTCATTCTGAACCAGGTCATTGTCTTCCGAATCCTCCGTGATCTTAGCCACAATGGAAACCGAAGCTCCATCCAGTTCATAATCACCTTCGTATACCGTGGTCAGGTCGCCCTCAGCCACAACTTTTCGAAGGTGATAGGTTCGACGTCGAGTTTTGATCTCGAAATCAAAAACCTCCGGCTCTTCAACCCCCTTTCGCTGTCCATAAGTTTCATCATCAAAGGCCTCCTTTGCCCGTTCATAAAGCTCGTTCAACTGCTGAAAAGCTGCCTCAGCCAGATCCAGAGCCTCGGGATTACCATTCACCTTATCGGGATGACACACTCGCGCCATCGATCGATAAACGGTTTTTAGAGCCGATTTATCAGAAACCGCCCCAAAAACATCCTCTGGAAAATCCGCCTGCATGAGGTTCTCATGCAGTACCCGCAATTCTTCCGCAATCATGAGCACCTCCTGTTGTTTGTGCGGTAGAGCCACATTGCAATGTGGCTCTACGCTACGTATTTATGCTCCATACAACCCCTGAGAACGAACATACGCCTCAACCTCAGGATCCATCAAATCCTCCAGATCTTCGCCTTTGGACAATCGATCCCGAATCATCGAGCTCGACCCAATCAATCTCCCCAATTCAACCATCTGATATTGAGGAGGACGATCACTTTTTTCTGCTCCATAACCCGGACGGGCCAAAACCGCAAAACGAAAAGTCGACCAAACACGTTCTCCCTGTTTCCAAACTCGATGAATTTCCGATTGCCCTTCTCTTCCTCCCGCAAAAATATCTTCTCCCACGGCATGAAAGATCTGAGCATCGGGAAACTCTGCTTGGTAGATTTCCTGCAGACGATACGCCGGCGTATAGGTCCCCCCGTCCAGATCAAAAAGATCAATCCGAACACGAGGAATACCCCCAAACGCCAACTGCACCATCGCCACTCGATGCTCTGATGAGACCGAACCAGACGACGCCTTATCAGGCCGAAGCCCACAAGGCACCACGATGACTCGATCAAACACCTGCACCAATCGCTCGGCAATCTGACGATGATGTACTCCCGGAGGATTAAAACTCCCTCCATAAATCACCACCCGCTCCTGCCGATTTTCCGGCTGAGAAAGCAGACGCTGCTTCAAGTCATGATACCGAATGGTCAGATGTGGCGAAACAAACGCCTCACGCAAATCCGTACCAAACGCCCGACGACTCACAATCGGAATGGGCGGAGACTGAACCCGCTTAAAGTAGGACCGATGAAACCAGGCCCACTTTTCTTCCAGGTCGCGAACAAAATCACGCCCCGTTGGAAACAAACGCTTCAGTGTCCCCGGTTCCAACTGGAGCTCCTGCTCCAGTGCAGGACAACCACTCGCCCCAGTCTCCAGGTATTTTTCCAAGAACCACTCTGGATTTCGCCGAAACTCGGTAAAAGCCCGAACCATCTCATCGTGATACCCACGACGAGTCAACGATCCATAATCAAACGGATCCTTATGATCTCGCTTCAACTCTGCCATAGGCGCAATATCAAAGCACGCCCGAGGAATCACCACCCGACCAAAAACCTCCTCATTGAGATAGTCAGCCAACTGATAAACCTCTCGCTTCACCAGATCCGCCAACGGCGCGATAAAACCAGCAATGTCACCATAAAGCGTGCCATATCCAAACGCCAGCTCCACCTTATTGCCATTGGCCGAATAAACCGCACCTCGGTCCTGAGCCACCGCCGCCAATATCTCCATCCGAGCTCGCGCTTGGATGTTCTCATAACTAAGAGAATCAACTTTGGTGCCCGACTGGGTCACAATCGCCTCCACAATACCACCAATCGGACGAACCAGATATTCAATACCCAAATTTTCGGCTATCGCCTGGGCAATATCTTTCGTCTCTTGACCGTTGTATTCTGAAGGCATGTTAATAGCGATGACATTCTCCGGCCCCAGAACTTGTGCAAAAAGCGCACAAGTCGTAGCCGAATCAATACCGCCACTCAAACCTACAACTACCTTACGGCCTGAAGGAGGCAAAATTCCAAACGCCCCCCGAACCACCGCCTCAAGGGCCCGATACATCTCTTTGGTATCATCACCTCCCCCACCCTCCAAGGCTGGAGACGAAGAATCACACCGATAGTCATAAGCCCCCGACGCAAAAGGATCCACCGCAAAAACGATTTCCCCTTTTGCATTGTAAATGGTCGAACTCCCATCAAAAATGATCCAGTTCTTCCCCGTGTCCTGCACCCCCGTGTTATTCACATACACAAAAGGCACACCACACAACTCCAAAAGTTCGCGCACCACCGAATGGCGCTTCCGATTCTTTTGCCACGTCCAGGGCGAACAGCTCAGATTCACAATCAGCTGCGCCCCATTGTCCACCAAAGCTTTGGTGGGGTTAAGGGCATAATCCGCGTGCCACATATCTTCACACAGAATCACCCCCAGGTTGATCACTTGTCCCCTCACCCGAATCGGGAAAGGAAACAGATAGTCCTCAACAAACACCGAAGCATCCAAAGCTACCGATTGCTGCTCGGCCAAAACTCTCAAAGAGAAGAAATGGCGTTCATCAGCAAAGACCCGATAGTTTGGATGCAGTGTCTTGATGGCCACCGGAAGCGCCTTGGACGAAACCAATTCACCGCTCTGTGCCACCAAACCTGCATTCCACTTCAGAGTCCGGCCATCCTGGCCTTTTTGATCAAAGATCGCATAAATCGATCCCCAGACCACCGCCAGATCAAGCCCCTCTGTCGCCTGCACAATCCGCTGATTCCAGCGCATCACATCGCGCACAAAGGACTCATCCTCGGGCATATCCCCGATAAAGTAACCCGGAAGCGCCATCTCGGGAAAGACCAAAAGGTCCACCCCACGCTCAGCAGCCTTCCGAATCTGGTTTAAAATATAGGTGCCATTCAGGTCAGGACGACCCGGCACCACCTTCATCTGACAGACTGAAACCTTCAGTCCTTCAAGCATTGTATCATCCATGGTCGTCTCCTTATCTCGTTCGAACCCTCTCTTGATATAAGAGAGGGTAGCGAAGATCATTCATTCAAATAGAACTCATACCCAGAGCTGGGTGAGTTCCCCGTCATGTAAAAGATCAAATATGCCTGAGGCACAAATCAATGATAGGGGGCCAACAAATCAAAATAAGACCCCGTGACAAAAAAAGACAAGCACAACAAAAAGCCCTACAGAAAGACAAAAACAAATAATGACAAAACAAAATAGTCACCACATATTTGACTACTAAATTTTGTCAGCAATAAATCCGTCTTCTCAATTATTTCAAAATACAGAGCTTCCCGCTTCGCATCAAAACAAAAATAATTGGACAAATCGTCGGATCCAAAACGAAAAAAAGGCCCCGATCTGCTTGCACAGATCGAGGCCTTAGAGCCGATAGGGTTTGAGGTATCAAAACCTTATTCCCTACACAATCGAATATCGAAGAGCCGCACGGTCTAGAGCCGTTTTGGCATCAACGAAGTAAGTGGTTAATCTTCAGACGCAGCCCCCTTGGCCTTAACGCCAATAAGAACCTTGTCGCCCTCGGAAACTTTGGTCGTAACATCCGAAACCGGACGACCATTGATCTGACAGGCGCTGGTCGTAAGGTCGGGAAAACCCATCATACGGCCAACCCCCGCCAAGGTCGCATCATTTTCGGGCACATCACAAGGCTTCCACTTGCGTCCACCAGGGCTCCGAAGAACGGTAACCCGAATGGTTCCGATCTCCTTCACATGGACCTTATCACCATCCACCAATACACGAGACCCAACAGAGGTCTCTTTGTTAACACGAACGGTGTAGGCATCCATCTTGACGGCAAGACCCGACAAAACTTCTTCCAGAGTAGCTCCCTCTTCCAGGTCATCGACCGTAGTCAGAGAGCCATTGGGAAGCGTAACCAGAACTTCCATAGTCCTACGCCTCCTTGGATCAGTTTTCGCGGGCAATAAGCACGTCCTCAGCATTGAGGTTGGTCGTCAGGCTCGCCGGCTCGCCATTGAGAATCGGCGCATGGGTGCAATCCCCCTCCACCAAATGCAGCAGACCCGCCAGCTTGAGAGCATCACGAACCGAGCACTTGTCGGAAGCCAGTTCATAGGTCTCTTCGCGCTTCTTCTTGCGCCGCCCGGGGGCCTTGTAAACAGTCACCGAAATAAACTGGACGCCACAGAAGACCACCTTGGCATTATCCGGCAGTTCATCCTCCGCCCGCTGCTCCGCATCCAGCAGCCGATCATTGACCTTCACCGGCTGACTTCGCTCAATGCCGAGCTTCACAATCAGCTGGTCGGCAGTACTGGGCACCGGAAGTTCCACCGGATCGGCCAGCTTACGTCCACCCAGCAGGGTCACATTCACATTAATGGTATCACTCATGGTTCTCTCATCCTTCATCAAAGATTGTTGCTTACAGATCAAACATCTGATATTGGAGATTCATCGGTTCGGTGTCAACAACGAGTCGATGCTCAAGCGCATTTTCTTCGTCAAGTTCCACTCCCCCCATTTCAAATCCATACCAGCGCAGAAACTGCCACATCGCCAACATGGCAACGAGGCCAGCTGTTGGGCCGACACTTACGGACGCTCCGCAAGCACTCACGACCCCTTCTTCATCAGTGTAATCTGAAAAGGCTTTCCAGCCCTTCACCTCATGGGGCTTGCCCGGATGTATTGCATGTAACTCTCCATGGTTTTCGGTCATCCTTGCCTCGATAATCAATCTCGTTCCGCCCAGATTCAACTTCATGCACTGGTCAAAAAGAGCATTTCGAGACGCCATTGAGTCCACCATCAGAAAGATCACTCTACCAAAAGGCTCGGTGCCGATGATCTTCTGATTGTGTGCGTGAATACGCGCCCCGGTCTTCATCTCTGCCAAATCCTGCAGAGCCTCGACCTTGGGCATACCCACATGTTTTAAGAAAAAGGCCTGGTTGGGAAGATTGTGCTTTTCCACGATGTCAAAATCCCACACATGCAGGTTAGACACCCCCAGACCAACCAACTCCAGAAGCACCCGAGATCCTACCGCCCCCCCCCCAAGGACGTCTACTCGGGTATGGCCAAAGACACGGGGGTCAAACTTTTCGCGGTGTCTGGAAAAATCAAGACCCGGAGGAAGTTGAGGCTCCATCATTCTCTCCACTGGTTGGTGTTGAAGGTTCATCTTCTTCCGAAGATCTCGAAGGAGTTGAATCCGGCAGAAGATTCATACCTCCACTTGCTGGTGCTGAAGGTTTATCTCCTGCCAAAGCTCCTGAACGACCTGGTTCCGGCGGAGGTTCCACACCTCCGCCTAAACCAGATCCAAATCCACCATAATTTCCGGGTCCATACCCCGAACCGGCTCCATAGCCCGGAGGAGTAAATCCGGTAGGAGTCACCCCCAATTCAGCTAAGGGATCATCCCCCGGCCGAACAATACGGTTCAAAACAGCACGGGGATCAGGCTTTTTACCCTGCCCCGCCAACCCAACGGGCAATTCCGCCCCCGCCACAACATGTGTTTGCTGGGCGTCATAACGACGATAACCGCCTTGTCCGAAGCGTTCATCATAGAAATCCGTACGAAGCGCAAGTGATGACATCTCCATAACGACTTCAACTCCAGCCTCTTCGTCGCCCCCCCCAACCGGCACCCTCTCCACTTCATGAGGATAAGGTTCCACCTTGGCAGAAATCTGTTCCTCCCAATGCTTACGACGTTCTTCCGATTCGGGATACACCACCGACCAGGGAACATCGAAGTACCGCTTGTCTTCATCGCGAATCCAGAGCGTAAAGGTCTTCTTGCCCCGTTTATTGGCGATCAACTGGATGTACCAGTCACAATCCTCATCCGCCAAATACTCCGCAATCATACTGTTGTCACGACCACTAGCCCCCGTATCCATATCCACATGGGAGTGCCCCATGCATCTATGATCCAATCGTTCGGGGTGTTCCATGTAATCCATTTCCGTCATCCAGGTGTGTTGCCCGTCATCATGGAAATCAAACAAGGCCCCCTGAGAGTGCTGTCCCACCAACATCACATTCTCGATGATATAGACATCACCCTCACGCGTCACATGACTGATCCAGCCCACTTCCTTCTCGACCAGGTGAATCAAAAGGTCCATGTCTTGCAACGCCTGGGCCTTGATTCGAATCTGAGGGCTTCGATGCCGGATGACCGGATTTTTGGGTTTCAGCTCAAGAGGGATATCACTCCCCCATCCTACGATGGGGCCCACTCGCGGAACCGTCGGACGAACATTGTGCCTGAGAAAGATGGCTTTCGCCTTTTTAATCTCTTTGTCACGTTTCTTCCGTTCCTTCTCGCGCTTGGCCGCCTCCTTCTTAAACTTCTCTTGACGTTTCTTCCGCTCTCGCTCCTCCTTTGCCAATTGAGCCTTGGTTTTCTTCGGCCCAACATACAGCCCTAAATGATGCCCGCCCCCCGTCTGTCCAGGAGCCGGTGCCCCCCCCCATCTACTCCTTCTATTCGTAGAGGAGGGTTGGCCCCCGGAGGGGGCCTTCTTTTCCGGCGAACTCCAATAGGAGCGCTTAGGTTGTTTTTCGTCTTCTGCCATGATTCTCTCCTCCATCTACAATCTCAAGAACCCGCTTCGGCGGTTTCTTCTTCGGTTGTCGTTTCAACTTCTGCTTTCGGCCACAAAGTGACCGGTGCGCCCTGCCCTGGCATGGGCGAAGACACCCTCAAAAGCATAATGGCCAACTGGGCCAGTTCCAAAAACTCACGCTGAGCCACCAGGAGGGGGATCTGTTCATCCACCATTCCCAGCAAAGGCGAACCATCTGCCAATACACACGGAGCAATCCACTCTTGGGCGGAATGCTCAATGGCTGCTTGGTCCGAAGTCCATTTCACCCCTCCATTCGATCCATCTTCATAAAGGGTGATAACAAAAGCGCCCAATCCATGGGCCGCTCCCGACTCGGCGTCTTCCACAACAATCGGATGAGTATAAATCAGGACCTGTGAGCCCTTAACATCAATCCGATCAACCTCGGGCAGTTCCCACATCTGGCGAAACATCTCCCGATATTTATCCTGATCATCAGCTACTGCTTCGAGCCTGAGTAAGATCCGTTTTTTCTCATCTCGATCGCGGAAAGCCTTCACCAAAGCGGCTTGATCTGTCCTTAGTTCTTGCTGCTTTTCAGTGATCTCTCTACGAGTCTGTTCCATCAGAGCATGCCGTCGCCCCATACAGGCCTCAACATAGTTTTTACTCCAAAGCTCCTGGAGTCGTTTCGTTTCAGCCGCACGTTCATCATCAGTACGCTGGAGCTCCTTGACGACCTCTTCCAAAATCTGTCGGAAAAGAGGCGAAGTAGAACCACTGGTATAGCCTAGATAGTGGTGGATATACAGATTATTCCCCACCAACTCAGCCACTGCCCAGCCCGTCTCCTCATCAAAGAAAACATGCCCCAGTCCCGAAGGATAAAAGGCCTTATGATTAGTTGAAACCCTATTCCCCCATATTGGGCTTATAGGACTTCGCCTTGGCCCACCATTGCTAAACTTCGGAGAAGCCCAAATCCAGATGAAGAATTCATCCTCCTCTCGCGGTTCTCGGCATCCAAAAGCTACATGTTCTATCTGAATCGGCATTTGAACCACCGGATAGAGAATCTCAGACGCCACCTTGATCAAGAACGGCTTAAATTGCACTCCATATTCCGCCTCCCACCTACGAACAATAACCGGCGGGGGAAGAGGTTGTATCTCGGGCAAAACCAATGTCGGAGGTACTGAATCAGCTTCAGCTGAAACTGCCTCATCAGAGACCTCTTCGGGGTCTGGTTCAGGTTCTACCGGTTCGGGTTCTTCAACCACTACCGGCTCAATCAAATCCCGAACCCGCAACAACAACTCGTTGAAGATCCTCTGCGAATCTGAATTACTCGCCCGAGCCAGGTTGTGCAACACATAAACCTGACGCCCAACCACCTGTGCTACGACCCATCCACTATCCTCATCTGCAACCAACGTTCCTTCGTCCGTAGCAGGAAAGGCTTTTTTACGGTTCTTCACCGTATAGCCCCAGATTTCAGTGGGGGTTCGCTGATCCCGCTGCTTTTTCCCAAGGCTGGGAGAAGCATGAAAAAGGATCTGTACATGATCGGTTTCGGTGGGAGACACCTTGGGTTTGGAGGGAGCGATCAGTGCTATGTCCATTCCCAAAGCGGGCAGCAAAACTTCTTCTGCCAAAGATCTAAAAGGCTCCGCATCAGCTTTTGCCTCCCAGGTTTCAACCCGGGCTACCAGGGCCGAATTCGAGACTGATTCTTCGGGCTCTGAGATCGGTTCTGGTTCTGGTTCTGGCTCAGGGATTTCGCCCAAAGACACTCGAATAAGATCTTCTGTCTTGGTTTTCCAGGCCTCCGCTACTTGCCAGTTGAGATCCTGAAGCACCTGAGCCAGAGCGTCACCGCCCAAACGAATACCAGATTTAAACTCTACCGTACACTTTCTGGATCGATACCCCGCACTCGTTACAGCCTCAAGAAAGAAAGCCCCAGGCTCAGCAACAAAATACTGCAAATAAGGATCCGGATCTTGGGTCCATTCAGCAATGTGTTCCACAATGGCCACCGGTGTTGCCGGAGGCGTATCCGAAGAGTCCACAGCCAGCCGAAGCCAGCCTTCGGTCTGAGTCTCCCGCACCTCAACAATCTCATAGTTAAGCTGCCGAAGCATCAAAACCAGTTCCTCGTGGGTCAACTTTACGGCCGGATCATCACCCAATGTTACACGACTGGGTTCAACATCCTTCCGTCGAATAGCGCCAAGCAATTTTTCGCTTGGATGAGGTACAATGTAAAACGTCGTCATGACGTACTCCTTTCCTGGCGAAAAATTACGAAGTCTCAACAGGGGCGTCAACTACAGGCCATCGACTCACAAACTTCCCCGCCTTGTCATCGGTGTTAACCGAGGCCAAAAAACTCACCAACTGATAGATCACCTGAAACAGCTGCAACGAAGACAGCGCATCGTTGAGCGCATTTTCGGCATCGCCATAGCAGGCATTCCCCCCACCATACACATGAGGGTGATGCATGGCGTCTTCAATGCCATCCCTCCTATGTTCCAGGTTATAAAAACGAATGTACTTGGCCTCCTGTCCCAAACGAGCCACAATGAAATACCGTCCCATTTCATAAACCACGCCCTCTTCTTCGACCGTAATCATAGGGGTAAGAATATGAATCAGACTCCCCCAAACCCAAAGCTGGTCGATCAGGGCATTAGCACTCAACAAGGCATACTCACCTGCGTACTCACCTGCGTCATCCGAAGCCTGATCCAGTTCTTTCAGCTCCTCCTGTTTCTTTAGCAAAAACTGAAGATGATGAGAAATAACTCTTTCAATCCGAGCCGCTTCCTCCGAATGCGCCTCGATCTCCTCACGCAACTGATCCAACTCATTTAGAGGGCGTCCCATCATCAATTCGACAAAGGGATCCTCTGTTCGAGTCAAAAATTGCGCTTGGAGGTCTTCTGGCAAATTGCTCGGAAAAAGAAAACAGACCTCCTCCACCAAGCGAGCAAACATGATCAGCTCTTCCTCAGATCCAAAATGGACCATATCGTAGTGAACAAAGAGGTTATCCCCCACCAGTTCTGCCACACAAAAACTCGTTTCGGAATCAATGATAGGCGTTCCCTGCCCCGAAGGAGCAAAGCATTTATCCTTCTTCAAGGGAACCGGCTGCCCCCAGATAGTAGGAGGAGGGGGTAGAACTTTTGTTCCTTGGGGCGAACTCCAGAAGTGGATATAGAAAACCCCATCGGTTCGAACTTCCGTCCAATTGCCATGAGGTACCCGAAGACAAACTTTTTTTCCCAGTACCTCCAACAGCACCTCAGCCACTCGGGCAAACCTCTTAGAGGCTTTCCCCTCCCAGTGGCCTATCTGCACCTGGGTGGTCGATCCAGAAGAACCAAACGAACGGCAATCGGCGAAAAAAACACCTTCCATGTCCGTCGGGTGGCTTTCTCTCAACGTCCATCCCAGATGGGCCAAAACCTCATCCAGATCATCGGTGTGAACCAACACTCCATCCAGCCCCCCCATCTGCATGGGGGCCAGAGTGAAATCTTTTGCTTCAAGTTCCTGCTGCGCACGCATCGGAACCCGAGGCACAAAAAACTGTATATTCTCAGACATGATTGTCTCCTTAAGACTCCGATATTGTTTCAGCGAGAGGGTAGTTTACAAGGGTATTCCCATAGTGATCCCCTATCGTCGCCGATTCACAAAACACAATGGCCAAAACCACTACCTGAAGATAATTTCTTTCCTTCAGCGCGAGATTTAAGTTCAACTTTGCCTCCCCCAAGCAGGCTTCTTTAAAAGCCGGCACGTGAGGGGCATAGTGATCACCAACCATTCGAGACAGGTTGACCCAGCGAATCGAATCCGCTTCAGCCCACCCATTCAAAGGCAGAATAATCAGAAACCGTCCAATTTCGTAGACGACCTTGGTGCCCTCATGTATACAAAACAGAGTGTCGGTATACACATGAAGTTCTGCCTCCAAAACACGAATCCCAATGACCGAAGGATGCTCATGAATCTGAGCTAATTCCTCCAAAATCATCTCGCTTTCATCCGGACCATTTATCAAGTAGTCCCATTCCTGTTCCAAATCCCGCAGGCTACGGGAATGTTGTTCAATCTGAGTCATCCTTTTGCGAATGGCCACATCACACTGTTCCAAATCCTCTCGAGCTTCTTCTACAGGATTTTGGCGAGCACAAAGGGCCACAAACTTCGATTCGTAGAAAGCCTGTCTCGCTACTTCATCTCCATATTCTCTCAGACGCTGAATGAGCACCTCACACGTTTTACGAAAAATCTCTAGGGAGTTCTCTCGTTGGTAACGATTCAGATAGCGGATATACAAATTGTGACCGATCAATCTCGCCACACAATACCCAGTTTCTTCATCGACCAAATCTATTGCCCCAGCATAGGAGTAGTTTGGAACACAAGCCCCATGATGGGACCCCACCCCAATACCCCAAATCGTTCCTGGTACATAGCTCAATGAAGTTTTAGCAACAGGGCGCGTGTAGATGTGAACCCCTAACTCCCCCCCGTCTAGAGGTTTGGCCATCCATTTCGGATGAGTAAGCCGCACATCCATCCCAAAGAAAGGCACCAGAGTTTCCTCCAGAATCTCCAGAAAGGGCTCAGCGGGAAGCTCAAATTTGTATGTACCCGTCCGAGCGGTCGGCAACGGTTCGTCTTTACCCTTCGACCAACACTTAACCCACCCAGTGTCTTCACATCGAGGAGGCAGCACTTTCCGAAAAGACAGATCAAGCACTCTACAGGCCCGATAAAGGTGATCACTTGGTATCCGTATTCCAAGCGTTTCATCAATGATTGATATTTCAAAAGGAACTTCCTGTTCCCTCAAACGTTGTTGTTGCGCCTCAGTAGCCTGAGGCAGAAAATACTCTTTCATCACTCTCTTCCTTTCATACCTCAGCAAATAAACCTTATTGAGAAGGGCAAGATCGCCCTTCTCGATACGTCCTCTTGCGATTTTGGAATCAGTCCGTATCAGCCAGAGGAAAATACGTTAGCTTCTTGCCATATGAATCTTCCACATTGGCCGACTGGCAAAACAAAATCGCCAAAGTCACCGCCTCCAAATAACTCCTTTCTCCCATCGCCTGATCCAAGGGCAGCTCGGCATCACCAAGACAAGGTCCCGAGAGGGCATGAATATGGGGAGCATGATGTCCCATCACTATTCGAGACAGGTTGACCCACTCAATTGAATAAGCGTCAGTCTTCCCATTCAAAGGCAGAATAATCAAAAACCGTCCAATTTCGTAGACGACCTCGGTGCGCTCATGTACACAAAACAGAGTGTCGGTATACACATAAAGTTCTGCCTTCAAAACACGCACCCCAATGACCGAAGGATGCTCATAAATCTGAGCCAATTCCTCCAAAATCATCTCGGACACATACGAAGCATCACTCAGCCGGTTCAGGTCCTGATCCAAACTCCGCAGTTCACGGGAACACTGTTCAATACGAACCATAGTTTTACGAATGGTCCTATCGGACTGTTTCAGATCTTCACGAACCTCTTCTACAAGATCCTGGCCAGAAAACAAAGCCACAAACAGATCCCTGTTGAGTCGGTATCTCACTTCTTCAGAAACGTCTCCACTCATATGCACAATGAGCGCTTCACACGTCTTTCGAAATAAAGCAAGAAACCTTTCTTCATTCTGAAGGTCAAGGAAGCGGATATACAAATTATGGCCGATCAATCTCGCCACACAAAAACCCGTTTCCTCATCCAACAAATCAATCGCCCCCTCCCAAGAGTATTCGGCGATGTTGTTCCGAAAAGTTAAGTCATTAGTAGGAATTCCCCATATGGTTTTTGGAGGAGATACAAAGCGCGATACTCGGTGTCTCTCCACTGGACGACAGCCAAGATGCACATTCAAGGTACCTCTATCTACCGGTCTCACAAAGTAATGAGGATGGGAAATGCACACATCCATCCCAAAACTAGGGACCAATATCTCCTTCGCAATTTCAGCAATAGGTACCACATTGTGTCGTAATTCGTACCGCATCCCCCATCCCGCTGTAGGAACCGGTTCTTCTTCTCCCTTCGGCCAATACTTAACCCACCCAGTGTCTTCACACCGAGGAGGCAGCACTTTCCGAAAAGACAGATCAAGCGCTCTACAGGCCCAATCAAGGTGATCACTTGGTATCCGTATTCCAGATGTTTCATCGATGGTTGTTCTTTCAAAAGGAACATCCTGTTCCTTCAGCGTTTGTTGTTGTTCCTCAGTAACCCGAGGAAGAAACATACTTAACATAAGACAATCTCCTCTTCTTCCTCAGATATAAGTTATAATATTTTAATTGATATAATGAATTTTCGAAATGTAAAAGATCAATACGCTGCAAACTCGCAGCCGGGCGAAACTAGCAGCATAACAAAACATGTCAACAACCAAGAATACAAATCTATCAACACCACAAGCTCTTAGTTCCCCAAAAAACATCAATTTCACCCAACTCGACAAAATACGTCATCAAAAAAAAAATCAAAAAAACCAGAAAACCCTTACAAACAAAAGGCAAAACAGCAATCAAAAATGGTAACAACGCCTAACTACCAAACTAAGCAAAAAAACAATATACCAGCAAAAAAAGCAAGCCTTTTTAGAAATCCACTGAAACAAAAGGGCTTTTTTGCCAAGAAAAACCCCCTATTTTCTTTTTATTCCACTCCAAATTCTCTCTCTACCCCCTCACGCAATTGACAAGCAACCAAAATTAAGGTAATCAAGAGTTAGTATATGAGCCCCCTCCGAGAACACCTAAACCGCTTTTTCCCATCCATACTCCCTATCAGTCCAAGGAGTGCTGAATTTATAAAACAAACTTCGGGAGAAAATTCGACCAGAACCGCCTTTCACACCCTCCGTTATTTGACCCGACTCAGAGACAAAGAAATCACCACCGCCACCCATTATCTCGAAACCAACGCCCACTGGGACGAGCTTTATCGAATGCTTATTTTTGTACAACAAGCCCTCAACGACTATCTCCTTGATCCCCGAACAGAAGGATTTTTATCGTCCTTTGAAAGAAAAAAAATCATCAACAAAGTGTCGATTCTTATCTCGAGCTTTCAGACCGAAGGTTTCATCCAATCCCTGTGTCAAGAAATCCAACGCACCATGGATCCAAATAAATATCCGCCACATAGCTACTTTCCACCCCTGGCGGATTTTTACGAATTCCCCCCTGAATGCCCTCCCCAATTTGCCTCCCCTTCCGCCCCCTTTCACTTTGCCCGAGCTCGAACTCAAGCACTTTTCACCCAAACAGCCTGCAACGATTGTCTCGATCATTGGGGCAAACCTGTCGAAGAAAGAGAAGCCCTCAACAGCCTCCCTGGCTATCAATCCAACGAAAAAATGGAACACCTTCTCGTGCGCCGCATCGCGTCTGATGCCTTTGTGGTCAAATACCGATTTGACTACGACCAATTTCCTCGGTTTGTAGCGCTTTACAAAACCAATCACTTTGAACTTTCATCCTACCCCGCTTTTGTCGAAGAAATGGGTTTTCGGCTCGAAGGCGAACGAGCTCAGCTTCACCGTCTCCTAAAAATCATGCATCACGAAGCCAGCACCAACGCTCTAAATCAAGCATTTGGAGTCGATATCACCCGTATTTCGGTTCGCGCTCAAATATTTTTTATGGAATTTCTCCACCAGGCTTCCCAAACAGAAATCAACAAATTCAAATCAACCCTCAGCCAACTCCCCTCCTCCCACAAAGAAAGCTACATAAAAAGTTTCCTCGCCTGCGCCCACGATCCCAAGATCACCAAAAAACTAAGAACCATTGCCCAATCTCGCGAGCAAAGGGCTTTGTTTTTCCCCGCCTACCAAGATTTTGCGTCCACATTTCAGGCCGCGGCCAAAGCGCTAGAAGAAGACCAAAAACCACTCTTTCAGACTTTTCAACAGCAGTTCATCGATCTGGCCAGTACCCAATTCCTCCAGAAATTTACCACTATCTCCTCACCAGAAGATCAAAAACACCTCTGTCAGCAATTCAATTCCGACACTCACAACGCCATAGAAATCTTCCGTCATCTGGTCAAAACCCTTCAGATCCACAGTACCGAAGACCTCAAAGAACGAGAAAGAACCTTTGTCGAAGGAGCCAAAACACAACTTTCAACCATGATCAAACGCTGGACATACCCTCAACTTCCCCCCGATTTTCATCCACAAGTACTTCAGCCCTCAGCAACCATTGAAATGCCCGAAGGGGCTTGTTTTCCTACGGGAATTGCTCAAGAGCATATCAGGGATTTCAAAACTATTGAATCTGGCCAAAAAAAAGCCGTACAACCAGCTCATATGCTGGAAAAGATCTTCTGGATGAACGCCCAAAAGAAAAAAAGTTATGTAGCTGTCTGCCACCAGATCCAGACCAACAATCTACGCGACCCCAAAGATCCCGATTCACTCAAGCATCTCAAAGTCATCGGGGACCAAATTCAAGCCGCCTACCAGCGAGCGATCGACTACTTTGGGCTCGAATGGGTTCAGATCACTTCCTGTGAAGAATTGCCCGATCCCCAAGTCCTCTTGCGCACTCAAAAAATAGTCCACGCTCTTTCCAAAAACGAATTCTTTGCCCCCGCATTTGCCAAAGCCTTCACCATCAAACAAAAACACGCCCCCACTTCCGATTCCAATAAGGGATATCTCAAAACAGAAATCGCCTGGATCCTCGCCACCTCCAATCCCAAAATCAGCCCCCCTCAAGAAGCGCTGTATGGATACGACCCTCTCGCTGCCATCATCCAAAACCTCGAACGCATCGCAGGCCCAAAAGTATGGGAGCATTCAAATTCAGACGAATTCAGAATTCTTTTGTGCCGAGTACTCCACGGTCTACGAACCGAACTCGACAAAAAACTATCAACTTGTCCTCCCGACCAAAAACCCTACTACCAGGCCTTCAAAGACTTCTGTTTTGGAAACCAGGCCCACCCCCCAGCCTTTGACCTCGAAAAAATCCGCCCCCCAAAAACCGGCCCCATAAAAGGAGTAAAAAACATTAAAATCCCCTTTGTTGCCGCCCCTTCCAACCACCTCAGTTTTGGAAACAGCCCCCAAAACCTCCACGGCTCCATTGCCAAAGCCATCCCCTACCAGACCATGGTAATCGACCCAAAAAACCCGGCCCCCCACCTAAACAACCTCCCAATGGAGAATCTGGAAGGGGTCCAAGAGGCCCTTTTGGCCCGAATTGGCCCCAAAAAACAAAACCAACACCTCAAAAAAACACTCATCCCCCTTCTTAGGGCCTATATCGCCAATCTCCCGAATTTTTCCCAAAAATACTACCAAAGCATCAACACCACCCAAAATCAGCTTCTCGAGCAAATAAACAGCCTAAAAACCTATCTCCAGTTGCTGCGGTTTATTCAGCAGTATGTCCTGCTGCCTTCCTCAAGATAAAAATCCCCCCTTTGAAGGCTTAATCCCTATTTTTTAGGGAGCCCCCTTCCCCTTAGACCACTTCCTAAAAGCAGAGGGCTCCAATCTATTATGAGAAAAAGGCCCCATGCAGCAGAATGGTTTTCCCTTTCCATCCCAGAAAACACGCTATACAAAAGACAATAGTTAGCATTTCTACTGGTAATAACACGCTATCATCATTTCCAAAAATCTTAATATCCCCTCATCTAATAGAACTTAAACACAGAATTGACAAAAGAGCAATTAATGAGTATGAAAACCTTATATGAACCACGATCCCCTTTCACCAGAAAGTCTCTTTGATCTCACTTTCCCCACAAGAACCCGAAGTGCGCTATTAATCGAGCAAACTTCCGGTGAATACAAAGAACTAACCGGGTATTTCCATCTTCTGCAATTCATATCCCAAATGGAAACCGCAGAAGTTCTCTGTGCTGTCGATTATTTGGTCGACAACGAACACGACGATCACCTCTATCGCCTACTCATCAGCTGCCAAAGAGCTCTTTCTGATTACATTCAAACCCCCGGATCAGAAGAATTTTTTTACGATTACGAGTCTGCTTTTCTCAATAATATTGAGACTCTTCTGGCTCAAGTTCCCCAAAAAGGTCTTTTGCATATTCTCAGCCAAGAAGTCCTCAAACACATTCAGGCCATCGAAAATCGAAACAACTCGGGTATTACCTTGTCTCATCAGTTCCACCCTTTTCCTTCCCATATCCCTCTTCGATCGCTCTCCCCTCACATCGCCTACAAAGAATTCGAAGTTTCTCTGCCCTTTGCCGATCTGCCCCCTCATATTCGAGATCAGGTTCGTCTCGTCATGGAAGATTTCGAAGCTATGGCCGAAATGGGAGAAGTATTTGATTCTGGAGAAATTGAAGCCCTCAAAGCCGGTCTCCACCAATACCCTCCAAAAAAATCATCCCCCTCATCCATCTCTCTTCCTCCAAATACCTACCCAAAAGCCAAAATATCCTCCTTTTTCATCGGGATTGGGGTCCGAAATCGTCTCCACGAACTCCAGACCGGAATCGGACAACGTTATCTCTTTCATAGTCCTTCGGGATACGAATTTTGCAACCATCCACAAAATCTCAGACATCGCCCCATAGCCCTCGACGCAGAAGTCGTGATCTACCACGATGATTACACTCGTCTCCCCAGGTTTATAGCTACAAAAGAAGAAAATCACATACTTCTTCGATCCTATCCAGAAGTCCTCATCGATCTGGGGATAAAAGTCAACGCCCAACGAGCCGGTCTCCAACAAAAACTCAAAACCATGCACCACGAATCAGTGGTTGAAGCGCTCAAAAGAGATTTGGAAATTGACATTACGAGTATTTCTCTTCGGTCTCAGATCTTTCTCATCGAATTTCTCCATCAGGCCACCACTCAAGAAATCGAGGATTTCAATGCCACAGTACGATCATTGGATTTTCTCCAAAAACCGTCTTTTCTCACCTGTTTCTTTGCCTGCGCCCATAATCCTGAGTTGGCACAAAGGTTCATAACTATTGCCCAAAATCCCGATCAAAGAAACAATTTTCTATCCACCTTTTTAAATTTTTCTTCCGCCCTCGAAAGCGCCTCAAAATCTATTTCCAGAGAACAAAATCCCCTCTTCAGGTCATTTCAGAATCAGTTTATCCAAATAGTAAGCGTTCATTTTATAAAGGCCTTCACCATCGCCCAGCCCCAAGACCAATACCAGATCTGCACCCGATTTATAAAGGATGTTCGCAATGCGGTCGAAATATTCATCCACCTCACCCAAACCCTGCGCGACATTTGTTCGCGCGACCAAGATCAATGCGAAAGAGCCTTCCGAGAAAGCGCCGAAGCCCAGCTCACCACCATGATAGACAAATGGCACTATCCCAATATCTCCGAATCGCTGCACGAACAGATTTTTCAGCGCCTGGAGTATCGAGAAATGTCCGAGGGAGCCTGCTTGCCGGTGGGAGTCTCCCGAAAAGACAAGGAAAATAAGGCCGTAGAAAGAGGCCAAAAAAAAGCCCTCAAATCAGCCCATATGCTCGCTCAGATCTTTTGGATGAACGCCCAAGATAAAAACTGTCTCCTGGCGGTATGTGACAATAACGCATTACCCGAAGATGACGCTCAAAAAGCACGTATCCAAAGGATTGGAGCCGAAGACGTACAAACCTACACGCGAGTAAAAGATTATTTTGGACTCCAAAACATTTCCATCACAAACTGCCAAGACCTCATCGATCCAGAAAAATTTGCGCACTATCATCGCCTCGTAGAAATGCTAAGCCATCAGGAATATTTTGCTCCAGCCTTTGAAAAAGCCGCCCAAGCCCCCCCTTCAGCGAATCAAAATAACACTCTTCCCTACCTAAAAGAAGAAATCGCTTGGATCTGGGCCACCCCCCATCAAAAAATCACCCACCACAACGAAGCCAAATACGGCTATGACCCCATAGCCTGCGTTTTCCAAAATATGGAACGAATTGCCGGCCCACAAGTATGGGAAGCCCAAAATTCAGATGATTTTCGATTATTTTTGTGTCGGGTGCTCTACGGTCTCAGGAATCAGCTCGACGAAAGGATACAATCCGGTTCCCCATCAGAAATAAAATACTATCAAGCCTTCAAAGATTTCTGCTTCGGAAAAAAACAACGATATAAAAAAACAAGAAAAAATCCCCAAAAAGCCCCCAAAGCCGCTTTTGATCTAAAACAAATTTGTCCTCCAGACACCAAACGGATCAAAAGCATAAAAAACATTGAAATTCCCTTCATTGTGCCGCCCGAACTATCGGCCAAAAGCTTTGGAAATAGTCCTCAGTATCGGGCAGGAAGCGTCACCACCACCGATCCCTACAACACCCTATTCGTCAATCCCCAAAACCCCGCCCCCGACCTGCATAGTCTGCCTATGGAAAACATCGAAGGCATCGAAGACGCGCTTTTGGCCCGAACCGATCCGGCTAAACAAAACCACCACCTCGAAACCGTGATTATCCCACTATTAAGAGCCTATACCGCTAATCTTCCCCACTTTTCACCGGCTTATTTTCATCGATTTGGAAACTCACAAAATTTTGTAATGGAAAACATCGTCCATCAATTAAACGAAATCAGTACCTACATTGAGTGCCTCCGTTTCATCAAAAAATACGTCCTTCTGCCCCCTCAATAAAGCTCCAAAAAGGTCGCTCCTTCCCCCCCAAAAAAACGGGGGTTTTTGTGGATAACAATAAGGCTTCGTCTGTTTTTGGATCGAGGATACTTCCCCAAAAAAACAGCCTCCTAATTGTTATACAAAAGAATATAATGACAAAGCTTGCAATTTATTGAAAAATAGATATAAATAAATCCCATGTGTGAAGAGCTCATCGATCATTATCTCGAACCGCCCGAAACGTTCCCCACCTTCAGTCGAAGGGTTATGGACCTTTGGGGAGAAATATCGGGTGAATCCAAATCCGAAAATGCTCTCCACACGCTCACCACATTCGCAATACTGGAAGCGGAAGAAGTAACACTTCTTTCCAAACTCTTAGAACAACAAAACCACGAAGATGGAATATACAAATTTCTGCTCTACATTCGACAGGCCATAGTCGAAATCACCCACGCTCCAGAAGCAAAATATTATACAACAGGCCCTCTCCCTCCCGTAATAATCGAAAACATTCGAACCATCATCTCGGCCCAAGAGTTCGACGGGTTTACCGATATTTTGGGACAAGAAATTGAAACCTTTCTCCAGCACATCGAAAATGGGACCCCTCATCTCATTCCCCACCCCACGCCCAAACGCGTTCCCGACAAAGAAGTAATGGTCTACAATTCTTCAGTTCAGCTCTATGACCACTTTGCCAGCCGACAAAGACGTCCCATTCCCCAAAGGCTCAAACTCAAATACGGTCATGAGCCCTACCCCCTACAAGAAGACATGGCCCGAGAACTTCGTCTCTCCCCCGTTTCTCGCAGTATGTTCGTCGTAACCCTCGAAGACGATTTCACTCAAATCCCCAGATATATCGCGCTCGAAAGCCCACAACACTTCCACATAGTGTCCTATCCCGATTGTTATGGATACTTTGAGTCCAACATCAGAGGCTACAAAAGTCGGCTCTATCGACGACTAAAAACCCTCCACCACGAAGCGGTTTTTCAGGCACTCGAAAGAGAATGTGGAATTGATATCTACACAATTCCCTTCAAGGCTCAGATGTTTTTTCTCGAATACATCCACCAGGCCTCAAAATCTCAAATTGAGACCCTCAAAAGAGTTTTTCTTTCTCTGAACAAAAAAGATCAAAAATATGTCACCACAGCTTTTTGGGCCTGTTCAGAAGAACCAGAACTCGTCGACCAGCTTTTGAGCACGCTCGAAGATCCCAAACAAAGAGAAATCTTTCTTTCCCTCTATACAGGGATCATCATGAATCTTCAGATCGTCGAAACAGAATGTCCCGAAAGCCATGTAGAAATTTTATATAGTTTTCAGCAAAAATACATTCACCTAGTAGGAAGAGAGTTTCTAAAGGCCTTCGTTGCCCCCCAATCGTTTGAGGAAAAAAGAGAAATCTGCCAAACATTCTTCCAAAATACGAACAACATCATCCAAATATTCCAAACACTGGCCCAAATACTCCAAGAATTCCACGAAGACGATGGGTGTAAAGATGAAAACGAATACTATAAAAGTGCCGAAGCCCAGCTAAAAAAAATGATCGATCGCTGGTCTTATCCAACCCTACCAGAAGACTTTGCAGCCCAAGTATCAAAACCGCTTAACAGCGAACCCATGCCAGAAGGCGCTACTTTGCCCGTTGGGATCTCCAGAAAGCACGAACACTTCGAAGAGGTTGAAGAAGGCAGATTAAGAGCGCTCAAATCAGCCAACATGCTCCCCTATATCTGGGAAATCAATGCACAAGCTCAAAACGGTCGACTAGCCATCTGTCGAAAAATCCAGAGACACAACCTCCCTGACTCCGCTGATGCAATAATGAAAATGCGTCTCCACAAGATGGGACATGAAGATATTCTTACCTACAAACGGGTGATTCGCTATTATGACCTTCAAAACATATCAGTCACCCCCTGTGAAACCCTGGTCGATCCCGAAAAATTTATCCACTACCACAAAATTGTTACTTCTCTGTACAACAATGTAAATTTCAATCCCGCCTTTTCGAAAGCCGCTCAATTAAGCGCCTACAAAAGTTCCAATAATTACAACCCCGCATACGTCATAGAAGAAGTCGCCTGGATTTTGGCCTCTTCCCATCCCAAAATAAGTCATCTCACAGAAGCTCAAATCGGATACGACCCCATTGCCTGTGTTATCCAGAACATGGAACGTATTGCCGGACCAAAAGTATGGAATTTCCAAACCAGCGAACTCTTTCCCACGCTCCTATGTAGAGTGCTCTATGGACTAAGGACCGTTCTCGATGAAAAAATTACCACCTGTTCCGGAGCCAAGAAAAAATACTATCAAGCCTTCAAAGACTTCTGCTTTGGCAGCAAAGAACGCCAACAAAACACAAATCCCGAAACCCCAATACCTAAAGCCGCTTTTTCTACGGAAGAGATCAAAGCCTCTCTCAAAAAAAAGGTTAGCATGATCGAAGGCATAGAAGTTCCTTTTATCGTGCCTTCAGAGTTTATCACGCTCAGTTTTGGAAACAGTTCAAAAAACCCCTCAGGAAACCTCACCAGAAGAGAACCCTACATGACCATGTTCGTCGATCCCCAAAACCCCGGACCACATCTTGAAAGCCTTCCCCTCGAAAACGTCTCCGGCATCGAATCGGCCCTTCTCTCTCGTGCCGATACAAAAAAACAACAACAACATCTCGAAGAAGTCCTCATCCCCCTTCTCCGCGCCTACATAAACCATCGAGAATCTTTCGGAGAAAAGTATTACCTCCAATTTGACCAAGACGTTTCCAGAGCCAAAAAAAAGATCTCCCATGAAATCGGATATATTCATACCTACCCCGACCTCATCCGTTTCATTCGGAAATATGTGCTTTTGCCAGATGCCATGAAAACTCAAACATAGATTTCTGTGTCTCGTAAATTTCTTCATTTTCGATAATCAGCCCCACATGTCGAACATCCGAAAAAGTCACCATCGAAACTTTGTTGTCATAGATGTTAATCTCTGACTGAAAGGGAAACTTATCTGCATCAATAAATATATTTTCCGTCAGCTCAGGAGACTTGTAATGCTTCAAAAACTTTTCAGCCACCTTGGTTCGAGGAACAAATGAACGAACAAAAATCCCGTTTTCTCTTCTTTTGGGGGAATAATGGGTTTCGTTGTAGCGTTTGAGATATTTCACATACCCCTCCAGATCACTGTAGGTCAAAATATCAGTTTTAGAGGTAAGACTATCATCCAGCACTCTTTTAACGCCTTCTATTCCCTCAAAAAAAGAAACTCGAGGAAACACCTTGTGGGGCGTCAACAGTTTCGTAAAGCAAGGCATAGCCTTTTCAAGCTGCCGCTTCTTTTTTTCGAGCAACTTCTTTTCGCTCTCTACCAACTGAAACAGCTTCACCGGTGACTCCACCCAAAAATGAGTCGTGTTGTTCTGCCGCATCATCAGCGTCAATCCTCGCTGATGAAATTTCTCCAGTGTATACCGCACCGTAGAACGGTTCATCTTGGTTCGCTGAGCCAAAACCGAGCTCGTAGTCCGCCCCATCTGCAGGAGCGCCACATAGACCTTACACTCCGTTTCATTGAAGCCTAGTTCTTTGAGAGTCTGTAATACTAATTCATTCATGTCCCATACAGGTTACCTATTTCCCATCCCTAATACAATATTTCAAAAAAAACACAAGAAAAAAAGTGGCCATCCCCCAATGGCCACCTTCAAAGTCGTCATGACCAGGGAGGTTAATCCTCCTGAATCATCAATCAGTTGTATCCCACAACTTGGGTCCAGGTAGTGCGAATCAAGCTCCGTGCCGCAAAACAATCCGCCCCTGGCCCCTCAATCGTTTCGACCGAATATGTAGTTTTCTTGGAGTTTGGTTTCGGCTTCCAGGCTCTCCAAGTCATCTGATTGCTCTGCTCCACCATCCACGCCAACTCGCGCGCGTCGAAACGTGCCTGGAGCAAATCACTCCGTACCCGCACCAGAAAAGCTTGTTTTTGAGGTCCCGAAAAGCCCGATAGCCCTCGAAAAACCTGCGCTTGTTTTACGCCCAGAAGCGCATACCGACAACCGGTGAATCGCCTCGTATGAGCATATCGCTGGTCCTCTTCTGGGTTTCCCCGGTATTCATCTTCTGCCGGTTCTTTCACCACCCGACCAGACAAAAGCGCTTCCTGCGCCCGCAGTTGTTCAACCTTCATCAAGGCCTCCACCAACTGGGGGATTGAATACTCATCAGCCTCTTCGCACAACGGAAGCGAACTCAAATCAAGCTCCCAAAACGAATCATCTGAAGTTCCCCACCCGGTGATAACACCGCCTGCCAGAGATTCCAAACGACTAGCAAGTCCTGCCTCTTCAACCCGCACTTCAAAGCGAGGCAGATGGAGCTGGCCATCAACAACAATGGCAAAAGTCCGATATCTTTTGGGATCATCCCCGCACGCAGCTCCGTCCTCAAGTTCCACCCGCTCCTGAACCAGAAACGAGAAGTTGAAAAAATCGCCGTCTGAAACCAGCCCCACGATCTGTACTTCATTTGAAACCGCCACAACGTTGTCATCACGTTGTTTGAAACCAATTCGCCGATAAGCCTCCCGATCCAAACACAGTGTGACTTTAAACGCCGCCAAAATCCGCATCAAATTAAGTACGGAAGTTGGTTTCAAATTTGCATCAATGATTGTCTTCAAGACCGTTCTCCCTTTTTTACTCTACCTAAACCATAGCCTGTAAGATCAAAAAGCGATTCCTCGCTCAAAGTAGTAATACCCTCGCCTAGTAAATATGTCAAACATATCTCCCATCTACCCATTCACCACCAACATCCTTTTCAGCGTCAAACGCTCCTGTCGATCCTGTTCCTTTACCCGGTCTTTATCAGTGAGCTTCTCAGAATTATGAGCCATAACAGACTCAAGATACGCCAATATCCGCATAATCGACTGTCGCTCCAAAGGATACAAATCTCGCTGAGGCAAACACCGCCCCCCCGTGCGAAACCAACGCTCATCAATTCCCGCCCGACAAAATCGAGCCCCAGAATACACCGCATCAATCCTTCGATCAGGAGATTGAACGCTCACAGAGCGTCCCCTCAATACCAGTTTCAGATTCATCTCTGGCATATCAAACACTCGCCCCTCCCCAGAAGAAGTAACCGTCACGTCTCCCCCCTCAAATAATTTTTCATTGGCCTCCTGCAAAACTCCCAAATGAGTGAGCGCCTCTTCTTCTGTCGGAAGAGAGCCAAACAACACCTCCAAAACTCCACAATTGAAGTAGTCTTTAGGCTCATCACAACTCAAGGCCCCTTCTCTCAATCGATCGATTAGATTATACGGAAGACGAGTCACCAAAACACTCGCTCGATCATAGATTTCATATTCCGGTCCCACCCCCTCTCTTTTTCCACGAAAAACCGAGTAATACTCCGGATCCAAACCCCAACCAATCCCCGTCAAAACCAATGAATATTGCCGCTGAACCTCTTTCGAAAAACGGGCTCGTTCTTCGACCAAAAACAAAATCTTCCTCCGCACCTCAGACCCACTCCCCACAACTTCATCATTCTCTCCCCCTTCTCCCACTTCCCCGACGACCGCCGATTCAAGAGGAATCATAGAAAATAGTGTAAAACACTTTTCATATAGCATATTATATAAAATATGTCAAGTCCAAAACAGACCCCCTTCTCCACAAGATTCATGAGTCCATATTAATAAAATCTAAGACTTGATCATGAACTTGCTCAGACAAACTCGCCACTACATAACTCTTTTTCCCGCCTTCCAAAGCCCGTCCTCTTTCATCCGTCACCTGCCCCCCCGCTCGTTCGACCAAGTACTTACCCGCCGAAAAATCCCAGAGCTGAGGCGTCCAGTGCTGAGGACTCAAAACAAAAGCCGCATGCGTCCCCTTCGCCACCTGGGCAAATTCATACGCCAGCGAGCCTCCTGGACACACCACCCGAGATACATCCCCCTTCCCCCATCGCTCCAAAAGTGACGAAACCTGATGCCGATACCCCTTCGAATAACGATACGAAAGTACCCCCTTTTTCATCTGTTCACATCGAACCAACGGCAGAGCTCGATCGTTCAAAGTCGCTTCGTGCTCACTGGTCACCGAAAAAAATTCACCCGTAAACGGATTATAGATCATCGACAACACTTCCTTTCCCTCTTTGAGCAGCGAAAGCACCATCGAAACAGTATTTTCATAGTTGAGATAAGATCGAGTCCCATCAATCGGATCATAGACCCACAAATATGGACTTTCTGAAGTCTCATTTACTCGCCCAAATTCTTCTCCACACAGCTGATGATCTGGAAATGCCCGAAGTAATACCTCGGAAATACTTCGTTCAGCCGCCCTATCCGCCTGACTCACCGGACTCCCATCGGCCTTTCGCTCTATCTGAAACTCTCCCCGCTCTCGCGCCCCCACAACAATCCCCTCTGCCCCTCGCAAAGCCCGCTCCCCCACTTCCCGAAAACGATTAACTGATAATTTCATAATTAATAATTGATTATTACGATCCAAATGACCGCTCCCCAAACGCAGTATCTTGCGTCCCTACAAAGCTTGTGCCACTTGGTATTCACTAGCCCGAAAGCTCTCCAAACAACTTGTCCTCAAGGCCCTGTCCAGGAACAAACGCAAAAACCGACGACTTATCCGACATTTTCGCGACCAACCGCTGAAATTCCTCAGAAACAATCCGACCGTCTGTTTCCAAACGCTGAGGGCGTTTTCTCAACTCCAATGGCCGAAGTTCCAAGGTATCTCTTTTTTTCAGAACAAAAGGCCTATAACGAGCATTACTCGCGGCTACCTGAATGGTATCTGTAGAGTTCGCTACTACCCCATGGGCATTCAGGTTATAAGCCGTCGATCCCTGAGGCGTAGAAACAATAAAGCCATCCCCCAAAACACGATTAGCCCTCACAACCCCATTCACCGAAACTCGCGTGGCCGCACTTTGAGCTTTTGAACGAATCGTCGAAACATCATTCAGTGAAAAGACTCGTTCCACTCGGCCAGAAATGTTTTCCACTTCCACCTCCAAGTACCACAATCGCTCAAGAACCGATCTCTCAATCAATTCCACCAAATGCTCTACTCCACCAGCCAGCTCAATATCATTCAAAAACATTCCTTTACTCTCTGGATTCCCCGCCTTTACGCCAAAGACAGGCGGCAAGTTTGGATTCTCCAAATCCTGGCGTGCTACTCCAATAGCCGTTCCATCCCCTCCCAAACCCAAGCGATAATCCGCATCCTCCGGATGTAATACCTCCGAAACCCCCTCCGAATTCAATATGGGAGCAATGCGTTCATACATCCCTTCAGCCAGCTGGGTCTCCCCTCTGATAACGTAAAGATTTAAATTTGCCATTTTTCAAATAGTTAATTGATATCCCCCCTTAATCGTCAATGAACAATCGACTTCGGACCCCCAAAGACCTGCACCATCTTCAAAACCGTACTCCCTACCTCCTGAGCTAAGAAGCCTGACGCCCTCTGGGAAGTATTAACTCGTAATACCTCGCCATTTCCATCATTCACAATCCGCTGCGCCATAAGTGACTCCTTTTCTTCGACAGACGTCTGAGACCTCAAACGATTTCGAATTTCTGACTCATCAATCCGATCACGATCAAGCAATCGCTGCAACGCCACTTCCTCATCAGCACAAGCCAACACCAAATTATGATTCACCAAATGTGTCAGCTCACGCTCTACCAAAATGGCACCATCAATAAAAATCACCCCCCTCTTTCCACGCAAAGTATCACGCAAACGCAACAACAACGGCTCTTGAACAATTTCAAACAACCGATCCAGAGCCGCCTCATCACCAAAAACCAATGGACCCAAAACTCGTCGATTCACCCCACCGTCGCCAAGTATTACCGTTTTACCAAAATCGCGACCAATCTGAGTCCTCACCCGCTCATAAACCGGGTCCGAATAATCAGCCGACAAAAGATCATGCCCAAGCCGATCCAAATCCACATGCCAAGCCTCAATTCCTCGATGGCGAAAAGTAGATACCAGCTCTTGAGTCAGAGTAGTTTTTCCCGACCCACTCCCGCCAGTAATACCAACCAAATACTGCCCCAAACTCCGTCCTTCCAAAGCCTGCTTCACCCCCAACGAAACATGCCGAGAGACATCTCCTTGTTCTTTCACAATCCCTTTCGCCACAGAAGAACTCACCTGAGACAGCGCCGGATCAGTCGGCAACCAAACCGACTCCACTCCACGCAAAAGCGTCCTATTGGCCAGAGCCAAGGTCATCTCACTTTCGGCATCCGCCCCATTCCGAATCCCCCGAACCAAATACCCAATCCCCTCCCGAAGGGCAAAGTCGACCGTCAACCCCTCGAAAGGTGTCACGCGAACATTCGGCAGATGAGCCACTGCTCGCTCAATCAAATACTGTCGCTCTTCAGGGGTAAACATCCCTCTTTTTTCAGGATGCACCCCAATCCCCACCGTCAACTGTTCACACATTCGACTTCCCCGCTCGATAATATTCACATGCCCGTTATGCACAGGATCAAAGCTGCCGGTATACAATAATTTTTCCATGGCCATCAAAAATTTAAGAATTCACCCACTAAGCTGCCGCCAGTCCATAAAGCTTACGAATATCACGCACCATTCGGTGTGTATCATCTGAATGAGGGGTCTTCCCCCCAATCTGAGACAAAATTTGATCGAAGGTCGCCTGCGACTGCAAAAGCCCCGCCGACAACCCCTCCGGAAGAAGGATCTCTCCATTTCTATAAGCCGGAATTAACAAATCTGGCAGTTCAGGCATTTCTCCCACCTGAGCAATCAAACGCCCATTCTCGGTCTGATAAATCCCAGGCCACCCAGGAATAGACTCCTTCCCAGGCGAATTAGAAAATTTACACTTCGGATCCAACTCCCCGTTTACATACACCCCAGAACTCTTATACCCAGAAGAGGCCACCGATCGGATTTTGTCTTTCGACACCAAGAGTCCTCCCGCTCCATAAAGAATATGAGCTCGAGCATCAAAACCGGCTCTTTCTACCACTCGATCCAACTCGACCATCTCATCTACATCCGAAATACTTTCGACTACAATCTTATCCAGAGAGGGATCGGTATAACCTCGCCTCTGAAATTCTTTGAGCGCATAGAGGGTCTGCTCGGTCAAATCCCCACTATCCAAACGAATCCAAATTTTCTTTCCCGAATCGCGATACCGCTCTTTCAGTTTGAGCGCCAAATCAATCCCCCGAATTGAATCAGTCAAGTCAATCAAAAGCGAAACCGAATCCATATTTTCAATCGCCTGAACAAAGGCTTCTTCCTCAGTTTCATAAAACTGAATAAATCGATGCCCCAGCGTTCCCACATCTTTAATTTCCGGATGCACCGCCGCCGCCGAATCATTAGAAGACATATACAGCCCTCCCCCCTGATACATCGCCGCCACCGCCTGAAGATGGACCTCTCGACTCAGAGCCCCCCGCTTCCCGACCTCAATAAATCGATCGGCCCCAATTTTTTGAGCAATTTCATGGGCCTGAGTCGCCACCAAACTGTCATAAAAAACACGATGAAGCTCAGGCTCAATATGAGCCGCCAACTCCCCACACACGCCCCCCTTAACCCGTAATACCGGATCCCCCGGAAGCAACGCCGTCCCATCAGGAACCGCATCAATCTCTATCGGAAGATAGCCACCATGCTTTTCAAGCACCATCCTCCACATATCCTCATTAAAAAACGGGACCTGGGCATAGTTTTCATAGAAGGCCTTGGCAAAATCGAATTGATTCTGCGTAATCGGCATTCCCACCGCATTCTCAATATGTCGGCGAATCCCCGAAGCAATCAAGTACCCCCGGGGCGCTCGCCTCAGCTGCAAAACATAATTCTCCCCCGCCGACCAGAGCTCTTGTTTGCAGTGAGCCATCGATCGGTTATAGGTATCGGTTTGTATGATCCGATTCTTCTCGGCGATCTCCTCTCTCAAGCGCTGAGGAAAACTAAGAAACTCCTCATACGTCAGATCGTCGGGAAACCCAAAATATCGATCAGTAAGTTGCTGTGAACGGCTAGTAGAATTTTCCATAGTAGGTAATAAAAATTAAGAAAAAAGAAATAAGCAGCCCCCGCCCTCCTATTAGGGGGGACCAAGGGGAACCTCTCCCCTCGAAGAAAACTCCGAAGGAGAACTCTGAGAAAGATCTTCATCCCCAATCACCCGCCCAAAAAATTTCCGATAATTCGCCTTCAAAAACTCACGAGCCAGAGGTAATACCTCAGGAGCCATTGCCTGACTCAAAACCAACTCATCCCCTTTATTTAGGGCTTCTCGCACCATTGTGGCCGAAATCCCTCGCCCCTCCTCATGACGATCCACCAGCACCTCCACCGGAAAATGAGGTTCCAAAAAGTGCAGATCAGCCAGAGACCCACAAAAAAATCGAAATCGAGCCCTCAAATGACACTCCAATTCCTTGAGCTGCTCAATCCATCGACGAAACCCTGCCCCCTCAACAGGCAACTCCCCCTCAACACGTTGATCAGGCTGAGGAAAAATATCCAAATCCGCCCATCGCTGCCGAATCATCGCTCGACGCTGCTCAAAGGTAAACGGTGTTTTTTCGGCCGAAAGACTATTGGTTGAACCAACCAGCAACACCGTCCGATCAGGACCATATCGATCCACAATCTTCTGGGTCACCATCTCGTGCCCTCGAGTATAAGGAGCAAATCGCCCCAACTGAACGCCAAATTCTCGTGTTTCCATCTTTCTTTAATTAAGAACTAACTCCAGATTAAACTTCGTCACAAGCCAAAAAAGAGAGAAAAAGACAACAATGCAAAACCAAGAAAAACAGCTTCAAAAAAACAAAAAACGAAGATGACGAAAGCTTTTTTTCAAAACAAAATTGACGAAACTTTTTTTTCGTCTATAAAACAATAAATGCAAAACATTTAAAGAAAGGCCTAACAATTGGCTCTAAAAAGCTATTAATTACTAATTATTCAAAAAAATGATTTCTACCGTCCTAAAACACTTCGACCTTAACCCCAAAGAAGTTCGAATTTTTGAAACCGTTCGCGACCTAGGAACCCAACCCGCCTCCAACATCGCCCGAGTCATAGAAATGCCACGAAACACCGTTCGATTTATCCTTGATGCCCTCGTCAACAAAGGCCTTCTCGTAAAAACCAACCGAGGAAACACTCAGTATTACGCCGTTGACCAGGTCAAAAACATCATCCGAAGGCTCAAAGTAAAAAAAATCCGAGCCACTGAAAAAATCGACGCCCAAATCCAGCTCATCGAAAAATTCAAATCAGAACTCAACCCTTCGGGCACTCATTCCCCCAAAAAGCCTAAAATCACTTTTTATGAAGGCACCGATGGACTTGAAAGAGTCTACGAGCACACACTTTCAGCCAAAGAACCCATCAAATCTTGGGCAAGTTTTGAAGGCATGCACGAAGCCATGCCCGAATACTTTGAAAGCTACTACAAAAGAAGAACCAAACGACGCATAAAAATCTATTCCATTCACCCCGACAGCGAATTTGCCCGAGAACGCCAAAAAAAGGACCGAGAAGAAATTCGAGAAAGCACTCTTGTTCCATCAGATAAATACCAATGGGTCCCCGAAATACAAGTTTATGATGATTTCATCAACATCGCCTCATGGCACGAAAAGCTGGGCATCATTATCGAAAGCGAAGAAATCGCCCAAGCCATGAAAACTATATTCGATATGGCCTTTGAAACGGGCAAAAAACTCGACAAAAAGAAAAAATAATCCAACTTAAATTTGACTTTTAAGCAAGCATCCATAATAGTTCCCACAAGTAGGAAGCGTTTTAGAGGGTTTTCACAGCAGTAATTTCCCCATAAAGCTCAACTTGCGGAAATTATTTCTTAACCCCCAAACCATGAAAGGCACAATTAAAAAGCTTTTAAACGGTTTCGGATTCATTGCTCCAGAAGGAGGTGAAAAAGACATCTTTTTTCACGCCAACGACCTCGACGGTGTTCAGTTCGACGGTCTCTACGAAGGAGACGAAGTCACCTTCGAAATCGGAGAATCCGACAAAGGCCCTAAGGCCGAACAAGTAAAACTGGCTGCTTAATCAAGCCCTCAGTTTTTACTCCAAAAAAGCCATGATCAATTCATGGCTTTTTTTTAGGCCTTTATTCCCTGAAACCATTGTTGCCCCTGTTTTATCCATCTCTCCAACCATCCAAAACGAAGTGGTTTCATCGATTTCTTCCCCAAAGACAAGCCATCCAAATAAGCTCGAGTCATAGGACTTCCCAAAATATCCTCCATTTCTTTCAGTATCTGAATTCCATAGCCCGCCGGCTGAAGAACATTCATCATAAAACGAATGACATCATGCTGCCCCACACGCTCCTGAATATAGCGAGCCAATTGAGGCTGCTTCATTTTTCTATTGGCCGGCAAAAGCGACACCAAAAAACGACTGGCATAATAACTTTCCCACTCTTGCGTCTTTCTCATCAGTTCATAAGCATTCTCTGTCTCAAGATCAGCATCCCAAAGAAAAGAAAACTCAGGTTCATCCCTCAAAGAAAAAGATTCCAGCCCAAATCCTCGTTCGGCTAAGGTCTGAACCAAATAATTCACAAGTCCCGTTGTATCCTCTCCCCTAAGCGAAAACTGCATTATTCGATGCTCCTGCCACTCCCACGGCTCATCGGGACGTTCTTGGATCACCAGATCAAAGTAACGACTCATCAAAGGAAATGTCTTGATTGCTTCCTGCATTTTGGACTGCTCCCAGGCCATAAACTGCCCCCCACCTCTATATCGCCACAAATCCGGAACCAACCACAGGTCTCGCAACCGATGGGCCATCCTCGATTGATTAATCCGAAGCGCCAAAATAATCGACATCAAAGCCTCTTCTTTTATAAGCCCTCCTGAAACCTCACTCAAGGTGTGTGAGATATCTTCATCAGAAGGATATGTTGCTTTATGCATCAACACCAACCCCTCCCCCCCCACTCGTTTGCTATAAAAAATCGCATCCCCCACATTCAACTCTGGGTTTTCCGGATGAAAATCCCAATCCCCTCCATCTTCATCCGAAACAAACTCTCGATTATCCTGAGCCGCATCAATCCACAAATGAAACTTTTTGGTCCCATCCGACATCCGATTTTCCGGCTTTGCATTTTCAGCCGCCACCAAACGAGCCATTTTTCTCACATCCAAAACTCTTTTCCCTCCTCGAAACTCTGAAGAAATCAAAATCACAAAAGGCTCATGCTCTGTTCCCGTATATTTTGCATCCTCCTCCACCCACTTCACAATATCTTCTTCGCTCACAGATTCATCTTTCATATCAATTTTCTTCTTTCGGCGCTGCCCCTTGAGCCTCTTGGTCATCGAGCCATATTCATAAGGGGTGTAATAAATCCGCCCTTTGGGGAAACGTCCGAAAAACTCATTCTGCAAAATCGTAAAAGCATTGGTCGTCCCCGCCGTGTAATACCCCTCATAATTATTCCCCCAACATTCACGAATAAGAGTTTTAAAAGCCTTCAGAGCATCAACATATCCGACTTTTCGTTCTTTAAAAATCCGTTTGATCCGCCCCATTTTTTCTGAATCGCGAACAATTCCAGCCTTCAGGTTAAATTCTCGATCCTCCACTCGGTTTTCATTTTTTTGACGCAAAAATTCAAGCCACTCGCTGGGAGGCTCATGGTTCTCCCCCTGAACCACCTCCTGAATCAAAGTAACCATAACCTCAAATTCTAAATCTACCACCATAAATATATCCTCCGGCGAATACCCCGCCTCACTTCGTCCCTTGAGGGGAATATCAATAGATCCCAAAGCCCGCAAAACACCATAAAAAGCTTCATAATCGCCACTTTCAAAAAGAGGGGCAAAACGTTCAACTATAGCTCTTACTCGAGCCTCACGACCCAAATCCTGAAGCGAACTGAGCCAATAGGTAAGCTCGGCTTTCATAAGCTCGTGTTCTGAACACGCCTGTTCTCGATCCAAAACACCAATCTCTCGATCCAGACTGGCTCCCCCAATACGACAGACCGCTTCCATACCCCCTCCTCGCCCTGATTGCTCCCCCAAAAAGGTGCGCTGTTCGGCCAAAATTGCCCGAACCGACGACAAAACATCTGGAGACACAAAATGTGCTTCATCAAGCGGGTCTCGATTCAATCGAGAGGCCTGAACCAAATCCGGTCCAACCTGACTCAAAAAATATTCTTCCAATACCAAATCACGATCAATCATTTCGAAACATTGATACAAAATATTGACAAAATGTCAATATGTAATTATGGCTACAATTAAACAAAAACAGAGCCCCCCTACAAAGTTGTTGGTTACTGGTTGTTCGTTGATAACTCCTGAATCTCATTCGAAACCCTCTCCCAGCCTTCAAATTCAACCTCCAACTTTTCCTGCAATTTCGCATATTTCACCCCGAGGGTATCCATCTTGATTCGATTCCCCTGCCCCAGGGCCATAGAAAATTCATCACGATTTTTCTGCTGCTGTTCTTCTATCTCAGAAATTCGTTTTTCCCATTCCTTCTGTTTCTTTTTCAGAGAACGAATTTTTTTCTGGATCTGCTTCTGGTCTTCTCGCGAAAGATCCTTCTTCTTTTTCGGTTTTTCAGCGGACGCTTCGTCTTTTTCTTCTTCAAACCCTCTTTGCTGAAGAAAATCCTCATATCCCTGAGGAAACTCTGTGACAGCTCCCCCATCAAAAACCACTAACTTCTGAGCCACTCTTCGCAAAAATTCTTCATTATGCGACACAAAAACCACTGCCCCTTCATATTCATTAAGAGCCTGAATGAGAGCTTCAACCGATTCATAATCCAAGTGATTTGTCGGCTCATCAAAAAACAACAAATTTGATTCCCGCGTCATCATCTTCCCCAAATTCACCCGCGCCTTTTCTCCTCCCGAAAGCTGATCAATTTTTTTATACACCAGGTCACGAGTAAAAAGAAGACTTCCCGCAATTTTTCGCACATCCTGCTCCCGAAGATCCCCCCCACTCATCAGCTCTTCCAAAATCGTCTTGGTCTTATCCAGCCGCTCAATATTGGACTGTCCAAAAAATGCCATTCGAGTATTAGAATGAACTTTATGGGTTCCTGAATGCATCTGAATCTGCCCCGACAGCACGTTAAGCAACGTCGTCTTTCCCTTTCCATTTGCCCCAATAATCCCCAATTTATCGCCCGGAAAAATCTCAACCGACACCCCCTTCAGCAAATCCTGCTCCTTTTCATATCCAAATCTCAAGCTCCGCCCTTCCAACATCTTCGCCCCCACAAAGGGGGTTTGAGGGAAACGAAAAAAAATAGGACGAATTGGTTTCAAGGCCTTCCCAACCCCTTTCTTGTTGAGCATTTTAATTCTCGACTGAACCAACCCTGCCGACCGAGCGCCTGAACGAAATTCTCGAATAAATTTTTCTTGTCGAGATCGTTCTTTTTCGGCATTAAGTCGAGTTTTTTCATAGATTTCTTCTTCACGAGCTATCTGCGCATACAATTGGTCTGGTGTCCCCTTTCCCTTCTTTAATTTTTGCCGATGAAAAACAACCGTGTGATTAGTAATCCGCTCCAAAAAAGTTCGATCATGCGAAATACACATCAGTTCTCCCTTCCACGAACGTAAGAATTGCTCCAACCAACGAATCGCCACAATATCCAAATAGTTGGTAGGCTCATCCAAAAGCAACAAATCAGGGTCAGAAAGCAACAACCCTGCCAGCTTGATTCGTATCTGAAAGCCCCCCGAAAACTCAGATGGCGCACGATCAAAGTCCGATTCCTCAAACCCCAGTCCCGACAAATACTTCTTCCCCTTCCAGTCGTCATACTTTTGGTCGGCCGGTAGGTTCTGAACCACCTCTTTCAAAATCGTTGGCTGAGTAAATTCCAAATGCTGATCCAAATACCCAATTCGATAATTCTCGGGAAAAGAAATCTCTCCCTCATCTACTCGTTCTCGGCCCAAAATCATCTGAAAGAGGGTCGACTTTCCACTCCCGTTGCGCCCCAAAACGCCCACCTTCTCGCCCAAATTCAGCTGAAAACTCGCCTCATCCAAAAGCAACTGTGATCCAAACGACTTCGTTATCTGGGTACAAAAAAGCATGTCTCCTCATATATAGCTTATTATTTGACATGAGAAAACTCACAAATAGTTAGCAACCCTCTAAATACGTACTTCCATAAACAAACATCATATTTCCACAGTTATTCTGAAATTTTTTTAACCGAATCACCCCGGACCAAGCGCATACTTGGTCCGGGAAATGTCCCGTGTACAACTGTAGTACTATCTACAGTTTTTATCGGGTCCCAAGGGGGTGCTTAATCCAATTCTGACTTCTTACTTCTAGTCTCAGTCCATGGCCTCCCTGAACGCTCCTCAAAGCATTCTTGATAGTTAGCGCTACAGCTTGAAGGCAATTTTTGGACCCCATGAAACCATAGCTCATACGCACAAAGACAAAACAAGAGAGCAAGCGAACATGTAAGAAGCCCCCCTAAAAACCATCCAATTCTATATTCTTCTTCATCAGAGTCGTAAAAATCATTTCCTTGATGAGACATAATCCCTCCAATTGGTCAAAAAAGTTAAGCCCTCGGGATCTAATCCCTAAAACAGTTAAGGTCTTCTCTATTAACTTACAAAAACAAACATAAATTCTCAGAGAAGACCCCACTATTCATAAAGAATCAGATAAAAGGACTTTTATGATGTAAAAAAACACCATTACTATATAACAAATTCACAATAGTGTCAAGTTGGGCATAACTAAAAAAACAAGTTCTTTGAGAAAATTGTCCCAAAAGGATTTAAACATGACACGAGAAATCATCCATTTTTTATGAGGCAGAACACAAAGAAGGTAATTTTGGAAAAGAAATATGAATATCTTATATCCTCTTTCCCCTTTTTTCTCTTTAATAATACAAAAAGATCCCTTATTTTAAGTTCAATCAAAAGAACTACCGCCACAGATTTGGGATGACGAATAATCACCCCAAATAAAAATTTTTAACTTTTCAAAAAAAAAACTAAAATACCGAAGAAATAATTTCTGAAAAAATGAAAAAAAATTCAAAAGACAGCTGCCCTATCTGTACCAACAAAATGTTGATCATGACCGTCTGCGCCATGGCATTGGTTTTGTTTGGAGTGATTATTGGACACTACTTCTAAACAACAACCGCCTTTCCCTCATGACAAAGAGCGCCCAATAACGCTCTTTTTGAGGCATTTCAACTATCTGAAAAAAGGACACAAGATTTTGTGTTCCTACAATATGGTTAATGATTTACGGTTAATGGCTAATGGATCACTGCTTTATCTGCCTTCACCAACCCCGCTCCAAAATAATCATCTCGCCCTTCATACCCCAAATCTTCAGCCGTGGACTCCAAACGAGCCACCACTTCTTCTCGATTCCACTTTCCATCTCCATTTACATCACTTGATCCCACAGGGGTTGAAAGCAGCAGACTCACCACTCCCGCCACATGAGGAGCCGCCATAGAAGTTCCCGCCATTGAGGCATAACCACCATTAAGGTGCGTCGAATAAATCGCCATCCCTGGAGCCGCCACATTTACCTCTGGACCCCGGTTTGCAAACCACGCAAACGCATCTTCCTCGGTCGAAGCCGAAACCGCAATCACCGATTCATAAGCCGCTGGATACCCCACTCGACTTCTTCTGTTCCCCGTCGATCCCACCATCAATATCCCCGCCCGATCAACCATCTCGATCGTTTCTCGGAGTGAGGAAATATCATAAGGCGTACTAAAACTCATATTTACTATATCCACCTGACTTTCCATCGACCAATAAAGGCCTTCCAAAATATCCGACAAATACCCTCCCCCACTCGCAGAAAAGGTTTTGGCCGCATAAATCTTCGTTTTCGGAGCCACCCCCACTACCCCCAACTTGTTATTCAGTGCCGCAATGGTTCCGGCCACATGCGTTCCATGACCATTATCATCTTCAGCCGTTAACTCAGGATTAATCGTGTTGATAGAACCTTTTATATTGGCCATCAAATCCGGATGATCTAGATCAATCCCCGTATCCAAAACCGCCACCGAAGCTCGTGGCCCATTTACATTTTGCCAAGCCCCCTCAGACCCAATTCTAATAACGCCCCAGGGCACAAGCTGATCTTTGGGATTAGAACTAAGTTTTTGTTTGTCTAGCTGAATAACCAAATCATCTTCAATCCGAGCCACTTCGTCTACTTCCAACAACATATCTACTCCCACCCCCGTCGCCACCTCGACCACCGAAGCATTCAAAAAATCTAGATCCTTTACCTTCCGGCCGCCCGCCTTTTTTAGCCCCTGTTTCTTTTCATAATTCTTTTTTGCTTCAGGGGTTTTATACACCACAATCTTTCGACCTCCAGCCGTCGACAATACATCCGTCTTGAGCTTTTCTGAAGTTTCAGAAAACAAGCACGCTCCCCACCATGCGAACAAGAGGAAAGCCACCAAAAGCGCTCCCCACATCCAACAACTACAATTAGGTTTGTTTTTTTTCATTTTTCAAAACTGTACATCCCAATACTAAAGAAAAAACCCAAAATTGTTAATTGTTAATCGCTAACGGCCAAGGGCCAAATGTTCCACTTTTCCCTGCTCCAAATCCACCAACATATATCGCCCATCCTCCACCAACGCCCCAGGGTTTAAAATAAAAGTCTTCCCCATCCGCTCCCCCCGTGCCACATGCGTATGCCCATGACACATAATATCAATATCTCCCTCCCGTCCCACCAAACCAATCGCCTCACGGTCATTGTGCACCATAACAACCTTCTTCCCCGCGATTACCAAACGAATAACCGGTTCAAGAGTAACGTGATCCAGATCCGAAATCTGTTTGACCCAGGTTTCATTCACATCCGCATTTCCTCGCGCAATGAAAATCTGAATATCTGGATAAGCCGCCAAAACTTCTGCGACCCCCTCCACCACAAAATCTCCCGCATGAAGCAGTACCTTCAAACCCGCTTTATCCATCAGTTTCAAAACGCTCTCCACCCGATCAACCGCCCCGTGCGAATCAGAAATCAAAATGAATTGAGTGGTGTCTTTCAAAGACTTCATAGGGAATCAAAAGAGAAAACAAATGAATTATGAATTATGAATCATGAATCATGGAAAAGATTTTTTAAAAACTTAAAAAACCCACTCCAAACCAAAGTGACCTTCTTAACGCAAAAGCGAGGCTGTGCCCGGGTCGGAAACAGTTCGCCCTTTTGTTCTAAATCGATTTCTCGTTATATGTTTGATCTAACATAAAAAATCGATGATTCGAAATGACACAATATAACTCTAAAAATCAAAAATTCAGAAGTTACAAAACGCTCCTCAATTTACTGTCCGATAAAATCCTCCAGCCGATCCATTGCTTCTTCTAACTCTTCTCGACTGGACGCATACGTCATTCGTACACGACCTTTCCCCGCCGATCCAAAAGCCGATCCTGGAACAATCGCGAGTTTTTTCTCCTTCAACAATTCCTCACAAAACTTCACATCATCTTTTTCATGTTCACTCACGTCAGCAAAAATATAAAAAGCTCCTCCCGGCACCACAAATTCAAGCCCCATTTTTTCCAGACGAGAAACACAGTACTTTCGTCTTTGATCAAAAATCTTGCGCATAGACTCAGCCTCCTCATCGCCCTTACGAAGGGCCTCCAACGCCGCTACTTGAGAAGGCGTCCCCACACAAAGCGCCGAATACTGGTGAATTCTTGTCATCCCCCCAACAATCTCTGACGGACCACAAACCCAGCCCACACGAAATCCAGTCATCGCATGCGTTTTGGAAAGACCGTTAAAATAAACCGCCCGTTCCCTCATGTGAGGAAACTTTAAAATACTCTTGTGTTGACCCTCAAACGTAAGTCCTCCATAAATCTCATCTGAAAGCACCAAAAAGTCATGCTGCTGTGCCAAATTTGCCACCCGCTGTAGCTCTTGGGAAGAAAAAGTATTTCCCATCGGGTTCCCCGGAAAGTTTAAAACTATAGCTTTCGTGTTTTTCGGAACTTTCAAATCTTTAATTTTGAGGGGATCATAAAACTCCACCCTTCCCCCCGCCAAAATCACCAAAGGTTCATACATCACATATCCAGGATCGGGCACCAAAACCACCTCTCCCGGCTCAAGCACCGAACGGAAAACCAAATCCATCCCCTCTGAAACCCCATGAGTAATGAGAATTTCGGTCTTCGGATCATAAGTTTCTCCCGTTTCATCCGCCGTAAACTGGGCTACTTCTGATCGTAATTCAAACAAGCCCGCATTTTCTGAATAGTTAGTAAACCCTTTTTCCAATGAATAAATCACCGACTCTCTCACATGCCAGGGCGTCGAAAAATCAGGTTCTCCCACTCCAAGCGAAATCACCTCAGGTCCCGCCGAAATAACCAGGTCAAAAAAACGTCGAATTCCACTCGGAGGAAGATTTTTTACTAGTTGGTTCAGATAGAATTTGGTCATAACGAAAAGGATTATACTCATCACCCCCAATAATCATATACGTCGAAAGCGGCAATTCATCAATGATGAACTGCCGCTTGGTTAATGTAGGAAGTATGGGCCTTACCCCTGATACTTCACGTTGCCCCGTTACACCACCTGCACCATATCCGAACGTTGATTCGCATACGCCCAAATGACCTGAAAAGCATTGTTCAGGTACTGTGTATAACAGAACATATGCTGCTGGAAAAACCAGCCACAAACACTATCCGAGCGAACCACTCCACGTCCTTCAAACAACTCTTGCATGATAAACATCTTCGCAAGAATGTCCTGAAACAGCGGAGCATCCATAGGAACCTGTGGAAACTTTTTTCGCATCTGGTCAAAACGATAGTTGTATTCCAACCGCTTTTTCCAGAGTAGATCCGAAACGGGACCTTCTGCGGGACGTACAATAATGTCCATTGTTTCACATCCTCCATACTAATAGGGATGGTACTGGTGAATTCAGGTGAGCAGACAGGACATCTGCGCTCGACCTGAATGATACAAACTCAAACACAGATAGATGTCTGCTAAATGATGACAAAGAACATTTTTATTATATTATAAGCAACAAATATGTCAAGCATTAGCATTGACTTTATTGAAAAAATACTTATTTAAATTTAAGTCTACAATGAACGAACTAACACCATCTAACATCCACATCGATTTTGCCTCTGGGCCTGGACTCTACCTTCCGGAGTGGGCCGAAGGCGAAAATCCCCCCGAATGGTTTTCAGCTCGAAACCCAGAAGATCGAATTATTGTGTACGACGATCTCTGCAACACCAAACAACTTCTTCGTAAAAAAACCATATCCCCCTCCCAAACCTACTCAGAATTGTATCGAGATAGGGCTCTAAAAGCGCTCCAAAGAATGGAGTACATTAAAAACAACACTACAAATTGGGGAAAAGAAGGGGCTACCCCCCCAGACAACATTCTCTATTTTCCAGCCGACAGCACCAGTATATGCTTCCCAACACTGCTGGGAAATTCTTGGCGCCAAAATACGATGGTTTATAGACAACTCATCTTCCAAACTGTACCAAAAGGAACTCTTACCCTTCGAAGCCCTGGGAAAAAAGACGATAAACACCAAGAACACGAAATGAGAGTCAGAGGTTTTCTCACCCCCCAACAAAACCAAAATTTAAAAGTAATAGATTTTAGAGAATTAACCGAAGAAGAAAGGCATCTTCATCTTTATGAGCCCCATCCTGATTACAACACCGCCCACGAAATAGTTTTTCAAAAAAAAGCCGCCTAACCACAATTGAAAAAGCCCCCAAGCCTAATAAAATAAAAAAAACAAATCCCCCATCAAAATGATCTCCTCAACAAATAATTTTAGATTCATTCACTCCCTGTTTGTTGCATGTTGTTTGTTGTTCCCGGAAATAGGATTTGCCACCTTCAAAGACCAGGACCACATCCCCCCCAGGGCCCAAACCGCCATTCAGTTTTTAGCCGAAATAGAAATTCTCAAAGGAGACCCAAAAGGCAACTTCAATCCCCATCAATCCATCAACCGAGCCGAATTAACAAAACTCCTTGTATTGGCAACCAACACGCCAGTGCTCAAAACGAAAAAATCTCAGTTCTCCGACGTCGATCCCACCGATTGGTTTTTTCCCTACGTCGAAACCGCCGCCCAAAAAGGCTGGATTTCGGGTCATCCCAACGGATCTTTTCTCCCACACAACCACGTCAACCGAGCCGAAATCGCCAAAATATACGTTCAGGCGTTCAACATCCCCATTCCCAAAGTTAATAATCCCGCACACTGGTTTAGTCCCTACTTCAAAGCCCTCGAAGATCAAGACAAATACAAAGTCGACCTCCTCCCCTACCTTTTCCCCGATTCCCACCCCAATAGAACCGAAGTGGCCGAACAGATCTACCATTTTTTAAAAAACAACAAGCAACAAACAACAAACATCAAAACAAACCATAATCAAATCGACCTCTCCACCCCTTCATCCATCATCAATACCATCACCAACAACTCAAGCCTTAATTTTAGCCCCCCCTTTCCCACTTCTTTCGAATGGCTCGACCAAGAGGACGGGAAAATCAAATACAAAGAAATTCAAGGACTCTCAACTCATGTAAAAAATATTCCCTTCAACCAGGCCGCCATCCCTTACTTCAACCACGTAAAAAAAAAATTTCGTCTCACTCGATTTAATTCAGAAGGAGTTCGAGGCAACGGCAAAAAAGGATTTCAAAAAGACAACATCGTATGTCTGGTACACGAAAAATCCCCAACTGTGGGAACCCGAGATGTGAGAGTTGAGTGTGGAGAGATTCCTAATGGTGAGGATAAAGTAATTGATGAATCAAAATCTTAGTAAACCCCATTCGCTCCAAAATCAGTCGAGTAGCTTCATCCTTAACCCAAATTCGATCAGCCCTTCTCAAGTCCAAAGAGGGTACAACCCCCTGAACACATCCAGGACGAACCCGTGCCCTATTCAACCAGTCATCGTGACTCCATGCCGGCCTCAAAACTCTGGTTTTCAAACTTTCAGACATCCTATCAACATCAGACGTGTTTAAAACAGAGTTCCAATCCATATAATCTGAAAACAAAATCTTCTCAACCTGAGAAAACGAAAACAAAACACCATTAAACGGATCATCATCTAAACCCCCTTCACTGTCGGGATCTTCCTCTTCCCAGTTGTTAGAATAACCCGTGATATAAATATCAGAATCAGAGGTCCCCACCCCAACAAACAAGGGATAAAAACCAGCCTGTTTTTCCAGCCATCTATACTGTCTTAAATAATTATGCTCAGAATAATCTGGATGTGGATGAATGGCATCATAAACCACACGATCTAGATTTATACAGTGATGATATGTCAGGGACATAGAATCACCATTACAATCTGGTCTTCTCATAAGGAATAAATACACAAACCACACATACAATCAACCCAAAAGAAGTCCCTCCCTAAAGCCAATCTTCTTAAAAACACCAAAATCGTGGACCACAGTATTTAAAACTGCTGATTCTTAACAATCAACAAAGAAAACCGACCGACGGTCTAATTTTAAAAAAGCAAAGGCAATACCTCACTAAAAATAATTATTCGACAAAATAAAATTCTGAAAAAAAATTTCACCTCCCTTTTTTCCCCTCTACAATAAAACCAACAACACATTTTATCCCCTTTCATAATTGATAAAAAGACGCATTACGATGCTTTTCTAAGCGCTGTTTGTTGTTTGATGATAACTACTAACTAATATTGAATGTTCTGCAAACGAATTCCCGTCGGGCAGATGAAAAACAACATCTACCTCATAGCCGATGAACACACAAAAACCGGAGCCGTTATTGACGCTGGCTTTGAACACGAAAAAGTGCTCCAGTATGCCGCCAAAAAGGAGATAGAAATTAAGGCCATCTGCCTCACACACGTCCACTACGATCATTCGGGAGAAGCCGACCAAATCGCTCAAAAAAACGGAGCACCTATATATGCCCATCCCAAGATAGAGAAGAAAAGATTCCAAACCCCCGAAAATGGATTCTGGGTTATTCCTGAAAAATATGAAAGCGTCAAAGCAGGGGATACCATCACCATCGGTTCTTTTCACATACTAGTGCACGAAACTCCAGGCCACCAATCGGACCATCTCACCTTTGAAGCCGAAAATCACATTTTCACCGGAGACACTCTTTTTATAGAAAGTGTAGGACGAACCGATCTCCCTGACAGCGATCCAACCGTTCAAGAAAAAACCCTCAAACACATAGCTACCTGGGATGATCACCTTATCGTTTGCCCAGGGCACGATTATGGAAGTGTCCCAACTCGCAAACTAGGGGAGGAGAAAAAACTCAATCCATATCTAGCAAAATACGCCGGCACAAAAAAGAAAAACACAAAAATCGAAAAAAGGGGATTCCCACCACTGTAAAAATAGGGCGATCACTAATTTTTTTAACATCTCTAGACCACAAACCGACTGACGGTCTTCATAAGAGATACAATATTAACAGTGGTAAATAAAAAAAAACAAAAACCAAAAAAAGCACCATAAATAAAGAAGAATAAAAAACTATCATCCACAACACACAGAAATACCCCACCATCATTATCTTCAAAAAAGTTTCATTAAATTAAAGACAAAAATAGTGAGAAGATTTGCCTTACTAAAACCGACCGACGGTCTTCAAAAAAAACAAAAGGTCTTATAAATATAAAAAATAACAGGGGAGTCTAAAAATATTTTTTAAAACAAAATTGAAGTTCTATTTATTCAAAGAAAAAACATCCACTCATCTACTCTTTCCTAGAAGATATATAAAACATTAAACCGACCGACGGTTTGTAGAGAGTCGAACAAAAACTTCAACTAGGGGAATAAACACTAACGGAAAATAAGTTTTCCACATTTTTCATCGATTCAAATTAACTGATAAGAAAAAAGAAAGACAAAAGCTCATCTCCCCTAAAACATATTTTTCAATATTTCCATATTTTCGCCAAACTAATTAAAAAGTTCTTCATAAGAAGCGAACCGTTTTACCTCTTTTTTAAAAAAACGCCTCAAATCAAGGAAATTGAGATATGCAGCTAATAGACTCAAGGAGGCGAGGTGTAGTACTATTTTTTATATAAAGAAGCAATAAGATCGAATACTCCAACTATGTCTTCAACCATTAAATGAACAAATATCGCCAAACAAGGCTAAAAATACTTCACAGCCAATAAATAAAAAATAGAATAAAACCAACCGACGGTCTAAAAGTTTTCCACAATGGCAAATAATATCCGCCCAAACATTCGAACCCAAAAAGCCGCGCTCAAAAAAGCGACCATTCTAAAAATAGCGCTGGACCAGTTTCACAAGAGAGGATACGAAAAGACATCAGTACAAAGTATTATTGATAAAGCCGAAGTATCAAAAGGAGCGTTTTATCATCACTTCAAATCAAAGGATGAAGTGCTCGAGTGCATCGCTCAGCAATACCTAGAAAGTATAGAATACATAATTAAGGAAATTGTAAACAACCACAAATGCAATGCTCTTACAAAACTTCAAGATTTGATTGCCGAGATCCTTACCTATCGCGCGGACTCCCCTTCTTCACGATACAAGCTCAACAACGTTTTCCACTACCAAGCCAATCTCAAATTTCGCCAAAAACTACTGGCCAATACCATTTCTCAACTCAAACCCTATCTTTTAGCCCTCTTTGACCAGGGAATCAAAGAACAATCCTTTGTCATCCCCTTCCCAGACGAAACAGCCGAACTCCTGATTCAAATTATTGGAAATCAAAAAAAAGAATTTTCTCAGCTTCTACTCAAAATCGAAGCGAAAAAAAAGAACAAAGAGGTCATCGCCAAAAAGCTCCTGTTCATCGCTCACACACTTCAAAATCTCCTTGTTGTTCCAAAAGGCCTGAAACTTGACTTCTTTCAAACAAAATTGAAAGAATATCTTCCAAAGAAGACCTAATAATAAAAAAATATGAGCTATCCATTAATTGATTTCATTATTTGCACCGCATTCAAAGCCGCTCCTTTAAGCAATTGATCGCCACAAACAAAAAAATCCAATCCCCTTTCTCCAAACACATCATTTTTACGAAAACGCCCCGCTTCCACGTCAAACTGTTTAGTCGCCGTCAAAGGCATGGGATAAATTAACTTTTCAGGATCATCCACCAAGGTTACCCCAGGAGCATCCTGAATAACCTGTCTAACTTTATCTAGATCAACAGACTGTTCAGTCTCAACCGTCACCGACTCGGCATGCGCTCGAAAAGTAGGGATTCGAACCGCGGTACAAGAGAGAGGAAGATCAGGAACCTCCATTATTTTTCGACTTTCCCAGGCCACTTTCATTTCTTCTTTGGTGTACAAGTTGTTCTGAAACACATCAATCTGAGGGATCAGGTTGAATGGAATAGGGTGAACAAATTTTGTGTTCTCAACTACTTCTCCGGCCAAAAATCGACTGGTTTGTTCTCGAAGTTCATTCATCGCCGCCAATCCCCCACCACTGGTCGCCTGATAGGTCGAAACAATTACACGCTTGAGACCAAAAGCTTTATAAAGCGGATACAAAGCTACCAATAAAATAGCCGTGGTACAATTGGGATTAGCAATAAGCCTCGAGTCCCCTATTGCTCCAGCATTGACCTCCGGGACCACCAAAGGCACATCATCTTCATATCGAAAAGCCGAACTGCTATCAATCACGCGAGCCCCTTTTTCGGTCAACTTTCGAGCATATTGTTTTGAAAACTCCCCCCCCACACACAAAAAAACAAAATCATAATCCTGCACACGAGACACTTCAAACTCTTCAATCACTTTGTTTCCAAAAGGAGTTTGAACCTTTTTCCCCGCGGACCTTGCAGAAGCAAAAAGCCCCAAACGATCCACCGTCACATCCAGAGCTTTTAAACACCCCAAAAGCTCCTGCCCCACAACTCCGGTAACTCCACAAATGGCAACTGATGACATACTATTTAAGATTAATAATTAGTTCACTAGCCCCCTTCCTTCGCATAATTGATCAATGAAATTGATTTTATACATCCTACTTATATGTGAGTCCTCTGTTTATTAAACAACCAACGTTAGTTCATCATCCGATCATGAATCGAAACTATGGCCTTATGGGCATCCTCACTTCTGACCACCACCAACTGAGTAATTTCAGAAGAAGTCTGAGAATACATTTCAATATTCACCCCCGCTCCAGAAACCGCCCCCAAAAAAGAGGCCGCAACTCCAACCCTTCCTCGAACATAATCATTCGAGACAATACAGATGATTTTTCGATCTGATGAAACTTCTAGCGGCGCGATCTCTCCAAATCTCTGAACAATTTTTTTATCCATCAAGAATTTATCCTCAATACAAATTGAAATAGTCGCCTCACTCGAAGCAATCGCATCAATCGGTATTTCCAACTCACAGGCCAGATCAAAAATCTCGGCCAGTATTTCTCTTTTGTGTTTTCGTGTCCCAAAAACATCAAATAGCAGCAGCAAAACCGATTTCGAAGTAATCGACTGAACCATTGTCGCTTCTTGGGGAACCTCTTTTGAAACCTTGGTTCCTCTCTGAGAAGGGTTAAAAGTATTTCGAATATACACCGCCCCTCCCCCATCGATAACAGGTCTTATAGTTTTGGGATGAAGCACCTTCGCTCCAAAAAAACAAAGCTCGGCCGCTTCTTCATAACCAATCTGAGGAATAATAGAAGCTTCAGGAACAAGCCGGGGATCGGCGGTCAAAAAGCCATCCACATCCG